>NZ_CP125942.1:1801914-2402552 GCF_039602135.1 Glutamicibacter sp. B1 | reverse complement strand
ATCGCTGACGGCGCTCAATGTCGACGAGGCAATTAAGGGCTCGAATGCTATGCGCGTTTTTGTTCCGAGAGGAATTGCTGGATTCAGGCGTGCGGCAAAGAAGGCGTTGCTCGCAAGAGTTACTAGATATTAGAACAGAGGCTATAGATGTCACTATCGGCTACAACGAAATCGCCCAACAAGAGAACGGGGCTACTCATTTCTGTCGTGGTCTTGGCAGTAACAGTCATTGCTGGCGCTCTGTACCTATCAGGAGGGGCTAGGGCGTAATCAAACGAGTAACTTGCAGGACTTTCTCGCGGGTAGTGAGTCCCTTAGCCCGCAAGAAAACACTAAAGAATTGTGTTCAACTGACCAATGTGTTGAAGAATGGTCGACTTCAAATGGAAACTTCCTCCAATTTGAATCTCAAGGTGCCGCTGAGCAGTTCGCAACCTATCTTGGAGACGACGGGCGACGCTGGAGAAATATTGTGCTCGACATGAGTGGCAAGGAACTGAGCTTTGAGCAGAAGAAAGAAGTCATTGACACCCTATTTGCTAGTCACGACTGGTCTTAAGCGGTTTGTGTAATGTGGCTAGGATCTGACAATGGAATCGGTCAGATTCTAGCCACTCGTGTATTACGGCGCAGGGCTTTGCGAAGCCTTTTGCATCAAAGAATATGCTAGGTCCCAACGACTGGGGTTCATGGATGGTTCCCCTCTCGATGAAAGTTGCCTGCTAGGCCAATCTCACCCCTCACCATTTCGAGTTCTACGGCAAATAGAAGTACGGTTAAGGGGTGTTTAAAACCGCTCTGAAGCTTAAGTGGATCGGCGCCCTCCTCGCGGCGCTCGCCATCGCCACCGGATTTGTTGCCCTCTCCGGATGGCAGTTTGGTGCCTCTGAGAGTGAACCCATCGTCAAGGTTGATAAGACCGAGAAGCCGGTGGAGCTGACAAAACACCAAGACATCGGCACCGAACTTCTTGGTACTAAAGCGGACCAAATCGTCACCTTTACCGGTGAATTCGTTCCCGGGACAGACCAGCTCATCGCTGACCGAATCGAAGACGGCAATAAGGGCGTCTGGGTCATCAGCGAGTTCAAGGTTGAGGGTGCCAAACAAGACGCTGGCATTGCTGTCGTCCGAGGCTGGCAGCCAGAAGAAACCACGCCATCTGCAGCACCCACGGGTGAACTGCAAATCACCGGACGATTGCTACCTAGCGAGGGACCTGAAAACGAACACGACTTACGTAGTAAAACTCTTCCCACGATTGCATCAGCACAGTTGGCAAATATCTGGGATTCAGTACTGTACGACGGCTTCATCTCGGCTCACGAAATCAAAACTGTCAAGGGTGAGAGTGTCCAACAGCCTGGTATCGACATGATCTATGTTGGACCGCAGCCACAGGAAGCTCAGATCAACTGGCTCAACGTCTTTTACGGAATTGAATGGGTCGTCTTTGCAGGCTTCGCGATCTTCCTTTGGTACCGAATGGTGAAAGACGATTATCAGCGGGATCTGGATGAGGTTGCCGAGCGCGCCGCCCAAGCCCGCCAAGCAGGACCCGAGCAAACCCCACCGGGAAACAGCAACAACTAGCATCACGCACACCGACCTCTTTCATGACTCGGAAGGAATCACCAGCCATGTCCAGCACCGCTCCCGCACCAAAGCCTCGGAAATTTGGTGGCACACCAGCGCAGATCCGCGGCGCCGCAAAGTTCTATAAGGTCTTTGCCTACATTACCGGTGTGATGCTGTTGCTACTGGTGGTTGAGATGATCTTCAAATACTTCTGGTCACTCGAGCTCTTTGTCGGTGGCACTCTTGTCGATGACACCGCTAACTCTGTGGGCCTATTCAACCGTGCAGAAATCACCGGGGGAGCGAACCTCTCCTTGGGCATACTCATTGCGCATGGCTGGTTGTACGTGGTTTACCTCTTCGCCGACTTCCGCCTATGGTCGCTGATGCGTTGGCCATTCATGCGCTTCGTGACCATCGCTTTGGGTGGTGTGGTTCCATTCCTGTCCTTCTACACCGAGTCCAAGGTGCATGCAGAAGTAGACCGCGAATTGGCCGCCCATCCGAAGGCCGCCAAGCGGTACTAGCCGGGTCATAAAAATACTGCCAGCGGGCGAACCAAAACTCTTGGTTCGCCCGCTGTTTGCTTCATTGCCCTGGATTTGAGGCGATGACTTGCCACTAGGTGACGCTGATGACAGCGCTCCGACTGTTTCACATGCGATGAACCGCGTAGACTGTAACGGTGACTACTGCTCCCCTCAATCCAGAACATAAGCCGGTTCTGGTCGTCGACTACGGGGCCCAATACGCGCAGCTTATCGCTCGTCGTGTACGTGAGGCCCGTGTGTACTCGGAGATCGTTCCGCACACCCTGTCCACTGAAGCCATCTTGGCCAAGAACCCTGCAGCGATCATCCTTTCCGGTGGTCCTTCCAGCGTTTACGCCGATGGCGCCCCATCCGTTGGGGCCGACCTGTTTGAAGCCGGCGTGCCGGTCTTGGGCATCTGCTACGGCTTCCAGGCCATGGCTAACGCCTTGGGCGGTACCGTTGCAGAAACCGGCCTGCGCGAGTACGGCCGCACCGCAACCACCTTTGAGGGCGAAGCCCGTTCGATCCTGGCTGGCGCCGCACAGGCCCCAACCGTATGGATGAGCCACGGCGACGCTGTCTCGGTGGCCCCAGAAGGCTTCGAAGTGCTGGCCACCACCGCCGGTGCTCCGGTAGCTGCATTCGCTAACGAGGCCAAGCGCCTCTACGGTGTGCAGTGGCACCCAGAAGTTAAGCACTGCGAGTACGGTCAGGACGTTCTAGAGAACTTCTTGTACAACGGTGCAGGGCTAAAGGGCGACTGGACCGCGGACAACATCGCTGATGAGCAGATCGAGCGCATCCGTGCTCAGGTCGGCACCGGTAAGGCCATCTGTGGCCTGTCCGGCGGCGTGGACTCGGCTGTTGCTGCAGCACTGGTTCAGCGCGCCATTGGCGACCAGCTGACCTGTGTCTTCGTCAACCACGGCCTGCTGCGCGAAGGCGAAGCTGAGCAGGTTGAGAAGGACTTTGTCGCTTCCACCGGCGCAAAGCTCTACATCGCTGACGAACGCGAACGCTTCCTGTCGGCACTGGACGGTGTCACCGACCCAGAAACCAAGCGCAAGATCATCGGACGCGAATTCATCCGTGCTTTCGAAGCAGCTGAAGCGGCGATCATCGCTGAAGCTGCCTCCGAGGGTGAACCAGTGAAGTTCTTGGTTCAGGGCACCCTGTACCCAGACATCGTGGAATCCGGTGGCGGCGAAGGTACCTCCAACATCAAGAGCCACCACAACGTGGGCGGCCTGCCAGAGGATCTGCAGTTCGAACTGGTTGAGCCACTGCGCACCTTGTTCAAGGATGAGGTTCGCGCGGTGGGTCGCGAGCTTGGTCTGCCAGAGGAAATTGTTGGCCGTCAGCCATTCCCTGGCCCAGGCTTGGGTATCCGTATCATCGGTGCAGTGAACGAAGAGCGCCTCTCCATCCTGCGCAAGGCCGACGCGATTGCTCGCGCTGAGCTGACCGCTGCAGGATTGGACGAGGAAGTCTGGCAGATGCCAGTAGTACTGCTCGCTGACGTACGTTCGGTAGGCGTGCAGGGTGATCACCGTACCTACGGCCACCCAATCGTGCTACGTCCGGTGTCCTCCGAGGATGCTATGACCGCCGACTGGTCGCACCTTCCTTATGATCTGCTCTCGAAGATCTCCAACCGCATAACCAATGAGGTCGACGGGGTTAACCGAGTCGTTCTGGACGTGACTTCCAAGCCACCAGGAACCATTGAGTGGGAGTAATCCCATAGCTTGAAATTCCCCTGTTCTTCGCCATCTTCGTGGCGAAGAACAGGGGAATTTTGTGTTCTGATGGATGAATGTAGATTGAAAATAATTATGGAATTCCATGCGCCATTAAAATCGCAGGACGCACTGCCTTGCAAAAGGCGTTCCGGCAAGAACTGATGGCACAAATCAGTAATAAGTGGAACCACATTTTCCAAGCGCGACATCAATGGGGATCCGTTCAAAAGCTGCCGACCTATTAGTCAAGGTAGCAAGCAAGGTGAAACTCTACAGGGACGATAAGCTTGTGCAGGAATATCGATCGGTGTACATGGGCAAGACGATTGTTGCGAAAGTGCCGAAAAATACTGGTCAGATCTCCGATGGATGGGTGAAGTAAAGATGGCGGATTCTAAGCTACTGGACTCGATAGAGGCTGGCCGTATCGATGAAGCGGTAGCCACTGCTATTCGTCGACAACCCGATTTTTTGCTTGAAGATTTTGACTACGAACGCATAAGCTACAACGCTGAATCTTATTGGGAATTCACTAAAGCCTGGATTGAGGCTGCGGCTAGCCTAGACCAACCCAAAATCGCCAGATGGGTTGTGGACATGGCTTTAGGAGAATTTGCGTACTTGGAAATTCAATCCGAAGCGGCTCAGATGTTGGTAGATTCGATTCACGAGGCCAAAGGTTTTCTGGCCAGTTTGATTCAGGACGTTTCTGTACTATCGGATAATCCCGATGCAGGGTTGACCAAAAATCAAGTCCGAGAGTTGAACAAGGCGGCCTTGCTGCTCTCGCAAGTAACAATTCCAGGGGCCAGCTACTAGAAAACGCGTCGAGAAGTCTTGCAATGACGATCTGCTCCTGCAATTTCAGGTAGTTGGCCCAAGCTATTGTTCTGTACGCTATGCATTTATCTACTCGATCGCACCAATTGAGCTAGGCGGCATCATGTTGTGCTTTGACGTCTCGTCGAACGACGTACTTTTGGCATTGAAGCCGGAAGTAGAGACGAATAGTTTAAACGCACCAAATGGTAGTTGTCGTATGTCTCTGGCTGCTCGTTCACTAAACTATGATTGGGCTCGATTTGTTTCGATGATCGCACGCCCGCTTTGAAGACGTAGTTCAGCTTTAAGAATGCGATCACTCCGGATTCCATAAAAATCGACATCGAATAGTCCAATCTAGCTTTGCGAAACATGAACGCCAACACAAAGAGCAAACGGTTCCGCTTCTCCCAGTTAAAACGTGTTTCGCACCCCTGATCTTCAGGGCTTGTGCACTACGTTAGAAAGAGGCGTATCTGCACCGTAGTGCGCCTGAAAGTGGTCGGTTCAGTGAAGGGAATGACTGTCGTGGCTAGTGGACAGAATGCTGCCGCCGAGCGGGTAGCAACCTGGGTGAAATCCCTAGGACAAAGTGCGGGTGCCGATACCACCTTGCGGTTTGCTCCCTCGACGTCCAACAGCATTGACATCACCCACGCCAACCCATCGGGGCTGGCGCAATTTCTTGCCGGACGACGCACCCGTCTATCCACCCTGCTTCATGACGCAGAACAGTATGCGACAGCACGTCGCACTGCACGTGCCCTCGCATCAAAGATCAGTGAGCTCTGGGATGAGCGTGGCATCGATGTCGGCTACCTAGCCGCCGGTGTCGCCAACTGGCGTGCCGTACATGACGGAAAGAGCGAGCCGGTCTCCGCTCCGATCATGCTGGGTCGTATCACCCTGACTAAGCACATGGATGCCGATGACTACGACCTGCAGTTAGTTGGTCGTGCCACCGTATCCCCAGCATTCGTACGACAGTTCGAGGCCGATCACGATGCCAAGGTCGATGTTAATGCGGTAGACGCCGCCGCCTATTCCATTGCTCGCTTTGATCCGGTGCGTGGCATGGATGCGCTACGCCACCAGATGGCCGAAGTTCCTGGCGTTGTCGTGGGCCACCGCCTACTGCTGTCCACCTTCTCGGAATTGATGGACCCTGCCGACCCAGCCAAGCTCACTGGCTCACACCCGGTGATTGAAGCACTGATTCGTCAAGATTTGAATGAACAGCAGGCCAAGAATGCTGCTGATTCCAAGGCTTCCGAAGCGCTTGCGAAGCTCGTAGCGGCCAAGCCGGGCAACGACGCAGCGACGAAATCGGAACAAGAGAAATCTTCCGAGGCGACGAGCGAAGAAACCTCCAAGGCAACTAGCGCAAAGTCGGATGAGTCCAAGGCGCCGGAAGAGGGCGGCTCGCGCCTACGTCGGGTGCGCAACATCCTCAAGGACAGCACCCGCCCACGTAAACAATCGGGGAATGCTGAAGAACCTTCAACTCGCAAGGTGCACACCGGAAGCACCACGCTGGCCAAATCCTCGGATGAGCGCGACCCAGAAGAAGAGCTTTACCTGCTGGATGCTGATGAATCCCAGTCGAAGATGCTGGACTACATCGCGGCCGGCGAATCCGTAGCCATCAATGCTGCTGCCGGTACCGGTGCAACCCAAACTGCACTGAACGCCGCCGCACTACTGGCCGCTCAGGGCAAGCGTGTCCTCGTGATTGCAGAACAGCGTTCTGCCGCCGAAGAATTTGTGCAGCGTTTCAACCAGCAAGTAGATGCCGCCAGCCTACTTTTGGAACCGAACGAGGATCCGGAAGCACTGCGCACCTTGCTGACCAAGGCCATTTTGCGTAATGAAAAAGCCACCGAACCGCAGTTGGGTTCAATGTTCAAGCGCCTGCGCGAATCGCGTCATGCACTGCACGAACACGTTAAGTCCCTGCACTCGGTCCGTAGCCGTTGGGGTTGCTCGCCCTACCAGGCCATGCAGGAGTTGGCACGCCTCTCGGCACTGGAACCAGCACCATCAACAACCGTCCGTCTGAAGCGTTCGGTCCTAGATTCTATGGGCCAGCGTGGACATGTTGCCGCGCAGCTCAAGCGAGCGGCACAGCTTGGCGCCTACTCCAAGGCACACACCACCAGCCCGTGGCACGGTGCGCCTCTGCGCAATGCCGAAGCAACCGAACAAGCACTGAACCTAGCCAGTGGTCTGGGACGTGACTTGCCGATCCTTCATGAACACATGGAGAAGATTGCCAAGCAGTCGCAGATCCGTCTGGAAGATAGCTACGACAAGTGGGGTGACCAACTACAGCTGTTGGTCGCCGTACGAGGCTCGTTGGACAAGTTTGAGTCCGACATCTTCGAAGGCGACATCGATGATTTGATCGCTGCCACCGCAACCAGTGCATGGCGTCGCGAACACGGTGTCGAAATGGGCTCTATTGTTCGTTCCCGCCTACGCAAGATTGCCAAGGAATACGTCCGCCCGGGCATGCATGTCGCTGACCTTCAGGCAGCTCTGCAGGCAGTGTCTGTGCAGCGTGACGCTTGGCGTGCCATCGCCACCAGCCAGCGTAACCCGCAGGTACCCGGCGGATTACTGGATGTTGAAGCCGGCTATCACGACGCTGGGGCCCGCATCGACAAGCTATCTAGCATGCTCCCACCAGCCTTGGGCTCGCGCTTGCGCGAAATGCCTATCGCTGAACTGCTCGATACCATTGCAGCCTTGGTTGACCGCCGCGAAGATCTGGGAGAGTTGCCTGAGCGTACGCTGATCTCTGAACAGCTCACCGAAGCTGGTTTGGGCGATTTGCTCGATGACTTTGCTGAGCGTGAGATCGATGCTGATGCTGTTGATAGTGAACTAGAGCTGGCATGGTGGCAGTCCGTCCTGGACGCCATGATTTCCGGTGATGACTTCCTGGCCATGAACGACGGCTCCAAACTGGAGAAAATCGAGGCTGATTACCGTCTAGCAGATGGTGCTCACATCGCCGCCGGCCCGCAGCGCATCCGCTGGGCCCTGTCTCGCAATTGGAAAGCTGCTCTGGCAGACCATCGGGCCGGCTCACGTGCCCTGCGCGACATGCTGAAGTCTGGTGCCCCAAGCATTGCTGGACTCTTGCAGCTAGGTGCACCGCTTGCTAACTCGTTGACCCCGGTCATCGTTTCAGCTCCGTTGCTGCTGGGTAGCGCCCTTCCAGAAGACGCCGAATTTGATGCGGTGATCCTCCTGGAGGCAAACTATCTGGCGTTGCGTGAAGTCCTTGATGCGCTACGTCGCTCCAGCCAAGTCATTGCTATCGGTGATGAAATGCTGGGCGGTCCAAAGCACTTCGAAGTTTCTGTTGACCCCACCGCGCGTGCGGTGGAGCGCAAGCAGGAACGCTCGGCACTTTCTGTACTCAACAAGGTGCTGGTTTCCGGCTCACTGTCCACCGTATACCGAGGGATTGATGAGGGACTGGTGGAACAGCTGTCCACCACTTATTACGATTCCAGTATTTCGCGCTTGCCGATGGCCGTGAACATCAGTGGAAATTCACCACTGTTGCGTAGCGAATACGTGCCTGATGCCACCGGTTCACTGGCTAATAGCGAAGATGGCGTGCAGACCACTGCTGCCGAAGTGGCTCGCGTAGTTGACCTTGTCTTTGAGCACTTCAAGAATCAGGGACGCGAGTCCCTAGCTGTGATCGCGTCGAACCGTAGCCATGCGGCAGCCATTGCTGAGGCGATTCGTGTTCAATTGCCAAATCACAAGTACGCCATGGAGTACCTGCGTTCTAAGCATGAACCGTTTGTGGTCACCACCATGGACCGATTGATTGGCTTGCGCCGAGACGCCGTAATCTTCGCTTGGGGCTACGGCCGCACGCCACACGGCAAGACGCTGCATGAATTTGGTGCTTTGTCGCGTGAAGGTGGCGAGCAGCTCTTCGTTGCTGCGATGACTCGTTCACGAAGCCGCATGACCCTAGTTTCCAGCCTGTTGCCGGGCGATGTGGATCTGAACCGCGTCTACCGTGGAGCCCGTCAGTTCTTTGAACTCTTTGGACGCGTTGAGGCTGGCGACTCGGGAGTCAGCGCCATGCGAAACCCACGCTTTGATCCATTGGTTTCTGATCTGGCCCGCCGCCTACGCGAACGCGGAGCCATTGTCGCAGAAGATTATCGCGGTGTCCTTGATCTCTCAGCCCACGTCTTTGAATCAGAAAACAGTGGTATTCGCCCACTGGCCGTGGTTTACGACGGTACCGAACACTACGCTGAGCTTACTGTTCGTGAACGCAGCCGACTGCGTCCTGAATTCTTCGAAAAGCACGGCTGGCGTTATGTTCCATTGTGGACCATTGATGTCTTCACCGACCCAGGATCGGTGACCGAAAGACTGGCTAAGGCCCTGCAACTGCAGCCGTCCACCAGCGCAGCACCCGCCGAAGACTCATCTTCGCGTAGCGCCGTGGCAGCGGCCCGACCCGTTTCGGCCCGAGACGTCACGACTGAGCCGGCTCCAAAGGAAAAAACTGGACTGCTGAAGTCAGCGAAATCCAAGTTGGACCCTAAGGCTGAGGTGCAGTCAAAAGCGACAAAGGACAATGTAGCCGAGAGCAACGAAGCAAAGGATTCTAAGGCGGTAGTTGAAGAGCCGAAGCCGGCCACCCCGGCTCCGGTACCAGCAAGCCAAAATGCTGAACAATCGGAGTCCAAGAAGTAATGACCTCTGGATCAGAACCAACGCGCGGTCGTCGTAAGCGACCGCGCGTTGTCGCACCGCCACAGCATCTGGAACAACGCGTGCAACTCACTGGTAGTTACACGCCTGTTCCACACTCAGCATCGGTGAACCGAGCCCTGGCTGAGCCACAATCAGCTGATGGTACGACTTCCGATGCTACTGGCAACAAGTCACAACGTAGTACGGATCCTTTGGCCGAGTTCGTTGCGAAGGACCAAGACCCTCGACAGTGGGGCGATGCAACCGAAGACCTCGCCGAGCTCATGAAACGCGAGAAACCCCCGCACTGGGGCTAACGGCTCGGTCAATTAACCAAGACCGCCGAAACTTTCCCACGGGACACGGCACCGGAAAGATCATCCGAGAGACTGCTAGCCGCAGCAACGACGATTATTCCTTCGCCGCTGGGGGAGGCGCTATTGAGCATGCCAAATTCTGAATTGGATGCACTTTGTGGCACCCAGAGCACAGGCACCGCCTTAGCAATGGTGCTGGAGGAAATCTCACGGTCAAAACCGTCACCAGTGGTCAAGACAATATCGACCAGTTGGCCTGGATGAAGCAGTGTCACCGTAGCTGGATCGCTGAGGCGTAAGGGAACAGCAACCGTTCCGTTGATGGTGCCAGCCAGTAGTTGTTCACCGACCAATGCATACTTACGAATCACCGTCCCCGCGCTGAGCCCAACAGCGATACGCTGACCAACCAATTGTTCAGGGGAATCAAATACTTCGTTATCCTCAGGGTCTAGGCGTACCGTCTGAACTGAGAGATGATTGGCAACAATTTCACTTCCCGCCGGAATATCACTAGAGACGACGACTACTTCACGTTGGGTTAATTGGCCTGAAGAGAAAACGTTGAGTACGCCAGCCAGTGCTAAGAGTGCAAAGGCCATCGCGAGAGGTTTACGGTAACGCCTCAGCAGTTCACTGCGAGTACGTGCTGGACGAATCTTTGGTTTCGGAATAGCTGGTGGTCTGGGTGCCGTGGTGGATCTAAAGAATAAGCTCATGGCACCATGCAAGCTGTAACTGGCCGACTCACGGACTAAGTGGCCACGAATTGTGTGTAAGGCTTGGGGAGCTTGGCTGCGTGGAAACCTAAAGGATTTGGTGAACTTTTTCTGGCGTGAACACCAAGTCCACTGGCTGGTCATGTTCCGCGACAGCGAAAGTCCCCGCCGGGACATATTCATTCTCGTAAACAACCGCCGCGACTCTCACTGGTGAATCCGCGATCTGCGGTAGGAAGCGATCATAATAGCCACCGCCTTGTCCCAAACGGAGCCCCTGCTCGTCAATGGCCAAGGCTGGGATGATCAAGGTATTGATGTCGTCAAAGAGTTCGGTGCCAAACCGTGGACCCACTGGTTCCATCACTGGAGCCAAAGAACTGCGCTGGAACTCGATGCCCGGGGCGTAGGCGGCCCAAGATAAGGCGAATTCTGGCTCGCACACCGGCAGGAAGACTTCGATGCCTTCATCCACCAAAGCATCGAGGAGTTTCAGGGTTTCTGGTTCGCCGGGGGAGGACATGTAAGCTGCGACCTTGCGAACGATTCCGGTGCTTTGCCTCAGATATCCCAGAACCGTTTCGGCCAGTTTTTCGCCTAGTTCAGTGCGCGACCGAGCCTCGATGCGATCTCTGGCCGTGCGGATTGATGCACGTACAGCCTTCTTTTGGGAGTCGTGATTCTTCGCAGGGTTCACAGTCATGACACCAGCTTACGCACAACGCAACGAATTGCACCTGGTCTGCAACGCAATGCGTTTAAATCGTTGAAGAGTATTACGATGTGCTCATGTTCTTCTCTCGTCGTGCCACACAGCTGGTCCCCGAATTGAGCTCGGATCGATTGCTGTTGCGTCAGTTGACCATGCGTGATGAGAACGAATGGATCACCCTGCGTTATGCCAACGCGCAATGGTTGCAGCCCTGGGATCCCACCAATCCGATGGGGCCACCTGAATCGATTACCTTTCGACAAATGATCACAGGCAAAGATCAAGCAGCTCGCGAAGGCACCGGTTACTCATGGGCCATCGCCCTGCCACAATTGCACCAATCCAACCCACCGTTGATTGGGCAGGTGTCATTGTCCTCAGTTCAGTATGGTGCCGCGCGCACAGCATCCATTGGTTATTGGATTGACCGTAGTCATGCCGGGTTTGGTCTCATGCCAGAAGCTTGTGCGCTGGTGATTGATCATTGTTTTAATGATCTTCAGTTGCATCGGCTGGAGATCAATATCCGTCCGGAAAATGCGCCCAGTTTGAGAGTGGTCGAAAAGTTAGGGTTCCGTGACGAGGGAGTGCGTCGTGCCTTCTTGCATATCGACGGAGCGTGGCGTGATCATCGAACCTTTGCCTTGAATCGGGAAGAGCTTTCCAGCACCATGCTCGAACGCATCTACGAACGCTGAGTCCAAAAGCGTGTTGCTTGACTCCAGCAGTCCACAAAACGTTGAAAGTAGTGCCGAAAACTTATAGACACACCGACATATGTGCGTGTCACCGCAAGAAAGGTTGCATAGGGTTGATTTGAAAGAGCCGTACTCGGTTCTATGAGATTTGACCGACTCAATCGGTGATGGAGGACGCACATGGCTGGCACGTCACAGAGCGCTTCGCAGGAAGTTGCTGCGACCAAACTCAAAATACGTGTGCGTTATGGCCGATTGTCCGTCGCACTAGTCGGAGCGCTGGCAGTCGTTGCAACCGTAATCGGTGTCATTTTGGCTCCATTCACCGCATTATCGTTCGGTACGGTTGGTATCTTCGCCCTAGTTGCCGTGCTGTCCTTTGCTACCTTGCGTATGCTCGCAGTGCGTGACCGTAACCGCAAGCTGCTAGAGCACCTCGAAGCTACCCGACAGAAGGCCTTGCAGACTCCTGCTTTTGAAGATTCCGCTAATCAGGTCATCAACCGTAAGCGTGAGGCAGATGAAGTCTTTGATGCTCGTCCGGGATCTTCTCGCCGTGCACCAGCCATTACCGCCGAGGAACTTCGTGCCGAAGCATTGCGTGTGGCGCATGGCCATGGTGGAGTGAAGCAGCCCGACACTTGGGCTCCAACCCGGGTGCCGAAGCCAACCTATGTTGAAGCATCTGAGCGTATCGCCAAGGCAGCAAAGAATGCTGATGAAGCTGTTGCTCCTCGTGTCAAGAAGGCTCCACTTCCAGCTGAAGAGCCACTTCGTCCAAGCAAGCAGATTAGCCTGAAAGCTTCAGAAGATGCCAAGCGTTTGGCTTCTGAGGTTTCCGCGGAAGAGCGTGCAGCCGTGACTTCGGTAGCGGCCAAGCGTGCCGAGAGCGTCAAGGAAGCAGCTCCCAAGGAGCCTGAAACGCCAGCTGCGGAGACCGTCGCACCAGTGACCGGAACTCTGCCTGCAGCTGATCTGTCAGTTTCAAACACCAAGCCACGTTTGAACTTAGATGCGGTGATGCAGCGCCGTCGCGCCTAAAACATTGACTCGCATGCAAGAAAGGCCCTCACTGAAAATCAGTGAGGGCCTTCCTTGCATCTAATGCTTTTGGTGAGAAACGCTAACTAACTCATCGAGTCTTCAGAAGGCAACGGTCCACGGTTTCCGTGGTGATGAGCAAAGACCAGTGTTGTTTCGGTATGACCCACCGATTCATCGGTTGCTAGGTTATCGAGCACCCAATCGCGCAAGTGATCAGTGGAACCCACCGCAATATGCAGAAGATAGTCAGTGCCACCTGAAACGTGGAACATTGACAGGACCTCGGGAAGGCGAGGAATGCGTTCGACGAAGGTGTCGATCTTCTCGCGGTCATGAGCGCGAAGCTTCACCGAGATTAATGCCTGAACTGTGCGACCTACCGCTCCAAGGTCTACTTCAGCGTGGTAGCCGGTGAGAATGCCTCGCTCAACTAAGGAACGTGTGCGCAGCAAAGCGGTGGAAGGAGCAATGCCAGCCCGCTGAGCGAGCGTTGCATTGGAGATACGCGCATTGGCTACCAATTCGTCGATGATGATTCGATCGATTTCATCTAGATCGACGTTTGAATAATTCTTTGAGTGCGGGGACATAAGAATATTTCATCACATCCGGGAGCCTTCAATGGGATATTTGGCGAATAAGCTAGCTCACGCCCTAACTGATGGGGAAAATAACGGTGAACAAACCGATATATTGGGGATATGACACGACGTTCAGAGCACACCGGTGAATTCTTCGATACCCGACTCGCAGCCTACTGCTTGGTGGAACACGATGGAAAGATCCTATTGACGCTCTGGGATATGCGCCATCGCGATCCGAAGTTCATCCCTCGCTGGTCCTTGCCTGGTGGAGGCATCGATCTAGGCGAACCTATTATCGAGGGTGCCAAACGCGAAGTCTATGAAGAGACTGGCTATGCAGTGGGGGACCTAACCCTTCTAGATGTCACCACTGGGGTGATACCGGGAGCCAAACGCTACTCGGGTGACGGGCACCCCATGCAAACTGTGGCGGTGACCTATCGTGCGACGCTCACCGGTGGCGAATTACGTCATGAGGTCAACGGCTCCACCAGCCAGGCTGCATGGTTCACCCGTGAAGAAATTCAGCAGTTGAATTGTATTGAGCGGGTGGACAACATTCTGCGACTGACCGCACCTCGCGATTAGCCGTTGAATCAAAAGACCCTGCCATAGAATCAATAGGGATATGAACTTGCGAAAAACCTCCCGCCTTGCTGTCCTCAGCGTTGCCCTATTGTTGCCTCTAACTGCCTGCACTGACCAAGATCAGAGCACTGATGCTTCTTCGGACCAGAATGTTGTTTTGAAGTTGGCGCGCGGTAATGAGCCGGTGGAGCAGGCCATGGGCGAGGTATACAAAAACGCACTGAAGGCTAAAGGCTTCGAAGTTCAAATCAACAAGTCCACGGATGATCCGTACCAGCAAGTACTTGATGGCGAAGCTGATATCGCTGTGGACTACGCTGGCGAAGCGCTGAGCATGGCCAAAGATGCGTCAAGCATCACCGGTGAAGACGGTGTACTTTCAGTCGATGAGCTAAAGAACCTGCGTTCGGAAATCAACGACTCGAACGATTCCATCGAAGCCCTAGACCTCAGTAACGCGGATTCAGGAAAAGTCCTGGTGATGAGCCCGGCCGAGGCTGAAACCCATAGCGTTGATTCCTGGTCGTCACTAGCTGCAGCATGCGAAAAGCTCACCATCATTACCGACGATTCCGAAATCACAAACTTGGAAAGCGGTTTGAAAACTGCAGGCTGCCAGAAGCCTCAGCTCTCCGTGGTTCAAAGTGATGACCTGGCGACCCAGCTGCGTGCCTCCGTGGACCGAGCAGTCGCAATGAGCGCGGGCAACGCGATGATTTCCGATGAAGGATTTAAGAGCATCTCCGATACCGCCAAACTTTTTGATGCGCAGCCAATCATGCTGCTGGCCAGCAACAACGTTAATAACAAAGCACGTGGAGAATTGAACAAGGTCACCGGGCAACTCTCACAGCAGACCCTAGTGGAACTAAACCGAATGGTCAGCGAGCCCGGGGCGATGAAGCCCGCGCAGGCGGCGAACCGCTGGGAATGGATTATCGAGTAGCACGCAGTGGCACTGCTCTAGTAATTCGACCCCCAAGGATTTCGGCCGCACCCGAAGGCGGTCGAGTAATAAGGTGTGTTCTGCACACCTGACATGAGAAAGTGTAATCATGGCAGAATTCAAGCAATCGACGAAACTGCACAACGTGCTGTACGACATCCGTGGCCCGCTCTTGGAGCACGCCCAGCGTATGGAGTCCGAAGGGCACCGTATCCTGAAGCTGAACATCGGCAATCCCGCGCCGTTCGGCTTTGAAGCGCCTGACGCGGTGCTTGTCGACATGATTCGCAACCTGCCCAACGCCCAAGGCTACTCTGATTCTCGGGGCATCCTCTCGGCCCGTACCGCAGTATCGCAGTACTACCAGACCCGCGGTATCCAGACCATCGGTGTGGATGACATCTACCTAGGCAATGGCGTTTCCGAGCTCATCACGCTGTCGTTGAATGCGTTGCTGAACAATGGGGACGAGATCCTGATTCCTGCCCCAGACTACCCGCTGTGGACCGCATCGGTTTCGCTAGCTGGTGGCACCCCGGTGCACTACTTGAACACTGAAGAAGAGGGCTGGCTTCCTGACCTCGAAGATATGGAAGCTAAGATCACCGATCGCACTAAGGGCATCGTGATCATCAACCCGAATAACCCCACCGGTGCGGTGTACCCGAGGGAAACCCTTGAGGGCATTCTGGAACTGGCACGCAAGCACGGGCTCATTGTGTATTCGGACGAGATCTACGAAAAGATTCTCTACGATGATGCCGAGCACATCAACACCGCTTCGTTGGCCGATGACGTGCTGATCCTGACTTTCTCCGGTTTGTCTAAGGCATATCGTGTTTGTGGTTTCCGTGCTGGTTGGATGGCAATTTCCGGTCCAAAACATCAGGCTGCAGATTACATTGAAGGCATTAACCTTCTGACCAATATGCGTCTGTGTGCCAACGTTCCAGCACAGCACGCAATCCAGACCGCATTGGGCGGGTATCAGTCCATCAATGACTTGATTCTGCCTGGCGGACGACTCTTGGAACAGCGTGATGCTGCCTATGATTTGCTGACCGCAATTCCAGGTGTCTCGGTGCAAAAGGCCAAGGGTTCGCTGTACATGTTCCCGAAGCTGGATCCAGAAGTGTATCCGATGCATGATGACGAGGTATTTGCCCTTGAACTGCTCAAGGCGCAGAAGATTCTGATTACTCAGGGCACGGCCTTCAACTGGGTCCGTCCCGATCACTTCCGCTTAGTGACGCTGCCGAACGTGCGGGATCTGACCGATGCTGTAGGTCGTATTGGACAGTTCCTCGAAGACTGGCGAGCTCGCGCTTAGCCACAGAAGTCAACACCATCGCACGTTCATTTTTGAACTCGTGCGATGGTGTTTTCTTATGCCCAGAATCCGAGGGGTAGACGATGAGAATTATCGATTCTTGAAATTTATCGAAGTTCTGTTTCATTCTTCGAGACAGCATTGAATAATCCCAGTACGCTGGCAAATACCTAGATTTACCGTAGTGAAGTCCAAAGAAGGAGTATTCCTTGAGCTCATACCCAAAGAATCTGATCAAGGCGTTACGCGCGGAGCCAGATCTGAAACTCTCACAGCGGGCTACTAAAAATCCTGACTGGTGGCCCAAAGATGCGCCGCAGGACAAAAAGGCTGCACAGAAGCGGATGGATAAGATTGCTCAGCCGCTTTCAGATCTTCAAGAACGCTTCTTTGCTGCGTCAGTGCAAGGAGAAGAAGCACCGGCAGTATTGCTGATTCTGCAGGGTATGGATACCTCAGGCAAGGGAGGCATCGTCCGCCATGTGATGGGTATTTTGGATCCGCAGGGCGTTGAGCATCATGCGTTTAAGGCGCCGACTAAAGAAGAACTAGCTCACGACTTCCTATGGCGTATCACTAATGCGTTGCCAGGTAACGGCAAAGTGGGAGTCTTTGACCGGTCCCATTATGAGGATGTCTTGATTGCCCGAGTCAAAGAACTGGTCAGCGCAGAAGTTTTGGACTCTCGTTATTCCAAGATTGTGGACTTTGAAAAGCAGCTAGTTGAGCAGGACATCCTTCCGATCAAGGTGATGTTGCACATCAGCAAAGACGAGCAGTACAAGAGACTTTCTGAGCGCCTCGAACGCACGGATAAGCATTGGAAGTACTCGCCGGGGGATATTGACGATCGCTTGCTCTGGGAGGACTACCAGCAGGCTTACGAGATCGCCATCAACCAGACCGATAGCAAGACTGCGCCGTGGCATATTGTCCCGGCTGATCAGAAGTGGCGAGCCCGCTTATGCGTGGCCGAACTATTGCTTGATACCTTGCAGAAAAACACTGTGCCATGGCCAGAAGCCGACTTTGATGTGGCCGGCGAAAAGGCCCGCTTGGACGCCACTAAGTAAGTTGCGGAAGCCCGCGACTATTCAGAATTGGAGTCGACCTGCTTAGCGCGGGCTTGCTCAAGTCGCTGCGAAACGCCGTTGAGCCAGTTTTCGCAGTGAGTTGCCAAGGCTTCACCGCGCTCCCATAGTGCGAGTGAAGCTTCCAGTGCGACGCCACCGGTCTCCAACTGGTTGACGACTGTTAGCAGCTCTTCACGGGCTTGCTCGTAGGAGAGCTTGGCAATGTCGTCAGGGATTTGTGCATTCATCGTGGCTCCAGATTAGTTTGAGTTAGTTCGCGGCATCGCCGGCAGGAATTGATTCGGTTGTATGGGCGACCAGCTGTCCCGATGCCAACCGAATGAAAACTTCGGTGTTCACCGGCGCATCGCTGGCTTCACGCACAATATTGCCGTTGGCCAGTTGGGTGACCGAGTAACCACGGTCCAAGGTTTGTTGCGGTGAGAGGGCTCGGACTTGTGACTTCAGATGGGATATCTCATCCCGTGCTCGTTGCACTCGGTAATGCAATAGATCGCTTGAACGTTGCCTGTAACGTGCCAAGTCTTCGGCACGCGAGGTCACCATGACTTGTGGGTTAGCCAGTACGGGGCGTTCACGCACCGCGGCGAGTAATTGCGCTTCACGTTCCAACAGATTGTTGATGGAACGTTCAAGACGGTTTCGAGCCATTTGCAGTCCGGTGAATTCCTCATTCAAATCCGGGACAATACGCTTGGCAGCATCCGTTGGTGTCGAAGCCCGAAGGTCTGCCACATCGTCGAGGATGGGGCGGTCAGCCTCGTGACCGATGGCCGAGACCACCGGAGTCTGTGCAGCGAACACTGCGCGGACCAAGTCTTCATTTGAAAATGGCAGAAGATCTTCGAGCGCGCCACCGCCACGGGCTATCACGATCACATCAATTTCAGGATCCGCATCTAATTCTCGCAGTGCAGCCATAACCTGGTTGGCCGCATCAACGCCCTGCACCGCGGTATTGATGATCCGGAACTGTGCTGATGGCCAGCGGAGGGTGGCGTTGCGCAGTACGTCCTTTTCCGCATCCGAATCGCGACCGGTGATCAGGCCGATTCGTCCGGGAAGTACAGGAAGTGCCCGTTTGTGTCCGGGGTCGAAGAGCCCTTCGGCACCTAACGCTTGGCGCAGTCTTTCTAGACGGACCAAGAGCTCTCCCAAACCCACCGGGCGTAGGTCGGTGGCGTTCAGTGAAAGTCGTCCGGTTTTGGCATAAAAACTGGGTTTGACGCGGGCCACAACACGAGAACCCACTTGTGGCGTGGTCTCCAGCTTGCGCATCACCGAGGACCAGATGGTTACCGAAAAAGAATTATCGGCATCCACGTCACGTAGTGTCAGGTAAGCATGACCGTTACGCACATTGGCTTCCAGCAGCTGTCCTTCAACCCAAGCAAAGGGGGAGTTCTCAATATGGATTTTGAGCTTTTCCGAAAGGATTCTTAACGGCCAAGGATTCTCCGCCGTGGTTTGACCGGCGGTGCTTGGCAAGCTCGCTGGTGTTTGGGGCTCCATACGGGCCGCTCCTTGAGAATCGAGACGTGGCACCAGCCTGCGCGATCGCTGCTGCACAAGTGAGACTACCGCATCACCCCGACAGTTCCGCGGATTACCGGAAGCGCGATGGAGTCAAACAAGGTGGAGGGTTGATGTCAGAACGGGTGAAGTTTGTGGTCATTTTCCCTATACATAAGCCGTGCACTGAGTATTTCCAACAATTCGGATAAGTGTTCATGATGCCCTTGCTCCGGAACAATCACGCGCGGACACTGGTGTACACAGGGGGATCATTTTCAAAAGGACGCACTGTCATGTTTGGGGAAAATTTCCATCACTCCGCAACACGCTCACTTGGAGCGGTAGCGCTCGCCGTGGGCATGCTGGCAGGTTCGGTTCCGTTAGCTGCAGGCGCCATGGCAGGGCAACAGTTGGCGCCGGCTACCCGATCGGCCAGTCTTAGTATTGCCGCTGAAGTGTCCATCGACCTACCGGCGCGGGTGCGCACCACGGATAATCTGAATTTGCGTACAGGCCCCTCGACCGCCTACCCGGTTCGGGTCAGTATTCCAAAAGGCACCTCAGTTCCAGTCTTAGGGCGAGCCTCAACCGGCTGGTATCAGGTCAGCTATAACGGTCGCACCGGCTATGTCAGTGACTATTATGTGGTGGTGGCGAATGTGCGCACCCTTGATAGTTTGAATCTGCGTACCGGTACCTCCACGAACTACCGGATCCTGATCACTATCCCGAAGGGCAAAACGGTACCCGCATACGCCAGAGCCTCTAACGGCTGGTATCGCGTGAATTACGGTGGGCATACCGGCTGGGTCAGCGGCAGTTATGTAACCACCTATCCCAAACCACCCTCGGCACCATTGCGCTCTGGGCCCAATCGCACCTCAAAGGTTGTACTGACTTTTGATGATTGCCCGAGTTCCTTGAGCTCCTACAAATCGACCATCGACTATGCTGCCAGCGCCAACATTGGATTGGTATTGGCTCCGACAGGAGACTGCCTCTCATCCTATAAGTCGCGGTACGGAGTTGATCTGGCTAGCCTGGCCCGGGTCAAGGGACAATGGGTCATCAACCATTCAATCAGCCATCCGGATCTGCGACCGTTGAGCTGTCGACAGGTTGGGACGCAACTGGGCGGCTCCGGGGTGCATACCAACTTTGGCCGTCCGCCCTACGGCGCGATAGATGGCTCGGTGCGCTGCGGCTATGACAGTCGAGGCATGGCCATGTGGGCGTGGACTCGAGACACCGAAGACTGGAAGGTGAAATCCAAGTCGATCACCATTAGTCGTGCCTCTGCGGCGGTACCGGGTGACACCGTCTTAATGCACATGCAGTGGTACGGTTTCTCACCCGATTCATTGCGTCAGATCAAGGCTAATCTGGCCAAACGAGGTGTCGGGGTTTGCAGAGCATACCGTGGCAGCGATGGCACTGGCGCGATTGTCCGCACCAGCGTGAAACTGCCCAGTTCGCTACCTTGCTAGTTGTCCTGGGTGCAGGTGGAGGTGGAACTCACAGCCGGTAGACGGTGGCACGGGTCATATGAGCATGGGCTAACTTGCATGCAGTTCGTAGACTAGAGGTATGGCTACTTCCACTTCCATCCCGGTATCGCTGCCAGTTCCTCGGATCCCGCGCGTTCGACGCACCCCGGCCGAAATAGCAGCTGCCTCCCCGCAGGTATCCGAGCGCAAGGTTTTGCTCGCGGCTCCGCGTGGCTACTGCGCCGGCGTGGACCGTGCCGTGGTGGCCGTAGAAAAAGCTTTGGAGCACTACGGACCGCCGGTTTACGTGCGCAAGCAGATCGTGCACAACCTGCATGTGGTTTCTGAGTTGGAAGCTCGCGGAGCGATCTTTGTGGAAGAAAACGAAGAAGTTCCCGAGGGTGCCCTCGTGGTCTTCTCCGCCCACGGTGTCTCTCCGGCAGTAGTTCAGTCCGCTGCAGACCGTAACCTGCAGACCATTGACGCGACCTGCCCGCTGGTGACCAAGGTGCACCGCGAAGCCGTGCGTTTTGCCAAGAATGACTATGAGATCCTGCTCATTGGTCACGAAGGTCACGAAGAGGTTGAAGGCACCTACGGTGAAGCACCGGAGGTGACCACCATCGTGAACAACCCCGAAGAGGCTGACACCGTCCAGGTGAAGGATCCGGACAAGCTGATCTGGCTTTCACAGACCACCTTGAGTGTGGATGAAACCATGGAAATTGTGCGTCGCCTGCGCAAGCGTTTCCCTAACCTGCAGGATCCACCCAGCGATGATATTTGCTATGCCACGACCAACCGTCAGGCGGCCATCAAGAACATCGCGCCACAGGCTGATCTGGTGATCGTGGTTGGTTCTGCTAACTCCTCGAACTCGGTGCGCCTGGTCGAGGTTGCCCTAGATCATGGGGCGAAGGCCGCCTACCGTGTGGACTTCGCCAATGAGGTCGACGAGTCCTGGTTTGAAGGTGTCTCGACCGTGGGCGTGACCTCCGGTGCCTCCGTACCGGAGGTTCTGGTGCGCGAAGTGGTTGCGTTGCTAGCAGAGTACGGCTTCAACGATGTCTCCGAGGTGACCACCGCAGAGGAAGACATTATCTTCTCACTGCCTAAGGAAATCCGTGGCAAGCTCAAGGAAGCTGGCGACGAGGAACGCGCCCTCGGTGGCCGCGGCTCCCGCCCTCAGGGCAACTAAAGAATTCACGCGTCAGTAGATCATTGCGCGTTCATAACTAGTAAAAGGTAGAATTTTCTCCCGTGGCTCTTACTATCGGAATCGTCGGACTGCCCAACGTCGGCAAGTCCACCATGTTCAACGCGCTGACCCGTGCTCAGGTGCTGGCAGCCAACTACCCGTTCGCAACCATTGAACCCAACGTGGGTGTCGTGCCGTTGCCTGACGCACGGCTCAAGGTGCTTGCCGGAATCTTCGATTCTGAGCGCATCTTGCCAGCGACCGTATCCTTCGTGGATATCGCCGGCATCGTCAAGGGTGCTTCGGAAGGCGAAGGCCTGGGCAATAAGTTCCTGGCCAACATTCGTGAAGCAGACGCGATCTGCCAGGTAACCCGCGCGTTCGTGAACGACGATGTTATCCACGTGAACGGCAAGGTTGATCCGGAATCGGATATCGAGACCATCGCTACCGAGCTGATCCTGGCCGACCTGCAGACCATCGAGAACCAGCTGCCACGCCTTGAAAAGGAACTGCGCAGCAAGAAGATCGAAAAGTCGTTCATGGACAACCTGCTGGCTGCCCAGAAGGTACTCGAAGAGGGCAAGACCCTGTTTGCTGCCGGCAAGGCAGCCGGTGTGGACTTGGAAGAATTGGCTCCAATGCAGCTGATGACCACCAAGCCATTCATCTACGTGTTCAACACCGATGAGGCTGGTCTGGTCGATAAGGAGATGCAGGCTAAGCTCTCCGAGCTGGTGGCTCCAGCCGAGGCGATCTTCCTCGATGCACAGTTCGAAGCCGAACTGGCAGAGCTCGAAGAAGACGAAGCCGCCGAAATGCTTGAGGATGCAGGCATCGAAGAGTCCGGTCTGGATAAGTTGGCTCGTGTTGGTTATGACACCCTGGGTCTGCAGTCCTACCTGACCGCCGGTCCTAAGGAAACTCGTGCCTGGACCATTCGCCGTGGTGCTACCGCGCCGGAAGCTGCCGGTGTGATCCACACCGACTTCCAGCGTGGCTTCATCAAGGCTGAAGTTGTTGGCTTTGACGATCTGGTGGAAGCCGGTTCAGTGGCAAATGCCAAGGCTGCGGGCAAGGCTCGTATCGAAGGCAAGGATTACATCATGAAGGACGGCGACGTCGTGGAGTTCCGTTTCAATGTGTGATGTGAGCTGATCCTGCTCCGTGAGCCCCGTCGATCTTCGTGATCGACGGGGCTTTGTGGTCCCCTTCTTGTTCTTCCGCGTTGAGTAACCAGCGTGATCGTAGTTGATAGCTCAAGGAGGTGGCTTAGATGGCATCCATCATCGTGCGCGGTCTGGATGAGCACGTGAGGCATCATTCGATCGTGATGTTCGCCCACTTCGCGTCGACACGTGGTGGAGTTCCGGCTCGACGTTGGCCACTGCCCGGTCGCTTGGCGAGGCTAACCCATCGGTGCGACTGGCAAGGTGCTACGCGTTGACCACTATTGAGGTGTCACTGACTCGTATAGGTCTCTTTCAGGACTGCGTCCGCTTCCTCGGATTCGTCGATGTAGAAGCGCTCCGCGGCATCCCGCTTCTGATACATGTCGAAGTATTCGTCTGCGATGTTCGCAGCCGAGAAGTAGGTGCCCTCTTGGATGACTCCGGCGATGGAGAGCATCCCCACATAGACGCCCTGACTCGCCAACTCTTCATGGAGGCAATGGGCATAACTGCGAAGCCCCGACTTGCCGATGCTTAACGTCGTCAAAAACGGCGTGACGGTCAGCTCGGTTGCTCCACCGCCGGTAAAGAAGATGGTTCCCTGCTGCCTGTCCACCATCTCACCGATCACCTGCTGCGCGCTTGAGATACCGCCGATGATGTTCACCTGCAGATGCTGATTCGCGATCTGCGCCGTTGTTTCTGCGGCCGAGACCGGCGCGATGACACCCGCGTTGTAGATGAGCACATCGATCTGCCCGAAAGTCTCCCGCACTTTGGAGAACGCTCCCGCGAGCTGCTGCTCGTCCGTGACATCGGCTGCGAAACCGGCGCTCGTGATGCCCTGCTCTGACAGTGATGCCTGAAGAGCGTCGAGATTCGTCTGGTTTCTCGCGATCAGGGCAACCTCGAAGCCATTCTTACCGAACTTTTCGGCGAGACTGCGGCCGAGCCCCGGCCCCGTTCCTACCACTACCAGAGTGCTCATATACACCTTTTCCGTGCCTCGAGAGATACGGCGGATACCACTTGGAAGCGGTTCCGCTCTGTATCGAACTTATCACGGTACCCAGGCTGAAACGCGTCGGCCAAGTTGCAGAGGTTGGTCGGTGCTGGGCCTGGTGGAATTCAGGTTCAATGTGTAGTTCACTCAGCGCAGTGCCCCGGTTTCTATCAGGAAATCCGGGGCATTTGTGCATTCTGGCTTGCTTCGAAAAATCTCATCCAGCGATGTATTCTTGGCGGACGGTACCGTTCGTGGCTGCCTCAATATAGCCGAAGTCTTGATCTGAGTTCAGAACGACAGCATCATTGACGACGGCGTAGGCGGCAATGAGGCAATCGAATGCTGCCGCAGCACGCATCAGTCCGTTGTCCCAGAGGGCTTGCTGGATGTCCAGTACGGTGGATTCGTTCGGGTGTTCCCAGGCTCCCAGTAGTTCATCCATGTCTTTCCTGAGCTCGTGGTACTCCTCTGCGGTTCTGGCGGAGTGACAGTACGCGAGTACCTGGGGCGGGCAGGTGATGATCAAGTGCTGAGGGGATAACTGCCTGAGTCGCTGTGCGATGGCGGGACTGGCGGATGCCTTTTGCCAAATGCTGTTGTCAACCAAGTAGATCGTCATTCGGAAACTGCTCTGGGCGGCGGGGTCCTACCTGCAGGTGGTGCGTCTGCAATCGGGGAAATAGTTGGTGCATCGATCTGACTGGGTTCGAAACTGCGGGAAATGATGCGTTCGACGACGGCCGGCTGCTGGCGGACGGCAATTAATATCCGAAGCGCTAGATCGACGGTCTCACGAGTCGAGCTGGTTCCTGCCAGTCGCTTAGCTTGATTGAGTTCAGCCTTGTTGATGTCAACTGAGGTAATTGCCATGAATCCTCACTGTCTTATATAAGTCATTATATAACTGGATTAATGGGCTGTCGAGGCGGATAACAGCCCGCAGAGGTTGGTATGTGCGGCGACGTGGTAGAGGTCCGGTTTAACGTGTAGTCGCGTTTCGGTGCGGCGTCTCGTCAATTCGTGGCTTGGACGACCTGCACCAGGTGGCCGTCTGGGTCCTGAGCCCAGGCGATCAGCAGACGATCGAGCCAAGGCTCTGGTGGCTTGACGGGCGTTGCACCGAGGCTGATGAGCATCTCGTAGCCTGAAGTAACGTCGTCAGTCCACAGGATCACTGCCGCACGCTGGCCGTCGGCGATAGGGTCGAGGCCGTGGTCTTCACGAGTGCTGGACTCGGTGGCCAGACCGAGGCGGTAACCGTCCAGGGCGAGGTCTACATGGATGGGTGTGCCTGCACGTGGTGTGCGGAAAGCCTCGTCGAAACCGAGCGCGCCGTAGAACGAGACCGCGCGGTCGATGTCGCGAGTGAACAGAACAACCTGAGGAGTCCGAAAGTGTCCCATCCCTCAAGTCTGGTATCGAATGTCTCTCGGTGCAACGGTCGGTGCCGACGACGCGGACACGGCCCGCGCATGAACGGCAATTGCTAGGTACCTAAACTCGGCCCGGTTCCGCTTCAACGTGGAGCTGAATCTCCGTCAGGACTGGAGCTCGTCCGTCATTGAACCACAGGGTTCCAGCGTCGATCCGAGCTGTGCATACAAAATTGTGGCGACGGAATCCAGCGCCGCCGCGCCCTCGTACAGGGCTGAGGTGAAGCCTTGGAAGACGTGGGGAACACCAAGCGTGATCTCAAGGGGCACCGCATCGTCGGCCTCGGCCGCGCGAGCGGCTACTCGTAGAGCATCGTCGAGGAGGATCTCGTGAGATCCAGCTGGTATAAGTAGTGCGAATATTCCAGAGGCGAGCAATCCGCGGTAGGCGGTGACGGAGTCCTCGACGGCTGCCGGGAATGGATGTTCGGGCGCGGCGAATCGGTACTCGATGCTGACCCCACGCATTCTGGTGCGACCAATGATGCCGGCGACCAAAGCGGCCCAAGTTGTGGCCAAGCCCCGAGTTTAGGCACCACCGGGAAGATAGAACTACACTGCCTAGCTATCGGTTCCGTCGACGGAGGCGGCGACGATCGGGACGCCGCCGAGATCGCGTGGGTCTTCGCCCAGCAGTTTTTCAATGCTCAGTGCTTGCGCGCGACTCATGCGGCACCGCCGTTTGCGTACAGCACCTGGCCGTTGATCCATCGCACCGAACCGGCAAGCGCGGAGACAACCCCGGCGATGTCTTCGGGGCTGCCAAGACGCTCCATGGGGTTCATGCCCGCTATGGTGTCGATGAGCTGCTGCGACTTACCCTCGCGAAATAGTGGGGTGTCGGTAGGGCCAGGTGCGATCGCGTTGACTGTTATGTCGCGGCCACGCAATTCGCGAGCGAGGATGAGTGTGAGTGCCTCCACCGCGCCCTTCGACATCGCGTACGCCGCGTAGCCCGGCGTCTGGAGACGGGTGATGCTTGTGGAGAAAGTGATAATCGCGCCGCCAGCACGCACACGGCGCGCAGCTTGCTGGGCGACGACAATGGTGCCCCGCACATTGATGCGCTGCACCTGGTCGAAGGTCTCCAGGTCCAACTCGACCACAGGCGCGAGCGGCATGATTCCGGCTGTGTGCACCACGACGTCAACGCCACCGAAGGATGCGTCGGCCGCGTCAAACAGTGCGCTCATGTCGGCATCGTCTGCGACGTCTCCGGCGAACGAGATTGCCTGCCCGCCCCGGGAACGGATCGTCTCGACCAGCTCTTCTGCTCGCTGGCGATTGCCACTGTAGTGGGCAACGACTGCGAAGCCGTCGGCTGTGAGGCGTTCGGTGACCGCTCGGCCGATGCCTCCGGATGCGCCGGTGACAATCGCGGTGCGTTGTTGCTTGATACTCATGGCAGCTCCTTGATATGAACAATTTGTACATAAAGCACGATAGGCTATTATGAACAACATGTCCATAAATGGTTCGTTAGGCGAGAATCAACCGCAGCGACGGGGGCGTGGGCGAAGGCCGGCCGCCGAGGTCCGGCGGGGAATCGTTGATGCTGCGGCGTCGTTGCTCTTCGAGCATGGAATGATCGCGGTCACCTTTGACCGGGTCGCCGCCTTGGCTGGCTCAAGCAGGACGACCCTGTACAAGTGGTGGCCCAGCGTCGGCGCTTTGGCGGCAGAGGCTTATTTCGCTTATGTTGAGCACTCCCTTGAGTTCCCGGATACCGGAGACATCGAAGCCGACCTTCGCACTCAGTTGCGTGCCTTTGTTCGGCTCATGACCGAGGAGGGTGCTGGTTCCGTCATCACTGAGCTGATCGGCGCGGCACAAAACGATCCTGCCCTCCGTAAGGCGTTATCGGCGACGTACTCCCGGCCCCGACGTGATCTGGCGCTGGCTGCTCTTCGGCGTGCCCGCGCCCGAGGCCAGCTTCGAGACGACTTCTCCCTCGACATCATCGTCGACCAACTCTGGGGGGCTTGCTACCACCGTCTCCTCATTCCCGATGAACCGCTGACACTCGGCTTCGCCGACGAGCTCGTCCGAAACGCTCTTCGCGGTGCGGGGACATCGTAGGGCGGACGTCATCCAGATATTCCAAAGCCTGGAGTGCAAGATCGTAGAACTCCATAGTCATGACGGCTGCGAGTCGACCGGCGCCGCGGAAGGTAATCTTGAAGGCTAGCGCAGTACTGTTTTGATGAGATCGGCCTGGCGGTTGTGGGGTGGATAATTTCACGGAAGTAATGCCTCAATGATGCATCTTTAACAAGACAGATAATGGGTCGTAGCTTGCAGAGATTGGTACGTTTGGCGACTTAGTCGAGTTCGGATTTAGTGCCTCGCGGCGAGTGGCAATATCACTTTTGCGCAAGCACTGGATCTCACTGTGGGGTCCGGCACTTGTGCTTTGTTAGGCTCCAAAGGCCGGAATGATGCTCTCGAGAAAAGTCGCTCGCGAGAGCGTAGTTCGCTTTTTTGGAATATCGTACTATTGGAGTATGGAAAGTGATCTTGAAGACCTCCGACTGCGACTTACTGAACTGACCGAACGAATAGAGCGGCTTGAATCTGAGCGTGAGGTCAAAGAGTCGCCCTTGGTTGCCGATTCTGTGTTAGATGAAGAGCAATTTTGGGCACTGCACGGACTGCGGGCGCGACGTGAAAACCACCCCAATACAGTCGGTGGAGCGGTCTTGATTGTGGGCAGTCTTAATTTGCCAGACGGCGCACCGGTTGCATGGCAGCAGAATGCTGGGACTGACGGTCTATTTGAAACCGACTGGTCAGATTTTGCCGGATCGTTCAGCGCGCTGGGGCATCCTGGACGTTTGGAACTTATCCGCCAAATCCTCTCGGGTGTGCATACAACCGCGGAACTTTCTGAAATCGCGTCGCTTGGAACTACTGGGAAACTGCACCATCACCTGCGGCAACTTGTCGCAGCAGGTTGGGTACGGCAGAGCGGACGTGGGAGCTACGAGGTTCCAGCAGCCCGCGTTGTTCCGTTGCTTGCATGTCTAACGGGTGCTGGACATTGATGCGCATAGTATTGGCGATATATCGCGTGCGCGGGGCACTCTACTTTGTGGCAGCCGGTGTTCTTATTGGCAATGCGCTTTTTGGCCGGCTTATCACCGCCGAAGGGGCACTGCCATACCGGAATGTGGTGGTATGGGTCGCGATGGCACTTGCTGCACTCTGTGTCGTCCTGACGTACTTGGTTCCACGCCTTCTGCCGCAACAATCTTCACGATCGGTACTTGCCCCGGTTGTTGGGCGTTGGCAGGCATTGAATAGTCCGGCGTCCGCAGTTCCGAGCCATGGTGTTCGGGCGTACGGACAAGCTTATGCAATCGACCTCGTATACGACGATAGCCAAGCGCCTCGTCCCGAATTTGGTCAGACCATGATGAGTAACCCGAACAAGTACCCCGCATTTGGACAACCGGTGTACGCCATGATCAATGGCACTGTCGTGCGAGCTTCCGATTGGCGCAGGGACCACCGCACTCGATCGAACGCGTGGGGAATCGTGTACATGATGATCGAAGGTGCGCTTCGGGAGCTGGGCGGCCCTGGGTTTGTGATTGGAAATCACGTTGTTATTCGCGGTGACGACGGAGTCTTTGCTGTCGTTGCGCACTTGAAGCGGGGGTCGGTAACGGTGTCAATCGGGCAACGCATCGGTGCGGGCGCATTGGTGGGACACTGCGGCAACTCGGGCAATAGCAGTGAGCCACACGTGCACGCCCAACTCATGGATCGCTCGTCGTTTTGGACAGGGCAAGGAATTCCGATGGGTTTTTCAAACATCGCCAATGGTGACGAAACTCCGGCCACAAGCACGGAATTGCCAGAAAACGGTGAACATCTCATTGCGCGACCCGCGAGAACTGCCACAGAGAATTGATGCTGAGTCACGCGTACCTGTATGGGGCTGGAGCATTCGGTGGTGCGGTGGGAATTCGGTTTATCGTCTAGCTTCGAAGGTCACTCGGTGGATGGTCGTCTAATTGTCGTATGTGGAGACGCAATGCGTTTGCGGCGAACGTTGCGGCTTGCACGGTTCCGAACGCGACATGGAAATCGGGGTTCGTCTCGTATTGGTCGGCGAGACCTCGGATCATGTCGATGGACTTCGCGGTATCGCCTGCATGCGTCGGAGTTCCTGGGATCTCTTTGAACCACTCCAGATGAATGGCCGCGTGGTCTTGCGCTGCGGTGGAGTCCGGTGTGGACCCTCCTTCCTGAAGTAAACGCCATTGGGTGAGCAGAGCTTCAGCTCTGGCTTTCCATTGCCTTTGCTGACTGACCGATTTCCCATGCCACCACTGATTCGAGGATTCGAATGCCTCGCGGCCCCAATTCTCGATGACCTCGGTTTCATATCGATCGTTGAATCCCTCGAGCATCACATCCATGCGTGGTTCGCGCCCCTGACTGCGCATGGACAAGGTGTGCTCTACCGCATTGATGCGTCGATTCAGCGATTCACGCTCGCTCGCCAGATGCGCCAATTGCTCAGTGAGTGCTTCGACTTCCACCTCGGGCGTTGTTGGCGCACTCAATACGTTCGCGATATCCGTCAGCGGCAAGCCCGTCTCTCGTAATAATAGGATTCGCTGCAGACGGGAGACCGCGTTGAGCCCGTAATAGCGGTAGCCGTTGGACCCTACACGGTCTGGTTCGAGTAACCCGATCTGATGATAGTGGCGCAATGTGCGCCCACTGATGCCTGCGCGCTCTGCTAGCTCCTGCACGGTCCACTCCACGGATTGCTTCCTATTCTCTTGCCCTGGATCTCAGTCTTCCAAACGGGTGGGCAAGTCCAGTACAGGCGCGGCAATACGCAGAATCTCGTCCGCAGGCGTGGCAAAACTTTGCGCTGCAGTGGATCCCGTGGCCTTGAGATATGCACGTACCAGACGGATGCCAGCGGCGTAGCCGGCCCCTGTAGGCAGTCCGACTGGCTCTGCGCCCAACAGTCTTGCGCTCGCATCACCATGCACCCAAGCAGTGAAGTTCTGCATTCCTGTGAGGTGTAGCCCACTAGCGACCTTAGCAAGGACGTTGTCATCGTTGCGAGTGCTCGCGCTGACGAAATGCGTGAACCCACTTTCGCCGAACAGGTCAGCAGCGAACACATCCGCAAGCCCTTCGGAGATCACCTGTTCACCTACGGTGACGGTCGCCGGATCCCAAACGACTCCGCCCGGTGAGTAGCGCACATTGTGGTGGAGCTCATGAACGGCAATCGCTTCGAGTCTTTCCAGCACTTGGGGTGTGGGCCAGACGGTGATCGTGATGTAGCCACTGATTCCTCCGAATGCAGACAATCCCTGGATCTCGTCAACGAAGTGTATGTTCGAGGGATCGCCCAACACGAGGAGAACCTGCAAATCGGGGACCTCGATGTCAGAGGTTGTCGACCGCAATGCTACTGTTCCGGACTCGAGCGCGCATGCGATGCGGTTCCAGGCATCTGCCTTGATGAGACGTTCGAGGCCCTCTTGAATTGGTTCGACGGAGGCTTCCCAATCGAAGCCGAAATTCTGGCGATGCACGGTGGCCATGTCCACCCCGCCCGGAATGAAGTGGTACATCCCAGCCAAAGGTGACCACATCTCACGGATTAAGGCGGCTCGGTCGGAGGGCCCTGCTGCGAGTACCCGGCGCATGCTAGTTGCGCTGTCAATCACTGAAATAGTCATAGCAAGAGACGGTAAACCTTGCCGTGACGTCAAAGTCAAACTTCGGAAGCAACAAGCATCCCGCAAAGAAAATTTCTGCCGGAACTCAGTAGCACTTCGTTGTACGCTTTTACCTTTTAGTGAAATTGCCGTTGAGCGGCGTCATTCCTTCTCGATCAGAGTGATCGTGTAGTCCTCTGGCGAAGGTAGTGCAACATGGTCGTCTCCGAAGGGCATGTAATTGACAGAGTGCAAGCGTTTATCGACGACCCAGAGCTCAAGGAGTCCGAGCGTTTCATTTCCATCGGATACTTCAGCGAGGCTGAAGGGTCCTCCATCATGCGCGATGGAACGAATACCGCCTGATGACATTACGTCGATGAGAAAGCAATCGCATCCATCGTGCTCATAGCCTCCCCAGCTCGCTTTTCCCAACTGTTCTCGCGCAATCGAAGCCTCGGCGTCCGTGCCGCTACAGAGGATATGGAGCAGTGCATTTTCTAGGAGGTTGAAGCTCTCACCGACGGTTCGGGTGGTCCTGGGTTTCATGGTGCTCCGGTCTTCGATGAATGGGCAGCTGGTGGGTTAGTAGCCGGCTATGCGGTTGAGAGTAGTCACCAAATTCTGAAACGTGCGCCTACCCTCTGGCGTAAGCCGTATGAGCGTCGCCCCATACCGGTTCTTGCGTTCCTTCGAGATCTCGACCAAGCTCCGTTCTTCGAGATCTCGGAGGATCCTCGACAGGTCTGACGTTGAGAGCCCTGTGGAGTCCTGAAGTGCGGGGTGGTCAGCCTGTTCGACTTGGCTGAGGTGAGAGAGGGTGACGAATCTCTTGGGCGCGACCAAATGGGGGTCGATGTCGGTATATGCCATGAGCATCAGCGACGGATGAGAAGAACGAAGTAGAGCACGAGCCACGCCGTCGGCGCGAGTCCGGCAAAGATCAACGCCTCGGGGAAAGGGATCGTCTCGCCATGAACAAGTCCACGCCAGATGGGGATCAGGAGCCAGATCGTAAACGCCGTCGCGACGAAGACTCCTTTGAGGCGGGGCTCATTGGGGCGATCCTGCCTACTTTTGATCCATCCGTGCGCGATGACGATCGCCCCTAGCGCCAAGGGAGCTGCCCACCACGGATGCCCGGCCAAAGCGATGACTCCAGCGGTGAAAGAGAGAATCACTGTAGCTGCAGTGCTGATGTGATCACGGCTTGTGAAGATGCGTCGGGGTCTGCGCGGTATCGAACCGAGCAGGTCACGTGCCTGCTCGGGGGACAGCAGGGGGACATTGCGAGACTCTTCAGAAGCCATATGCTCAGGTTAGCAAGTAGTTTCAAAATTTGAAAGTAGTAAAGTGTCGCAATAGTTTATTTGTCTGTCGCAGTGAGGGGAGTCCATACGACGGTCTCGGCAGGGTACGGGATCCGCATCTCAGGGAGCTCGTCGCAGATGTTCCACTGATGCTAAATTTGCCGTGAGAAACCGACAAATCGGAGGGCGAAGTTGAGGCTCCATCATGTGCAAGTATCCATACCACATGGCGCCGAGGATGAAGCCCGGCGTTTCTACAGTGAGGTTCTCGGTCTCCAAGAAGTTCAAAAGCCGCCGTCCCTAGTAGGGCGGGGTGGTTGCTGGTTCCGAGCCTTCGACGGTGAAAACATCACTGCTGAGATCCATCTCGGAGATGAAGAGCCGTTTTACGCGGCGGAAAAGGCGCACCCAGGACTGGTTTGCGAGTCGCTGAAGGAACTGGAAGAACTTGCCTCACGCATCGATAGCAACGGGTATGGACTGTCATGGGCGGAACGGGATACGTTTGAAGGGTATGTGCGCTTTCATACACGTGACGGACTCGGAAATCGCATAGAGGTCATGACGCCCATGGAGCTGTAGACTTCGTTCGATTGTTCGAGGTCTAAGGCAGGTAATGTCAGTTTTGTGGTTGATCACCCGGGGAGAATCCAATGGAGGATGTCTTCGCGAGTTTTTGGATCTTCCGACGGCATAGCAAATGGGAGGGCGCATGAACATGGGAAAAGATTTACCGGTGGGCACCGTTGATGGCACTTTCTATCGTGCGATTGATCCTAAGTACAAGGGGTTCGCGATTGCTGGGTCACGCTCACCGGGCCGGTACTCACGCAAGGATGAGCCAACCCTTTACTTGAGTTCTTCTATTGAAGGTGTTGGAGCCGCGATGATCGCCCATAAGGACGCCAGATCGGCAGCGTTTGAGATCATTGAGATCGAAGTTCAGGCCCCTGGGATTGTCGACTTCCGTAATCCAGACGCGTTGGATCGGGCCGGTATTGATGTGAGCGATGCGATCGCACCGTGGCAGGACGTTGTTGCCTCGGGCGGTACGCCTTCATCGTGGCTGGTGCGCGACCGGCTGCTGGCTGCCGGCGCCAACGGATTAATAGACCCTTCGCGGAAACGGCCCGGCCTATGGCACCTGGTGCTGTTTCGTTGGAATGAAGCTAATGCACCGACCGTCCGGGTTGTGCGGAACGTGCCGACAGAGGGTCGCTAACATTCGCAGCGTGACGGGTAGGTTTTGCTATTCCTTGCACTGCCATGCCGAGCCTAAAGCGCTTGAATGTCAATAGTCCTAGACGGGTCTCCAACATGCGCGATAGTCATGTGGGTCTCTGACAGCAGTCTGGATTGGGCCATTTGAGCTGACAGCATGGAGCTTTTGGCATAGCCTGACGGTATGCGCGAATGGAAGCCTGCTTCGTACCCGTCGATCAGCCCCTATTTGATCTGTCGCAATGCTGAAGAAGTGATCACGTTCCTTGATGCGGCCTTCGACGGGATCATGTTGCGTCGGTTCGACCGCCCCGACGGGTCGTTGATGCATGCCGAGGTCAGAATCGATGACAGCGTGGTGATGATTGGCGGTGGTGCGACCGAGTCGGTCTCAGCTCCGGCGCATGTGCACCTGTATGTGCAGGACGCGCAATCCGCCTTTGCTCGTGCCATCGAAGCGGGAGCGTCCGTCGTCCAAGCACCTGCCCGCAAGACCGAGGACGACGACCTGCGCGGCGGGGTCATGGATACTTCGGGCAACATTTGGTGGATCGCGACGCAATAAACGACTCTAAGAAGTCCTGCTGGCTACAACTTCGAATCGATTATCGCCCAAGTGGCACTAGGATCGGCTTATGGGTGCAGAGCAGATGGTCGAGGAGATCTACTTGGCAGGCGGCTGCCTCTGGGGAGTGCAGGCCTTCACTGAAACGCTGCCCGGGGTGATCCTCACCGAGGCCGGAAGGGCCAACGGAACCAGCCAACGCCTCGACGGCCCCTACGATGGCTACGCCGAATGCGTGCGCACACAATTTGATCCTTCGGTCGTCAGCTTCGAGCAACTCATGGACTACCTCTTTGAAATCATCGACCCCTACAGCGTGAATAGGCAAGGACCTGATGTAGGGCAGAAGTACCGTACCGGTGTCTACTCCACTAATCCGGCTCACCTCGAAGTCGCCCGTTCTTTCATCGCGGCCAGAGCCGATGCTCACCGGATCGCCGTCGAGGTGCTGCCACTTCTCAACTATGTGCGAAGCGCCGAAGAGCATCAGCATCGTCTCGCACGTTGCCCCGAGGATGCCTGTCATTTACCCACCGACATGCTGACCAAGTATCGGACGGATGTTGATGTAGTGGGCCGTGCGTGATGACCATTTGACTGAAGGAATACCTTGTCGAGCATCCTGTGAACCGGGAGCGTATCGGAGTTAAATAGCGACACTGATCCAAATTCGAACATAGCGACCTCGACAATGTGCCGGCAGGCACGGCTGGAGCTCTCTGGAGCAGTCGGACGAGAACTGATGGCGGAGACATTGAGCTTGGCATCACCGTGTAATTGACTTCTTCTGCATGCTTGGCAATGAACCTTTGAGCAACTAAAGTTATTAAGTAGGTACGTACCTACATATGGAGGTGGAAACCGTGACGGTGATGAGTGCACGCGAGTTTAATCGAGATGTCAGCGCCGCTAAACGGGCGGCCGATCGACAGCCGGTGGTGATCACCGACAGGGGTGAGCCTGCCTACGTCCTGCTGTCGATCGATGAATACAGGCGGATGGGTGAGCGAGGGACTTCGCTCGTTGATCGGCTGTGCATGGAAGATGATCTCGATATCGAGTTCGAACCTGCACACATCAATCTGCGGGTACCTGAGCTGTGAGTCATCTGCTCGATACCAACGTCGTCAGCGAACTACGCAAGTCTGCCGGTCGGGCAGATCCTCGAGTGCGAGCGTGGGTTGCCGGCCGTGTACCGTCAGATCTGTACCTGTCGGCGATCACGGTGCTAGAAGTTGAGGTCGGTATTGGCCGAATCGCGCGCCGCGACGCTGCGCAGGGGGAGCGTCTGCAAGCCTGGCTTGATAACCAACTGCTAGACGCCTTCGCTGGACGGATTCTGCCTGTCGATGTCCCGGTCGCACGTAGAGCAGCCCGACTTCACGTACCTGACCCGCGACTCGAACGCGATACGCTCATTGCAGCGACGGCCGCAGTCCATGGCCTCACCGTTGTGACTCGAAACGTCAAAGACTTCGCTGCGCTCGAGGTGCCGATTCTCAATCCATGGAACACCTAAGGAAGATTGTGCGCTCGCCGTTGGCTCGACGCCTATGGGCGTGCTCGTTGAAGAGAGAGCGAGAGCGTCTTGTATGAGATCGGGCCGGATGGGAAGTTCCATCCTCAGGTGGACTAATCTCCTGATCGACGCATCACCGAAGAGCATCGACTGGTCAATCTTCTGACGTTGTGCGCTTGCGGATGTCGTGGGTCGGTCTTTCAAGGCCTGGATTAAATTGGTGGGGAAATGGTTCCCGGGGCGTTCAACGGGCTAAATCATGAGTTCAAGTTCGAGCTCAGTAGATGTCTCCTTGAACCGTAGCCGCTGGTAGAGGCGGATGGGCTCAGTTGGATTGTTCGGCTCGACTTCCAGCTCCATGTAAGGCAGTCCCGCCTGCGCGCTGGCGCTGAGTACCTGGTTGATTAGGGCGGTGCCTAGCCCAAATTTGCGGCACGATTCATGAACCCCGATACGCGCTATCCACGCATAGTGCGTTGTTGCGTCTTCGTCTTCGTCCCATACTTCCGTGTGCGCATAGGCGACAATCTGATTCGCGGAGCGGATTACGGTGCTCAGATCGTGGCGTACCGCGGGTTTATCCACGAGCATTTCTTGCCAATGGTGGGTTGCCCACCTCGGAGAGCCGGGCACGTCACCGAAGACCTCATTGTGTAGCGCGAGTTGAGCGCCTGCTTCCTGCGTGGGGTTAAAGGGGGCGAAAGTCAGACCTGGAGGCAAAACCACCATTGGATTCTTGTCACTAGGCTTCAGGGCGCGACGCATCGTCGTAGCTGAGTGAGTCGTGACGAACCCTGCCTCCTTCAGTGCCTGCACCCAAAGCTGATCTGAGGCATCTGCGGTAATACGCAGTCCTCGGGCTTCGTCTGACTGTTGCTCTCCGAGTAACCGAGCACGTTCAACCATCGCGGCGACCAGCGACCTCATCAGCTCGATCGAGCGAGATTCAGGACGGAGCAACGCGTCCAAGGCAATGTACGTGGTGCCAGAGCGTGATCCGGCGATGCGAGCCTCAAAGCACCCGAGTAAATCGGCCCCCATGAACGCACCGACGAAGTCAACAGTGTCGTCAGTAAGCGCGTTGTGGAACTCTTCGGTTGCTTCGGTCAGTGCCTGAGATGAGTTGGAAGTGCGCTTTGTTGCGTGAGCAAGGTTGAGCCATGCCTGAAGGTCTCGAACGCTCAGGTCTTGAATCGTCATTTTCTCGGTGTTGGTCACCCTCTAATTCTAGTAGGGGGACAGGTCAGCGGGTGAAATGGCAGCTGGTTGCGCTGGGCAGGAGACATGCATGGTTCATTAGACTCGACGCCATGCCGGTTTAAGAAGCTGTCCTTCGGTGGAAGTTTCTCTTATCGAAAATTGCCGATAGCTCGTGGGTAACACTTTTAGTCCGTCAGGACTCTGCAAATCCTCCCGCCAGAGCATCTTCAACTTGGCTCGGATCGCGCAGGTCAATGCTGCGACCGTGTACTGACGAGGCGCGGTGACTGGAGAGCGCCACGACGAAGTCAGCAACTTGCTCGCCGGTTAACGGCGAGCATTTTCGCCGGCCACAACTTGGCTGGCGTCATTGATCTGCCTCCGGGCCGCACAAAGTTATGCCTTGCGCGCCTGTGAATGGTGGGACTGGAGCCTGTCGACGACGAGGAATTTTGGGACTACTGATCGCCGAGACGTCTTACGAGAGTACAAACTTTCTTTTAAATATGCTTGCGCATATATATGAACAAGCGTATGTTGGAAACATGACATCAACCACTGTGCTGGAAGCGATCGCTGAGCCAACTCGGCGACGTATCCTCGACGCCATCCGCGATGGCGAGCGTTCTGTCGGTGATCTCGTAGAAATCATCGGAATGCATCAGCCGGGAATATCTAGACATCTCAAAGTACTGCGAGACGCGGGCCTAGTTGAGGTCCGTCGCGACGCCCAGCGAAGGTTATATCGGCTCCGAGCTCAACCGCTGATGGAACTGGATCAATGGCTGGAACCCTACCGGCTGGAATGGTCCAACCGACTGGACAATCTAGAACGGCATCTGGAACGCACCGCCGACGGAGGACTCGTTCGTTTTGAACGTTTCCTTGCCTATCCGATCCAAGAGGTCTGGGCAGCGATTACGCTGCCGGAACGCCTGGGTGACTGGTGGCCACCAATGGCTGCAGAGATCACCGTAGACCTACGAGAAGGCGGAAGGATTGTCTTCGAGTGGCCAGATCTGGACTTCCCAACGATGGAATTCGAAATTACCCGAGTTGAAGCCCCAACGCTGCTAGAGCATAAACACACCAGCCCCGGCTCGTGGATGCGCTGGGAATTGGAAGAAACCGACGAGGGCACGCGACTGCTCGCAACATACTCTGTACCTGACATTGACATGGCGATCGACCGCGGCGATGTTGTGGGGCTGCACTACTCCCTGGACCGTCTTGATCCTGCTCTTTCAGGGAACCCAGTGGGTTGGGACAATGATGCTTTCCAAAAACTCCTTGCGACTTACGCGCAGGAACGACTTGGTAATTCTTAGGGCAAATATTGATCTAGGTGATTGAGTCGAACTGACTTCAAAAAGTTAACAAGCCCTTCTGACTTCTCTGATTGTCAGCGCCTGCTTCGACTGAAGCCTGTAACTATCCCTCAACTTCAATACGTCAATGCCCTCGGGTTTGTTCATTACCGAGGGCATTGTTTAAGTGTCACCGGGAGGAAATACCGGTTTTACCGAGACGGTTTAGTGGACAGCGAGGTCGACGCTCGCGATCAGCGGCGCCACCGTGACCACCAGGATAAAGGCGCGCTCGGCAATGCCGAAAGTGCGTCGACGCAGAGGGCGCACAACCAATGAGATCACCAACGCCGCAAGGGCGATCGCCGCAACCGTGTCCAGTGTGCCCATTAGTTCGTGCGAGGAAGGGCTCAAGAGTCGGCCCAAAGGTCCAATAGTTGCGTAGGCGAGCGTAAACCAAGCGACAGCGAAGAGCAGATGTACCCGTCCACGCAAGGTGGTCTGGGAGCCCGACCTATCGGTGGGTACTAACGGCATGACCGCCAATAACACGCCAAGGATCAGGAGCCAGAAGCCGACGCCACGTCGCGCGTCACCGCTCACCGTGTTTAGTAGAACCGTAAGCCCCAAGCTGATCCATGCCAGAGCGGCTGACCAAGATGCGGCTGTAGCCAATAGGCGAGTTCTTTTCTCCTCGGCGACGGCATAATCACTGACCGGTTCGCGTACAGGGTCAACTCCGCCTGGAAGAAAATGCAAGGTCACAAGCAAAAGCAGTCGGATTAAGAACAGTACTGCAGGGATTATGAAGAGTGTGCTGGCCATGGGAAACCTTCCGACAGTTGCTGAGGACTGGGGCTGGTTCAAACTCTAAAGATTCAAGTACCTTTAAGGTCAAGAGGGGAGATTCAATGAAAATCAGTGAAGTCGCACGCCTCACCGGACTTGCCCCATCGGCCATCCGCTACTACGAGCAACAGGACATGTTTAGCCCTGGCCAGGTAGAGCGAACATCCAACGGCTACCGTAACTACACCACAGGCGCACTGCGTCGCCTCGAACTCCTACAAGCTGGACGAGATGCAGGATTTACGCTTGCTGAAATGAAGAATCGCATGCGTGACTGGGATACCCTGCCGGATGAGAAACGGGCCGAGATCTTAAAAACGCAGTTGGACGTCATCGACGAAAAAATTGAACGACTTTCCGAAAGTCGTCGCCAGGTGCACGAGTCGCTGCAAACACTTCAGGAGCGACTCGGGACCACCGGCCAGTAGCTTGACGCTGGTGCACCCAAACAATGACGATGGGATACCTGAATCGTCTGGTCATAGAAATCGGATCAGCACAAACAAAGTGTGAGCGAGTTTGCCTCGTCTTAGGAGGTGGCCTGACCATTTTCGTAATCGGACAATTACCTCCAACACTGTGCACGACTAGTCCCGCTCATCGGGCTTTGAGTCTTGCGCGAAGCGTTTGGCCTTGGATTCTTCCGAGGAGAATTTATTGCGCAAAGCAGCCCAACGTGTGCCGCGGTCGCCACCAATCACATGGTCGCGACCACTAAAGAGGGCTTCAACACCCAGCTTCGCAACGAGCTCGGGATCGTTTTTCCACGAGTTATCTCCGAACTTCGTCTGCTGCATGCCAGCTCGGTCGTGAAATTCGGTCGCCGTGGCCCCCGGCAACAGCGCGGTCACGCTGACTCCGTGCTCGCGAAGTTCCTCGCGTAAGCCCTGAGCAAAGCTGTACATGAATGACCGGGTGGGACCATAAATGGATTCATAGGGCGTAGGTGTGGTCGCGGAGAGGGAAGTGGTAATGAGGATTCGGCCCGAACGCTGTGCCACCATGGCGCGAGAGATGTGCTTAGCCAGGATGACCTGCGAGGTGACGTTCAGTGCGAGTAGTCGCAACTCATCTTCGATATCTGTGTCAATAAATGCACCGCCCAAGCTTGCGCCCGCATTGAGCGCCGCGACATTCAGTGGACGGCCGAGCTGTTCGAATTCGCGCCATAAACCATCAACTTGTTCACGGTCGGTCAGATCTGCACGTAGTGGTATCACCGTGGTGCCTGGAAGTTTCTGTGGAAGCTCAAGTATGCGATCGCTGGCTCCGACTCCGATAATGTCGTATCCACGGGTAGCTAACTGTTGTGCAATGCGAAAGCCGATTCCAGAAGAAGCTCCGGTAACTAGTGCGGTAGGTTTCATTGATTGTTCCTGTCTTTTGTCATGCCTGTAAGTTGAAGCAACATGAATGAAGCTTTTGAGATCTAGGTTGTCACGTTGAGGCAGGCGAAGGCATCAATGCTTATAGAAAGAAAACCAATAGTTGGTTGAGCGATTTTCTTTCGGAACGGAAGTGCAGCCCAGCAAGTTAGGCCCTGTTTATCATGCATCTCGGCTGTTGTGGAAGAAGTGTTCATGCCGTATTTTCAGCCAAGGAAAAATGTTGTGCACGGGACCGACCGGCCCTAACTGAGGCTGCTAGGGTGGCGCGCGGTACGAGCCCGCGCGCCACCCTGGCCATCGCTCCTACCGCCGCGAAACCCGGTGGTTCTGGGTCAGTACGTGATCACCAATTCTGAAACCTCGCGTGATACATGCAAGTCCCAATAGTGTTCGGCTAGTTGCGCTGGCGTCTTGAATGGATAGCCCGGGGCGGGCGCCGTCTCGCCGATGCCAACACCGATAGCTACGTGCGCGACGTAGATGTCGGTTTCGGCCAGCTGCTTATTCAGGTTTAGCGCCCAGTTGCGGGTTGCGGCCTGTGCGGTGTTCAGCGTTCCAAAGAACGGCACTGGGTCGATGGAGCCGGTGCCCGCAGTGAATAAGATGGTGCCGGTTCCTTTTTCTTGCATGGCTGGCAGGATCGATTGCACCGCGGCGACCGCACCGAAAAGTAGACCTTGGACTGCAGGGCGCAAGTTTTCGACTGTCACCTCAAGCGGGTTGACCATGGACTCAGCGTTGCCGGCATGGGGCGAGAATTCCAGGACGTCGATGGAACCGAAGCGCTCGCGGGCCTCGTCCAGTGCTGCGGTGATCGAAGCGGGGTCGCCCGCGTCGGCCACGATTCCGGTTGCCTCGATGTTCTCTGCAGCGAGCTGAGCAACTAGGGCGTCCAGCTTCTCACGATTGCGAGAAATCAGTGCTGCTTTGAATCCGTTCTGGCCGAACTTGCGAGCCAATCCTAGGCCGAGTCCGGGACCTGCTCCGATGATGGCGATGGTAGGCATAAAAAATTCTCCTGAGTTAGTGGTGAAACCGATTTCGGGAAATCGGTCTTAGAGGTTAATGAATCCGAGGATGGCTGAGACGGCTGCAATGACAAGCAATACGACCGGAACCATAAAGTTCTCCGCACGCTTTAGGTGCACGATGATCGCACCGACCATCGCCAAGACCAGACCAATGGCTGCGATGGGTGCCAGGACGGGAGCGATGCCCGTGGCCAGCGGTAGGAACAGTCCGAGTGCGCCAAGGACCTCGACCGCTCCGATGGCCTTGACCGCGTCGGTGGAGGTATCTGTAGCCCAGGTCATGCCGGAGTCCGCAAGTGCCTGCGGTGTGCGGGCGAGCTTCGTGACGCCTGCAGCGAGGAAGACAAATGCCAGGATTATGTTGATGATCCACAAAGCGATGATCATGTTGCTTCCCTTTCTGTGAGGTCGGCACCGACAGTTGGCGATGCTCTGCGCAATGGTTACTATTTGTAACTAACAACATCATGAGTCATTATTGAAAGGCTTACGAAAGGCACATCAATGTGCCTGTGGCACAGGGGAGGAACCATGAGCATCGAATCTATTGCGCTGGATGCCACCGTATTTGAGCCTCTAACAGGCAACGAGGGAGCCTGTTTAGAGACCGGAATCGGCCAGGCGGTCCGCGACCTGCTGGACCGAGTGGGAGATAAATGGTCCTTGCTCATCATCGGTATGCTCCGCACTACCCAGCTACGTTTTAGCGAATTGCAACGGCGAATTCCCGGCATTTCCCAACGGATGTTGACCTTGAAACTACGCAGCTTAGAACGCGACGGTTTGATAACCCGCACCGTTTACGCCGAAGTTCCTCCGCGAGTTGAATATGAGCTCACCGCCATGGGTAGAACCCTCATTGAACCCGCCACGGCTCTAGCCTTATGGGCTGTGGAACATCAGCCGGCAATTTCTCATGCCCGAGAAGAATTCGACCGCAAAGACAAGTAAAGACTTCAAACCCCCTGAACGTGCATTTCCCAACACAGTCGAGGTGCAGGAAAAGTCCGCCAGTCCTTCATATGCTGACTAGAAACGATTGATGAGTTGCGGGTTCGACGACATGTCATCAGAGAGGAACTGAGCATGCTTGAACGTTATTTCACTGAAGAGTGGGAGTGGGAATGCTGTGGCGGGGATCTTCTAATCGGTCAAGACGTGCAGTTGTGCGTGGAAGTTGATTCTGAATATGCCCAGAACATGCGTGCCGAATTCACTCATGTCTTGCCCGAGGCCCTGACGGGAGTAGAAACTCACCATGATGACGACCCGGTGATCATCAACGGACGTGTTGTAGCGCTCCACGCGGTCATTGCTGACGTGAAATGGACCGTCACTCCACGCACAACACCCGACCCTGTCCCGCAGGTTCTTGGCGATGGCGTTGTCGTAAGCATTGGCAATACTGAGCTAGGACAGGCAGAAGGGGAGAACGTGAAGGGAACAAGCCGCCTCCTTCCGGTCTCAACGTTCCCGGACCGCAGTGTGGTTCCTGAAGATTCAGAGCCCGACTGTTCGGTCTTGGGCGAGCAAATCAGAGCAGACCTCAGCGGGTATGTGATCACCATCGAGGTCGACTGAACTGGATGATGTGATTGAGGTAGGCAAAGGATCTTTTAAGAGCCATAGCGCTCTGGGCATTGACTGTACGTAGTCACGTTCAGAAGATTGATGCATGAGCCTATACATCACGTATCCGGTTGATGACGTTGAGCGTTCGAGGGTTTTCTATGAAGCCTTGGGATGGGTGTTGAATTCCCAGATTTCTAATGAATCGGTGGCCTGTTTTGCTATAGCTGAAGATCAGTTTGTCATGTTGGGAAGCCGGAAGATGTATGAAAGCGTCGGTGGTGCCTCAGAGCTGGTAGGTGGGCCGAATACGCCATCGAAGGTGACAATCTCGTTTGACCTGCCCAGCCAGGAAGCAGTCGACGAACTCGTAGAACGAGCCGGTGCCGCCGGAGGGAGAATCGGAGACACCGATGAGTACCCATTCATGTACCAGCGCCAGTTCGATGACCCGGACGGCTACCACTACTCACCGTTCTGGATGAAACCGGAGGGCGATTCTGTTCCTTAGAAATACTGTGGGCTTTCGGAGTTTTCTGAAATTCAGGCTACGATGAAATTTGGCTTATTTGAGCGGAGGAGTTGCCCACCTCGCTCGACGGAGGCCCGCAACTGACCGCCGGTTCACGGATGCAGCGCTCCGTGAATGACTGGGTTCAGATGGAGTGAGTGTTTGTCTGCGGCAGCTGAGCACCCGAACTATCAGTTGATAATCGTTGACGCCGAACAGTCTGGCCGGAGGCTGGACAAGTACCTGCGCTCTAGGTTCAAACAAGTGCCGGCGGGAGCGCTGTTCAAGCTAATGCGCCAAGGCCGCTTGAGGGTCAATGGGCGCAAAGTTCAAGAAAACTACCGGCTAGTCCTTGGCGACGAAATTCGGATGCCGTTGATTGATCAAGCACATCCAGTGCAAGAAGCCGCTCCCGTACCGAGATCACTGCTGAAACTCTTACACAATCGTGTGATTCATGAGGACGAAGACTTGTTGGTGATCGACAAACCGGCTGGTATCGCGGTCCATCAGGGGACCGATGTTTCGGCCGGGGTGATCGAAGCTTTTAGGCAACTAAGGCCGGATGTGCCGCACCTGGAACTGAGCCACCGGCTAGATCGAGACACCTCAGGGGCGCTGGTATTGGCGAAAACTCCAAGCATGCTGCGATTTCTTCATGATTTGTTGCGCGACAGGGAAGACGAAATTGAACGCCACTACCTAGCTTTGGTTGCCGGGTATTGGCCTGAAACAAAGCAGGAAATTCATGCTCCGTTGCGACGCATGGAGCATGCCGTCGTTGTCGATCCCCAAGGACAGCGGGCTGAAACACGCATAGCGGTCAAGCAACGTGTGGCCGATCGCGCTTCGCTACTTGATGTACAGCTGTTGACCGGGCGTAAACATCAGATCCGCGTGCATCTACAACACGAGGGGCACCCCATTGCGGGGGATGACAGATATGGTCGGAAGGACTTCAATCAGCGCGTTGCCGGTCTCGGAGGCAACGGACTTTACCTGCATGCAGCAAAGATTTTGATCCCGAAGCCGAATGGACGAGCGGTACTGGTTGAATCGCCGATGCCACCGCGTTGGAGCCAGCTGATCAACGCCGGTTTGTGAGTAGTGCGGTAAGAGTCTTTGAGGTCGTTCTTACTCAGTAGGTTCTTGCTCGGTGGACTGATCAATGAGATAGATGCGACCGCCAAAGGGATCAGCGAAGCTGGCCCACCAACCGCCTGGAATCTGCGCGGGCTCTTCAAGACCCACTAATTGCGGCCGACGTTTTTCAACCCAGGATTGAACATCGTCCACGGTGAGTATTGGCCCTGGTGCGTCACTATCTGAGGATGAAACGTCCAACATGAGGGTGACATTGCCGTTGACGGGACTGACAGCTGCCGTGGTATCTCCTTCCCGCCAATGCTCGTCCCAGCCGAGCACATTGCAATAGTAATCAAGAGCTGTGTTCAATTCGGGCACGGGTTGATAAAACATCTCAATGTTCTCCATGACTGAAAAGTAGCTACAGGGGGACTTTTCGTCAATGGAAAGCGGTGAATCTGAGGTATTGGCCCAGCACGAGAATGCGGTCCTAGCGCAGCAAGGGCAGCACAGCAATATAGAAGAATCGTGCTCGTGCTAGACAAGACTCGAAGCTGGTTGGGGTTCTGGTAGCCGCATGACTCTCAGCGCCACCGCTGCCAACGCAGCTGCTCCGACCAGCGCCACGATTCGTTCCATGAGCCCGCCAAGCCCGATTTCTTGAGTTGGCGCGATGGCGAACATAGCCAGAGCGATCACGACTCCAGTGACCCGTGCCGGCCATGCTAGAGGTTTCCACTGGGGAATCTTTGTCATGGCCGCGGCGAGAATGAAACAGCTAATCATGAACGCCACGACGCCCACCGAACTCAGTACGGCATCGAGCGTTCCCCCGAGATTTGCTGTTTGTGAATCTGGCGTGCATTCTGAATCAGCGAGCCGACAAGCCATCCGTTCGAAGGGTGTCAACGAATCTCCCAGACTGAAAATTGAGAGTCCAAGCAAAAGGATTCCGAACAGCCCGAGGGAACCTTGCCCACGAAAATGTGGCCATAGTCCAAAGAAGATGAACGTGGCGGTTGCTAGCCCGCATAAGGTGATGAGGATGACTAGAACCCAGCCTTAGGGTGCGGTGACCGCATACATGTCGCTAATCGTGTGGGCCAATGGACTGTACTTTTGCCCCTGCCATATAGGTGCAACCAACCATCCCAGACAGAATACAATCTGGGCTATTAATCCGATCTTCGCGGCTGTGCGACAGCTCATTTTTCCATAGTAGAACTGCTCACAAGTGCTGGCTAGAGTACGTGTTGAATCATCTAAAGTGCTCGCGAAACAACCCACATGCCTCAATAAGAAATACTCGCGAAACACTACCCACCATGAAGATGAAAACCTCATGCTGAACAGATGGGACACGAGTTAACCTTGGCAACGCGACGAGACATCACCAACTAGGAAGCCCAGCTGTACGCCAAAGCCTCCAAAAGAAAAAGGCGTCATCCTGGACCGCATCACCGCCGAAATCGGATGGTCACTCGCCAACGCCCGCCGCCAGTTTCAACACGCCTTGCAACGACGCGGACCAGCCATCAGCATCAAACGTAAACCACGAGGCAACAGATACAGCTACGACGCAAGACTAGTCCTCCAGCACGTGTATCTCATGACTGGTCAACCTTGTGGGAAGTACCTAGCGGCCATCATGCGCAGCGCGTTAGACAACCTAGAAAACCATGCGGCCAACGGCTCTTTTAGCAATCTCAGAGCCCGATACGATCCACATATACGTGCTGAACTTTTACACATGAGCCCGGCAACTATTGACCGGTACCTCGCCCCTTTCAAGGAGCGGTTACATCCTGACGCGAAATCTTCGACGCGGTCCTCCAAGAACCGGTTCAGAGACATCATTCCTATCATGACTCGCATCAGGCCAATCGATCAGCAGCCTGACATCATCATGGTCGATACCGTAGCCCACTGCGGGCATACCCTCAAAGGCGAATTCGTGTTCACACTCACCGTTACTGACCCGTTCACGGGGTGGACCATCAACACAGCGGTGAAGAACAAAGCGTCGAAATGGATTGTTGAGGCCCTCGACGAAACCAAGGGGTTATTCCCTTATGAACTGGATAGGATCCATTCTGATAACGGGTCAGAATTCTTGAATTCTGCCGTACAGGCCTGGGTGAAAACTAATAATTTGCAAGCTACTCGCTCGCGTCCAAGACATTCGAATGACAACCCTTTCGTTGAGCAGAAAAATGGGGATATTGTCCGGAAGGACGCGTTCTGTTACCGGTTTGACACACCCCGAGAGTTAGCTGTGTTGAAAGCTTTGTGGCTATTGGTGAACTTACGTAAGAACTTATTCACGCCGACAACGAAGGCCGTGGGGTACAAGGTCAGTAGGGCAGGGCGGCAGGTGCGGACCTACGATGCTCCGTGCACGCCAGCTGACCGAGTACGGCGCACTGGGGTCATGTTGCCACCTCAGCGCGAAGCTCTGAACCTGTTGTATCGAGATACGGATTTAGCTGAGCTGACCCGGCGGATCCATCAGTTGCAGCAGGAGCTTATTCGGCTCGCAGAGGCAAAAACCCAGGCACAGGTTCAGGAACGGGTTTCTTAAAGATTTCGCGAGCATTTTAGGTGAGTCATGCGGTCCGGTTTTTGCGAGCATATTGACTTGAGGCACTACGGAGTAACGGAAAAATCCGATTCAAATCTGGAATAAGCCTCAACGCGATCACTGCAATAGACACCCGGAGATGAGAACCGTGGAACAGAAAAGACAGGCGATCATGATCGAGGATTTTTGGACTTTGGCGAGTCATATATATATTCATTTCTTTCTTGAAGTTCCAAATATCGGCGGCCATAGGGCACTATGAAGTTGCAACCAAGATGAGACCACTAAGCCGAAGCTCGGTCGATCACAGAAAAGGCGCCGCATATGGGTACATGGGGAACGAACCCTTGGGACAGCGATGACGCAGCCGACTGGTTTGCCGAATTCTTTGACGGCATTGATGTTGACGCGCGAATTACCGCTGCCTTTGAAGATGAGGATGAATACGATCAGATTCGAGCCGCGTGCTACTTGCTCAACGTCCTCGGACGCGTTTACGTTTGGCCAGGGGATCTAAGCACACTTGATTCGCTCTTAGAGCGCGGAATTGAGCTGCTGACCGCAATGCTTGAAGAAGATTCGGAATTCCGCGAACTTTGGGACGACGATGAAGAAGTCCTCGCCACCGTCGAACAAGAACTTGCGGACCTGAAAGAACGACTCAGTGAAAACACGGAAGATGACGACGAATCGGATGATTAACCGCTAGAAACTTGCGGTCATGATTAATGATTCAGTACGAGCGCGTCGGGGCGAAGACCAATGATTGGACTCCCACCAACGAGACGTAGCCGGGCTGAGCAGAGACGCCGGTGCGTCCTTGTTCTGGACGAGAGTTGTTCAAAGATGTAGATCCGCCTTGCACGGTTTCTTGCTCATTTTCCGCTCATTCTTGTGTTGAACACTGAACTGGAAAGCAAAAGCAACCAGTTTGGAGGGCAGATGAGCAACGAATTCCCGGAAACCCTGACAATGGCACAAGCCACCGGCGCTCGCCGGCGCAAGAGTACCGAAATGATGATGAAAGTTCCGATTGTCACCGCGACTTTCTGGGCGATTAAGATCCTCTCGACAACTGTAGGCGAAACCTTCGCCGACTTCCTTGCCGTAAATGTGGGGCTGGGTCCCATTCCTACCACAGGGATGATGCTGGGTCTGCTGGCCATTGCACTGATCATTCAGTTCCGCACCCGAAGCTACACGCCATGGATCTATTGGCTCACTGTCGTACTGGTCAGCATTGTCGGCACCCAGATCACCGACTTCTTTACTGACACGCTTGGTGTGAGCCTGTACGTTTCGACAACGATCTTCACTATCTTGCTCGCGGTCGTTTTTATCGTTTGGTACCTTCAAGAACGAACCTTGAAAATCACCTCAATCGATACAGTCAAACGCGAGGCGTTCTACTGGGCGGCAATCCTCACAGCATTTGCGTTGGGCACTGCCGCAGGAGACCTGGCTACTGAGGCGCTGGGACTTGGATTCATGTGGGGAACCATCATCTTCGGAACGTTGATCGTGGCGTGTGGCGTTGCAGCAAAATTGGGGATGTCCTCGGTGACCGCCTTCTGGATTGCTTACGTGTTGACACGACCGCTGGGCGCGTCCATTGGAGATTTACTGACCCAAGATCGCAATTATGGTGGTCTCGGTCTGGGAGCCTCAATGACCAGTGTTCTTTTCCTCGTGATCATCGTGATTCTGGTCGCCCGGGAACAGAGCAATGTTCGCAAATACGGAGTACTGATCAAGGGGCAAAAAGCCACTGGGGGACAACGTCGGGACTTGGCGTGGGCCTTTGGCGCCAGCGCTGCTCTGGTTATTGCCGCTTCGCTCATGACCGGCTCCCCATTGGTTCAGCAATCCGCCACGGCGGACTCAGCCAGTGGACAACATGCAACGCAGGGACCGCTAGGTGATTTGTCCCCGTTTTCGACGATCGTGGACGACGTGACCGCCAAAGTTAAAAGCGGTGATCTGGCGGCAGCGACAACCCGCGTCAAGGATTTGGAAACCTCATGGGATAGCGCCGAAGCGGGCATGAAGCCAAAATCTCCGACTAATTGGGGCACCATGGACAAAGCGATTGACGGTGAGCTCACCGCATTGCGGGCAGGCCAACCGAATCAGACCGACTGCCTGAAAGCATCAGTAAATCTGCAGAAAGTCATCAAGTCACTGTCGGCTTGAGATATTCACAGACAGGCTTGGCGGCCGTAGTATCTGTACGTCGGATACTGCGGCCGCCAATTGTGCAGGGAAGGAAAATAATTGCCAAGAATACTCATCGTCGAAGACGATCCAATGATTGGCAGCGTCTTGACCTCACGTTTATCTGAAGATGGTCATGTAGTGCAGCTGCTCACGGACGGACCTTCAGCAAAGCTTTACAGCCAATTCGGGGACTTCGACATCATCCTGCTTGACCTTGGACTTCCGGGTCTCGGCGGACTTGAAGTATTACGGGCAGTGCGGGAAAGCCAAGGCGCGGATAAGGGGCCCTCGGTCATCGTGACCACAGCACGGGGTCAAATCGACGATAGAGTCAAAGGACTCGATCTGGGGGCTGACGACTATTTGGTGAAGCCGTTCGCCTATGAAGAACTCCAAGCCAGGATTCGGGCAGTGGGAAGGCGCGGGTCGGTGCATCGCGGAGCGGTACTGAGAGCTGCCGGTCTTACCCTTGATGAAACTTCCGCCACAGCCACCGGAATAGACGGTCAGGAAAATTCCCTCACACGACGTGAGCTGGCATTGTTGCGGGCCCTGATGCTCCATGCCGGGCAGGTGCTTTCCAGAGCCCAATTAGAGGCGCAGGTCTACGACGATGAAGTCGATATTGAATCGAATGCCATTGACTTCCTCATTGGCAAGTTGCGAGTAAAGCTCGGGGCGAAAGCCATAAAGAATGTCCGCGGTCTGGGCTGGATGGTGGTCAAAGAATCATGAGTTCGTCAAATGCGTTGTCGTTGCGGACCCGTTTGATCACTGCCTTGATGCTGGTCATCCTCGTGGTCACTGGGATCGCGACGCTTTGGGCGTTCCAACGTGCACAGCTTGAAGCTAAAGAAGCCCAAGATGGGCTATTGACGCGAGTATCTCAGATCATGGATTCGCCTGGGGCAGGGTTTGCTCAGGGTGAACCGTCGGACGCCGCCGACGAATCGAGCCTGACTGTAGAAATTCTCGGTGCGGCTGACGGTGGGCATTGGCTCGACGCCAACCTTTCAGAGGGGCTGCAGACCGTAGAAACCTCACGCGGAGAACAGCGGGTCTATGTGAGGACTCTGGCCGATGGCCAGAAGCTGGCGGTGGCCCAAGCAACCGCGGTTCGGCAGGATGCCGTGAACGAAACTTTGATTTCCACACTGGCCCCAATTCTCATTAGCGCACCACTGATGATGGTGCTTGTCTGGCTGGTGGTCAGCTGGGCGCTTCGTCCGGTCGACAAGCTCCGCAAGGAACTCGCCGCCCGTGAAGATGGGTCTTTGGATCCGCTACCCGAGCATCGGATGCCGGCGGAAATCGCTGGGTTTATTCAGGCCCTAGAAGAGCATCACTCACGCGCAGCGACGGTATTAGAAGAACAGCAACGCTTTGCAGCAGAAGCAGCGCACGAGCTACGTACTCCCATAGCCGCGGTGTCCTTTCAAGCAGAGCATCTGGTGGCAGCCCGAAACGAACAAGAACGAAGTGAACGGGGTTCCGCTCTGACTTCAGGGTTGGAACGCTTGCGCGGACTGTGCGAACAGTTGTTGATTATGGGGCAGCCAGAAAATCGTCCGGATACCGCTGTGCCTCTTGGAGATATTGCCAAGAGTGTTGCCCAGAATCTTATGGTTTTACCTGAATCTGAAGACGCGGAGGTCAGTTGGGATCTTGACGGTTGCGAATCGGAATCCCTCCCGGAAATAGCGGGGAGGATCGTGATCCAGAATCTCGTTCACAATGCCATCCGCTATGCACGGGATGCGGGGCCAATAGAAATCTGTGCCCAACGGCTTAAGGACACGCTCGTCATTCAAGTGCAGGACCATGGGCCGGGAATTAAAGAGCCGAGCAAGGCGGTTGCTGCCTTCCATCGTGAAGCAGGACAACACATTCCCGGCTCAGGATTGGGTCTGGCAATTACGAACCAGACTGTGGCGCGTCTAGGTGGAAAGCTTGAACTTCTGTCTCGAAGCGATGGGCAGAGTGGTACTTGCGCAGTCATTACGTTGCCGCGCTAAGAACCCAATGTTTTGACGGCATGTCAAAGGCACCGTGTAGGCGAATCCTCAACGTACCATCCCCGATATTTCAAGAGAAAACGCCACTAGATTCATGGGATTTAGTTCAAGAGTATCCGGGAACTTATGGGTTGCGATTGGCCCCGGAACTACTACTGCGAAGGTGGTTGTCTCGCGTTGTCGTGCTCGAAATTGAACTGCTGTTCGGACCATCGTATAGATTATTAATTGCACCCTTGCGAGAAAATCGTTACAAGACAATTCCGACGGAGTCAGAGAATGCAGATTGACGTCAACCAAGCGTGGGCTACCTTGCAGTCCACAGGACACGTATCACTTCCAGGTGAGACGGCCGGATGGTCCAACGCTTCTAAGTGGTTGAGTGCGGTTCTAATTGGATTGATCGCTGTTCTAGCCGTCGGGTTTGTTATTGGGCTCCCACTGTTTTTCGCTATGAATGGGGGACTGTTCCCCGGATCGATTTTAGGGGTCATTGGTGGACTTGCGATGTTGGTGGCGCTCGGGTTAATCGTGCGTAACTGGCGTCGCCGGGACAAACAACACCAAGTTGTTGAAACCCAGCCTGTGATCCTCGAAGCCACTCGATTGACATTACGTGGGGTAGGACCGATCCCATGGCAGGATTTCGGGATGGCTGAACGTCGAATGGTTCCTGCTGAACACGATTCTGGATACATACTGAGGGCCGTCATGCCATTGACTGCTTCGGGATTTCACAACGTGAACCAGCTGCTACCTCCAGAGTTGCGCGACCGTATTTCACCTGTATCCGGGCCAATGCGGAATCGCCAGTACTCGAATATTTACGTTCCTGGTGTTTCAGGCCTGAAAACTGATGAAGTAATGTGGCTGATCAACTCCGCCCGGGAATTATTCGTGCGGTCCTGAACTAACCTTCTCTACAAATTGAGAGATAGATTCAGCGAGATCCAGCCATCGGAACGTAAAGTCTGTCTATGTCCAAAGGATGTCTCGGACTAGTTCTAGACAATCCTCCCGAATAGTGATAAAGATCTGGCACTAAAGAGTGACTTGCCACGGACTAACGACTAGAGCTTTCGTTAGTCCGTGCCGCTTTCTTTATCGATTGCGTTTCGTAGGTTGGTAAGGCTTCTGTCCTGGGCTTCATGGCCCTTCTTACCCATCTTTTCAAACGGGTTCTCAGGGAAATCGAACAGGTAGGCAACGTTGTTGAATTTTTTGCCTTGCTTTCCTAGCCGAAGATAGGCAGCCAGCTCTTCTTCAACTCGTTCTCTGCGCCGCGCTTCGATGTGCTCGCCGAGTCTTAGCTGCCAACCGATTTGCTCCGTGTACTCCAGCACTCTGCGGATATTTTGCGCCCCCTCATCCGCGCCAATCGTGTTTTCCTCGTTGACTGTACGCTGAATATGGATTCCCAAATTCGCCAAGGTGGTCCGAATCTGTCCTCGTTCTTCCTCATTGGGAGGCCACCTGTTGAAGCTATATTCTTCGGCTTCTAAGAAATCATGTACCAGTTTGAAAGTACGGTCCCGCGCTTGCCAAATCGCTACCAGATCAGAACTGACAAAAGGTTCACCTTCGGGCCGGTAACCCATCTCGGTTCTGCGCTCATGCAGGGCAATTGCTTCTCCAGATGTGTCTACACAAAGTATCGCGAGCAAACGAGCAACAGGTACAGCACCCTTTTCGAGCATGACCAGCGCCGAAGTACGCAATCTATTCGCGTTGGAAAGGAGGGTATCTGTTAATTCGATGACTTCAGCCGCGGTCAATGAAGCTGGGAGTTCCTGTGACGTAATCATGTCTTCAGTGTGCGCCTAAGGTAGGACAATTTGGCATGAGCTGGAAGATATTCACCAGCGCAGCAACAAGAATATTGCTCTCTTTCCCTTATTGCCCGTGAGACAAGTCGCTAGTATTAGCCGAGAGGCATTCTCGATTTCCGACGCACACGTATGAGAAGGAAAAATCCCCATGAATTCAGATCTTGATCTGGTCATTGAGCAAGTCATTCGGGCTCCGCGCTCAATCGTCTGGAAGGCGTGGACGGACCCGGCGAACTTTGCTCAGTGGTGGATTCCTCGGCCGTACACTTGTCGAGTCGAAGCTTTTGACGCCAGATCTGGGGGAGGGTTCATTACTCAGATGAGTGAAGACGGAATCACTTTCGTGCCACATATGGACGCAGCCTTTCTGGTTGTTGAACCAGAGCATCGTCTTGTCTTTACCAACGCGGTAGATTCAGCGCTACGTCCTGCCAATCCAATGCCGGTGGCGGTAACGGGCGAAATTACCCTCAGCGATCATTCTGAGGGAACCCTATACCGCATTGTGGCTCGCCATGGCGGTGTTGCTGCCAGAAAAGCACACGATGATCTCGGATTGAGAGAAGGCTGGACATTCGTAACTCAACAACTTGCTACCCTCGCGGAGGCAAGCAGCACGAGCTAGTTTGGCTTTGTGGCGATTCCATCCAACCACAGGGTCTCTGACTCATCGCTGTGACTGCCTTGGGTTCCAACGTGTTTGCTGCTGATAGTTGGTCCCTTTTGAATCACGTGCACAAGTGCCATACCGTGACCGCGTCCCAGCTCGTAATCTTCTTTTAGCCAAGCTAGGATTTCTCCTGCTTTGACCCCCGGAGCGTCCAACCCTTTCTCATGAGCGATTGCTATGAGTTGACGTGGAGTGAGCTTCGTCTTTTTCTCAATGGTGTCCAGATACGCTTGGAACGGCATTCGGTATCCCTTCGCAATCCGCAGGATTCGAGTGATGGTTTTATCCGCAGAATACACTTCGCCTGAGTGATCGGACAAGGCATCATCACGGACTTAGGGAAGCGCATGAATGGTGTTTTAGAAAAGCTGGCTGTCGTGGTTCGATGGCCAGCGTGTCGACCTTTAAGTCCAGGAGACTGAGCTTGCTTGGGGGAATTGTGGACTCCGGACGACAGGAATGACGGATCAATCCAATGACAACGTTCTTCTGAGCCTTGCTAAATACCGGTAGCCGGCAAATCGGTGACTAGCTGAAATAGGATGTTGCCCATGAACGAACCGACAAATGATGTGGCCGATGGCCAGCGTTGCACGGTCATAGCAGGAAATCACCGGGGAAAATCGGGTGTAGTTTCGGATGTGAACACCAGTAAGACCGGCGCTGTGACGATCACCGTGGTGCAAGAAGACGGCATCCGGTTCAAAACATTGGCCAAGAACGTTCGGGCTGATTCATAATTTCAGCCACATCGAAAATTCAACCTAACTGGTGGTAACGACCGCACCGGCAGCGTAGGCGGCCTGTCCAACATGCTGGGCTGCGTCATCAACGATGGAGACCAGACGAATTCCGCGGGTGACCGGAGGCTCCCAATTGCTGTCGATGACTTCATCAAGATCAACTTCAGCCAGCGACGCGACGTATTCTCCAAGGGCATGAGCACAGGCACTGACGTAATCCACCAGCAGTTTCTGATCATTGATTTTGATCTGTTCTGCCTGCTCACTTGTGTGGCCGTAGCCAACGGAGTCGCCCAACTCGCCTAAGCCAAAACGTTCACGGAATTCTTCCCACACCTGCTGTTTGCCGGAAAGATCGGAAAGCTGAACGTCGATCTCACGGCCGGTATGCCAGAGCAACCAAGCCACGGAATTTGGATGACCTGCAGGATGAGTATTCAACTGTTGAGCATTAAGGTTCGGCAAGGATTCGACGGCGTCGATAGGGCGTTGGATGAAATCAGCAAAAATCTCATGTGCATTCATAGCTCCATTGTGCCCGCTACTCCCGCCTTACGTTAGTGCGGTGCTCAAAGGACCTCAGAATTGTGCTTGGCTCTAGAAGCTACATATTGTCACTTATCGAGGAACTGAGATTCATTAGAACAATGGCCAGGGGACCGCTGGCATATCTCCGCTGTGCTGAGGGAAACTTGAATCGCTAAGCAAATTCGAGCAGCGTTGACCCAAAGCTTCTATTTCTGTAGTGCTGAGAAAGGATGTTAAAGCTTGGCCAAGATCCTGACTCAAAGCAACAGATAGATGACTGATGCCCTCACGCTCCTTGTCGTTGAGCGGTTCGCCAATCCAGCCCCAGAGGACAGTGCGTAACTTATGCTCCTCGTGGAAGCTCAGCCCATGGTCCACTCCAAAACGGTGCCCATTGGCCATGGCCAAAACATGGTCACCTTTACGGTCCGCATTATTAACGAGCACATCAAAAACTGCCATGCGTCTTAGCTGAAGTCCATCTTCGTGCACCAGGCTCACGTCTTGGCCGTTCTCATCCTGTCCTTTAAGTACACTCTTCCAACCAGTGGACGGTACTTCACTGGACATCACTAGATCCACTGGATGCTGTTCAGGATCAACTTCCTGCCACAGCTGCACCATGCCAGGGCCGAAGGGCCCCTCACGTAGCCACGTATGAGGAACAATGTTCCAACCCAGGGCTTCAGAAACTAGGTAAGCAGCCACTTCCCGATTAGCCAACGTGTGGTGGGGGAAATCCCAAAGAGGTTTCTCGCCTTTCACCGGTTTATAGACCACGCTCTGCTCACCGATGGTGCCGAGGAACGTAGCGTTCGAAGCTGTAGTGATTCGCCCGGTAAGTTCCAAATCCCCGGTGAACAGATCAACAGCGGTCATGAAAGTTCAGGTCCCTGACATTCATGCCCTTCGGGATCAATGGGGTAGCCACAGCTTGAGCAGACTGGTCGACCAGCAGCAACTACTTCGTGAGTGCGCATGGCAAAGGCACGCGCAGTACCAACTGGCATTCGCACCTGCATTACAGCGTCGGGATTCTCATCTGAATCTTCATCGGTTAGGGAATAGGCCTCTAGGACGACTTGCGCCACCGTGGCATCCCAACCAAGATTCATTGACCCGACACGGAATGACTCGACCACCTCTTCTAGCGGATCATTGTCCACCAATTCAACTGGCGTGTGAGTGGGAACGCTGAATGGATTATTGGCAACCGTAGCGACTTGATCAAGGATTTCGTCGATCATCTCGGCCACCACCGCGGCTTGTTGTTTCTCCAAAGCAATGCTTGCGATGGTTGCTCCGGTACGTGCCTGCAAATAGAAGGTTCTTGAGCCTGGCTCACCGATGGTGCCGATAACGACCCGATCTGGCCAATTGAATTCGTGAACTGTTGCGACCATTGCTACTTCCTTAGTTTCCTGCTCCGCCACCCACAGGGGCGTCGGCAGTCTTGAGTCCTGGGGCCAGCCAAGACAGGTCCCCTTCGTCGGTGTTGACGGAATGTACCCGCGGCGACCCAGAACCGTAATGCACAATCGACACCGAAGCCGGCCCAACATTAATACGCTGAAATAGGTCTAAATGCATACCCAGTGCGTCGGCCAATACTGACTTAATAATATCGCCATGGCTCACAGCCACCCAGACTGCTTCGGCCCCATGTTCTGCCTCGAAGCTAGCGTCTAGTCGACGGATCTCAGCTACTGCGCGTGCTTGCATCCCCGCCATCGATTCACCGTCCGGAAAGGTGACCGCCGAAGGGTTGGCCTGAACTTTTGACCATAACGCTTGTACGGAGAGATCTGAGAGTTTGCTACCTTGCCAAGCTCCGTAGTCGCACTCATTGAGGTCCTCCGCGAAAAGGATCTCTGGCGACTTGAGTTGTTGCTCGGCGATAAACCGTGCTGTTTGTTGGCAGCGTTCTAGCGGGCTCGAAACGATCCCAGCTAGCGCAATCGCCGCCAATCGTTGTCCCGCTCGTGCTGCCTGAGTTTCGCCAGTTTCATCAAGGCTCACCCCCGGGGTGCGTCCCGCCAGAATGCCTGAAGCATTCGCTGTGGTGCGGCCATGCCGCACAAGAATTACTGTGGCCATAAACCTAGCCTAGTCATCGGCCTTGGTCCACGCGAGACTTTGGAGCTGAGTGCGAACGTTGAATCCAGAGACATCAAGCACCGGAGGATAATATCCTGAGGGACGAGAACAGACCGAATAGCGAGGAGTCACTTTGCCTGAGGACCAGTGGTTAGAAGTGGGGCCTGGCGTATTTCAACGACGATACGAGCCACTGGACGTTTCTATCGGAGTGGTCCTCGGGACCACGGGAGCGACTGTGGTCGATACCCGAAACAACCCCAAAGAAGGCCAAGAAATTTTGGCTGATGTTACTCAACGTTTCCATTTACCGGTTGTTGCGGTGATTAATACTCATGCTCACTATGACCACACCTTCGGAAACCAAGTTTTTCATGACGCGGGCATCGCTATCTACGGGCACCACCTGATCCCGAAGCATTTCCAAAACTACGAAGCACCGCACCTGAAGAAGGTACAAGAACAACCCGAGACTGAACCCGATAAAGAGTGGGGCGAGGTTGTTCTCACAGCACCCAGCCGCCTAATCGACCAAGAATGCACTCTGGATCTGGGCGGACGTGAGATCCAATTGGTGCCATTGTCGGCAGGACATACAGATACTGACTTGGCCATCTATGTGCCTGATGCAAGTGTGTGGTTCCTCGGTGACATTGTTGAAGAATCCGGTCCGCCGATGTTCGGTTCCGGAGCCCATCCGCTGGGGTGGCCCGAGGTGCTCAAAGAATTGCTAACCCGTATCGAGCCCTCCCATACGGTAATTCCCGGACATGGGAAACCGATCAGCAGGGAATTCGTAGCAGAGCAACAACAGCTTTTTGGATTGCTAGCCAAGCATATCCGTCACGGTTACGAACAAGGCACAGCGCCGGAGCAAATGAGTTTCCCCAGCGTATTGCGCCAGTTATGGCCCGAGGATTTCCTCCGCGAAGCGACCATTGACGGATATGCCCAACTGGGTGATTAGTATTCGTTCTTGATTACGAAGTAGGAGCCACGGATAGTTCCGGCCAGCTTTGATTTTTGTCGAGCGAATTTGAACTTATCCGCAAGTTCTTCGGTCACCTCCATGCCATCTGAGAGTTTAAAACCAACTGCCCTTTTCTCACCTGGGGCCAACCCGTAGAGCACATTGATCGAAAGCCCGGATTCATAAAAGACATACGCGCGTTTGGCGCCGTCGGCTTCAAAAACGCAAGCTTGCAGCGGCTGGGATTCGATGCGTAATTCGCGTTCCTCGAACAAGATCTTATGAACCCAGTCAATGACCTCGGCGGCTTTGTCGGCGTCTTCGAGGACTAGATCATGATCGAATTTGTTTTTCAGATAACGGGCCTCGTTGGCGCGTAGACCCGCCAACGCCTCAGCAACTGGCGAAGACTCCAAACCAACGGTGGACACGTCCTTAAAATCGACCAAATATGACATGTTTGTCCTTTGCTCCTGAGACCTCAACGGTGATTGCTTATCCGTTTCTTATCGGCTGACACTAGCCGAAGGCACTGAATCCGGTGAGGTCTCGACCTAGGATGAGAGCTTGAATCGACTCGGTACCTTCATACGTGTGCAGGGCTTCGATGTCACCGACATGTCGGATCACATGATTCTCTAGCAGGATTCCGTTACCGCCAAGCATGTCGCGCGCGGTGGCCGCTATCCGTCGAGCTGCTCTAGTGTTGTGATATTTCAACAACGAGGCTTGCCTAGGCAGTAAGGTTTCGGCCGTTTGCTGGGCTGCTACGGCAACACATTGCAGCTGCATATTGGTCAATTCGGCCAGCATTTGTGCAAGCCGCTCTTGCACCATTTGATGCGCGCCTAGTGGTTTGCCGAACTGTTCTCGCGTTTTCGCGTAGGTCAGGGCTGCTTCGAATAAGAATTGGGCGTGGCCAAGAGCAGACCAACCGACATTGACCCGGGTTTCTACCAATGCTTTGGAGACGTCTTTGAAAGACTTGGCGTTCGACAACAGTGCGCTGTGTGGCACTCGGACGTTGTTCAGTCTGATCTCTGCCTGTTCTATGGCTCGAAGGACCCCTTTGCCACGTACGGCGGTGGCCTCATAGCCCGGCGTTTTCTGGTCAACGATGAACCCTTTGATTTCGCCATCGTCCTGATCGCGAGCCCAGATTATGGTGATACCACCAGCAGCTCCATTGCCGATCCACTTCTTGTTACCGTTTAGGATCCAATTCTCACCATCGCGTTGTGCGCTGGTTTCTAAGCTCACCGAGTCGGAGCCATGATGCGGTTCGGTCAGTGCGAAGGCACCCAGCAATGATCCGCTGGCGATTGGTTCTAGGTATTGTTCTTGCTGTTCAAGGCTGCCAAAGAGCCCGATGCTCCGAAGAACTAAACCACCTTGAACCCCGGCGGCAGCGGCCATAGAACCATCAGCACGAGAAATCTCCATTGCCACTAATCCAGCAGCCAATTTGGAGAACTGTGCATGTCCCGGGATATCTAGACCGTCGGTCAGAAGGTCCAGCTCGCCCATGCGGCGCACGAACTGAACTGGGTAATGCGCTTTGTCCCAGTGTTCGTTGATGACGGGAAGGACTTCGTGAGAAAACTTTCGCGCGCGCATCCAATGATCTCTATCCGCATCGGTGAGCGCAGAAAAAGCTGACAGGTAATCGATGTCTAGCGCTACGTCTACATCGTATGTTTTCCACGGATCAGTCATGATTCTTACTCCTCCCTACTACTTCGTTCTGCTCGAAGCTGACGTTTAAGAAGTTTTCCCGACTGATTGCGCGGTAGCTGTGCAACGAAGTCCACACGCTTGGGAACCTTGTAGTTGGCGAGTTTTTGCTTCACATGATCTTGTATCCCTTGGGCGGATAGCACCGCGCCATCTTTAAGCACGATGATGGCTGTGATCGCTTCAATCCAGCGTTCATCGGCAACACCAACAACAGCCACCTCAGCAACTTCGGGTAGTTCGTAGATGCAGTCTTCGACTTCTCGTGGTGCCACGAGAATACCGCCGGTATTAATCACGTCTTTAATACGGTCCACAACTTGGATATAGCCCTCAGGGTCTTTGACTACTTGATCACCAGAACGGAACCAACCGTCGACAAAAGCTTCTTTGGTTTGCTCCGGCTTATTCCAGTAGCCACGCATCACCTGCGGCGAACGATATTGGATCTCTCCTGGTTCTCCGTCTTCGGCGATCTGGCCGGCAGAATTGATCACGCGCGCTTCGACGAAAAAGACCGGGCGACCGCAGGAGGCTGGCCGAGCATCGTGCTCTTCGGGGCGCAGCACCGAACAAAGTGGACCCAATTCCGATTGGCCGAAGCAGTTGTAGAAGCCGATATTGGGGTAGCGTTCGCGCAGTCGAGAGAGGACGGTAACGGGCATGATTGAAGCACCGTACTGAGCCTTCGTCAGAGAGCTTAAGTCACGCGATGGTAAATCAGGATGGTTACTCAATGGCACCCACACGGTGGGAGCCAAGAACAATGATCCAATACGTTCGTCCTCGACTCGTTGAATGATTTCGGCGATGTCGGGTTTGGCCAGTAAGCGAATGCTGGCACCTAAAGCGAGGTAGGGAAGCAAGAAAACATGCATGGCTGCCGAATGGTACAGCGGCATGGCAATGAGCGGACGGTCCTCGGTCTCTAGGTCTAGGGCAATAATGGCCGAAACGTATTGGGCGATTAGGGCACCGTGGGTCATCATGGCCCCTTTGGGAGCCGAGGTCGTGCCCGAGGTATAAAGCAACTGAACGAGATCGGCACTGACCAGCCCTATATCGGCAAATGGCTGATAATTCTCTTGGCCCATGGCGATATCGAATACGCTTTGAACAGACGAAGCAGTGGAGAAGAACTGCCAAATATCGTGGACTTCGGGAAGCTCGTGGCGCTCGATTAGGTCCTGTACCAACTGGTGTCGAGGCTCGTCGGTAATCACCAAACTGGCACCAGAATCTTGGAGTATGTAGCGAAGCTCCTCGCCTTTGAGAGCAAAATTTACTGGAACATGAATCAGTCCAGCTTTCGCACAGGCAAGGAAGAGGATTGCATAGATATCACTATTCGCGGCAAAGGCAGCAACGCGAGAACCTGCAGGAAGTTCCAACTCCTGTAGTTTGGCAGCAACTTGATCAACTGCCACCAATAATTGCTGATAGGTCCATGAGCGGTCTTCAAAACTAAGTGCGGTGGCCGAAGGATTGCGAAGAACTCCGCGATGTAGAAGGTTACCTATGGTGTTTGTATCGTCTAGGTCGACTGCTGACTCATCCGTAGTTGTGTTCATTGCTCAGTCCCTTCGCATTCAGGTGTAGCTAGAGCCGTTCAATGATGGTGACGTTCGCTTGTCCGCCACCTTCGCACATTGTCTGGAGGCCCCAACGGGTGTCACTTCTTTCCAGCTCATGCAGCAGTGAAGTCATCAATCGCGCCCCGGTTGCGCCGATGGGATGGCCTAGCGCAATGGCCCCACCGTTGACGTTGACCTTGTCTAGATCTGCACCGGTTTCGCGCTGCCAGGCTAGGACAACGGCGGCAAATGCTTCATTGATCTCAACGCGATCTATCTGATCCAAAGTCATGCCGGTCTTTTCAAGGGCATATTTGGTGGCGCGGATAGGCGCAGAGAGCATCATGATCGGGTCATCGCCTCGGGCTGAAACGTGATGAATTCTTGCTCGTGGTTTTAGACCATAGCGTTTCACCGCAGCTTCGGAGGCGATCAGCAGCATTGCGGCTCCGTCTGACATTTGGGATGCAGTGGCTGCTGTGTGTAATCCGGAATCCACGATTGGCGTGAGGGAAGCCATTTTGTCGCGGTCCACCGCTCGTGGACCCTCGTCACTGCGCAATTCATTCAGTGCCAAGATTTCGCGGTCAAAGAAGCCCTGGGCTCGGGCGTGTAGTGCGCGCTCATGAGAGGTGACGGCGAAGTCTTCTAACTGCTCTCTGTTGAAACCCCAGCGTTGTGCCATCATCTCGGCACCACGGAACTGCGAGATCTCCTGATCACCGTAGCGCGCCTCCCAGCGCTTGGAACCTTGGTACGGATCGGGGAAACCAAATTCGGTGGCGGCAACATTGGAGTAAGACAGTGGAATGCTGGACATTGATTGGACACCGCCAGCCACCACAAGATCACTGCTGCCGCTGAGCACTGCTTGGGCTGCATAGGAAATTGCCTGTTGCCCCGAACCACATTGGCGTTCAACGGTGGTCCCCGGAACATATTCGGATAGTCCGGCTGCTAACCAAGCGTTGCGCGCTATGTCCATTGCTTGCGGACCGAGTTGGTCGATGCAGCCAAGGATGATCTCGTCGTATTCTGCCGAATCAATATTGTTGCGTTCAACCAGCTGCGCTAGCGGTGCTGCTGCCAGATCGAGTGGGTGAAGTTGTGCCAGGGACTTTCCTCGGCGCCCCACTGGCGTGCGTAGGGCATCGATGATGTAAGCCTCGGCCATGAGGTTCCTCCAGAGTGTTCAGATCCAAAAGTCTATGTTTGACCAACAATGCCTAAGTCCCAAGGTGTTGTCTAGGGTGAAGAAACTATGATCCTTCTAGCTGCAACATGGCAGTAGCAACCTCTTGAATATTGGTTGCTGGGATAGCAGTTGACGCTTGTTCCAACACCAATAGCTTTGCGTGGGGGATTTCACGGGCTAACGCGTGGGCATTACCGACAGGGAAGAACGGATCCTTGGCGCCGTGGATGACCAGAGTCGGCAGGTTGAGTGTTTTTAGTTGTTCGCGCCATCGAGGAGCACAATCAAGCTTGGAAAAGACGATTCCCATTTGATTAGCCATATGCGCTGGAGGGGAATTCTCGGTGGTGCGCTCCCAAATACGGGAGGCGAGTGTTCTGGCTTCATCGGGATCGTTGCCTAAAATCACTCCCCCCTGCGCGGCATGCTCTGCCACCGCATTTTGATCCGTCCAGTCAGGCATAGCGGAGGAGAATAACTTTCCCATGACTTCTTGATCATGATCCGGTAAGTCTTCATCGACAGGTCCGGGTGCAACGGGGCGCGTACCGAACAAGGTGAGTGCGCAGAAACTTTGAGGAGAATCCAAGGTAGCAACTTGGGCGACCATGCCGCCCACTCCTATTCCAGCTAGATGTGCTGGACGTTCGTCTAATGCTCGTGCCAACGCAATGGCATCGGACGCGAGATCTCGTAGGTTGTATGGGGGGTTCATAGGGTCAACGGTTGTTGATTCACCGCTATCTCGAAGGTCATATCGCACGACATGGCAGCCGGCTAGCGCAAGTTTTTCACACAGTGCGTCAGGCCAAGAAAGCATGGTGGTTCCGCCAACGCACAGTATGAGCGGATGCTTCGGATCTCCGAAGCTTTCAAAGCCTAGTTGAACACCATTGATATGAATTGTTGTCATGCCTGGAGTGCCCCATCGGTAGTCGGTTGAGTTTCCAAGAAAACGTCGGGCCTGCTTTTTCGCGCAATGTAACTCTCACAGCTCATCCTGTCCTTCTCTGGCACACGCGTCAACAGCAAAGGCGGATGATTGATAGTCCTGTGACAGAGCCATTGATTGTTAACGTCAATACATGAGTACCCCGTTTGAGGGTGTTGATCGCCAAGTTGTTGGCGCTGCCCAAGATGATTCTTTGGACACAGGTGAACGGATTGATGACGTGCTCAGTCAGTCTGTAGCAGGATGGTGAGGTATGAGCCGATCGCCGCAAAACATTCTGTTGTATTTGAAGCCGTGCGAAGAACAAACGATTCGCGAGATCTTTGCAGAGTTGGCTTCGCGCGGATTTCCCATCCAGCACCAAGAACCACACATCAGCATTACCTTTGCTCCAGAGCTTTCCGACGATGTTATTGCGCATGCTGCACAGCTTCTGCCACCGGTGATACCGGCAACTTTTCAACGAGTCGGAACCGTAGTATTCGGCACCAAACGTAAACAGACTGTTGCGTGGTTGTTGGAAACAACTGATGAGCTGGAAATCGCTGCACGGGAACTCAGCGCATTGAATATTCATGGGCGGGGACCTCGATGGACGCCGCATCTAACCATGGGTTTACGGCTTCCTAGAGAGATCGTTCCCGAATACATCCATGCGCTTGACGATCTGGGATCTACGCTACAAAAGGAGTTCACCGCTCAGCGGGCTGGACTTTGGAAACCGAAAAGTCGCGAGCTGATTCTCTACGCTGGAGAATAGACGCACGCACGCATCGTGCACGTTGGACACATTGAGCGCTAGTTCAAGTAACAATCTCTGAGCCTTAGAAACGCGCGATTCCTTGCTTTTGAGACTTGGATTTCAAACTACCAGTAGCCGTACAAGAGTCAGGAAGCTCTTCAGGTAGCGACGTCCCCACGCGTTGAGGCTGAATCTCTAGCTTCACCGCGCATGAAGTGAAAGTAACTGAATCCCACCACGATGTGTAAAAGAGCTCCAGCGTAAAGGATATAAATGCCTGGTTGGTAGAGCATGGAGAGCTGTTCGATTCTCCCGAAGGCTACACAGGCCAGACCCAACATGATGAAGGCTGTGCGAAACTTACCTAGCCGCGATGAAGCTGGTGGCTCAGCTAAACGCAAGAGGAAATAGGTACAAAGCAAGATCAGATCGGTTAAGAAAATGACCACTCCGATCCACCAAGGAATCATGCCTCCGACAACGAGAGCCACTGCGATAGCCACGATTCCAAGTCGGTCAGCAACCGGATCCAACAGGATTCCAAGTTTCGAGACCTGACCAAATTTACGTGCAATGAACCCGTCCACCCAGTCACTGAGGCCGAAAGCTAACAGGAGAATAGCGGTTAGTGTTGGGCGGGTGTCGGAGACCAGGTAAGTGCAGATCGGGATGACTAGAAACAAGCGCAGCAACGTTATCGCGTTGGGGATGGTGGCCCAATCATTTCGAGGTGCTGCGTCCATTCTCATGGTTCGCTCCTTTGATCCTTAGTTGAACCATCGCCCACAAGACGCCAAAAAACAAGAGATCCAGTGGACAATTCTCTGTCTGGGAATTGGTGGTGCTATCTAAGAAAAGGGTTCGGTGATGATCCTAGGAACCGGTTGATTCAGCTAATAGTTCAAAGTCGGTTTCCTCGGTAGGCAAACCATTAACTTGTAGCGCTACTGAGTGAGTGCCGGGGTAGTAGCGTCGCGTGGTGATGGCTCTGAACGAATGTGCTCGTTCGATTTTCAACGTCTCGTCTGGTTCCAGCGTGCGGGTGGTGAGCTTAAAAACCTTCGCAGTTCTGGACCCGTTGGCCTTTTGATGGTGCAGGACGTAGTCAATGGCTAGGGGCATTGCTTCGCTACCGGTATTACGTACCGAGGCGGTGAAGCTGACTTCTGCACCCCACTCAACCTGGGTATTGCTCACGTATGGTCCGTCGATCTCAACGGTCGGGGTACCGAACCCTAGCAGTGCCAGGGCCTGTGGGTTGCCTCGTTTGATGAGCGTCCGAAGTCCATGCTTCACCACTGACATGGTTGAAGGTGCAGGATCCTGCAACCAACGCCGCGCAGTTTGCAGGACAAGTTCTGGCTCGTTTCGGCTGAGATCATTGAGATGATTCGAAACCGAACGGCGAACATATTCGCTTGAATCTCGGTATAACGCATCCAAAATGGGAATGGTCCACGCCGGGTTTTTGATAATTTTCGGGACTCGAATAGCCCATGGGAGATAGGGACGAGTTCCTTCACTGGCTAAGCGTCTAACGTGCTCGTCGTCGGAGTGAGTCCATTCCTGAACGAATCGCGACGCAGCCTCAAGGTCATGATTTAGCAGGACTCGTATTGCAAATTCGGAGGTCAGTCGCGGGGTCAACGTACCCATCATCGCCATGGCATCGTTGAACGCATCCTGCGTATTCTCACTGACTGCCCGTGTGGCCAACGCTGAGGTGACCGGCCACATCATCCAGCCGGTGAAGGACGGCGAAGCTTCGGCTGCCTTGATGGCCGTGGCTAACTGATCATAGTTCTCAGGGAAGTCGGCTAAGAGTCCATCACGCAGGGAATCAGAACGCTCCCGTAAACTCAGTGGCTCAAGGTTGTCCGCCGCAGCTTTGAGAGCAGACAGAGAATTATCTGGGGCCACGTCGTGTAGTTCTCGAACTAGCTGTTCGGCGACGTCGCTACCAATGAGTTGATCAGCAAAAGGCATGAAATCATTCTTTACCGGATCACCCCAATGCGCGAATCATGGCAATGTCAGAGTCTAGACGTGGCCTAAACGATTGGAAGCCGCCATAAGCATGGCGGCTTCCAATCAAAGACTGTGGGGTTCTAATCTGAACAATTAGTTCTGGACGAGAACTTGAAAGCTGACGCCACCCTGTTCATCGACGGCCGCATCCAAAATCTTGTCATCTAGTTCATCGGCCACGAGCTCATCGAGGTAGACTGGGCTGCCCTCGCTAGAAACGACGGTGTCGGTTTCTTCTGGCTGCGGAACGATCTGAATAGCAAAAGCGGCTTCCTGGGATGCCTCGGTCTTGTCGGCCTGGTGAATGCGTAGTCCTGCAGATTCGGCTTCGGACTGGTTAGTGACGATGGCGGTCACAATGGATGCTGCTTGATCGGTCAGTGCGAGCACGGTGGCTCTCCTTCCGGTTGCGGACATACCAAGTTCAGGGCATGCGGGTGCCACGATTCCAAAAAGATCTCAGAAACTCAAATGCGCTTAATAGCTCCGAAATATCCTCACGGGTATGCTGTGGAATCAGTTAGGGTCCGTGCTTAAGTTTCGAAACAGCTTTACGCGCCCCTTCCACAAAGGCTATGGAAACGAAGGGAAAGTGCCATCAACCCCAAGACTTCGGAGCAGAGCGCGTCACGACAAATCATCGCTACCGGTCCAAGAGTCGATCTAACCAGTTTTCAACTCACCGACCTTGAAGCAGTTCACACCTACACCTCAAATCCTGAGGTTTGTCGCTATTCGTTGTGGGGGCCAAATAGTCTGGCTGAAACCGAAGCGTTTCTCACCGATGCGATGGATGCGCGAGTAGGGCGCGTAATGGCAGCGGTACTGTTCTCCGGAAAGGTCATTGGCTCGACCTCAATTTGGGTCACCGATGAGATCCACGGCGTCGGGGAGTTGGGGTATACCCTGAACCCCGAGTATTGGGGACAAGGTCTTGCCACCGAGGTGGCCCAGTTGCTGATTACAGTGGGCAAAGAAAGGCTCGGACTCAACACGGTAGAAGCAACCTGTGATCCCAGAAATACTGCATCCATTCGCGTATTGGAAAAATCTGGATTTGTGTTTGCTGAACGCAGAGCACTGGCTGGGGAACCGATCAGAGGAAGAGACGAATCTCTGGTCTACGTCTTGAACCCTCTGGGCACGAACGAAAATCAAGACGCTTCATTCGACCACCAGAATATGGAGACTCTCTAGATGACTGCCAAAGAATTCATGGCCCATCGAGAAGCGTCCCTGCCAGACGAAGTTGCCAGGCTCATAGCTAGCGTGCCGGAGTGGTTTGCACAGCCCGAATCTAACGAGGAGTACATACAGTCAGCTCGGAGCATGGAAACTTGGGCTGTAAGAGACAGCGGAAATCATGTTCTCGGGGTGGGCTTGATTGACCGTCATTATCCGTGGGCCGTTGAGATTCACCTGCTTGTCGTAGAACGGAGTCAGCATGGAAAAGGAGTCGGCAGCGAACTCATCTCAGCAATCGAACGTGCGGCGCTCGCCGAGGGCGTGAAACTTATGCAGGTGAAAACACTCGGTCCCTCGCATCCTGATACCGGCTATGAAAAAACGAGGAAATTTTACGAAAAAGTGGGATTCCTAGCCATGGAAGAGACCGAATTATGGGGAGAAGGGACACCCTGCTTGATCATGGTCAAGGCGCTGTCTGAATAGAAGTCCCCGGATGTACGCTGAAAATCATTGAGGGGTCTATTGGCAGGCGGACCGGACTTCGTAGACTGGGCTAGAACCACTTACTTCAGGAGGCAACTTTGTCGCTATATCAAGCACGCGCCCAATTACTGGCGAAGCAGCACGAATCCGGTGATCTTTTGGTGATGCCCACAGTCTGGGATACCTTCAGCGCATCATTGGCAGCTGACGCTGGATTCGCGAGTCTGACAATCGGAAGCCACCCTGTGGCCGACTCCATTGGAAGTGCGGACGGGGAAAACATGGAATTCTCTGACTACCTTGCCGTCGTACAGCGCATCACCTCTGCCGTAGAGGTCCCAGTAAGTGCGGATGTTGAATCCGGGTACGGCCTTAGCCCTCAGGAGTTGTTTGAACGAGTCTTCGCTGCCGGGGCAGTTGGCGTCAATATTGAAGATGTGGTGCACAAGGAAGGCCGGCGAGTACGAGATCGTCAGGAACACGCAGACTACATCCATGGAGTGCGCGAAGCGGCTGATGCAGCCGGAGTGGACTTTGTGATCAACGGACGTACCGACACCATGAAACTGACGGATCATTTTGCAGATCCGTTGGCCGAGACTATCGCTCGAATCAAGTTGCTTGAAGAAGCTGGAGCACGCAGTGTCTATCCTGTGGCTCTCTCTACCTCTGACCAAGTCCAGCAAGCCGTCCAGGCAGTCACGGTTCCGGTGAATGTCACGGCCCACCCGGTCACGGCTCACCCGGCAGGGGACTTATCGGCCTTGCGTGAACTTGGAGTGCGGCGGGTTAGTTTTGGTCCGCTGTGGCAAAAATGGTTGGCCGAAGTCTCCACTCAACAGTTGGCTGCTTGGCAGCAGAAGTAGCTGCAAAAACTTTTCACACACGAAGAACCCACCACGTCATTAGGGGTTGTGGTGGGTTCTTACTTCACTTGAAGAGCGAGTGCTGACGATGAACAACGAGAACGAGGATAGATGTTCTGGGAGAATCTGGTCTTTGATGCCAAAATGCCACACGAGCACGGCAAATATTGGGAAAAGTTATTAAGTTCTGAAACCCTCACTGACAACGAAGGCGGATTTGAAACCAGACTGCGGTTCTCCCCGGAGCGGTATTTAGATCTTTGTTTTCCGTTGGTCGGTAATCCCGAACCGCATGCGCAACGCGTCTTTCCAGTACTGGATGCGGCTGACAAAAGTGTCGCACTAGAAGTCGAAGGTGTGAAGCTGGCCCGAGAAGAGCTTGTGGACATTGCCGGCAGAGGATACTTCACATCCAGTGACCCAGCCCAAACGCCAAGAACAACATGGCTGGCTGCTGTGGAAGTACACAGCGCGGAACCGGAACGCGACGCGAAATTTTGGGCCATACTAACTGGTTTTCACAGATCGAATTCCGTGCCAACAGTTATTACGCATCCTAGTGGTATTGGCCCAGCGATCATGCTGGTTCACGAAACAACTCCCAAATCGGCAGCGAAATCATCAGTCCATCTTGATCTTCGGCTGGAAGCCGGAGATGACATCAATCAGATACTGAATCTCATACAAGAACACGGCGGAATCGAACTAAAACATGAATGGGGCACAGTTCCTTGGCGCGTGTTTTTGGATCCCTCAGGCAATGAATTTTGCATCTTGCCTGCACTCGCAGGAGATATCTAGGACCCAAAATGCAGCAGAGTCGTGGTCGAAATCTGCTGTGCTTATTCACATTTTCAAGTTTGACCAGCCGATGAGCGTATGCACGGAGCGAAATAGAATCCTTGCTCCCACTATTTTTGAAGACGGAATTGAGCACCACAAATGAACCTGACCCGTGGAAGCGGCTTGCCACTCTTGATGATTCACGGCAACGGCGTTGATCACCGAATTCTGCTGCCGTTAGACACAGCGCTTGGCGAAAAGGACGTCTTTGAAAGGCATTACATCGACTTACCTGGGTTCGGGGATCGAGAACCGCTTTCGAACGCTGGCGGGCTGCCCGAGATAGCTGATTGGCTGGAGAACGAAATCCCCTCCATCGTCGGTGAGCGACCATTCGCGTTATTGGGCAATTCGATGGGAGGGCTGTTGTGCCAAGAAATGGCTGACAGATTCGCCCCGGCAGTCCGAGGGATGTTCCTTATTGCTCCGGTAGTGTACGCCGTAGGTGAGCAACGGACATTACCTAGACAATCAGTATCAGTCAGAGATCAAGAATTGTTGAATTCGTTGAGTAAGCGAGAGCGCGAACTTTTCACTGATGTTTCCGTGATTCAATCGCGGTGGGCCTGGGAAGAATTTTCCCGGTGGGTTTTGCCCGGTCTCTTATCTGCAAATCTGAGGGCGATGGCTAAATTATCCAAGCGCTATTTTCTGGAACCGTTGCCGGTGCATCGAAAAGAACAATTGATGTTTCCAGTAACAGTGGTTTGTGGTCGAAATGATCATGTCACCGGCTTCAAGGATCCAGAGCAGCTTCAATCACGCTATCCAAACCTAAATCTCAAGGTTATTGACGACGCTGGTCACAACGTACACATTGAACAGCAAGAAATCGTCGAGCGTGAACTCCGTGCTTGGGCCAAAGAGTTAGCCGTTTGCGGGAGCGAAACTAGCTAGCTGGCACAGCGCTCTCCACATTTGGATTTCCCGTGGAATCCTGAAAATCGTTGTTGGGTAAACTCTATCTTCAGGTTAGTAATCCATCGAAGGCAGACGATGGTTGTTGGAAAGCAGGAAACAGCATATGGAAGATCGAGTTGTTCTTCGTGAGTGGACCAGCATTGAAGAAGTTCCAGACCTATTAGATGTTTGGCGAAGCTCAGTTGAGGGTGGATTGGACTTCTTGTCTGCCGCTGACTTGGACGCTGTGGCCACAGCTCTGGAAGCAGTGTACTCACAATCTTTGCAAGTGCGAATTGCTGAGCAAGACAAGCGGATCTTGGGGTTTACCGCTTGGGACAATTCGGAAATCAGAATCCTTTGGGTGCGACATGAGGCTCGTCATCGGGGCGTTGGCAGAGAGCTGCTCAACCACATCACGGAGCGCAACCCGGAGATTAGTGTTCAGTTGGATGCTCAAAGTTTACTTGCCATTGAATTTTTCCAAACTTGCGGATTCTTCAAGGATCCAAACACTCTTGAAGATTCTTCTCGACGGCTTGTAATGCGCCATCGCTACTCATCGGCGCGTAACGTGGCACGATAGTTTCATGAGTGAAAATAGCCGAGAAATTCGCGAAGTTAGTGTTCAGCGCACTGAATCACGTAAGTACACAGCCACTAGTCTCGCAACTGGGGCCAGCATCGAATTTGGTCAGGGCGAGGGATTGTTGACGCCAGTGGAGCTATTGCTTGCTGCCATTGCAGGTTGCTCTTCTATTGATGTTGATGTCGCGACCACACGTCGCAGCGAACCTGAGAAATTTGATGTACGCGCAAGCGGATACAAACTTTCGGAGGATGGCGCCAGCCGCATGGATGACATTCACCTCGGGTTTGATTTGAAGTTCCCTGATACTGAAGAAGGACGCAAGGCCGCCAGTATGGTCGAGCGGATTGTGAAGCTTTCACACGATAAATACTGCACGGTTTCACGCACGGTTGAGCTTGGCGCATCGGTTGTCAGTGAAGTAGTTGAATAAAGAGTTACAACTTCGTCTTGAGCACTTTGAGTAGCGTTGAAATGTGGAAACTACAAGTCATTCCAAGGGAATTAACGGAATTGACGGCTTGCGAACTTTCAAGATATTTTGCGATTCAGTAGTGTTTATGCGCGCTTTCTTTGGTTTTCGTTGAATAGCTAACTCAGAGCAACGGTTTTCGTAGTTGGAGCTGTTTATCTCCAATGAATCAGCCCGGCAAACCAACTCTTTGCCCTAGTCAGTGCCGTTCCTTCATCGTAGGGTCGAGTTGTCCCTACGTTGAAGGAGCAGACATGCAAACTGAGAACGTGTTAGGCAACATCGACTGGGCGTCAATGCTACAAAAAGTGGCTATTGCGCTAGTCATTCTCATCATTACGTGGCTTGTAGCGCGCATCGTTCGTTGGGCTGCAGCCAAACTAGTGACCAGAGTGAAGTTCCTGCAGAAACAGGGAAATGACGGAGCTCAAATTGGTGAGTCTCTGGGCAAGGTTGCCGGGCTGATAGTTTGGCTCTTTGGCCTCGTTGCTATCCTTCAAGTTTTTGCGCTTTCAGAAGTTCTTTCGCCGGTTCAGGGTCTACTCGGCGGCGTCATGTCGTTCATTCCGAACCTCATCGGCGCAGGCTTTATCTTCTTCATTGGCTACGTCATCGCCAACATTGTTCGTCAGTTGCTGACTACGGGTTTGAGCACTGTCGACTTTAGCGCTCTGGTGCGCAAGCTGACACCAGGGGACGAACCAGTAGATGAAGTGCAGTCTCGCGAAACCCAGGCGAAGATCGTAGACATCATCGCAAACATTGTTTTTGCTCTGATCCTGCTTGTGGTCGCAATTTCTGCGCTACAGGTCTTGGGCATCGCTGCCATTTCACAGCCTGCCGAGCAGATGCTGCAGTTGGTCTTCACGGCCATCCCACAGGTCATCATGGCTCTGGTCTTGTTGGCAGTTGGTTTCCTTATCGCCAAGTTTGTTGGACAGCTACTAGAATCCACCTTGCACGGAGTTGGAACTGATCGTGTTGTTGCTAGCTGGGGCGTTGTTCCAGAAGGTAAGAGCGCATCAGGCATCATTGCCGGCATCGTGAAGATTGCGATCGTCCTGTTCTTTGGTGTGATGGCAGCTCAGATGCTGAACTTCCCTGCAATCACCAATATCCTCAATGAGATTTTGGCGCTGGGTGGCAAGATCCTCTTTGGTGCAGCAATCATCGCTGCTGGCTTCGTCGTTGCCAATGTGATCGGCAAGTTCATGGGTGACACCACTGCTTCGAAGATCATCCGCTACACGGCCATTGCGCTATTCGTGGCAATGGGCTTGAAGTACATGGGAATCGCCGACTCCATTATCAATATGGCCTTCGGTGCAATCGTTATTGGTGCGGCCCTGGCTGCTGCACTTGCCTTCGGTCTTGGTGGTCGCGACGCAGCAGCACGCGCACTGAACAAGATCGATACCGACAAGCTGGGCTCGGACGGTCCGGATTCGGCACCTCCAGCTCCGCCGACGTCATCAGGTATCTAACCATTTCGAACAGAACCTTAGGGACATAGGAAACGTCGCGGAATCCTTTCAGGATTCCGCGACGTTTCTCCATTTGGGCTCAGAATTCTTCTCGCCGTAAGGGCAAAGGGATTGTTTGGCTCTGTGGATCGGTTCTTAGGCGGGCGTAGGCGTAAACATCGACTCTCGTGCCGTCCACTAGGAACTTGCCACGTTCAATTCCCTCGCGTAGAAAACCATTGTTTTCGGCCACATGCCGTGAACCAGGGTTATTTGCACGTAGACCCAGTTCCAATCGGTAATAGTCACGCACTTCAAAGAGATAGTTGACCATGGTGGCCATGGCTCTGGTGGTAAGGGAACGACCTCGGTACTCATGGTGCATCCAGTACCAGAGCCAGGCATTGGAGTTTGACGAGTCTAAGGTTGCACAGACTAATCCCACTAATCTGTCATTGATGGTGATGGCCAGTGGGTACTGGGTCTTTTCATTGTTGACCAGAGTAGCCACATAAGATTGTGCCTTTTCGGGGGTATCTGCATCGCCTTGACGTCTCATATCTGGATGAGAAATGAACGCCTCATATACTTCTTGCGCATCTGAGATTCGCAATTTTCTGACTGTACATTCTTGAACAAGATCGTGAGCAGTCGTCGTCTCGCGTTGCTTCGGCTTAGCCTGATTGGGGATTGTCAGCGTGCCTTGATGGAAAAGCATTCTCCATCGATCTTGATTGCGTATCCACAATGAACTGCGCAAGGCAGGACGCGGCCCGCCAGTTCTCCAACGCACTTGGACTAGGTCCGTTGCTAATTGGATCACTGCTGGATCAATAACGTGCAACTTCTCAGTAGCGGATTCCTCACGGGCGAGCAATTCAATGACTTGGTCTCTGGTGTAAGTATTGCCGCTGGCACCAATCTCCCGAAAATTTTCATGTAAGAGAGCAAGGAGAAGCTTCTCGTTGCTGCGTACCGAAATGTCCAGCAGCTGCTGTTCAAGACCTACAACTTCGCGGAAAAGTTGAGAACCTGTAGGCAAGTATGCGGGAAAGCTCTGATGCTCCATGCCAGCAAGTACATCACAGAAGATGACGAGACTAAGTCAACTGCAGTTGGCTTTTATGTGATGCATCATGCTTATAATCGCAATTACTCCGCGGGAGCCTGAACCGACCAGGCTGAGAGGGCACTGAGCCGACCGCTACACCTGATGCGGGTCATGCCGCCGTAGGAAGGAAGCGTGCCCCAGTGCATGTGAATATTGTTGGTGCCGGAATCATCGGTCTAGCTATCGCGTTTGAGCTCAGCTCGCGTGGACATACGCTCACCATCATTGACCCAGCTCCAGGCCAAGGTGCCAGTCACGCGGCAGCAGGAATGCTGGCACCGGCTGCAGAGACAGTCTGGGGCCAAGGGCCACTACATCAGCTACTAGCGACATCGAATTCGTTGTACCCGCAATTCGTTGAACGCATTGCGTCAACCACTGGTCACCGACCGGATTACTTGCGATCTTCAACTCTTGTTGTTGCTGCAGAAGCTGCTGATCGCGAAGCGCTCCACGAACTGATTGAACTGCAGAATTCGCTAGGTCTAGCTACCGAAAAATTGCTCCCGAGCCAAGCCAGATCATTAGAGCCGGCGCTAGCCAGCAATATTGCCGGAGCTGTGCTCTGCCCGGATGATCACCAAATCGATCCACGCTCTGTAGTGCGTATCCTGCTTGAATACTTCCAAGAAAATCTCGTCTACGAACGTGTCGAAGAAGTACTCACCGACCACCCAAACACTAGCGCCGTGCGCACGAGTTCTGGACAAATACACGCTGCCGATCAAACTATTATCGCGACAGCCTTGGGGGCTGTCGGGGGAGTGGAGAAGCTTCCGCTACGTCCTGTGTACGGAGATATTCTGAGAATCCAAGCGCCAGCCGGCCCCGCACTACTAAACCGCATCGTTCGTGGCATCGTTCATCGCCAACACGTGTACCTCGTCCCACGTAAGGACCGGAGCTTGGTGCTTGGTGCCAGTGTGCGAGAAGACCACAACCCAGAAGTCAATGTCGGCGCAATGTACAACTTGCTCGACAATGCCCGAAGGCTCGTGCCTGGTATTAGTGACTGCTCGCTGAATGAAGTCATTGCCAGAGCACGTCCAGCCACGGCAGATGACCGCCCACTGATCGGTCGAATAAACCCAAACGTGGTGCTTTCAACTGGGTACTCGCGCCACGGCGTCTTACTCAGCCCCTTGGGTTCTGCCCTCACCGCTGATCTCACCGAAAACATCACAACCAACCCCATGTTGAATGACGTTGATCCGCAACGTTTTTCAACCCTTTCTTCACCTCTGCCTATGGAGCAACACCAATGACATCGATCAACATCACCTTCAACTCACAACAAGTTCAAGTACAGACAGGAACTAGCCTCCGAGAATTTGTTAGCACCCAAATCGGCAAGGAACTCGATGCAGAGTCCAAGGCTGTCGATGGGAGCAAACTCGGGGTAGCTGCCGCCGTGAATGGTGGAGTCATTCCACGTAGCGCCTGGAACGCCACAGTGCTTGAAAACGGGCACAGCGTAGAACTTGTTACCGCAGCTCAAGGAGGCTAAGGATGGAAAATAACGAAGTCACTGAACTCGACGTGAACACCGATCCCTTCGTTGTCGCAGGGCGAACCTTATCGTCACGACTGATTCTGGGCACCGGTGGGGCCACCTCGTTAAGCACCCTGGAGCGCGCGCTCACCATTTCAGGTACAGAACTAACTACCGTGGCCATCCGACACTTTTCTGCAGCCGGTGCAGGCAATGTTTACGAACTTCTGCAACGCAATAACGTTATTGCTTTGCCGAACACCGCAGGATGCTTCACCGCTCGAGATGCCGTACTGACTGCTCAGCTGGCGCGTGAAGCGTTGGAGACTGACTGGATCAAACTTGAAGTCATTGCCGATGAACACACGCTCCTGCCAGATCCATTGGAACTGTATTCAGCCACGGAACAACTGGTAGCCGACGGGTTCAATGTCTTCGCCTACACGAACGATGACCCAGCCCTGGCTCAACGGTTACAAGACGCCGGAGTCGCTGCGATCATGCCTGCCGGCGCCCCGATTGGCTCAGGACTAGGCATTTTGAATCCACATAATATTTCCACCATCGTCGCCCGTGCCCAGGTCCCAGTGATCTTGGATGCAGGTGTCGGCACAGCCTCGGACGCTGCGCTGGCCATGGAATTAGGCTGTGACGCGGTATTGCTGGCCAGTGCGGTCACTCGCGCACACAACGCACCGCTGATGGCAGCAGCCATGCGCGATGCGGTTCGTGCAGGTCGTGCTGCTCGACTAGCTGGTCGAATTCCACGCAGGGACACGGCTCTCGCTTCCTCGCCGGCCGAGGGCATGATGCAAACCTTGGTCGGTGAATTCTGATGTCACGCCTGCCGCTGTGTGAACCTGCGACGGGAATTCTTCCAAGTCAACTGGCCCGCTATTCACGTCACCTGACCCTGCCTGGGGTGGGTGAAATAGGACAACGGCGCATCATCAACGCGAAAGTCCTGATCATTGGTGCCGGTGGGCTCGGCAGCCCGATTGCCAGCTACCTTATTGCTGCTGGTGTTGGTGAGCTGGCGGTTCTGGATGATGACACAGTCGAACTATCCAATCTGCAACGTCAGATCATGCACCGCGAATCTGATGTTGGTTTGCCCAAAGTGGACTCGGTTCAAAGACTGGCCCAAGAACACAACACCACGGTCAACGTTACGAAGTTGAACCAACGGTTGAGCGAAGACAACGCACTAGAACTTTTCGCATCTTATGACCTGGTTATTGATGGTAGTGACAACTTCGCCACAAGGTATCTGGCATCAGATGCCGCCGAAATTACCGGCACTCCACTGGTGTGGGGCACGCTCTTTCAATTCTCGGGCCAGGTCTCAGTCTTTGACCCCCGCACCGGTCCGATGTTGCGCGATATTTTCCCCGATATCCCGGACGCCGATTCGGTACCAAGCTGTGCCGAAGGAGGCGTCTTCGGAGCCTTGTGCGGCGTGGTCGGATCGATGATGGCTACCGAAGCATTGAAGCTGATCACTGGAGCCGGGAGTACGCTCAGCGGAAAACTCTGGTTGTACGACGCGTTGAATGCCAGTGTGCGGTCCTTGGAATTTAGTGCCGACCCGCAACGAGAAAAAGTGACTGAATTGGGGCAATACCAGTTAGTTGCTTGCGCGATCGATGAAAGTTTTTCAACCCTGAGCGTTGCAGAATTGAAGGCTCTGGAACAGGACCATGACGTACTCGTAGTTGATGTCCGGGAACAATGGGAGAGGGAAATTGCCTCGATTCCCCACAGCGTTCACGTGCCACTAAATGAATTGTTAGCTGGCCGGCACGAAAATATACCTGCCACGACTGGAACCATGGTGATGGTCTGCAAGAGTGGTGCACGTTCACGACAAGCAGCTCAATATTTGACTGAGCAACAAGGACATGCCGGAAAAGTATTCAGCCTCGACGGCGGGACGATACGGTGGTTTGCCGAAGTCCAGGGCCAACACATCGACTATTAGATGGGGATGATCCTGCGAGTGCCATGTGATGCAAGAATAGTTTCATGAGCCTCAACCCATCCCTAGAGTTTCGTGAACTAGCTAGTCAAGACGAACAACAGGCCATCGACGCACATCAGAGTATGCTCGCTGATGACTTCGAATTTTTGCCAACGTGGTCGATGGCAGAACCGTGGGAAGACTACATCTACCGTATGAACGCGGGGCGCCGAGGGGAGCATATTCCTGATGGATGGGTGCGCTCGGCACTCTTTGGTGCCTTTGACGATGGTGAACTTGTGGGTCGAGTATCGGTGCGCTACGAACTGAACGACTTCCTGCTGCAAAATGGTGGGCACATTGGTTATGGAGTCCTGCCTGAACATCGTCGCCGTGGAATGGCGGTGGCACTGTGCCAGTTTGGCCTAGCCGAAGTCGGACACGCGGGAGTGGACAGTGCACTGCTCACCTGTGACAGTATGAACGCAGGGTCCATTGCCACCATTCTTCGGTGTGGGGGAGTGCTAGATCCGCAACTTCCGTCTCTGGAGGCGGCCGACGGTTCCAAGACCCTTCGCTATTGGATTTCCACCCAATCCAACCACTGATTTTCCGCGACTTTACTTGAAATTCTTGTATGTTCTGACACAGATCACCGGAGTATTTGCAAGAACAGCGTAAACTGGATTGTTGGGTCGACTGTGGCCCCGACTTCTTAGACCCAAAAACCTCGAGCGGAAGTGAGCCTTCACGCATGTCAGCTAACACCATTAGTCGCGATGAACTTCGCAACGTAGCCATCGTTGCGCACGTTGACCACGGCAAGACCACCTTGGTCAACGCAATGCTCCAGCAGACTGGTGCATTCGCTAGCCACGGTGAAACCGAAGATCGCGTCATGGACTCCGGCGAGCTGGAACGCGAGAAGGGCATCACCATCCTTGCTAAGAACACCACCGTGTTCTACAGCGGCCCAGCTGCTGAAGGTAAGAACATGACCATCAACGTTATCGACACCCCGGGTCACGCTGACTTCGGTGGCGAGGTCGAGCGCGGCCTTTCCATGGTTGACGGTGTGGTTCTGCTGGTTGACGCATCTGAAGGCCCACTGCCTCAGACCCGTTTCGTGCTGCGTAAGGCACTGGGCGCCAACCTGCCAGTAATCATCGTGGTTAACAAGACCGACCGTCCGGACTCCCGCATCGACGGCGTTATCTCCGACTCCATGGATCTGCTGCTGGGCTTGGCTTCTGACCTAGCTGATGAAGCACCAGATCTGGATCTTGACGCCATCTTGAACGTTCCTGTTGTCTTCGCTTCGGGCAAGGCCGGTTACGCTTCGATGAACCAGCCAGCAGATGGTACCCTGCCAGACAATGAAGATCTGGAACCACTGTTCGAGACCATCATCAAGCACGTTCCTGCTCCGACCTACACCGAAGGTGAAGTTCTGCAGGCACACGTCACCAACCTTGACGCATCGCCATTCCTTGGCCGTCTGGCTCTGCTGCGTATGATCAACGGCACCCTGCGTAAGGGCCAGCAGGTTAACTGGGCCCGCCAGGACGGCACCATGAAGCAGGTGAAGATCACCGAGCTTCTTGCTACCAAGGGTCTGCAGCGTGTTCCAGCTGAAGAAGCTGGTCCAGGCGAGATCGTCGCAGTTGCAGGTATCGAAGACATCATGATTGGTGAAACCCTCACCGATCTGGAGAACCCAAAGCCACTGCCACTGATCACCGTTGATCCACCTGCGATCTCCATGACCATCGGTATCAACACCTCGCCACTAGCTGGCAAGGTCAAGGGTGCCAAGGTCACCGCACGCCAGGTGAAGGATCGCCTGGACAAGGAACTGATCGGTAACGTATCGCTGAACATCCTGCCTACCGAGCGTCCAGACGCTTGGGAAGTACAGGGTCGTGGCGAATTGGCTCTGGCCATCCTCGTTGAGCAGATGCGTCGTGAAGGCTTCGAGCTGACCGTTGGTAAGCCACAGGTTGTCACCAAGGTCATCGACGGCAAGGTTCACGAGCCAATGGAACGCATGACCATTGACGTGCCAGAAGAGTACCTGGGTGCTATCACCCAGCTGATGGCTTCGCGTAAGGGTCGCATGACCGATATGGCTAACCACGGCACCGGCTGGGTTCGTATGGAATTCATGGTTCCTGCACGTGGCCTGATCGGTTTCCGTACCCGCTTCATGACCGAAACCCGTGGCGCTGGTATCGCTGCCTCGCTGGCCGAAGGTTACGAGCCATGGGCAGGTCCGATCGAATACCGTATCAACGGTTCGATCGTTGCTGACCGTGCCGGTGTTGTCACTCCATTCGCGATGATCAACCTGCAGGAACGCATGAGCTTCTTCGTGAAGCCAACCGAAGAGGTTTACGAGGGCATGATCGTTGGCGAGAACTCCCGCGCCGACGACATGGACGTGAACATCACCAAGGAAAAGAAGCTCACCAACATGCGTGCAGCTTCCTCGGATAGCTTCGAGAACCTGACCCCACCACAGACTCTGACCCTGGAAGAGTCGCTGGAATTCGCTCGCGAAGACGAGTGCGTTGAGGTTACCCCAGAGGCTATTCGTATCCGTAAGGTGCTGCTGAACGCCAACGACCGTGCCAAGGCAACCCGTGCACGCGCTCGCTCCTAATAGTCAGCGTAAATCCCACGGTAGCAACCTCTCTGCGCTCTGGCGCGGGGTTGTTGCTGCCGTGGTAGCAGGACTTTTCGGTACTGCAATCCATGCCTCCATCACCTACGTCGGTAACGACATTCCGCTGGTGTGGGGAGTAGGGGTAGCTTGGCTACTTCTCGGCTTACTGGTGTACTGGGCGGCAGTGTCCTCAGGGAAACTGTGGTCTGGCGCCTTGGCACTCATTGGCTGCTATGTCTGCGTGGGACTTATTTCCTATGTCGGCAACGACCAGCTGATCTTGGGTATGCAGTACTACCAATATCTACCCGGCCCTGCATTAGCTTCGGCCCTGTGGATGTACGGAATGATCGTTCCTGCAATCATTGGCCTGCTGTTGGCCCTGCGAGTCATTCGCAAACAACACCGCCAGAACTAAACAGTGAAGGTGCCCCATCCGCTTTGCGGGTAGGGCACCTTCAGTGTTTAACGCTATGAAATTTGATCTTTGGACAGGGCTCTAACCCTCGTCGCTCTGAACGCCGGTGATGTCTAAGTGGTGGGCCATGAACAGGGAAGTAGCGATACCGCCTTCTTCGGGCTCACGCATTGCGTAATCTTCAATGACCGCGCGTAGGCGGGACATCATCTCTTGACGCGATTCGTCGCTCAGTTTGAGGCCCACCCGAATAATCTGAATTTCTTGAGGATCCAGACCATCGATTTCCTGTAGGAAAGTATCAACTAGCATCGGTGCAGCATCAGGGATACGCGTGCCCCATGATTGTTTGGTGCTTCGGTACGGGACCTCTTTTGCGCCGCGGTTTCCACGTCGGGCCTCTTCGGGGGCCAGATACCCATTGTTCACCAAGGTCCGTACGTGGTGCAGGGACGTGGCTGGATTCAGATCAAGTATGTCCGCGATTTCCTTATTGGTTCGCGACTCATGGAGGCACAAACGCAGGATACGAAGCCTCAGCGGAGAGCTGAGTGCACGTGCTCGCGATTGGACAAGTTTGTCAGAAGGCATAAAAACAGCATACGGGAAAATCCGTGAGTGATTGGCAGAATCAAATCACATGTCGTCGAACGGCGGGTTTTACCAAGTGTTGACCGTGCAGAACGCTAGTTTCTGGGCGCCCGCGCCCTGCGTCGTTCCGGGGCCGGTGGAACCTTTTTCGCGTGCGTGATTGAAGAGCGGGGGATGGTGAGCAATTCAGAGCGGGTCTGGACGGTAATTGAATTGTCGGTGACTTCTTGCAGTTCACCTAACGCATCGCTAAAGCGTTCGCCCGATGTTTTAGCTTCCATAGTCAGGCGGTAGCGAACAACAATCCGTTCACCGGGAGTCACATCACCAAAACTAAGCATTAATCCGCGTCATCTTTTCGTAAGAAGAATTCATCTAAACCCTCAGAGGCTGAAATGTGAATGGTCGGTTACGTCACAGCTGGCTCTCGGGCGCATCGATGTATTGATATCAGGACTAGACTGTAGTTTGAGTTGGTCAGGGATTCAAAGAGCATCCAGGAATCCGACTGGCTCGTGTTGAAACCACCAAGTGCAAGGAAAGGTCTCGGCCCTCGTGACTTACATCATCGCTCAGCCGTGCGTCGACGTGAAAGACAAGGCGTGCGTCGAAGAGTGCCCGGTAGATTGTATTTATGAAGGCGAACGCTCGCTGTACATTCACCCGGATGAATGCGTAGACTGCGGCGCTTGCGAACCAGTCTGCCCCGTTGAAGCCATCTACTACGAAGACGATGTGCCAGACGAGTGGGCTGACTATTACAAAGCAAACGTCGACTTTTTCGATGAACTTGGTTCCCCGGGTGGCGCCGCTAAGATTGGTAATACCGGTACTGATCACCCGTTCATCAGTGCCTTGCCACCTCAGAACCAAGGCTAGGTTTTACTTTTATGCTTGAGCTCCCCGATTACCCCTGGAACCAGCTAGCTCCATACCGTGAGCAAGCAGCGAAGCACCCAGGGGGAGTCGTGGACTTGTCGATCGGCACGCCGGTTGACGACACCCCACAGCTCATTCAGGACGCGTTGACCGACGGCGCCAACTCCCATGGTTACCCCACCACACACGGAACCGTAGAAGTTCGTCAGGCCATCGTGGACTGGTTCGCACGCCGTCGCCAGGTCACCGGCTTGAGCGTCAACGATGTCATGCCAACCGTAGGCTCCAAAGAAATGGTGGCCTGGTTGCCACTATTCCTCGGCATCGGCGCCCAAGACATCGTGGTGCGCCCAAAAATTGCGTACCCAACCTATGACATTGGTGCACAGCTCGTCGGTGCGAAACCCATCGCCACCGATGACCTTGATGAACTTTCCGCGGAAGAGCTTTCGCGGGTAAAGCTCATCTGGGTTAACTCCCCAGGTAACCCCACCGGCAAGGTCGCCAGCGCTGAACAGCTGCAAAAAATCGTTGAGAAGGCTCGCGAAATTGGTGCTGTAGTAGCCTCGGATGAGTGCTATGCGGAACTGGGCTGGGAAGAATCTGAAGGCCGCGTGCCGAGCATTTTGGACCCGCAGGTCAATGGCGGCAACCTCGATAACTTACTAGCGCTGTATTCGCTGTCTAAGCAGTCGAATCTTGCCGGTTACCGTGCCGCTTTTGTTGCCGGTGCGCCTAACCTCATGCCCACGTTGATCAACAGCCGCAAGCACACCGGAATGATTGTGCCTGGTCCCATTCAGCACGCCATGGTGGTGGCGCTCAATGATGATGAGCATGTAGCCACACAACGTGAGCTGTACCGGGCGCGACGCGAAGCCTTGCGTCCGGCCCTAGAAAACTTTGGCCTGAGAATCGAAGATTCGGTGGCCGGCCTGTACTTGTGGTGCACGCAGGATCGTCCAAGCTTCGAAACCATCGGCGCCCTCGCCGAGTTGGGAATCGTCGCTGGACCCGGTGCTTTTTATGGAACTGCAGGAGAACGCCACGTCCGCGTGGCATTGACCGCTTCCGATGAACGGATTGCGGCCGCCGTTGAACGGCTGAATTCTTCCGCCAATCGGTGAAGATGACAGCTTGATTAGCGGGATAGGGTCAAATCGCGGTATGTTCTACGGTGACGACTGACCTTTCGGAACTACACGCTTTCCGGTTAGGAGAAGCAATGACAGATACTACATCTGCACAGCTACATTTTGGAGAATCCAATCTTGAGCTTCCGGTAATTCCGGCTGCTGAAGGCAACGACGGATTCAGTGTAGCCCCACTATTGAAGACCACTGGGAACGTGACCTACGATCCTGGCTTCATGAACACCGCGGCCACCAAATCTGCGATCACCTACATCGACGGAGATGCAGGCATCCTGCGTTACCGCGGTTACCCCATCGAACAGCTGGCCGAGAAGTCCAGCTTCATCGAGGTAACCTACCTGCTCATCTACGGCGAACTGCCAACCGCACAACAGTTGGCAGATTTCGACAACTCGCTGCGCCGCCACACCCTGCTGCACGAAGAGCTCAAGGGCTTCTTCGGTGGCTTCCCACGCGACGCACACCCAATGCCAGTGCTTTCCTCGGCTGTTTCGGCACTGTCGACCTGGTACCAGGATTCCCTGGATCCTAAGGATGACGCACAGGTTGAGCGCTCGACCTTGCGCCTGTTGGCTAAGCTTCCAGTACTGGCTGCTTATTCCCACAAGAAGTCCATCGGCCAGGCTCTGCTCTACCCGGACAACTCGATGAACATGGTCGAGAACTTCCTGCGCCTGTGCTTCGGTACCGCCGCTGAGCCTTACGAGCTGGATCCAGACGTGGTCAAGGCTCTTGACCTGTTGCTGATCCTGCACGCAGACCACGAGCAGAACTGCTCGACCTCCACCGTGCGCCTGGTTGGTTCTTCGGAAGCAAACATGTTCGCTTCGGTTTCTGCAGGTATCCACGCACTGTCCGGCCCAGCTCACGGTGGCGCCAACGAAGCAGTGCTGAAGATGCTGCGCGAGATCCAGTCCTCTGGTATCTCCCCAGAAGACTTCATGCAGAAGGTCAAGAACAAGGAAGATGGCGTACGCCTGATGGGCTTCGGCCACCGCGTGTACAAGAACTACGATCCACGCGCCAAGATCATCAAGAAGACCGCTCACGACCTGCTGGCAAAGCAGGGCAAGAACGAGCTGCTTGACATCGCCATGAAGCTGGAAGAGACCGCGCTGAACGATGAGTACTTCATCTCACGCAAGCTCTACCCGAACGTAGACTTCTACACCGGCCTGATCTACACCGCTATGGGCTTCCCTGAAAAGATGTTCACCGTTCTGTTCGCGATCGGACGCCTGCCAGGCTGGATCGCACAGTGGCGCGAAATGATCAAGGATCCTGAACTGAAGATCGGTCGCCCACGTCAGCTGTACATGGGTGAAACCGCTCGTAACTACCCAGGCTTCTAAGCCACACGGTATATTCAGCGTTCACTGACAAGGAGCTTTTCACCATTGATTTGGTGGCAAGCTCCTTGTCTGTTTTAACCACGTGGACGGGAGTATCCTTTGAGTCTAAGACCGCGGGGGTATGCCTAAAAGTCAGGTGGTATGCATGTACTTTCGTCGTGGAAATAATTGGTCTTTGGCGGTAAAAACCAATCAGACGATGTTGATGGCCCTGTACTTACGTGAGCTTGGCGGGGTTGATCCCGCTGAAGCCGGGCCGAACTGTCGACTCACCTCGGTGATTAAAAATCGTAACGGCGCTGACACTTCGCACGGGCAATTCAAACAGGAATGGAGTGCTTGGTGGGGTGCGTTGACCTCGGGGGAGATCGAAGCTGAGACTGCTCCGGAGCAAACCTTGCATGAGCATCTGGATTTGGAAGGATTTCCGGCGCTGGCTAAATTGGCCAAGGCTCACTATGGGCAAGCGACCGTGTTCGCCCAGCAGCATGCCGAGGAGTTCATTGAAAAGAGCGTGGACTATGTTCCACGTCGCCTCGATGAGTTAGAGAGAATTTTGTTGGATCACGGAGTGGATCACGATACACAAGCCCAAGAGCAGCAGATCCAACTCATCGACATGCCTTTAGACGAGCCTCGTGCGTGGCTGACGGGCCGGTCGACGATTGTTGCCAGTACCTCTCTCTTGCAAGATTCTAAGGCGTTCCACGGCTTTATTCAGCCGATGGTCACCATCATTTTCCCGAGTGCCTAGATGGGTGCTTAAAAGCGTGAGGGCCAGCCGAAGAGTTTTTCTCTTTGGCTGGCCCTCACCTGAGTTTAGTTTGCGTGTAGAGCGCTGTTCAATTCAACGGTTTGGCCGGCGCGAGCCAGGGCCTCAACGGCACCTGAAATCGAATTACGGCGGAACAGTAGGTTAGGGACTCCGGAAAGCTCTAGGGCCTTGACCTGCTGGTCACCCAAGAGCACACGGGTTCCGGCCGTCACGTAGAGGCCGGCTTCTACTACCGAGTCATCACCGATGGAAATTCCAACACCAGCATTGGCACCGAGCAATACGCGCTCGCCAATAACGATGCGTTCACGCCCGCCACCGGAGAGCGTACCCATGATCGACGCGCCACCACCAACATCGGAACCGTTACCGACAACTACCGAAGCCGAAATACGGCCCTCGACCATGGAGGTACCCAGGGTGCCAGCGTTGAAGTTCACGAAGCCTTCGTGCATGACCGTAGTACCTTCGGCAAGGTGTGCGCCCAATCGAACGCGGTCAGCATCGGCGATGCGAACGCCAGAAGGTACAACGTAGTCAACCATGCGCGGGAACTTGTCGACACCGTAAACAGTGACGGCGCCGCGGGCACGCAGCTTCAGGCGGGTCACCTCAAAACCATCAACCTGGCAGGGGCCGAAGTTGGTCCATACAACGTTAGCCAGGTGGCCGAAAATTCCATCAAGGTTGATGGAGTTTGGCTGCACCAGGCGGTGCGAAAGCAGATGCAAGCGGAGCCACACATCGGCGGTATCGGCAGGGGCAACATCAAGATCGATGGTTAGTGAGAGAACCTTCTGGGTGGTTCCTCGGGCAGCGTCGTCTTGAGCTGCAGCGGCTAGTTCGCCGGAAAGTTCTTCGGCCAGCGCGAGTTCGCCAAGAACAGGAGCTGGGTACCACACGTCGAGGATGGTTCCATCGGCGGCAATGGTGGCCAGACCGTGGCCCGAGGCCAAACGGACGGCGGAGTCACTGGATGAAGTCACAGATTCTGAAGTCATACACTGATCGTATCCTCGATACCCCGGGTAACGTTGATAGATGACAGGCTAGTGAAGCTAGAGACGTAGGACGATGGATAACGTGAACGAATTGGACCTGCTACAGGACGTTGCAGTACTGACCGAACAGATCATGAACATTGAATCTGTTTCTGGGAATGAACGCGAAATTGCTGATCAGGTGCATCAGGCATTGCTGAAGCTGGAACATTTAGAGGTTCATCGGGACCAGGACGCGATTGTTGCCCGCACTAATTTCGGCCGTGAACGCCGAGTAGTGCTGGCCGGGCACTTGGATACCGTCCCTTTGCCACGTACTGAGGGTGCAAAGGGCACAGTACCTGCCCAGGTCATCGACGGGGTGCTTTATGGTCGCGGTGCCACCGACATGAAGGGTGGAGTTGCGGTGCAGCTCGCTCTTGCTGCAGAACTAAAAGACGCCAAATACGATGTCACCTACGTCTTCTACGACCACGAGGAAGTTGAAGCAGCGAAGTCCGGGTTGGGACGCTTGGCCAAGAACTCCCCAGAATTGCTTGAAGCTGATTTTGCGATTCTGCTCGAACCAACCAATGGAACGGTTGAAGGCGGGTGCAACGGTACCAGTCGATTCGTGATTAGAACTCACGGTAAGGCTGCACACTCCGGGCGTGCATGGATGGGCCACAATGCGATTCATGATGCAGCACCGATTCTGCAACGTTTAGCCGATTACCAGCCACAGACCATTACCGTTCAGGGATTGGACTACCGCGAAGGAATGAACGCGGTGCGCATCAGCGGCGGCATCGCTGGAAACGTGATCCCTGATTACTGTGAGGTCGAAGTCAATTATCGTTTCGCCCCGGATAAGACCCTGGCACAGGCTGAGGCGCTGGTTTTTGACCTCTTTGAAGGTTTTGAGATTGAACGCACCGATGGTGCTGAAGGAGCCAAGCCCGGTTTAGATCAGGAGATCGCTGCGGATCTCATTAGGATTCTGGGCCAGGAACCTAAACCAAAATATGGGTGGACTGATGTCTCTCGTTTCTCGGCCCTGGGCGTATCGGCCGTGAACTTCGGTCCCGGCGATGCCTTGCTGGCCCACAGCGACGATGAACATGTGGCGCAGGAAGATATTCGCACCTGTTTGAAGTCACTGCGTTCCTGGTTGAGCTAGCCTGCAGGAAATCTAAATAAGAGATCGCGCCAATAGGCAGCTCCCGACCTCGATTACTATTAACGCCAGCGTAATTAACCAAGCCAACCGCGTCATTAAAGGCTGAAGCAGGCACGAACCCTGTTGAACATGTTTTCGACCAAGAAATTAAGTTTGACGAGGAGCGTTCGTGCCTGCCTTATCATTATCCATTATTGACCCCCCTCTGGAGCCAATTCAGCGCGCTCATCCCCAGCCCTCAGCGGATCCATCCCTTGGGCTGCCACCGGCCACGGATCAGTGACCGGATCATCTTCGACAAGCTCATCCAAGTACTCATCTTGGGTGCCGCTTACGAAAGAATCAGCGACGCCACCTGCTCAGCAACCACCATCCGACGCCGCCGCCGCGACGAATGGATTAGCGCGGGAGTCTTCCTGCAACTTGAGCAACTATGCCTAGAAGCTTATGACCGGATCGTCGGGTTGGACCTTGAAAACCTGTCAGTTGACGGATGTCTGGTCGAAGCCTCCTGCAGCGGGGAAGCGTCCGGAAAATCCCCGGTAGACCGGGGTAAACAAGGTACTAAACGCTCCGTGATGACCGACGGCAAAAGCATACTTCTTGGATGCGTGATTGTCGGGGCGAACCGTCACGATTCTCCCTTGCTGCGTCCCACGCTTGAACGCTTGAGTCGTTTCGGATACTTCTTGCCCGAACAGATCACTGTGTATCTGGATGCTGGGTACGACAGTCAGAAAACCCGGGATTTACTCACCGAGTTAGGTCGCCAGGGAGTCATCAGCACCAAGGGTGAACCGCTGCAAACCGGTGATCGGTGGGTCGTGGAGCGCACCAACTCGTGGCATACCCGGGGATTTAGGAAATTGGCGATCTGCACCGAGCTCAAGAGCAGGGTCCTTGATGCGTTGATCAGCTTGGCGAACAGCATCATTGTGATCCGCAGGTTGATCCGTGAGGCATGGTTAAGTCATCGGTGGGATTCAAAGCCGAAACGAAAGCCTTAATATTCACGGTTCACCAATTGGCGCGATCTCTTATTCGACTTCTTCATTTACGCGCAAGCTGGATACGTGCAGAGTAACGCAGGCGGAGGGTGAATCGAGTCTAAATAACTCTTAAGGATGATTTAGTCTCTGCTCAGATATGGTTCATTGGTTATGGTCACATCCGCACCGACTTCGAAAGAAGACCATGATCAAAATCGTTACCGCTATAGCGGTTGCATCCGCGCTTTCGCTCGGATCTGTACAATCCCCGCCAGAACCCGCAACTGAGGCAGCCGCCCCGACAGCTTCCACCACCCAAGAGCTCCAGGCGCAATATGCTGGATACAGCTCTGAAGAAATCGTCGAAGAAGGTCTGGCCGAAGAAGGCTTAGAGCTTGAACAAGTTAACGTCAGCACCGCGGGAATCGAAATTGAGGCAGAAGCAGCCGCTCCCAACGATCCATTCGAATTCGCCCTTGAACTCGACGCTGGAAAAGCCAGTGGCGAAGTAACCTTCACCGACAAGATTGACGGTGAAATCGTCACCGAAACCTACGACATCGACATTCAGGAGTCTACTGTTGAGCGCACAGTTTTCACCCTGACGAACCCGAACACTGGCGAAATCTACGAGCACGACTCAGCGGAAGCATCTTCTTCAGTTGCTTTCGTGATACCTCTTGCTTTTGGCGCAATCTCCATCAGCACCGCACTTTACTACCTTGCTGTCGGTGCCGCCATCGTGATTAGCGGAGCCCTTGCTCTTGAAGCGGGGAAGGCTATTTCCAAGATCATCAAGGAGAACAGCAGGAAGAATAAGTCGAAGAAGCGCGATTACTACCCAGCGACGCTTAAGAACAATAAAGTGTTCATCAGCGCGAAGGGGCTTACAAAGACCCAGGCTGTAACTCGTGGCAAGAAGGGTAAGGGAAATGACGTTTGGGCTTTGTCCAAGAGCAAGGCGAAATCCTTAGCTGTCTCTATTAAGAACGGCAAGTCGGCTGTTGGCCCTGAAATCAGTGGTGGAGGCAAGAAGGGATACATGTGGCACTACCATCCCAACAATCGGACACCTAGCGTTCACCTCTTCTACGGAAGCATGACCTAAGAAATAATCTGCACGAAGTATTGGTGTCGCTAGCTACGGTTGGCGGCACCAATCGTGTTTGAATTGAGGAACTATGACTGACTACCAAGAACTCTTGCAGGCTGCTCGTGCACACTACGGGGTTGGCGCTGCTCCACGCGTGTCGGAAGCTGCAGCATTTCTCACCTCGTTGGGTGGCAAGACCTTCGACTACTCCAGGTTCGCCGGCAACCTCATCGATGAATATGTAGACTCGGCACGTGTAGTTGCAGCCTACGATATTTCCGACCCAGAGCTCCTTGCTTCCCGGTCCTTGCCGGTTGAACGCGAAATGATGGAATGGCCTCCCGAAGAAGATGAAGACAGCTATGACGTTGTGTTCACTAAGGATGAAGAGCTGTGGAACGTCATTCAGGACGAGCTCGGTGGGATGAGGCGAGCAATTGTCTTGCTTGAGCATGCTGAAGGGGATGCAGGCGCTGTAGGCAACTTTCGTGTAGCTGGATTCGCACAGTGGCTAAGGGAGATGCTCTGGGCTGCTACCGGTGTCGTTCCGCGAGATCCAGGCTGGCCGGATGAGAGCGCCACTCTGTATGAGAAGGCTTTTGCGATGCAGGGACGGCCAGGTTGCGAACCAGACCCAATCGATTGACGAGTATTGTCGGGTCAATCCGAGACACTTTCCAAGCTGCTTGCATCACCAGTCGTGCCTTCGGCAAGGGCACGGCTGGTGCCGCAGTTATTTTCCTTGCGCAACTGCTCTCAGTAGTTTCCGTGGGAGCCCGTCACGTGCACCTAACCGGCAACCGTTTGGGTGTTTTCGTGCTGCTTCGTAACAGGCCGGTGCAGACTCTGCTGCGCTTGTGCTTGTTCCTTGTAGCGTTGTGCGTTCCAGCTTTACTGGCTCTAGCCGTCCGCCACTTGCACATTGGGAGTGCCTGGGTTCAAATTGTCGGATTCGGCATCAGTGCCTTGCTGATGATCTGGTTGGCTGCCGGCATGGCAATTATGGCGCGACAGGGAGAAGTAGCTCTGGACATCCGCGGACTACCCGAAGGTGACCTCTACATTCTTTCTTCTCTTGCTCAAATGCCAGGTTCAAGCTCAGGGGTGCTAGCAGATCTTCGCTCAGCTCTATTGGGCTTGCCGGCTAAATCCGTAGTGGCCGCTGTAGCTGCGGATGAAACCATGGCGGCGCGATACGAAAAGCTGGGGTTCACACGAGGAAGCGGGCTACAAGTTTTTCTTCAGCGGTAGCCCGCTCCCATGTGTTGCGGCTTAGCCGTCCAGCTGGCTGGACTCGAATTTGCTTGCATCCTTAATGCGTCCGGAAAGTATTCCTGCAGCTATCTTTCTGGTCGTTTCAGAAGCTGCAATGGAAGATCCCGATTCTTCAACTACCTTGCCGTTGGATTTGGACACTGGAATGTCCACTCCTGCCTCTGTGAGGTCAGCTTTGTCGCAGGGGTTTCCCGTCCAGCATTCGCCGTTGGCGTCAGTTGCTGCAACTGAAAGTGCTGTGTCATAGCGTGCCGGGTAATCGGGGGCCAGAGATCTCACGTTGCCAGTTGCGGCGACAACGAACGCTCCGGCATCCTTGGCCGATTTCAGGGCTTTCTCAATTTCAGCGTGTGGACGCCTGACACCAAGGCTGATGTTGATGATTCGCGCGTTGTTCGCAACGGCAGCTTCAATAGCATTGGCTATGTCTGAGGCGCTTGGAGCGTCGCCAATGTCATATGAGTGCATCGTTAGGGACGCAGGGTCCAGTTGGGAGTCTGAATTTACACCCAAGATCGAGGACATCATCATGGTGCCGTGCTCGGAGGGTGTGTTTGCTCCGTGGTTCACGATGTCATACTTGGAAAATTGCGCGAGTGCAGTTTGTCCGCTGTCAATCAACGCAATGTCTATGTGCGCGGGAGGCCGCTGGCATCCTGTAAGCATGAAGCTGGCGCTCAGCAGCGCAACTGATATGGCAGCGTTTTTCTTCATCATCGAATGCAATAATCTACCTGTTCGGGTGCAACCATCGTGTAACGTCTGGTCAGAGTCGGTTGGTCGTGTGTTACAAGTTCACCGTTTTTTACAAGAGGTGACGGTGAAAGTGGCACTGTTAGAACTCTAATGCACGCGATTGGGTGGGTGCTGAAATGAAACCCGGACTAGTTGTATCCGTACTGTGTGACAGTTCAGCTGCGAAAGAACCTGAGATGGGCACCGGAAGGTGTTCTGCTTGCCGTTCGCCCCGAGGACGGGCTGGGTAGAAATCTCAACTTCATCCTTGGTGAGTATCTGATCCGCGTGAGACCAATTGACCTAAGAGATCGCGCCAATTGGTGAACCGTGAATATTAAGGCTTTCGTTTCGGCTTTGAATCCCACCGATGACTTAACCATGCCTCACGGATCAACCTGCGGATCACAATGATGCTGTTCGCCAAGCTGATCAACGCATCAAGGACCCTGCTCTTGAGCTCGGTGCAGATCGCCAATTTCCTAAATCCCCGGGTATGCCACGAGTTGGTGCGCTCCACGACCCACCGATCACCGGTTTGCAGCGGTTCACCCTTGGTGCTGATGACTCCCTGGCGACCTAACTCGGTGAGTAAATCCCGGGTTTTCTGACTGTCGTACCCAGCATCCAGATACACAGTGATCTGTTCGGGCAAGAAGTATCCGAAACGACTCAAGCGTTCAAGCGTGGGACGCAGCAAGGGAGAATCGTGACGGTTCGCCCCGACAATCACGCATCCAAGAAGTATGCTTTTGCCGTCGGTCATCACGGAGCGTTTAGTACCTTGTTTACCCCGGTCTACCGGGGATTTTCCGGACGCTTCCCCGCTGCAGGAGGCTTCGACCAGACATCCGTCAACTGACAGGTTTTCAAGGTCCAACCCGACGATCCGGTCATAAGCTTCTAGGCATAGTTGCTCAAGTTGCAGGAAGACTCCCGCGCTAATCCATTCGTCGCGGCGGCGGCGTCGGATGGTGGTTGCTGAGCAGGTGGCGTCGCTGATTCTTTCGTAAGCGGCACCCAAGATGAGTACTTGGATGAGCTTGTCGAAGATGATCCGGTCACTGATCCGTGGCCGGTGGCAGCCCAAGGGATGGATCCGCTGAGGGCTGGGGATGAGCGCGCTGAATTGGCTCCAGAGGGGGGCGCCCCTATGTTTAAAGTCAAGCAATTTTCAGCTCCGGAACATCATAAAATGATCCATCTCGGATCATCGCGAACAGCACCGTCAGCCGGCGGTGGGCCAAGGCGATGAGCGCTTGGTTATGTCGCTTTCCTTGGCCTCGTTTCCGGTCGTAGTAGTCGCGGCTGGTCGGGTCGGGAGCTGCCTATTGGCGCGATCTCTAAGAAAGCTGCGCTCCAAGCCTGAGGCTTGGAGCGCAGCTTTGTTCTCATATGAATCACTGTTCAGAACATGAAATTATTGTTCTTTTGAATCATCCTTGGTGCCTGTCTCAGCGAAGGTCACCGCGGTAGTTCCAACCACTGCAGGTGCATTCTTGGCCTTCTTGACTCGGGTGCTCAAGCGCTTAGAAACCTGCTCTGCAATCTTGCTCAAGGTGAAGTTGATCAAGATGAAGATTACTGCGGTAACAATCAGCGCCTGCAAGACGTTGCCGTTAGGCGATGAGTAAGTTCTAGCGAAGAACAGCAGCTCGTTGAAGCTGATGATGTAGCCCAACGCGGAGTCCTTCAAGATGACCACAAACTGACCGATCAATGCCGGCAACATGGCAACTAATGCCTGTGGAATCTCGATATAGCGCAGGGACATGCCACGCGTTAGACCGATAGCGATACCGGCTTCTCGTTGACCCTTCGGCAAGTTGTGAACGCCTGACCGGACCAATTCGGCGACGACAGAACCGTTGTAGAAGATCAGAGCAGCTACAACGGCCCACAGGGCAGTATCCCCGGGCAGTTCTAGTGAACGGGAGAAGAACACGTTGAAGAACACGATCATCAACAGCACTGGAACCGCACGGAAGAATTCCACGATCACCGTCGAGAATCCATTGATGAGTTTGTTCTGTGACAATCGACCGATACCGAAGACCAAACCAAAAATCACCGAACCGATGATGCCTAGAATGGCCGCCTTGACGGTGTTTAGCAGGCCAGGAAGAAGGTAGTTCTTCCAGGTGCTGGCTTGGATGAAGTCATCCCACTGCTCTGGCTGCATTTGTCCCTTGGCTGCGAGGCCAAAGAAAATCCAAGCAACAATGCCCACGGCGATTAGTGCACCGACGATATTGATGATCAGAATTCGACGACGGGCTTTGGGCCCGGGAGTATCAAAAAGAATCGAAGCGCTCATCGTGCCACCGCCAGTTTCTTAGACAGCCATGTAGTCAAGAGACCCACGGGAATCACGATGATTACGAAGCCAATAGCAAAGGTCAAGAAGATTGGGATGACAATATCGGAACGGAACTCAATCATTGTCTTCATCACCGAGGAAGATTCGGTTGCTACCGAACCCACCGCGGCAACTGTGGAGTTCTTGATCAACGCAATCAATGTGTTGCCCAAGGGAACTATGGCGCCCCGGAAAGCTTGAGGAAGAATGATCAAGCGGGCCGCAGGCATGAAACCCAAACCGATAGCTCGTGCTGCTTCAGCCTGACCCAGCGGAACGGTGTTCACGCCTGAACGGATGGCCTCACACACAAATGCTGCGTGATACACCGCGAGGCCCAAAACTGACAGTCGGAAGAAGTTCGCTTGGAAATCGCCGCCCAGGGTGAAGCCAAGTTGGCCATAGAGCGCCAAGACTGCGAACAAGATGATGATGGTCAGTGGGGTATTTCGAACCAGGTTAACGTAACTGGCACCAATGGCCTGGAAGCTAGCCACGGGGGAGATGCGAAGCAACGCCAAAATTGTGCCCAGCACCAGCGCGCCGATGGCAGCCCAGAACGTCAGTTGGATGTTGACCCAGAATGCTCCGGGAATGTCGTACTCAGTGAATATGGATAAATAATTCTCCACTGCAAGCCTCTGTCTCGATGGCCATGGTGAGGGCCAAGCGGCTACGGGATCGATGAACAAAAAATTGGTTCATCGGGAAAATAAGAATGCCGCGGGGGACAAGAACACTGCTTGACCCCCGCCGCATCGAAAAAAGGTTAAGCGCAGGTATCTGACAGCTTTGGTGGGTTGGTCTTCGAGTTAGGCGTGTAGCCGGTACCCTCAGTGTTCTTGTCCAACGCCTTCTGCCAATCGCCGGAATCGATCATCTTGGTGATCGCTTCGTTGATGGCCTTGCACTTGTCGGTGCCGTCTGGCAGACCTACACCGTAGTTTTCTTCGGTGAATGGCTTGCCAACAACCTTGAACTTGCCCTTGTAAGCAGGCTGAGCGGCCAGACCAGCAAGGATGATGTCATCGGTGGTGACCGCGTCGATGGTGCCACCGCTCATCTGGGTGACACACTCTGCGTAGCCCGGAAGTTCCTGCAGGTTGGTGCCTTCAGCGTAGTTGTCCTTAACCTTTTGCGCCGAGGTCGAGCCGGTGACCGAGCACAGGTTCTTACCGTTGAGGTCTTCTGGACCGGTAATATCTGAGTCCGCAGCCACGAGCAGGTCCTGACCAGCAACAAAGTATGGTCCAGCGAAGTCGATGACCTTGTTACGCTCATCGGTGATCGAGTAGGTAGCGAAGATCATGTCCACCTGGTTGTTCTGCAACATCGTCTCGCGGTTAGCCGACGGTGCCGAAACGAACTCGATCTTATCCTCGGAGTAACCCAACTCATTGGCAACGTACTTGGCTACATCCACATCGAAGCCGGTGTAGTTATCCCCGTCTTTGAAGCCCAAGCCTGGCTGATCAAACTTGATACCAATACGAATCTTGTCTCCATCAGCGGAGCTGTCCGAGCCGCCACATGAAGTCAGGGCCAGCGCGGCGACTGCTGCCATTGCAGCGATGGTGCCAAAACGATTCTTACGCATAATTCCTCCTGTTGGATGCGTGGTGATGAAATCAGTGGTTGGTAATGAGCTTGCCGAGGAAGTCCTTGGCACGGTCAGATTGCGGGTTGGTGAAGAACTCTTCTGGCGTTGCCTGCTCAACGATTTGTCCATCGGCCATGAAGATGACGCGGTCTGCGGCTTTGCGCGCGAAACCCATTTCGTGGGTGACCACAAGCATGGTCATGCCTTCCTTGGCTAGTCCCACCATGGTGTCGAGCACTTCGTTGATCATTTCTGGATCCAACGCGCTGGTGGGCTCGTCAAAGAGCATGACCTTAGGCTTCATGGCTAGGGCCCGGGCAATGGCAACACGTTGTTGCTGACCGCCGGAAAGCTGGGCTGGAAGCTTGTCGGCCTGATTAGCCACGCCAACGCGTTCCAGAAGCTTCATCGCCAAGTCCTTGGCTTCCTGCTTTTTCATACCCTTGACCTTGATTGGTCCAAGGGTCACATTCTCCAAAATGGACTTGTGCGCAAACAGGTTAAAAGATTGGAAAACCATGCCGACGTCGGCACGCAACTTGGCTAGCGCTTTTCCTTCGGAAGGAAGCGTGTTGCCGTCAATTTTGATGGTGCCTTCGTCGATAGTTTCGAGTCGGTTGATGGCACGGCACAAGGTTGATTTACCTGAACCCGATGGACCCAAGATCACCACAACCTCGCCCTTGGTGACCTCGAGGTTGATGTTGTTGAGTACATGCAGGGCACCGTAGTGCTTATTGACCCCAGCGAGTTGGACGATGGGGCCAGCTGAAGAAGCCTGAGCCTGATGATCGTTGTTCATGCAATAGACATTACTGGATGTGATGCACGCTACGTGTGACATCGAACAAGTCACACACAGTTGTTACATAACTGTCACTTTAACGGTGGTGCGACACAGTCTGGATCATAAGGAGATAACCGATAGAGTGAAGTCATGGTTCATCAGCGAAAGAGTGAAGAGAATGCTCGTGAAGGGCATCGGCATGTCGAAGCCAGCTGGCCAGGCAAGCGCCCCGAAGACCAGCTCGACCACTATCTATTGGAGAGCCCTCAGGAGGATGTGACCCACACCGATGTCTGGCGTGTCCTGCGCATCCAATCTGAATTCGTGAACGGTTTTGGAACCCTTGCCGGCACCGGTCCAGCAATTGCTGTGTTTGGCTCAGCCCGTACGGACCCAAAGAGCCCGTATTACAAGATGGCTCATCATATTGGAACCCGACTGGCGGAGGCTGGGGTCACCACAATTACCGGTGGTGGACCCGGTGCTATGGAAGCGGCCAACAAGGGTGCGGCTGATAAAGACGGCATCTCAGTGGGTTTGGGCATCGAGCTACCGTTTGAGACCGGGCTGAATGCTTCGGTTAATAAGGGACTGAACTTCCGGTACTTCTTTGTCCGCAAGACTATGTTTGTAAAGTACTCGCAAGGTTTCATTGTTCTCCCTGGCGGCTTCGGAACCCTGGATGAACTTTTTGAGGCTTTGACCCTGGTGCAAACCCAAAAGATCACTAGCTTCCCGATTGTTCTGGTCGGTAAGTCCTATTGGGGCGGTCTAGTGGATTGGCTGACCAATACAGTCGCAGCTGAACGCGCCATCTCCCCGAAGGACCTGAACCTGTTTATGGTCACTGATGATCCGGACGAGGCAGTGGACTTTGTGCTGGGCGCCAATGACAAAAAACCTGACACAGAAAAAGCCGTGTAGGGGAATTCATGCCGTTTTTGCTGATCTTGATTGCCATCCTGCTCATTGGTGCAGTGGCGCTATTGCTATCTGGCCAACGAAAAAAGCTGGGTGTTGGGAGACACTTCGAAGCTCCGAATGAACCAATCGTTGGGCTGGTGGAACACCAAGCATCCCTACCACCGGTGTTGTTGCCCGAAAACCCACGTGCCGAACATATCGATAAAGTGCGTTTTTCGTTGGGCCTGCGTGGTTACCGTTGTGATCAGGTTGATGAAGTTTTGGATGTGCTCGCTGCGGAAATTACTAGTCTGGAAAATACGATTCGTGACCTCGAATCACGGCGTGTGATTAGCGACACGAGCGAAAATTAGTAATAATAGAAGATAAGAGTCCCAACTCAGCCGGGAATCTGGGCAGATGATGGACAAGGCATTCGGTTGTGCGCAGCGCAGTTATGGTTGCGCGCGTTAGCCACAGACGAAGGGAACAGCTTAATGGCTGCTATGAAGCCACGCACTGGTGATGGGCCAATGGAAGTCGTTAAAGAGGGCCGCAGCCTGATCCTGAGGTTGCCAATCGACGGCGGTGGACGACTCGTCGTTGAGTTAAACGACGCCGAAGCGACCGAATTGCGCGACTGCCTTCTGAAGGTCACCGACTAATATTGCTTGTCGCAACTAGGCGATAAAAGGACCAACAATAATGAACTGCTCCCCAAAAGTTGGACTGAGAAATCAGAACTACTTCTGGGGAGTATTTTCATGCGAACACGCAGCACATTAACCGAGGGCCAACGAGAACGACTCGTTGATCTATTTGAAGCCGGCATGGGAGCGGCAGTTGCTGCCAGCGAACTGAACGTTCGTTACTACGCCACGGAGAAGCTTTAGATCGGTGGCGATTACATGGCAGGCTTTGTCTCATGGAAAAGCCAACCAAAACGCAGTATTCCTTCGAAACCAAGAAGGAAGTCGTTGACCGGTACCTCGCCGGTGAAACTAGTATGGATCTCGCGACCGAGTTCCATATCAGTTCAAAGCAATTGGTGAAGACTTGGGCGCGAACATGGCGTCAAGGTGGGGACGAAGCGCTCATGCCTAAACCCAAAGGGCGGCCTAAAGACGACGCTGAGACTGAACCTTTGAGCGAAGAAGAGAAGCTTCGTCGGGAGAACAAGCGACTGCTCGCCGAGGTAGCCTACTTGAAAAAATTGCGGGACTTGAGGGAGCAGGGGCATCGCTAAAAACCAAGGCGATTGTCACTCTCAAGTCAGAGCACGACCTCACAGACCTGCTTGCCGCGGCAGGATTGACCAGGTCAACCTATTACTACCACTTGAAACTGATGGACCAGGCGGATCCGTATGCGGAACTCAAAGCAGCCATCACCACCTCGTTTGAGAACAGTAAGCGACGCTACGGGTACCGAAGAGTTCACATGGATCTTCGCGCTGAAGGCTGGAATGTTAGTAGGAAGCTGGTCCGTAAGCTCATGCGGATCCTCGGATTCCAATCCAAAGCACGCCCGAAGCGACGTTACAACTCATATCAGGGTGAGCAGAGCAAGATCGCTGAAAACCTGCTGCAACGACAGTTTGACGTGGAATCCCCGGACACTGTTTACGTCAGTGACGTGACTGAATTTCGGGTTGATCAGAGAAAACTGTATTTGTCACCGATTATGGATCTGTTTGACCACAGCATCTTGAGCTACACGATCGCCTCGTCACCGACTACGGTGTTCACCAACGAAAGTTTGGCACTGGCTTTAGGTTCCCGGGACTTCAACAAGAAACTGTTGGTCCACACGGATCAAGGTTTCCAGTATCAGCATCAATCGTGGAAACGATTGTTGGAGGAGCATGGTGCGATGCAGTCCATGTCTCGTAAGGGCAATTGTTTCGACAACTCGGTCATGGAGAACTTCTTTGGACATCTCCAGTCAGAGATGTTTCATGGAGAGCATTTCACGGATTTTGCGGTGCTCAAGGTGGAGATTGAAGCGTATATCGATTGGTATAACAGCAGTCGTCGTCAGGAACGACTGAAGGGTATGACTCCGATGGAATATCGGTGTCATACCCTTGCAGCCTGAGCAGGACTATTATTTAGTGAGTCCAACATTCGGGACCCAGTTCAATAACTTGTCGGTCCTTTTGTGTATTACCTTGTTTTTTGTGCAACCGGCGGCAGCACCGTGGCCACGAACAATCCTTGTTCGGTGGGGAACAGGTGTGTCTGTAAACGAGGATCTTCGCGTAGCATTCGCAACGCATCTCGGGTCATCACCGTTGATGTCCTACGCACTGCAGGTTTGGCTAAGCGGTGCTCGTCGAAAGCGTTGTTTAAGATAATGACGCCACCAACCCCGACAATACGCTTGGCCTCAGCAACATACTCAAGTAACAGTTCGGCACCGGCGTCAATCAATACTAGATCGTAGGCATGATCGGCCAGGCGTGAAAGAACATTTTCGGCGCGTTCGTTGATAATCCTTGCCCGGGCCGAGGGGATATTTGATTCACGTAAGCCCTGGCGCATCGCGTTCGCGTGTTCCAAGTCGGACTCAATAGCCGTCAAGGTCAATGATGGTCCGACAGCTTCGAGCATGGCCAGCGAGGCGACACCGACACCAGAACCAATCTCTACCGCATTGCGGGGACGGCGCAGGGTACAGAGCAGCTGCAACATGGATCGTCCGGCCGGGTCGATGCACCGTACGCCCAGATCTTCCGCACGTCCGCGGGCTTGGGCAACATGCTCAGGCTCGCTGATGTGGTTCTGAGTGTAGGTCCAGCTCGCGAAGAGTTCTGGATTCATCGATGGCATGGTGGTGATCCTCAATTGTGTTGTTGGTTGGTGGGCATTACCAATCGTACCCAGCGTAGGAAGCGATGTTGTTCAACTTGATAGTTCCCCCGTAGGGGATTCTTAGCTTCAGCTCAGCTTCCCAACTCATACTTGAAGAGTGAACAATGCACCAAGTGAATCAGTTTCTGCCGTTGCGGCTCCGGAAACCACTACGCCTTCGTGGGACCAGATGGTCCAAGAACACGGCGAACAGGTCTTCCGACTGGCTTACCGTTTAACTGGCAACCGCCAAGACGCGGAGGACCTCTCCCAAGAAGCATTCGTTCGCGCCTTCAAAGCCTTGGACAGCTACACCCCTGGGACAATGGGTGGTTGGTTGCACCGCATCACCACCAACCTCTTCCTGGATCAGGCTCGTCGCAAGAGCAAAATTCGCTTTGATGGTTTCGCTGACGGTGCCGAAGACCGCTTGCCCGGCAATGTGATAACTCCTGAACGTTATTTCGAATTCAACAATCTGGATATCGATGTGCAAGAGGCATTGCGGGCGCTTTCTCCAGAATTCCGTGCCGCTATCGTTTTGTGCGATATGGAAGGCTTCTCTTATGAAGAAGTCTCTCGAATCCTTGATGTGAAGCTTGGAACGGTACGTTCAAGAATTCACCGTGGTCGTGCCATGTTGCGTGATGCGCTAGCTCACCGCAATCCGGCCAATCGTCCGGCCAAAACTATGTCACTGCCGCGACTTCCTTTGGCGCTGCGGGCTGCTAATTAATGTGCGAAGGGCCGTGTTGCAGGTTTCTCTGTGGCGCGGTGACTTCGTGAGTTCGTCTGGAACAAGGTAATCTTTTTACGTGGATCTTTTTGGAATTAACGGTAGCGAGTTCATTGTTCTCGCAGTACTCGCGGTCGTCATTCTCGGACCCGAAAAGTTGCCTGAATACGCCAAAAAGTTAGCGAACCTCGTCAAAGAAGTTCGACGTATGGCCAACGGAGCCAAAGAACAGTTGCGCGAGGAAGTCGGCGATGAAGTCGCCGACATTGACTGGCGAAAACTTGATCCTCGGCAATATGACCCCCGCCGGATCATCAAGGAGGCCCTGGTTGATGAGTTTGATGACGCCATCAATGTAGCCAAGGCTTCCCCAGAAACTTCTCCGGCTCCGGTGCGCACTGCGATTGCTCCGGAAACTCAGAAGCAGAAACAGCTTGAAGCTAACGAAGCAGCTCCCTTCGATTCCGAAGCTACCTAAAAATACAGAAGTTTAGAATGACATCGGCAGCGATCGCCCGGCAAGTCCGCGCGGTCGCTGTACTAGTTTCTCGACTAATTCCTGCAGTGCAGTGGCGGCCGGAGACTGAGAATCGCTGAGTACGACCGGGGTGCCCTGATCGGAGCCGATACGTACGGATTCTTCCAAAGGGATCTGGGCTAATAGGTTGACCGGATAGCCGAGCTGTTCTGTTAACGACTCGCTGAGCTTTGCGCCGCCGCCGGAGCCGAAGACCTCCATACGGGTCCCGTCCGGTAGCTGTAAGAAGCTCATATTCTCCACGACCCCGATGACCTTTTGATCGGTCTGCAGAGCAATCGTCCCAGCACGTTCAGCAACTTCGGTCGCCGTGGATTGTGGGGTGGTGATCACCAGAAGCTCGCTATTGGGCAAGAGCTGGGAAACGGAGATCGCCATATCTCCCGTGCCAGGTGGCAAATCGAGGAACAGATAGTCCAGATCCCCGAAATACACGTCGGAGAGGAACTGTTCCAACGCCCGATGCAGCATGGGGCCGCGCCAAATCACCGGCTGGTTCGAATCTAGGAACATGCCAATGGAAATCACCTTCACGCCATGGGCTACCGGTGGCAGAATCATGTCGTCCATGCGGGTGGGGTTCTGTGTGATCCCCATCAGGGAAGGGATAGAGAATCCGTGAACATCCGCGTCAATCAGGCCGACTTTCAAGCCTTGAGATGCAAGATGCGTGGCGAGGTTGGCGGTAATGGAAGACTTACCGACACCACCCTTTCCACTGGCCACGGCGATGACGCGGGTCAGTGAATTCGGATCTGAAAATGGCGTACGGCGACTAGCCAGTCGTTCACGCAACGCAGCGCGTTGCTCAGGATCCATCACACCGAGAATCACCTCGACGTTTTCTACCCCAGCAACGCCCATCAGCGCTGCCGTAACGTCTGCTTCAATGGTGGATTGCATAGGACAACCTGCGATTGTCAGCAGGACGGTTACGCGGGCGGTCGTGCCATCCAGCTGCGCCGATTCCACCATGTCCAGCTCAGTAATCGGACGGCGCAGTTCAGGATCATTAACTGTGTTTAGTGCATCAAGGAGGACTTGCGAATTGCTCAATTGCTCTTGTTCTTCCGCTGCTTTGACTGCTGAGGGGCGATAGTTTCAATGACCCCGGTCTGCGGGGAAGAGTTCTTAGAACCACTCTTTTTCTTTGCACGCAGGTGGAGCTCTTCACCTTCAGAAGTCTCCAACAGCTCTTCAAGCACGTTGCGCAATTCGGAACGGACGTAGTCACGAGTTGCGACATCGCGCAGTGCTAAACGCAGCGAGGCCAATTCGCGGGTGAGGTATTCGGTGTCGTAGAGGTTGCGCTCAGCACGGGCGCGGTCTTCAGACAACGAAACACGGTCACGGTCGTCCTGACGGTTCTGGGCTAGCAACAAAAGTGGTGCAGCGTAGGAAGCCTGTAGCGAGAGCATCAACGTCAGAGCGGTGAAGCCGATGGTGGCATCATCAAAACGCCAGCTCATGGGCGCCATTGAATTCCAAATGAGCCAGAAGGCACAGAACACTGTCATGTACAACAAGAACTGGGGAGTGCCCATAAAGCGAGCGAATTTCTCCGTCGCCGAACCAAAGAGGTCAGGGTTGGGGGAGAACCGGGGCCAGAACCGTTGTCGTGCTGCCAGTGGGGTGTCCAGGCCATTCGTCTTACGCTGCTCAGCCATAGCTGGAACTCCTCTGCTGCTGATCTATCTAAAGGTGGGGCTCGTTTAGTCCTGAGAGCGCCAATCATCGGGAAGAATGTGGTCTAGCACGTCATCGACGGTAATGGCTCCGACGAGCCGACCTTCTTTGTTCGTCACGCCCACACTGGTGAGGTTATACGTTGCTAGGTGCCTGACAACTTCTGAAATGTCGGCCAGATCAGACATCGGCTCTAGCTCAGTATCAAGAATGTCACCCAAGGGTTCGGGAGGCGCGGCACGAAGCAGCGCCTGAATATGTACCTGACCGAGATAACGTCCAGTAGGTGTTTCTAGTGGCGGGCGAACCACATAGACAGTGGAGGCGAGCGCCGGGCTTAGCTCTTCTAAACGCACTGATGCTAACGCTTCGGCCACGGTTGACTCGGGCGTGAGGATCACCGGTACCGGGGTCATCACCGAACCGGCAGTGCCCTCAGGATAGGCCAGCAGACGGCGAACGTCCTTGGCTTCTTCCTCATTCATCAAATCCAGCAGCTGATGCTTGGTTTCTTCACCAATTCCGGCCAGAAGGTCCGCAGCATCGTCCGGATCCATTTCTTCGAGCACGTCCGCGGCGCGCTCAAGGCCCAGAGCAGAAAGAATCTGGACCTGTTCACGGTCAGGCAGCTCCTGAAGCACGTCAGCCAGGCGCTCATCTTGCAGGTGGGCTGCAATTTCCAGACGGCGCTTTTCATTCATTTCATGAAGCGCGTCGGCGAAGTCAGCTGGTTTCATTTCATCGTGGGTCGCCACGAAAGTATCGGCTGACTGTGGCTCATTTTGAGAGCCATGGCGAAGATCCTGCCACGACACCAACACCTTGTCGCGACGGCGCGAACGCAAGCCAAGAAGTGACGAGGAAGGTACGCCTCGTTGCACATAGTATTCGTTGATTTCCCAGTCGCCGCGACGGGTCTGAATCAGACCTACGTCTTCAATAATTCCGCGGCCTGAACCATCAACAAAGGTAATGGGGCGGTCGAACATTTCGGCGACAACCAAGATTTCTTGGCCACGCTGTTGGAAGCGGCGCATGTTCACCAAGCCGGAACAGATCACTTGGTTAGCTTCCATGGACTGAATACGCGTCATTGGTACAAAGACCCGGCGTTTGCCAGGGACCTCGACGACCAAACCCACACAAGCTGCAGGTTTTTGCGGACCACGGGAAACGACAACAACGTCGCGTAAACGGCCAAGACGGTCGCCCAAGGGGTCGAAGACATCAAGCCCGAGAAGTCGGGCGACGAAGATTTTAGACACTTGTGCGCTCACCTCTCTAGACTATCGCGTCCCACAGTTCATTGCGGTGTGCAAAGACACAAGCAACCACTGTTTCTTTCACCCTCAGCGATAGTTACTTCACAACTAGGCAGGCTCACAGTAATCACGTGCACAATATAGATATGACCTCGCCTCATGGAGTAAATTCGATCAGCCCCAACGGTTTGCCTCGCGGAGAACTGCTTGGACGTTACACCAGCTACCTCGACGCGCAGAAACTCGTCGATTACTTAGCAGATAATGACTTTCCTGTTGCCTCGGTAAGCATTGTTGGTAATGATGTACGCACCGTGGAGCGAGTCACGGCAAAACTTTCGTACCCAAAGGTGGCCCTGGCTGGTGCTGCTCAGGGTGGCATGATGGGCCTGTTTGTCGGCCTACTACTTTCGCTCTTTGGTGGCGGTGGAAACGGCCTGTACCAGATCCTGTCTGCCATCGGTTTGGGCATGGCCATCTGGATGATTGCTGGCGTCGTGAGCTACTCGACACGACGCGGTAAGCGTGACTTCGCTTCCTCGAGCCAGTTCGTGGCCACCAGCTTTGACGTGGTTGTGGACTTTGAGCATGCACAGGCCGCACGAACCCTCGCCGCTAAACTTCCGATGCGTCCGCATCCAGGCGCAGCACAACCAGCGCCGACTCAGGCACAGCCGCAGGCTCCTTCGGCTGCTCCTGCCGCGCCGGCGACGGCACCAGCTGCGTCCCCAGAAACAGCGAACTCGAGCGAAGCATCGGATTCTTCCCGCGGTCAGTTCCCTGATCTTCCCGATGGTCGTCCACGCTACGGTGTGCGAGTCAACGATTCGAAGCCAGCTTCACAGGCAGCGCCAGAGCCACAAGAGCAGCCAGAGCGTTCGGCTCAGACGCAGCAGCAGGACTCCGCTTCGCAGGACGCGCCGGCAGAGTCGGAGCCGGAACAAGATCTCTCGACGGTTGAGCCGAAGGTCAATCCGTCGAATACTTCCGCGCAGCAGCCCAAGGACAAGGACTCCGAGGCGTAAAGCAGAGTTAAACCTTGAGGGTCTCGGTTCAGTTACCAACGGTAACCGAACCGAGACCCTCTCTGTTTAAGCCTTAGCTATTGAGGCTAGCCGCGGAGCTTAGCCATCCACGCCTCAACCTCATCAGGGTTGCGTGGAAGCGCGGCACTTAGGTTTTCCGCACCATTGGCAGTGACAAGAATGTCATCTTCGATGCGCACGCCTAAGCCGCGGTACTCTTCGGGAATCGCTAGATCCTCATCCTTGAAGTACAGGCCTGGCTCGATGGTGAACACCATGCCTTCCTTCAGCTCTGCATCCAAGTACAGTTCAGCTCGCGCCTGCGCACAGTCGTGGACGTCGAGGCCCAGGTGGTGGCTGGTGCCGTGTGGCATCCAACGACGGTGGTGCTGGCCCTCGGGATCCATGGCTTCTTCGACCGAGACCGGCAAGATGCCCCACTCGGAAAGGCGCTCAGCAAGTACGCGAGTTGCGATGAGGTGAAGGTCGCGGAACTTCAGTCCTGGCTTCACCGCAGCAAAGGCGGCATCGGCAGCGTCGAGAACAGCCTGGTAGACCTTGCGCTGAACATCGGTGTACTTACCGGAGACCGGCAGAGAACGGGTGATGTCTGCGGTGTACAGAGAGTCAGCTTCAACGCCTGCATCGAGGAGCAGGACCTCGCCATCGTTCACCGAACCAGTGTTGCGGATCCAGTGCAGGATGGTCGCGTTATTGCCCGAGGCGGCGATCGTGTCGTAGCCCAGCTCGTTGCCTTCTAAACGGGCACGAGCAAAGAAAGCGCCCTCAACGACACGTTCACCACGCTGGTGTTCCAGCGCCTTATCCAAGCTACGCACGACGTCTTCGAAACCGTTGATGGTTGCGGCTACAGACTTACGCAATTCGGCGATTTCGTACTCGTCCTTCACCAAACGAATTTCCGAAACAAACTCGGAGAGTTCGGTATCCAGCGAGTCGCTAGCTTCCAGGTCCTGGCCGGTGTTGATGCGCGAGGTATCAACCAAGGCATCCATGTTCAGATCAACTTCACGCACGAGGCGGATACGAAGCCCACCCAAGGCCTGAGGACCGGAATTCTTGGTGATCGCCATTTCCAACTGATCCAAAGAATCTGTTGGCAACCCGGTGCGCGCTGCAAGCGAGGACAAGGTTGGACGAGGGCCTACCCAGAATTCACCGGAGCGTGAGTTGAGGTAGAAATCGGTGCTGTCGCGCCCCGCCATTGGAGCGAAATACAGTGTTGATACGTGGTTGCTGCCCTTTTCGCCAGCACCATCGTCGGTTGGTTCCATGACCAGCACGGCATCTGGTTCATGGTCTACGCCCAGACCGGTCAGGTGTGCGAACGCCGAATGCGGGCGGAAACGGTAGTCCGTGTCGTTGGAACGAACCTTGAGTGGACCGGCAGGAATAACGAGGCGTTCGCCCACGAAATTCTCGGAGAGTTTTGCACGACGGGCCGCTGCATAGCTTGCAGCTTCATCCTGTTCTGGCAATTCAGAAGTATCAGTAGCCCACGATGAAGCCATGAATTCTTGGAATGCTTTGGACGTTGGACGCTGGGAACGGTTGTTCACTCGGTCTTCCAACGGCTGATCTGTGCCTTGTGCAGTTGAATCTTGATTGGTCATAGTCCAAGTGTGTCACCATCACGGGCATCCCAGCAAAGAATCAGCGCAAGGGATAATCTAGGCATATGCGAATTGACCTGCACACCCACTCAAATGTGTCCGACGGAACGGAAAGTCCTTCCGCGCTGATACGATCGGCGGTCGCCGCTGGGCTGGATGTGGTGGCGCTGACCGATCATGATCAGACCAGCGGGTGGGTTGCGGCTGCTGCAACTGCCCAAGAAGTGGGTATCGGGTTTATTCCAGGTATGGAGATCACTTGCCAGGATTCACAGGGGATTAGTGTTCACTTGTTGAGTTACCTTCATGATCCCAACTATCAGCCGTTACTCGATGAACTTGATCTGGCCTTGAACGCGCGCATTATTCGTGCTCAGCGTATCGTTGAGCGGCTTGCTGAAGACTACCCGATCAATTGGGATTTGGTGCGTGAGCATTGCCAACCTGGTTCCACCGTGGGCCGGCCTCATATTGCTGATGCACTGGTGGCCGCCGGGATTGTCGAGAACCGCAATGAAGCTTTTGCCAACGTGCTGTCCTTCCGTTCTCGCTACTATGTCGCTCATCCAGCGGTGGATCCAGCCACAGCGGTGCAATTAGTTCGTGAGGCTGGGGGAGTGCCAGTTTTTGCTCACCCCAAGGCTTCGGCACGTGGACGTGTTGTCGCGGATAAGACCTTTTACGACATGATCGATGCCGGTTTGGCCGGCGTCGAGGTGTATCACCGGGATAATAGTGAAGAAGGCAAACGGTGGTTGCTGAAGTTAGCAACCGAACACGACCTGATCATCACCGGTTCCTCGGACTATCACGGCACCGGAAAACTGAACCGGCTCGGTGAGAATCTCACCGAGCCGGAAATGCTACAACGTATTATTCAAGAAGGAACCGGATCTCAGGCCTTGGTATAGGTCGTGGATTCGGGAAGCCGTGCACGCATCACGTCGATAGCTTCAGGATTCTGATCCACTAAGACAAACTGACGGCCCAACTTTGCTGCCACGGCTCCGGTTGTTCCGGAACCTGCAAAGAAGTCCAGCACCCAGTCGCCTGGACGTGAAGACGCCGTGATGATCCGACGCAAAATCCCTTCAGGCTTTTGGGTCGGGTAACCGGTCTTTTCCTTGCCGGTGGGCGAAACAATGGTGTGCCACCAGACGTCGGTGGGAAGTTTGCCCAGTGCGCGCTTCTCCGGGGTTACCAGACCGGGAGCCATATAGGGTTCGCGGTCAACCTCGGAAGAATCAAAGTGATATTGCTTCGGATTCTTCACATACACCAAGATGGTGTCGTGTTTGGAAGGCCAGCGGTTCTTTGCACGAGCACCGTAGTCATAGGCCCAGATCAACTCATTGAGGAAACTGTCGCGCCCGAAGATTTCGTCGAGCAGTACCTTGACGTAGTGCACCTCTCGATAATCAAGGTGCACGTACAAGGTGCCATCTTCAGCGAGTAACCGGTGCGCTTCACGTAGCCGAGGCTCAATGAAGCTGAGGTAATCATCAAAGGTGTCGTGATAGGAACGAGCAGTTCCTAGCTCGGTATTGTAGGCGCGCCCTTGGAAACCGGTGCGGTCACCTTCGCCCTCGGCCGCACGCACCATGGTGCGCTGGGCACGAGTTTGTTTTCGACCGGTGTTAAACGGTGGATCCACGTAGATTAACGTGAAACTCTGCTCCGGCAGAGCCGCGAGAACACTGAGATTATCCCCGTGATACACGGTATTGGCTGACGCCGGACCAGCGGATGCTACGGCATCGGTTGGTCCGGTTTCAGGTATTGCTGATTCTTCGGGTTGTGCAAGCACCGCTGGCTGAGGTTCCTTTCGGAATAACGAACTGACGAGGGGACTAGAAACTAGTCCTGCCCGCCCGCATCGGTGCTGCGAGTACGACGGCGAGGACGGCGACGACGTGCCTGGGCTGGAGCCTGCGCAGTGCCTACACCTTCGGCACCGGCCTGCTGGGTCTGGCGATGACGCTCGTTCTCGCGGGCCGGACGATCCTGCTTGCCCTTAGAGTGTCCGTGACGCGAACCCTCCTGCTCCGCACCCTCGCCCTGGGCGGCACGCTTTTCGGTGCGCTGTCCATTGACGGTACGTGTGCGTGAACGAGTGTTACTGCGACGACGTGGGGTGCGTGGGGAATCCTCGTTGCGTGCTGATCTTTCACCCTCGGCACCGTTGGCCTTCTTGGCACGTGGCAAGTGGCCCTTGGTTCCCTTTGGGATATCAAGGTCGGTGAAGAAGTGCGGTGAAGAGGAGTAGGTTTCCACTGGTTCAGGCACATTCAGGCCCAGAGCCTTGTTGATCAGGGACCAGCGAGGCACCGAATCCCAGTCCACAAAGGTGACTGCGGTACCGGTGTTGCCGGCACGGCCGGTACGGCCAACACGGTGCAGGTAGGTGTTTTCATCGTCTGGGCACTGCAGGTTAACCACGTGGGTGACATCATCCACGTCGATACCGCGGGCAGCCACGTCGGTGGCAACCAAGATATCAACCTTGCCGGAGCGGAAAGCCTTCAAAGCCTGTTCGCGGGCACCCTGGCCCAAATCTCCGTGCAAGGACCCGGCGTTAAAGCCGCGGTCCACTAGCTCATCAGTGAGCTTGGCAGCCGAACGCTTGGTTTGGGTGAAGATGATGGTTTTGCCACGGCCCTCAGCCTGCAACAAGCGAGCAACCATCTCGTCTTTATCCATGTTGTGTGCACGGTAGACCAGCTGGCGGATGTTGCGCTTGGTCAGTGACTCGTCATCGCCTGGATCCTGCGCACGAATGTGAGTAGGACGCGACATGTAGCGGCGAGCCATGGTGATTACGGCGCCGGGCATGGTGGCCGAGAACAGCATAGCCTGGCGGACTGGCGGAAGGGCTGCCAAGATACGTTCTACATCGGGCAGGAAGCCCAGATCCAACATCTCGTCTGCTTCATCCAGAACCACAGTGCGCACCTGCTTGAGGTTCAGCACGCGTTGACGGTTCAGGTCGATCAGTCGTCCGGGGGTTCCGACGATGACATCGGTACCGGCCTTCAGTGCAGCAATCTGCTCTTCGTAGGGACGGCCGCCGTAGATGGTGGTGATGGAAATATTTGAGTGCTTGGAAGCCTGGGCCAAATCGGCGCCGACCTGGATGGCTAGTTCACGCGTAGGTGCGACAATCAGTGCCTGTGGTGCGCCCGGGAAGGCAAGGTCTTCATAGCCCTGGTCACCTTCGCGGATGACTCGCTGCAAGGCAGGGATGCCAAAGCCCAAAGTTTTACCGGTACCGGTTTTTGCCTGACCAATGATGTCGTTGCCGCCCAAGGCTACTGGGAGGGTCATAGCCTGAATGGGGAAGGGGAAGATGATCCCGGCTTCGGAGAGAGAAGCGACAATGTCTTCTCGCACGTTCAGATCAGCAAAACTCTGCTGGGCTGGCTCAGAAGCATTCGAATTGTCTTGTGGTTCGACAGCCTCTGCTGTCAAAGTCGTGTCACTCACGATATTAATGTTCTCGTTTCATGTGGGCGTAGCTTCTGCTCATCTCATGGCCAAATCTCAGTATGAGGTGCTCGGTGCTACACAATTCCAGCGGAGCCGATCGCTTGTTTCACTTAGGGACTTCATCTGCCCTAGGGAATGGTGACCGCTGGGAAGCCACCAAGATACTGTTTAATTTCTCAGCCCATTGCGATCGGGCATCCTATTTTCTAATAGCCCTAGCATAACTGGTTTTGCCCAAAAACCCCGGTTTAGGAGGTTTAGGCCACGATTTCAAAGTTAATCTGACGTTGCTGCGGATCAGCATGGACAAGTTTCACGGTCGCAATCGACCCCGGGTCACCAGGCCCGGTAAAGCTTCCCGTCACCGGCAGATCAATGAGCTGTAGTAGTCCCGATGATTCCTTGCCATCCTTATTGCTTCCACCTTGCAAGATGATGGCCTGGAACTGTTCACCGACCCTGCTTTGAAGGACGAAGGCTTCCATGAGATCTAATGCGGCGCGACTGACTCGATTCGCTGCTGTGGAGCTCTCCCGCATCAGGCTCGGTAACTGCTCTAGGGCATCTTTTAGCTCGTCAGGGATGCTTTCTCCGGTGGTGATTAGGTGGCAGGTCAGTAAAACAAACCGGTCAACCAGCCGGCGCAGGGGAGCAGTGGTATGCGAGTAGGGTGCAGCCAATGCTGCTTGAATTAGCTCATCTTCGGGCTGACCATCAATGAGATGATAGTCGGCTCCCCGGAACAAGGAAGCAGCGCGATGCATGATGACCAGCTGCTTTGGATCACTGACATCTAATCCATGAAGATACTCTCCGTAGCTGATCTCATCACTCCACGGGTGACCCAGAAGTTGAGTCTGAGCTCGAAATTCTTGCAAGCTTTTCTCTTCGGGCTGTGGCATAGTTCTCAAGATTCCCACCCCAGCATTGAGCATGAACCGTGCGGCTGCAATGCCGGTGAGTAAAGAGATTTGAGCGTTGTGCTCTTCCAAGGGCAAAGGCACTCGGCTGACGAGACGATATCCATCACCGTCTTCCTCAATTTCCTGATCCGGAAGATTAAGGGAGGCCCCACCGCGCAGTCTTTCCTGCTCGATGCGCAGGGCGCCGATTTCAGCAAGTAGTTTGAGCTGTTGGTTCTCTGAACCGTTGTCCAGATCTTGCTGGGCGGTGGCGTAGTCCAATTGAGCGCGAGACTTGATCATCACGCGTTTTAATTCGACCGTTCCTAATGAGCCTGCTTGGTCAAGAGTTATCTTCCAATGAAATGCAGGACGGATCTGGTTGGGGAGCAGGGAGCCCTGGTCTTCTGAAATTACCGGCGGATGAAGAGTGATCTTTCGATGCGGGAGGTAAAAAGTTTGTCCACGCTCACGGGCCACCTGGTCTAATACGCTGTTTAGTTCAACGAAGGCGGGCACATCTGCGATGGCGTAATTGACGATGTAACCTTCTGCGGTCTTTTCCAGATACATGGCCTGATCTAGGTCGGTGGCACCTTCTGGATCAATGGTGAAGAACGGGATGTCGGTGGCATCTTCACTGGGCATCTCTAGGTTGGCCACCGCGTTCTCAGCGGCCTTTAGCGTCGCCTCATCAAAGGGCGCAGGTACTTCGAACTCGGCTTCGAGCCCTAATAAGAGCTGGGCGAGATCGCTGGAAGGTACTGGGCGGGGGCTACGGATTCGTCGATCACTCACCCTTTAGCACTACCACAGTTTCGTGAACGAAATCACTATTTAGACAAAGAATGGCTGGTTTCCTCCGATGAGGAAACCAGCCATACAAAGGTGGCACTAGGTGCCGGAAGTGGTGCAAAAACTACTGTGCGAAGCCCACGCGACGGACCTCTTCTGGGCCGATCTCTACGTATGCGATGCCTGCAGCTGGGATAAGTACTTCACGACCCTTTGGGTCTTTGAGCGCAAGGCTTGTTCCATCGGCGATTGCCTTTGAAACCAGATCGTTGACTTCTGAGTTGCTGAGCTCGGATTCAAGTACAACTTCGCGGGCTACATTCTGAATGCCAATCCGGATTTCCATGATTGTCGCTGATCCTCTCGAACGAATTAGGTGTCCCGTATGGGTCCTCTGAGAACTAATTTATCTAGTTTTCCTTGGGGAACTGCGAAATTCCGCGCCAAGCTAAACGTGAAATCAGATCTACTGCGGTAGCTTGGTCCACTACCTCGTCTGTGGACGCCCAATAACGAGCCGAGACTTGGCTCAGTCCGGCCAGTGCTCGGCCTGCCAGCAGACCTTCAGCCTCAGTTAAGTCGGTGTCTTGAACGACTACACGAGCTATGGACGCTGCGAGCGTATTGTTGAATTTTTCAATACGGCCGGCAATAAGAGCATCAGAGAGTACATCTGATTCAAAAATCAGTCGGTAGGCTTGGGATTCGCCCTTGATGTAACTGTAGTAAGTGTTAATGGTCGCAAAGACTCGCTGGCGGTTGTCGGTGGTCGAGTCAATCGCTTCATCGAGTTGCCGACTGAAATCGGCGAGGTGCGAGTCGAGTAATGCGAGATAGAGTTCGCGCTTACCTGGGAAGTGCTGGTACAGCACTGGCTTGGAGACTAGCGCGACTTCAGCAATTTCATCCATTGAGGCGCCGTGGTAGCCATGAGCAACAAAAACCTGATGTGCAGCCTGCAACAGTTGACGGCGTCGAGCCTCACGAGGCATGCGCTGTGAACGGGCGCTTTTGATGTTTTCAAGTTCCGTCATGGTAATTCCGGCCTTTCCAGCTACTGCGTGATCAACTCCCGTGTTCACCTCGAATTAAGAGGGAAGTGATCTACTTGACAGTAGTATTCCATGCTTTGACTTGGAATGCAGAACCGAAAATCAATAGTTATGGAATTGCTAAGCCGATTTTGGTTCAGGAATCACGGGGCAGCTAGCTGCAGGGGTTGAGGCCTGAGCCTCGGATGGCTGTGCTTTAGCTACCTGAGTTTCCGGCTCAGAAAGCTCCAAACCATAGAGGGTTTCAAGAGCTGCAACATATTCGTCGGTGCGGCCTTCACCAGCCAGTTCGCGGGCGCGAACCGTAGGGATATGCAAGAGCTGACGGACCATGCGTCGCATGGCTAGTTCAACTTCTTCGGCAGCGGCGGAACAACCGTGCTGTGCGCGCACCTTGGCAATTTCAGCATCCAAAACGGTCTTGGTGTGTTCACGCAGGGCGACAATGGCGAAATCTGCTTCACGCTCACGTTGTGCAGCCGCGAATTCAGCGGTGGCTTTCTTAACGATGCGACTTGCTGCATGAACAGCCATGGCCTGCTCGGTAGGTGCAGCCATGCGCACTGACTCAAGGGTGATCAACTCAGCGTCCGGCAATTCAACCAGCGTGGGATCAAAGTCGTGGGTCAACGCCATGTCGATGGCGATCAGTGGGTGGTTCTTCACACGCAGTGCTTCGAGCTCACTACGTGAGATCTGGTGTCCACCACCGGAGCAACCGACAATTACGTCTGCTTCGCGCAGGGCCTGTGGCAAGAGTTCTTCGGTGAGCGGGAAACCGCCACGCTTGGAAGTGAAGTCTGCGGCACGTCCTGAATGGGAGTACACAGAAATCCGCTTGACGCCGCGTTCCTTGAGCAGCGCCATGGTGGCGCCGGCATAGGAGCCAGTACCGAACAGAACTACATCCTGCTCTGACCAGTCACGGTCACCAGCCATTAGTTCTTCAGCCAAGTCCAAAGCAACAGAAACGACCGACTTGCCCTGCAGGCCCAGATCGGTATTCGAGCCGACGTCCTTAGCGGCGCGCGTAGCGTTTTGGAACAAACGGGTGAGGTTGCTGGTCGTGGTTTTTTCCTGCTGCGCTTGGGTGAGCGCGCGGCGAACCTGTCCGGCGATTTCGCGTTCTCCCACGACAGCCGAGTCCAATCCGGCACCTACTGAGAACAGGTGCTCGATGACCGGCTCACCCTCAAGCGTGGTCAGGCGCTTAGCCAAGAAGTCTCGGGAAAGGTCGGTGGAATCCGCCAGGGTATTGACTAGGTGCTCGGTGGCATCGTCTACTTGTTCAACGTCCGCATACACCTCGAATCGGTTGCACGTGGCGAGTACGACGGCACCATTGATGGCCGCCGAGCCGTTAACGGAGGCAGCTGCCAGCCCGTCGGCCGAGGCGCTAATTTGCGCGACGGTCTCAAGATCGAGCTGCGAATGCGAAGCGACAAGAGATAAGAAAACCACAGTGCCCCTAGAATAAGCCGGAATGAAAAGGCAAACAACGCAGGTTTGCCTAAATACGGGCCTCTTTGGTGGGTTAGGTTGCTCACCTTCAGCTTCCGGCGAACCTCCACAATGAGCATTTAAACTCAAGAATTGGCATCATTGGACTATGACCCTGTCGCAGAACCATCCGATGCTTGATGGACGTACCCAAGATTCCGCTTTGATCCAAGCTTTGACTGGCAAGACGCCGTCGCACCACCCAGTGTGGTTCATGCGTCAGGCTGGACGTTCCTTGCCTGAGTACATGAAGCTACGCGAAGGCGTGAGCATGCTGGACTCCTGCTTAGATCCTGCGATGGCCAGCGAAATCACTTTGCAGCCGGTACGTCGTCACAAGGTTGATGCCGGCATCTTCTTCTCTGACATTGTGATCCCACTACGTTTAGCCGGGATCGGCGTGGACATTGTTCCTGGCGTGGGCCCGGTGTTGGATAACCCGATTCGTACCGCCGAGCAGGTTGCTGCGCTGCCAGAGGTGACCGATCAGTCACTGGAACCCATTCGTGAAGCAGTGAAGCTCACCGTGGCTGAACTGGGCAAGACCCCATTGATCGGTTTCGCTGGCGCACCGTTTACCGTGGCCGCCTACATGGTCGAGGGCAAACCAAGCCGCGACCACCTCGGCCCGCGCACCATGATGTACAGCGAACCAGAAGTTTGGGACGGGCTGATGAAGTGGGCTGCTAAGGCCTCGGGTCTGTTCCTGCGCGCACAGGTGGAAGCCGGCGCTTCTGCCGCTCAGCTCTTTGATTCCTGGGCCGGATCTCTATCATTGCCAGACTATGAGAAGTACGTGGCACCGTATTCCAACCTGGCACTGGATCACGTGCGCGATCTTGGTGTGCCGATGATCCACTTCGGCACCGGAACCGGCGAATTGCTCACCGCCATGCGCGATATCGGCGTAGACACAGTGGGCGTGGACTACCGGATTCCACTGGAAACCGCCATCGAACGCCTCGGTCAAGATGTTTCGGTTCAGGGCAACATCGATCCAGCCTTGCTGTCGGCCCCATGGGAAGTATTGGAAGCACATGTGCGCGAAGTAGTGGAAGCAGGCAAGAAGGCGCGCGGGCATGTGGTGAACTTGGGCCATGGTGTTCCACCAACCACTGACCCGGATGTGCTGAGCAAAGTGGTGGAGCTCATTCACTCGCTGTAATCCATCGGGTCTAAGCTGGAAGTAATGCCTTGGGTAGGCTCGGGCAATTTTCTGCCCAAGCCACCCATCGCAATCTGTGAAGGTAGAAGGTGCTAATTAGGTGAGCAAGGAATCAACGCCGGCAACTGCTGCACGTCGGGAGAAGTCAACACAAGCCCCTGCACATGCTTTACGCCTGCTTGAAATGGTCCGCAAAGCCAGCGAGGCCCGACTCGCAAAGCAAGCTCCCAGCCAAACGGACAAGCCCCAAGCCCCACATGCGGTCATTATCGGTGGCGGCATTGCGGGGTTGGTCGCTGCGCGTGACCTACGCCAGAGCGGACATGAGGTCACCGTCCTAGAAGCTACCGACAGCTTTGGTGGCTGCCTACGCACTACCGAGGTGGCCGGATTGAAAATTGACGCGGGGGCCGAATCCTTCGCACTACGTCAAGGCACGGTAGCCAACTATCTTGACGAATTGGATCTTGCCGGCGAAATCGCGAAAACTTCTGGCCAGAGTGCATGGCTCATTCAGGGCGCCGAAGAAGAGATCCTTGCCCACCCGATGCCTGCTACTTCCTTGATGGGAATTCCGGCCGATGTTCGCACCGATGAGGTGCGCAATATTATTGGCCGTGCCGCCACGGTGCGCGCCGCAGCTGACCTAATCACCCCCATGAGTAAGAAGTGGGCGACCGAAAAGCTCTCTGTGGCTGAGGTAGTTCGCAGCCGTATGGGACAGGCCGTCTTGGACCAACTGGTCGCCCCGGTGATCAATGGTGTGTACTCCACCGACCCAGCCAGAATTTCTATTGACGCGGCTGCACCTGGACTGCGCCAAGCCATGCAGGACACCGGATCCTTGGCCAAGGCCGTAGCCCGACTCCAGGCCTCGGCGCCTGCTGGCTCGCGAGTCGCAGGGCTCAACGGCGGCATGTACACCATGGTGGAAACCTTGGTGCGTCAGCTCAAAGAAGATCATGCAGCCCTCGTACGCAATTCACCGGTCACCGCGATCAGCTACGACGCACAGGCTGAAGTTCCTTACACGGTCACTACCCTTGGCGAGCAGATTACTGCGGACCGCGTCATCATCGCGACCCCGGCTGCCCAAGCACTTGAACTGATTAATCCACTGCTCGATGAGCCTGCACGGATCGGCAGTGAAAGTACCGCCAACGCCATCGCGCTGGCTATTTTGGTGGTCGACAAGCCAGAACTTGATGACGCGCCGCGCGGCTCAGGGGTGCTCGTTGCCAAGCAAGCACCACTAACCGCCAAGGCTTTGACCCACTCGAGCGCGAAATGGCCTTGGCTAGCTAATGAAGCAGGACCTGGCACCCACGTGCTGCGCCTGTCCTTTGGGCGCATCGGTGAACAGGATGACCTGGTGGAATCCGGGGATGACCAGCAATTGATCGACTTGGCGATCAAAGACGCTTCAAAGATTCTCGGTGTTCAATTGCATCAGGATGATGTCTTGGGCAGTGCCGTGTCGCGTTTCAGCGATATGGTGCCGTTGCAAGGAGAAGCCGCCGTGGAACGCCGAAAACAACTGGAGACGGCACTAGCAGATTTTGATGGACTTGCCGTGGTTGGTGCCTGGATTTCTGGTACCGGCTTGGCGCGGGTGATTGGTCAGGCGCGCCGCGCTGTGGCCATCAGCGCCCGCTAAGAACGTAGCAAAATATTTTCGATCCTCAGATCAAGGAGAACATCACGTGAGTAACGCACCGGAGCACAATTCGCCAGTCATCAATGAACGGGCGAATGCGGGGGAGAACCCGACCTTCTTCTACACTCTCTGGACCATTTTTAAGCGTTCCGAAACCATTGATCGCAGCCAGGATGCTGCCACCGAATTCGACACCTTGATCGAGCAGCTGGCCGATGAGGGCGCGACCGTGCGTGGCATCTATGATGTCTCAGCCATGCGTGAAGACGCAGATTTGATGGTGTGGATCCACGGGCCAAAGGCAGAATTGTTGCAGGCTTCGATGCGCAAGATACGCCGCGCGGCGCTGCTCGAAGGCACCCAGATCGTGTACTCGACCATGGCCGTGCACCGCGAAGCCGAATTCGCCAAGAATCACTCGCCAGCCTTCGCCCGCGGTATCCGCGCCAAGGAATGGATGACCGTCTACCCATTCGTGCGCTCCACCGACTGGTACACCATGGATCCTGCATTGCGCGGTAAGATGCTGCGTGACCACGGCATCCTGGGCCGTGAATTCCCTAACGTGCTGGCCAACACCGTGGCAGCCTTCTCTTTCAGCGACTACGAATGGCAGATCTGCCTCGAAGCCGACGACATGATCGACCTGGTCGACATGATGCGTCACCTGCGCTACACCGAAGCCCGCCACCACGTGCGTGAAGAGACCCCGTTCTACACCGGACGGAAGATCACTGCCGCCCAGGCACTTGAGGTCCTGAAGTGAGCCAGAGTTTTGACCCACGCCAAGGGTATGACCAGAACGGTCGCATGATCCCCAAAGCGTACGATGCCCTGTTGCTTGCCTCCTTCGGTGGTCCAGAAGGCCAAGACGATGTGTTGCCCTTCCTGCGCAATGTCACCGGTGGGCGAGGCATCCCCGACGAACGCCTCGAAGAGGTGGCCGTGCACTACCGCAAGAACGGCGGAGTCTCGCCGATCAACGAGCAGAATCGTGCACTGAAAGCCGCATTGGAAGCCGAACTGGCATCCCGTGGCATCAACCTGCCGATCTACTGGGGCAACCGCAACTGGCATCCCTTCATCAACGACTCCCTGCAGCAGCTGGCTGATGACGGCCACCGCAAGGTGCTGATGTTGGGCACCGGCGCTTACTCGGGTTATTCGGCCTGCCGTCAGTATCGTGAAGACCTGGGTATGGGACTGCTCGCCACCGGCCTTGACGGTGTGGTGGAAGTGGATAAGCTACGCCAGTTCTTTGACACCCCAGCCTTCGTTCAGCCATTTGTGCAGGGACTGCGTCAGTCCTTGTTGAACGTACGTGCCCAGCTTGAAGAAGCTGGCAAGGGCGATGGAGCGATCAAGATTGTCTTTGTTACTCACTCCATTCCACTAAGCGATGCCAATGTGGCTGGCCCGCAGGCCATCCGCGACACCCTGAGCGAAAACCTTTACACCACGCAACACCGTGCAGTGGCCGAGTACATCCTCTCGCAGGTTGAAGAAGCTGCTGGCCTGGAGCACTCTCTGGTGTACCAGTCACGTTCAGGTGCGCCCGGAACCCCATGGCTGGAACCAGATATCAACGATGCGCTGGAAGAAGATGCGGCCGCTGGTGTGGCTGGCGTTGTTGTGGTGCCTATCGGTTTCATCTCTGATCACATGGAGGTTCTGTGGGATCTGGATACCGAAGCGAAGGATACCTGCGCCGAACTGGGACTGGCCTTTGACCGTGTGGCAACACCCGGCACCCATGAAGCGTTTGTCTCTGGCCTGGTGGACCTGGTTGAAGAACGCTTGCTCGGGGCCGACGGTAAGGCGATGCGTGAAGGTCGCACCTCAGTGGTTGAGGGTGGCCCATGGTTTGATGTGTGCCGTCCGGGCTGTTGTGAAAAGCGAGCCCTGGATGGAACCTTGCGTCCAACGATTGCTGCGGTTGACTCTCAAGTGGGTGTGCCCCAGCCATGAGTGAAACTTTCCGTGTAGGAACCCGCGGCAGTGCCTTGGCTACTACTCAAACCGGGTGGGCAGCACAAAAGCTGTCCGAGATTTCTGGGCTGAACGTTGAAACCGTCCTGGTGAAGACCGAAGGCGATGTGGTGACCGGATCACTGGCCACCTTGGGTGGTACCGGTGTTTTTGCTGCAGCCCTACGTCAGCACCTCTTAGATTCCGGTTGTGACCTGGCGGTACATTCACTCAAGGACTTGCCGACCGCACAGCCTGAAGGCCTAGTGCTCTCGTGCATTCCTGCCCGTGAAGATGTGCGTGATGCCCTGTGCTCCCACGACGGACTCGGCTTAGCTGATCTGCCACAGGGCGCCAAGATTGGTACCGGTTCGCCGCGTCGTGGTGCGCAGCTACTGGCCCACCGACCGGACCTTGAGATCGTGGATATTCGTGGCAATGTGCCCACCCGTCTGGGACGGGTGAAGGGCATCGGCGAAACCCTGGATGATGGCAGTGTCGGGCGTGGTACTCAAGGGGATCTTGACGCGGTGATTTTGGCTGCCGCCGGCATGCGTCGGTTGGGCTTGGAAAAGTACATTACCGAGTACCTAGATCCTTCCATCATGCTTCCGGCTCCTGGCCAGGGGGCCTTGGCCCTGGAAACACGGACTGCCGGCTCAGGGCATGCCGCCTTGGATCAGGCCCTGGCTGACTTTGATGATGAAGCCACACGCCTGCAGGTAGTGGCTGAACGTTCCTTGCTCTCCACCCTGGAAGCCGGCTGCGCTGCTCCGATCGGTGCTTTGGCGCACCTTGAAGGTGACGAGCTGGTGTTGGAAGCTGTGGCTTGTAACCCCGATGGTTCACAGACCATGCGTCGCAGTGCACGTACCGTCGCTGCAGGTATTAGCTCTGCCCAGCAGCTCGGACGTGATTTGGCCACTGCCATGATCGCCGACGGTGCTGCCGTGATTGCAGGATTGGCCTAGACCTTTAGCCCATGGGTTACAACGCATTGATCCTGCGCAACCCGGCGCGAGCCGAGGATACCGTGGTGGAATTTGAGAAGCTGGGCATCACCAGTTGGTGTGCCCAGCTCATCGAAACCATCTGGCCTGAAGAGCCGCATGGCTTAGAAGCAATGGTTCAGCGGCTTGTGGCCGGTGAGTACTCTTGGCTGGTGCTGACCTCGGTGAATACCGTGGTGGTGTTGGAAAAGTTATTGGCCTCGTCCCTGCTGCCAGCATCATTGCGTATTGCCTCGGTCGGTGAAAAAACCAGTGACGCTATCACGGCGAAACTGGGACGCAACGTTGATTTCCAACCCGAAATTCAATCGGCATCAGGGATGCTGGATAAGTGGCAATTAGCACCGGGCACACGGATCTGTTACCCGCACGGCGACCTTGCAAAACCTACACTCTCAGCAGGGTTACTGGACCGGGGCATGGTGGTGGATGAAGTCATCGCGTATCAGACGGTCAGCGCGCCGGCTGCCGGCACTGTGGTGGATCCGGTGGGCGCCCAGAGGCCCCTGAACGTGCTGCAGCCTGAGGCGATTGTTGCGAAACTAGAGCAGATGGATCTGCTCGTCTTTTCGGCGCCCAGTGTAGTGCGAGAATTTAGACAGCTCATTGAATCAGATTTACCAGTAAGTACCCGCACCATCGCGATCGGGCAGCCCACCGCTAAGGCACTGAGAGCAGCTGATCTGCCGGTGCACGCCATCGCAGCAGAACCCACGCCGCAGGGCTTAGCCCGCGCGGCCAAAGATTTGCTTCAGCTTCACGGCCCGGCCGTAGTTGAAGAAACCAAGTAGTCACGACAGAAAGATAAGCCATGGCCTTCCCACAGCAACGCCCCCGCCGACTGCGTCAGAATCCAGCCATTCGCCGTCTGGTCGCCGAAAATGAGCTCTCGGCCCGCCAGCTGATCCTTCCAGCGTTTGTGCGCGAAGGATTGAGCCAGCCCAATGAGATCACCTCCATGCCGGGGGTCTTTCAACATTCCATGGATTCGCTCAAAGCTGCTGCCAATGATGCGGCGGAGCGTGGACTTGGCGGCATCATGCTCTTTGGTATTCCGGAAGAGCGAGACGAAACTGGCTCAGCAAGTCTTGATCCAGAAGGCATCCTGAACCAGGGTATCGCCGCGGTGCGCGCCGAAGTGGGCGATGATCTTGTGGTCATGTCCGATGTTTGCCTTGACGAGTTCACCTCGCACGGGCACTGCGGTGTGCTTGATGCCAATGGCACCGTGGACAATGATGCCACCCTAGAAATCTACGGACAGATGGCAGTGGCTCAGGCAGAAGCCGGCGCACACATGCTGGGCCCATCGGGCATGATGGACGGACAGATTGGCGTCATCCGTCAGGCGCTGGACGCTGCCGGACGTCAGGACGTGTCGCTGCTGGCCTACAGCGCAAAGTACGCCAGTGCTTTCTACGGTCCATTCCGTGAAGCCGTCGACTCGCAGCTACAGGGGGATCGACGCACCTACCAGATGGATGCGGCTAACCGCAGCGAAGCGGTAGTCGAAGCCGAGCTGGACATTGCTGAGGGTGCCGACATGATCATGGTCAAGCCTGCCATGAGCTACCTAGACATCGTGCGCGATATTGCTGATTTCTCCCCGGTCCCGGTCTCGGCCTACCAGATTTCGGGTGAATACTCGATGATCGAAGCTGCCAGTGCCAACGGTTGGATTGACCGTAAGGCTTCCGTGCTGGAGTCGCTCCTGTCCATCAAGCGAGCCGGAGCCCAGCAAATTCTCACATACTACGCAGCCGAAGTCGCCGGCTGGCTTAAGGAAGGTAAGTAAGACACATGTCTAACTCTGAACAGCTCTTTGCTGAGGCCCGCGAAATCATGCCCGGTGGCGTGAACTCGCCAGTACGCGCTTTCGGTTCAGTGGGCGGTATTCCTCCATTCATGGTTGGTGCCAAGGGTGCTTACCTCACCGATGCTGATGGCAAGGAATATGTTGACCTGGTCTGCTCTTGGGGACCGGCACTGCTGGGACACGCACACCCTGAAATTCAGGCTGCTGTTCATGCTGCGGTAGATCGTGGCCTGTCATTTGGTGCATCAACTCCAGATGAAGCCAAGCTCGGTGCACTGATCAAGTCCCGCATGGGTGGGGTCGAGCGTGTGCGTATGGTTTCCACCGGCACCGAAGCCACCATGACCGCTGTGCGTTTGGCGCGTGGATTCACCGGCCGCGAACTGATCATCAAGTTTTCTGGTTGCTACCACGGACACCTCGACGGACTGCTAGCCGATGCAGGTTCTGGCGTCGCGACCCTGGCCCTTCCAGGTTCGGCAGGTGTTACCGCAGCTACGGCCGCTGAGACCCTGGTGCTTCCATACAACGATCGCGCCGCGATTGAAGCCGCCTTCGCTGAACATGGTGCCAACATTGCCGCGGTGATCACCGAGTCGGCTCCTTGCAACATGGGTGTGGTGACTCCTGAAGAAGGCTTTAACAAGTTCCTGAAGGAAACCACGGCCAAGCACGGTGCCCTGTTGATTGTCGATGAAGTACTCACCGGATTCCGTGCCTCAGCCTCGGGATACTGGGGTTTGACCGGCAAGGTCGAGGGCTGGGAAGCAGATCTCTACACCTTCGGTAAGGTGATCGGTGGTGGCTTGCCAACCGCTGCTCTGGGCGGTCGCGCCGAGGTCATGGATTATCTGGCACCACTGGGTCCCGTGTACCAGGCAGGTACCCTCTCCGGTAACCCTGTAGCCATGGCTGCAGGTATTGCACAGCTGACCCACGCCACCGATGAAGTTTACGCTCACCTGAGCAAGCAGTCACAGGCCCTGCAAGACGCAATCACTGAGTCCTTCAACGCTGCTGGATTGGATCACTCCATCCAACGTGCCGGTACCCTCTTCTCGGTTGCCTTTGGCACTTCCGAGAAGGGCGTGCACAACTACGCCGATGCGCAGGCACAGGAGGGCTTCCGCTACGCTCCGTTCTTCCACTCCATGCTTGATTCCGGCATCTACTTGCCACCAAGCGTTTTTGAAGCATGGTTCGTCTCTGCAGCGCATGATGACGCTGCCATGGAGAAGATCTTCGCAGCCTTGCCTGTAGCTGCACGGGCCGCTGCTGCCGCTAAGGCCTAAGCTGAGGTACTAAGCTTTTAGCTCTGAATGGGGAGCGTTGGAGCCAATTTGATTGGCACCAACGCTCCCTGTTTTTCTGAGTTTTCAATTGAACTAAAAACACTGACTACAAAATGAAACTGCCCGAGTTCCTGATGGAACTCGGGCAGTGAGAAGTCATCTCCCGGATTTCTACGGGAATGAAGTCGAGATTAGAACGCTGGGATGACGCTTCCGTCGGTCCAGGTCTCTTCGATGTAGCTACGAACCTCGTCCGAGTGAAGCAGCTCTTCAAGCTTCTTGATTGCGGCGGTCTCTTCGCCATCGCGCCAGGTCAGGAAGTTGGCGTTAGGGTTGTTTTCGCCAGATTCCTGAGCCAGGATTTCATCCTTGTTCAGCTTGGCCTGAACGATGAAGTTACCGTTGATCACCGCAACGCCGATGGACTTGTCGTTCTTGTAGTACTGAACTACCTGCTCAGCGTTAGCATCCTTGAGCTGCAGGGACAGTGGGTTCTTGTCCTTGTCATCCTGAACGCTCAGGATGGAATCATCATCAGCAAGGTTCTGCAGCAGGCCAGCCTGCTCCAAAACGCGCATGCCACGGATCTGGTTCACTGGGTCGTTGTTCAACAGAACAGTGGTGCCCTCGGTGACGTCCTTAGGATCCTTGAAAGTCTTCGAGAAGACGGTCATTGGCTCAACGTGGATGCCAGCGCCGTGGGCGAACTTGTAGCCCTTTTCTTCGGTTTCAGTCTTCAGGTAAGCCTCGGTCTGGAAGTAGTTAGCATCCAGGGTGCCGTCCTGCAGCGAAGTATTTGGGGTGACGTAGTCATCGATCTCGACGACGTCCAGGTCGATGCCTGCATCCTTGGCAAGGTTCTCATCGATGTAGTTAAGGATCTGAGCCTGTGGGACAGGGCTTGCGCCAACCTTTATGGTGACAGGGTTAGCCGGGTCCAAAGTTGCGTCAGCGTCAGCCGATGGCGAGCTGCTACCGCAAGCAGTCAGGGCGAGAGCGGTCGCGATACCGGTGATTGCAAGTGTGAGCTTTTTACGCATAACTTGTCTTCCTTTTCTCGGAGCCGTGGGGCTCTGTTGCGAGTGAGATTTGCCGTGTTTGACATAGTCCACGGCTCCATCAGAGGACTGATGGAAATCTTGAAATTTTTAGCGGTGATCGATCTTGCGGGCGATGATGTCGCCGACGATCTGTACGAGCTGCACGAGAACGACAATGATGATGATCGTGGTGATCATGATGGGCATGTTGTAGCGGGTGTAACCGTAGGTGTAAGCCATGCGTCCCAGTCCGCCGCCACCAACAAGACCAGCCATTGCTGAGTAACCGATCAGGGTTACAACCGTCGTGGTTACTGCGGCAATAATGCCAGGCATAGCTTCAGGTACAAGCACCTTACGGATGGTCTGCATCTTGGTGGAACCCATGACTAGTGCAGCGTCAACCTTGCCTGCGGAAACATCACGAAGGGCTGTTTCAACCAGTCGTGCGAAGAATGGAATCGTACCGATGGTCAATGATACCGATGCTGCGATGGGACCAAGTGAGGTACCAACTACCAGCGCGGAGAATGGGATCAATGCGACCATCAAAATTGCGAAGGGAATTGAGCGCGTGATGTTGACGATAATGGCCGAAAGAATGACGTTAAACCAGCGAACCGGTGTCAGGCCACCTTTACCGGTGACGTGGAGCAGAATTCCGAGTATTAAACCGATAACTACGGTGATAATCCCAGAAATAACAACCATCTGAAGGGTTTCAACAGTGGCGGTTCCCATGGCCTTGAGAACAGTTGGAGTAAAGAAATCCATAATCTACTTGGCTCCCTTCACGGTCACGGCGATGCCGTTAGAGGTCAAATGATTCACAATGGCATCTACATCTGCATCAGCGTTTAGCTGCAAACGCAGGTGCGCATACTGCTGCTCACCAAGCTGTTCGACAGATCCGGCCAAGACGTTGACATCGGTATTGAACTGGCGAGCTACGGAGGAAATTACTGGCTCGGTTGCCTGTTGTCCGGTGTAGAGGAGGTCAAGAATAGGACCGGAGCCCTCTGCACGCGGTGCGTCGCCAGGCAGCGGAAGCAGCGTAGAAGCCAAGCGGCCTGACGCATTGGTGACTACTGTTTCGATTTCGCCGGTCTCGACGATCTTGCCACCCGCAAGTAGCGACACGGAATCACATACCTGCTTCACTACATGCATTTCGTGGGTGATGATCAGCACCGTGATGTTCAGGCGATTGCGGAGTTCTTTGACGAGATCAAGAATCTCATCGGTGGTCTTTGGATCGAGCGCACTGGTTGGCTCATCACAAAGCAAGATATCTGGATCGGTGGTCAGTGCTCGGGCGATACCGACGCGTTGACGCTGCCCGCCCGAAAGCTGAGAAGGATATGCCTTAGCGAACTGTGAGAGACCAACGAGTTCCAAAAGCTCAGCAACCTTGCTGGCAATCTGATCTTTCGGAGTGCCCACCAGTTCCAGTGGGTAGGCAACGTTCTGCTCAGTCGTCCGAGAATCGAAAAGGTTGGCGTGTTGGAACACCATTCCAATGCGGCGACGAGCATTGCGTAGCTCGGCAGCACTGACATTTGTCAGTTCTTTACCGTTGACAGCTACGGTGCCGGAAGTCGGCTGGTCAAGCAGGGTCAAGCATCGAACCAGAGTCGACTTACCGGCTCCCGAATGTCCGACGATGCCATGAATTTTCCCGGTGGGGACTTCAAGGCTGACACCATCAAGGGCAACAACATCTTTGCTGCCCTGTTGGTAGACCTTGCGCAGGTCACTAACTGTGATCACTAGGCGTGTTCCTTCAGTTCTCAAAAGGGTATAGAGAGTACCCTCCATTGAACCATTATCGAACAAAATCGCCCGAATGAGCCTGAAATTCGAGTTAAGATTCTTAGCTTCGAGTCATAATGAAGTCGTTCTCGAAGAATATTCTTCGATTTGTGACAGAACATGAACTATTGACTTCCCCGGAATTCCGCACGAGCGATTAGGGTGCCTGTGACATCCAACACAGATGCTTGTTTGCTTGTGAGCTATCCCTCCATGATCGGCCAGGCACCGTCAACAACGGCATCTGGTTTCGTCTTCCGAAGATAGGTTTGGAAGCTTTCGGCCTGTTCGCGGGCCCATCCAATTTGCCAACCATGAAGCACCTGCGGATCCACCTGCAACTGCGGGTACCGTTTACCGATCTGACGAGCAACCGCCACGCACGCGATGGCATCAGCCAAGGAAGTATGGGCGTTTTCTAGAACAACACCATAGAACTCGCACGCCGCAGCCAAGGTGCGCTTGCCCTTGCGGAACTTGTCTACCTGCTTGTCAATGATGAAAGGATCAATGACATTGCCTGGGAAGAATGGAGGTAGGTCATAACGAACTGCCTCATGGTAGAGCACGGAGAAATCGTAGGACGCGTTAAACGCCACGATTGGTGATTGCTCAGAGGCGAACATCAACAGCTGCAAGATTTCTTGCACCGACTGCTTTGCTGGCGCTCCCTCGGCACGGGCCTTCTCCGTGGAAATTCCATGTACTGCTGTAGCAGCTTCGGGGATCTCGACTTCGGGATTTACCAGCCATTCGCGGCGGTTCACGACGTTACCGTGTTCATCCAGGAGTACCACTGAGGCGGTAACAATCCGTGCTGTCGAAGTGTCGACGCCGGTAGTTTCCAAGTCAAAGCCAACTGCGAGGCCCTTGTGCCATTCATTCATAGGTACAACGCTACAGGCAGGTTAAGACGCTTTCTGTGCCTGACGCGCCCTTTGTGGATCAACCTGCAGTCCTTGGCAGAATAGAAATATGACAGATGCATCAGGGCCAACACAGCTCGACTATGCACAGGCAGTGCATCAACTCGCCCAACTGGTTCCTGCTGGCGCCGTCATCAGTTATGGCGATGTGGCTGAACTTCTGGGTAGCGGAGGTCCGCGCCAAGTCGGCAAAGCCATGACCACCGCTGAAGTGGGAACTCCATGGTGGCGTGTCCTCAGGGCCGACGGCAACATCGCAGAACCACTCTTGCCTAGGGCTCGTGAACATTGGGAACGCGAAAAACTCGCTCGCCCGGGTAAGCGCGTAGATATCAAAAACCTGCGCTGGAATCCTACGCCTAAACAATGGGAAGCGATCGATATCCTCAGGCTGTCACTGGGGAACCCCAAAATGTCTGAATTGGATGATGAACTATAACCATGGATGAAACGCAAGCTGAGGTACGTGCGGATTCTCAGGACATAGTTGGTCAGCTCCAGAAGAGCAACGGTCCGGTGCTCGTTACTGGTGCTCCGGGCACAGGCAAAACTAATACGTTAGTCAACACGGCGGTTGCGCGCCTTGGCGACGACCTAGATCCACAGTCATTACTAATCATTGCTCCCACACGACTGACGGCTGCCTCCATTCGCGATGACCTCAGTCGTCGCGCTGAACGGACTTTTACCGAACCCGTGGTACGCACGTGGTCTGCCTACGCCTTTGACCTCATTCGTCGAGCTCGTGTTGAAGGTCTTCTACCGTTCCTGGAACGATCCCCACGACTGCTCTCAGGGCCAGAACAAGATACGCTGATCGGCAACCTGCTAGAGGGACATTCTTCGGGTCTGACAAGTGGCCCGCAATGGCCCAGCGAGTTGGAACTAGCGATTGAAACCCGTGGTTTCCGCAAAGAGATCCGCGAATTTTTTGACCGAGTCTCAGAGCTTGGGCTGGAACCTGCGGACATTGAAGAGCTTGGGGAAAAAGCGACCAAGCCCGAATGGGTTGCCGCGGCGCATTTCTACCAAGAATATCGTGACCTTCTGGATCTGGGCAGCGCCGAAGCCTTTGACCCTGCAGGACTCATTACCCGTGCCGCGCAACTACTAGAAGAGAATCCAGAATTCCTTCACGCCGAACAGGACCGGCTGTCTTTGGTCATGGTCGATGACCTTCAAGAAGCAACCCTGTCGCAGCATCGCCTTTTGGCGTTGCTGACCAAGGACCGTTCACTTATCGCTTTTGCTGCCCCCGACAGTGTGGTTCAAGGATTCCGAGGAGCTCGCACCGATCAGTTGCATCGCTTTGCACAAAACTACGCCGGCACCACCGAAGCAACATTTCTTGAACTCACTCATGGATATCGGATGCCGGGGCAGATCACCGAAGCGTGGCAACGCATTGTGCGACGGGTCCCCATCGCTGCCGGACTTCGCGGACGAAAAATTGAGCCGAGAAATGCTGGAAACGACGAAACCTGCCAAGCACTGACTTTCGAGAACTCAACTCTCGAAGAACGTTTCATTGCCCAGCACATTGTCCACCTGAGCCTTTTTGAAAACCGGAGTCTTTCCGAAATGGCCATTGTGGTTCGCAACGGATCACAAGTTCGCTCCTACAGCCGATTCCTTGAAGGGCAGGGGATCGCGGTGCAGGTACCCCCGGCAGAAATTCCGCTCAAAGATGAGGGCGCTGTTCGTCCCCTACTCGACCTGCTCGAATTGGCCTTCAATGATTCAGTTGCCGAAGATCCGTTACTGATGCAGAACCTACTGCTATCGCGTTATGGAATGAGTACCGCACTAGAGATTCGGCGCCTGCGTCAGCTGTTGCGCCAACAGGAGGCAGCCCAAGGCGGTCGTCGCTCCAGTCAAGAACTGCTCGAAACCTGTCTTCGTGAACCAGAACTTGCCCAAGACCTAGGTAAGCCAGCCTTTGGACTGCAACGCCTGCTGAAAATGTACGGTGCTCTCAAAACCGAACTTGCCAGCGGAACAGCCACGCCTGAAACCGCACTGTGGGCCATGTGGGAAGCCTCAGGGAGGGCCCAAGCATGGCGGGAAGAGGCCCTGGGCGCGGGAACTTCAGCACGTCGCGCGGACCACGATTTAGATGCAGTTCTCTCACTGTTCCAAGCTGCGGAGCGCTTCGTTGACCAGTTACCTGGCGCCAGCGTGTCTCAGTTCATTGAACATATCCTCAACCAAGAACTGCCGATGGACTCGTTGGCAACTCGGGCCGCTGGCGGACATATGGTCACGGTGCTGACCACGGCGGCTGCCGCAGGCAAAGAGTGGCCAATAGTTTTCATCCCAGGCTTGCAAGAAGGCTCTTGGCCAAACCTGCGATTGCGTGGTGAGTTACTTGGTTCAAATGCCTTAGCTGACGTCGTAGAACATGGCATTAGTTTCCTTGCTACCAGGACACCAACACACTTGGTACGACAGATCAGAAATGACGAGCTCCGTAGCTTCAGCAATGCTGTATCACGAGCCAGCGAACAATTGATCTGCACGGCAGTGGACAATGAGGATCAACAGCCATCTTCATTCCTAGACCTAGTAGAACCCCCAAGCACTGAAGGTCGAACGACAACTTCAGTGCCACGCATCCGGTCCCTGCCCACACTCGTGGCACAACTGCGCAAAACAGCTGAACTGAGCAAAGCAGCACAACTCGGTGCAATACAGCTACCGGAGGGCAGCAACCCAGCCGAGCAATATCAAGATTCAGTGCATGTGCTAGGCCAACTCGCGCACAGCCACCCTCCAGTTCGTGGTGCCCATCCGCACCAATGGTGGGGGCTACGCCCACTGTCGTCCACCGATCCAGTCGTGCCCGAAGACCAACCACGAAGAATTTCACCGTCCAAAGTCGAGACGCTGGTGAAGTCTCCGCTGAATTGGTTTGTGCAAAATGCCGGAGGCACGGCAGCACATGACTTTGCAGCTTCCCTGGGGACATTGATTCACTCCATCGCAGAAGAACATCCGGACGCCAGCGGATCCGAGTACCAACAGATTTTGGAACAGCGCTGGCCAGAACTGGAAAAATTGGACAACTGGGAGGGACAGCGTGACTTTGACCGAGCCACGCTGATGCTCAAGAAGTTTGCTCAATATTGCATTGCGATGAGGCAAGAAGGTCGCGAGTTAGTTGCTCGCGAGTTACCTTTCGAAATTGAGGTGCCAACAACCGACGGCACCAAGGTTCAATTACGAGGCATCATTGACCGTGTCGAAGCCGACGCACAGGGCAAAGTCACCGTAGTCGATCTGAAAACGGGGTCGACCGCGCCGAGTAAGAATGACACACTCGAACACCCCCAGCTCGGTGTCTACCAGACGGCCATCCAATTAGGAGCGCTGCAGGAGCGCGAGGAAACCGCTGAGTATTCCACCGAGCCTGCTGGCGCATCACTTGTCTACGTTGGCACGAACACCAAGAGTCCTACCATCAGGGAACAGCCCTCCCTAGGAGAAGATGACTGGGCACGGACCCTGATCTTGGAAGCAGCCAGTTTGATGGGTCAAAAAGAATTCATTACCCGCCATCTCGCGGGTGCCTCCGGAATTCTCGGCAATTGCACCCTGCCAGAAATTTGCCCACTTTGCGCCGAAGGACGACAGGTCACCGAACGATGAGCACCATCAAATACAGCCCGCAGGAACTCTCCGAGGCACTGGGCGAAAAGTTCCCTCCCACGGAACAACAAGCAGAGATTATCGCTGCACCGCTTGAACCAATGCTCGTTATTGCCGGCGCCGGTTCTGGCAAAACCAAAACCATGGCGGACAAGGTTGTCTGGCTAGTAGCCAACCAACTGGTGCGACCCGAGCAAATCCTCGGCGTCACGTTCACCCGTAAAGCAGCCGGAGAACTGTCCATAAGGATCAGGGCAAAAATTGCGCAGTTGGTAGCTACCGGACTACTTAGCGAAGAAGAAACTTGCGACTTCCTCGACCCTGCCGTTTCAACCTACCACTCCTACGCAAACACCCTGGTTCAAGATCATGGGCTTCGACTGGGACTAGAAGAAGACAGCGCCCTACTTGGTGCGGCACAATCCTGGCAGCTCGGTCATTCGGTATTAGAGAAATACACGGGGGACTATCAGCACCTCAATAGCGCCAGCAGTACCCTTATCGACGCTATCGTCTCCTTCAGCTCCGAAGCCTCTGAACACCTGGTTACCGCCCCTGAAGCACACCAATGGATTGATGAGCTTGTGGCCAAACTTCAGACACTGCCGATGGACGCAGAAAAAGACAAGGCGCCCACGCAAGCCGCTTTGAAGCTCATCGACAAATTGGCTTCAAGGGCAACTATCGCCGAACTGGCCGAAGAATACACTCGAGAGAAAAAACGACTTGGTGTCATGGACTATGGCGACCTCGTCGCCCATGCAGCGAGGATTGCCCAAGAAGTTCCCGCAGCCGCGCTCTCCGAACGCGCCAGCCATCAGGTAGTGCTACTGGACGAATTTCAAGATACCTCCCACGCCCAAATGGTGTTGTTTTCTCAGCTCTATGGGCACGGTCATCCGGTGACTGCCGTGGGTGACCCAAACCAATCAATTTATGGTTTCCGCGGTGCTAGTGCCGGCCAGTTGTTCCGTTTCCCCGAAACTTTTCCTATCGTTCGAGCCGAACAGCGAGAAATCGCGCACGTTAAACACCTGACCATCGCCTGGCGCAACACCGTCAACGTGCTCTCGGCGGCAAACAACATCACGGCGCAAGCACCAACCAGCACCGGGCCGGTTACCGTCAAACCGCTGGAACCATCAGCGTTTGCCCAACCCGGTCGAGTCGTGCTCAACCGTTGCGCTACGGTTCGTCAAGAAGCCGAGGCTATCGCGGACCTCATTGTGGCTGAACATCAAAAGAGTCCAGATGCCGGGCTCACTAGTGCCGTGCTCTCGCGAAATCGTAGCCAGTTAAGCATCATGGGCGAAGTGCTCTCCGAACGCGGAATCCGCTACCAATTAGTGGGTCTGTCCGGGCTCTTGAGCACACCTGAGGTAACAGACCTTGTTGCGTGCCTCCACGTTCTTGTGGATCCACTACGCTCAGATAAACTCATGCGTCTGCTGGCCGGAGCACGGTGGCGCATTGGTGCCGCGGATCTCACGGCATTTGCTGACTGGTCGCGCCAGTTGGAACGATGTCGTGCCCGTGGGCTACGAGCCGAGGACAGCGAACGTCACGAGGGACCTGACACCGAAGCCATCGAACTTGCCAGGGCTGAGCTAAATGACGCAGCGAGCCTGATTGAAGCATTGGACTATTTTCCTCCAGAAAACTGGAGCAGTTCCGAGGGCAGAAGCCTCAGCGAAGAAGGCAGGACTCGCCTGACTGCGCTCAAAGATGAGTTAGCCACCCTTAGGCTTATGGCCAACGATGACTTGGAAACGTTGATCCGCGAAGTCGAGCGGGCGATGAACCTGGATATTGAAGTTGCCGTTAGACCTTGGGTACAAAGCGATGCTGCCCGGGCGAATCTTGATGCCTTTGCGGATGTTGTCCGTGAATACTGTCGCAACGCCCCTCGTGTTGAATTAGCGGGGTTCTTGATGTGGTTGGAACAGGCTGCCGAAAAGGAAAAGGGTCTACCGCTTCCCAGCGAAGATGCTGATCCTCAGGCGGTTCAACTGCTCACGGTGCATGCCTCAAAGGGTCTGGAATGGGACATCGTTGCTGTCATGTCTTTGAATGACGGCGTTTTCCCTGGATCCCAGTCGGATCGCTGGACCAGTGGCGATAAAGCGCTGCCTTGGCCATTGCGTGGTGACGCAAACGATTTACCTCAATGGGATACCGACCAACCGGCTCTTAAAGAGTTGTTGGAAGCCGAATCGCTGTTCAAAGATCACGTGGAAGACCATCATGTTGCCGAGGAACGTCGGTTGGCTTATGTCGCTGTCACGCGGGCTAAATCATTGCTCATTTGCAGCAGTAGCATTTGGACTGCCACCCGTAGCAAGCCCACCGAAGCCTCAGAGTTCTTCAATGCTTTGGTGCCCCTGACTCAGGGGTCAGCACCACAAGCCGAAATTGGTGTGTGGGTTGCGGATGAAGACGCGCCGGAACAAAACCCGAGCCGGTTAACACCGCTAGAAGCCCTGTGGCCCTACGATCCATTGGATGGACCACAGATCACCGGGGGAGTGAACCGCAAGGAATTTGTTTACTCTCGACGTTCGGTCATCCAGGAAATTGCCGATGACGTACTGCGTGCTGATGCGAACTATCAACCGGTAACCCCCGAAGGGCAACAATGGGCCGAAGAAGCAGAAAAACTAATTGCACAACGCGATTTCCTGAGTAATCGAGAACGAGCTGTTGAAGCGCCAGAACATGTGCGCGCCTCGCTGTTTGTCGAATTGGCTGAGGACCCGGTGTCTGTTTTGGAAAACCTTCGTCGGCCCGTACCTCGGCGCCCAGGCCTTGCAGCCCGACGCGGTACTGCCTTCCACGCCTGGATTGAGGAGTTTTACGAAAAAACTTCGATGCTGGATCTAGGCGATCTTGTCGAGCCCGCCGATAGTTATCTTGACGAAGCCCTCGACCTAGAATCGATGAAGGAAGCCTTCCTAGCTAGTGAATGGGCTCAGCTTCAACCGGCCTACGTGGAAGTCCCTCTTGAAACCCGTGTCGGACCCGTAGCTGTACGCGGCAGGATTGACGCTGTCTTCCAAATGGAGGATGGCACCTGGCTGTTGCTCGACTGGAAAACGGGCCGCATTCCGCACGGCAAGGATCTGAAAAGCAAGCTTGTCCAGCTTGCGGTGTATCGCTTGGGGTGGTCACGCCTGCACGGAATTCCCCTTGAAGAGATTAAGGCAGCGTTCTATTACGTTTCTGCCGGCGTAACGATTCGCGCGGAACACCTTTCCAATGAAGCAGAGCTAGAGGCTATGATCTCGAGTGCTTTTGAACAGCTTGATAGCTAACTTCGGCGGTACCGAAAGTAACCCAAAGGGCTAGTTTTCGGTACCGCCCTGTTTGCTTTCTTGGCTCTGTGAACCGGAATCGTCGTCCGAGTCTTTAGGCTCTTCAGTCAGCTTTGGTGCTGCGTTCTTTTCATCCAGCTCAGAACCGGACTGCGAAAGCGACGAGTCTTTGGCCTTGGCATTCGTCGCGGACTCGTTGGTCTGCTCAGTATCCGAGGACTTCACTGCATCGTCACTGCTTTGATCCTTCGAATCGGTTTGCGCTGACGATGCTACTGGCGAATCATTCGGTGTTGTAGCTGAATCAGATAAGGCCGTGACCTTGGCCGTATTGATTCGTGGCGCAGCCGAAGTAGTGGATGACAACGGAGCGGGCTTTTCCTCGTCTGACGAGTTCTTATCCTCGTGATCAGAGTTCTGCGACGATGCCGAATTCTGAGCTGCCAAGGGGCGAGGCGCTTCAACAACGGAGAGCGGTTGACCTCCGTATTCAGCAATGTTGTGATCAAGTTCCTGAAGCATTTCATCGGCTTCGGCAATGCGCTGTGGATCCTTGGAATCCAACGACTTTACAAGCCACTGCGCCAAAGCAAATTCTGCCGCGAGGGCCGCACGACGCATGATGTGTGGATCTGCAGCCTTGCCACGTGCCTCCACATATGAGGCAAAAACGCGGTCAGTAAATTGCTGGTCTTCAATAGCAGAGAGCCAAGCAAAATCGTCCGCGGGATCGCCAACATGCAAGTCGGTCCAACCCTTAACAGCCGTAATGCTGGAATGAGAAATCTGTAGCTGCTCTTCGTCGAAGTCACCGTGAACTACGGCTGCGTTGAAACGCCACAGGGCAACATCTTCCATTGCATGTTCCCAACGGCGTAGTAGGCGGCTAGGGACCTTGCCGGTAGCCGCGGCAGTATCGAGTTCGTTGAGCTTGCGCTGACGAACTTCATCTGCCGAATAGGTCGGCAAGCCAGCTACTTCCACAGCCTCATCAGGAATCTGGTGGATTGCTGCCATGCATTGGCCCAAGGCCTTGGCTAGATTACTGCCCTCGTCAACCAACTCGTCTAGCGATGGGACGTGTCCAGGCATGTCTTTATACACAAAGGTGCGCAGTGAACCCTGACGGACAGTTCCTGCCACAGAAGGAAGAGCAAACGGCAACGATGCACGTACCTTTGCCGAAAAAGCGCGCAGCGCAGATAGTTCAGCCTCCAGTCGCATGCTTGCTTCATCATGCCGAGGCGAACGAACGCGCCACCGGTGCTTAAGCGCATCAACAATCAATGCTGAATCAAAATCTTCTGCGTCGTCTGACAGTGCCGCAAAACCAACCGGGGCTAATCCGGGGACGGCGGCGGTGGCAATTGCGGCGAGTTCCATGGCAGAGCGTTTCACATGTTCCACCGTATGCGAGATCGTGACCTTAGCCGATGAATGACGCACAGAATATGGTGGGATTCACCGGCAATGTTCAGTCTGAGCGCGAAATCCCTTACGTGGCTATCCACACCCTGCTCGAAACAGGGGAGCAGAGGGCTTGGTGCACTAGGTTAGTAGTATGGCTTTGGCAGAGAAATATCAAACTTCAATTACGGGACTACCTTTTGCGCAGGCTCGTATCGAGCGTCCGTTGACAGAACGACCAAATCCGGAGTTGCTCAACGAAAAACTGTCCCGGAATTCGACCAAAGTCATGCTGATTTCTGAGCTTGGGACTGCTTCTACAGGAACTGAACTGTTTTTTATTGACGGCCCGAGTTACACGACCAGAGACGGTGAACGTCAGGTTTATCTCGGTTCCTGTGATTCAACGGATTACGTCTTAGCGATTGTTGCCTCAGATCAGTATTCGCACTTGAATATCCAGCGATGGATTTCTTTGCGCGAGGCCTTCGCATTCCTCCCAGAACTTCAGACTGAGCTGATGGTCGAAGCTCAAGCGATCTCCAATTGGATCCGTACAGAGCGTTTTTGTCCGCAATGTGGCTCAGAGGTCAGAGCATCAACTTTTGGTTGGGGTCAGCGATGCGTGGAGAACGAACACGAACTATTTCCGCGTACCGACCCGGCAATCATTGCATCCGTGATTGATCAACAAGATCGAATCTTGCTTGGCGCGAACGCGAATTTCAGATCAGATATGTATTCGGTGCTCGCCGGATTCGTCGAAGCCGGTGAATCATTGGAATCAGCGGTTAGACGCGAAATCTTTGAAGAGTCTGGCGTGCACATTGGCGAGGTTGCCTACCGAGGTTCGCAACCGTGGCCATTGCCACGCTCCTTGATGTTAGGTTTTGCGGCCGAAGCCCTTAGCGAAGAGCTGATTCCCGATGGTGCTGAGATCAAGGATCTGCGCTGGTTCAGTCGAGACGAACTGCGTGACGCATTGGAATCGGGAACAATAGAGATACCGCGTGGCGTTTCAATAGCACATGCATTAATCCGTAGTTGGTACGGAGAATCCCTTCCGGAGGCCCTAAACAAGTGACAGAACACGATGCTCCACCAGTGCAGGACTTACTGGCGGGACTGGACGCTGAACAACGTCAGGCTGCTGAAACGCTCAGTGGTCCATTGTGTATTCTGGCCGGTGCAGGAACTGGTAAGACTAGGGCAATTACCCATCGCATTGCGCATGGGGTGCATACGGGAATTTACAATCCCACCAGTGTCTTAGCGCTCACTTTTACAACGCGTGCAGCCGCCGAGATGCGAACTCGACTGCGACAGCTAGGTGCGCCTGGCGTGCAGGCTAGAACATTCCACGCAGCTGCATTGCGTCAGCTACAGTATTTTTGGCCGCAAGCCATTGGTGGCACCCTGCCAAATCTGGTTGAGCATAAGGCCCCGCTGATTGCAGAAGCTGCTCGTCGGCTTCGCATTTCCAGTGATCGTGCCATGGTGCGAGACTTGGCAGCAGAAATCGAGTGGGCCAAGGTTTCGATGCACACTCCAGAAAGCTACGCCAAGATTGCTTCAACCCGCGAAATGCCCAATGGACTAGAACCAGTAAGTATGGCGAGGATCTTCCAAACTTACGAAGAGCTCAAAGACGACCGTAGCGTCATTGACTTTGAAGACGTCCTACTGCTGACGATCGCCATTCTTGAAGACAATGAGAAGGTAGCAGCGCACGTCCGTCAGCAATATCGTCATTTTGTCGTTGATGAGTATCAGGACGTTTCACCCCTACAACAACGACTCCTGGATTTGTGGTTAGGACAACGCAATGAATTGTGCGTTGTTGGCGATGCGTCGCAGACTATTTACTCCTTCACCGGGGCACGGCCGGACTTCTTATTAAACTTCGGTACGCGGTTCCCGGAAGCCAAAGTGGTCAAGTTGGTGCGTGACTACCGTTCCACCCCAGAAGTAGTGAACCTGGCTAATAAGGTGCTGGCTACCCGTCGCATTGAATCGAATGTCCCAGACCGGAACGTAACCTGGCCCGAGCCGTTGGAACTGATTGCACAACGCGAGCACGGTCCGAGCCCTGAATTTTTTGAGACCAAAGACGACGAAAACGAAGCTGAGGAAGTCGCCCAGCGGATCAAGAAGTTGCTTGCAGAAGGGCAAGATATCTCTGAGATCGCGATTCTCTACCGTACCAATGGGCAGTCACAGTCCTTTGAGCAAGCTTTTTCAGCGCACTCCATTCCTTATGTCATGCGTGGAGCAGAAAGATTCTTTTCTCGTCGAGAAGTCAAAGAGGGCATGCTCGCATTGAGAGCTGCCTTAAGCGTTGCCGCTGAGACACCAGTTCCTCAATTGGTTCGCGACGTACTTTCTTCGCATGGGTATTCGGCAAACGCGCCTAGCGGTGGCACTGGTGCGGTCCGGCAACGGTGGGAATCACTGTCGGCATTGGTGCGCCTAGCCGATGAAGTTGTTGCGCTCAAGAAGGAACAGGGTACAGAAGCGACCTTGCATGATGTGGTCAAAGAGTTAGAGGACCGTGCTGCGATCCAGCATGCGCCGACTCTCGACGGAGTAACTCTAGCCTCCTTCCACGCAGCAAAGGGACTTGAGTGGGATGCTGTTTTTCTTGTGGGACTTAGCGAAGGTCTAGTGCCAATTTCTTATGCCAAGGACCAAGCTGGGTTTGATGAAGAACGACGTCTGCTCTACGTGGGGATCACGCGTGCTCGGAAGCACCTTTTCCTTTCATGGTCGCTAGCCCGTACTCCTGGGGGACGAGCTCATCGATACCCCTCGCGGTTCTTGGACGGAATAAAGTCAGTTCGTCAGGCCAGCAGCCGCCAACAGAAAACGTATAAGAGACGTGAACAGAAACTGATTCCAGCGGTCTGCTCCAACTGTGGAACGTTTTTGACAAGCGCTAAGGAACGTAAGCTGAAGCGTTGCGCGTCCTGCCCAGCTGCTTACGACGAGGCATTATTCGATAGCTTGCGTAACTGGCGTTCAGAGATCGCTCGATCCAATTCGGTTCCGGCCTTCGTGATTTTCACAGATGCCACGCTCATGTCCATCGCTGAGCACCAGCCAGAGTCGATACAGGGACTTTCTAAGATCGCGGGGGTCGGTCGAAACAAACTCGAACGTTACGGTGAAGCCGTACTGGCGGTTCTTGGAGCTCATCGGAACTAGCAGTAATTCACATACTGCGAGGCAGGAGATAACTATCTTCCATCGTCGTCGTAGCCTCAGGGAAGAAGTACTTTCCTCACCGTCAAGACTGAACTTTGCCGATAAGCGTGTGTAAGGACCAACCGCAATGCCTGCTTCCCCCAGAATCTTCGAATTTGTGTCTCCGGATGATATTCCGGTACGGGTGGAACGATCTACCAAAAGACGAAAGACGATCTCATCACAATGGCGCGATGAAACCCTGATTATTCAGGTTCCGGCGGCGCTAGATGAGAGAACTGAACGATCCTTTGTTGAGGAGATGCTCAAAAAATATCGGAATGGGCGACAGCGGCGCGATGCGAGGCATACCGACAGTGCTTTAGAACGCAGAGCCCATGAACTGGATCAGCACTACTTTGATGGTTCTGCCTCTCCAACGACAGTACGCTGGGTTACCAATCAAAATAAACGTTGGGGTTCAGCCTCGTACCAACAACGAAGCATTAGACTCTCATCAAAGCTTCAGCAGATGCCGACATGGGTTCGCGATTACGTCTTAGTTCATGAATTGGCGCACTTAGCTTCGCCTCGCACTGGACATGGTCCTGAGTTTCAGAAACTGCTCAATAAGTTTGAACGACGCAGCGAGGCAGATCTGTATCTTGAGGCGTTTCATGCAGGCTATAGCTCCTATGCCAAAGAGCAGGGCCGGCCAGCTGATGAACTTGAAGGTTTCGGCGACGACGTTGGATAGAGACATCGGATAGCACAGTGGGGAGGAACGCTATAGCGTTCCTCCCCACTGTTGAGATCCGGCGGTTATTTCTCGGGGTCTTCGGGCGAATTCGGATCTGTTGGCTTGCCGGAATCGTCGCCATCTGTCAGAGGATCAACATTGTCAAAGTCTCCTGAAAGAAGTTTGTCTAGGGCTGCATCGAAGTCATCAAATTCTGTATCAGCCAATTCACGGCGTTCAGTGAAAGTGGTTGGATTCTTGAGGTCTTCACCGGTGGGCATGAGATCTGGGTGATCCCAAACGGCGTCGCGCCCATCGATCCCGCGTTCCTCGTATAGGTGTTGCCACAAAGCAGCAGCCTCACGAAGTTTACGCGGACGTAGTTCCAAACCAACCAATGAAGCAAAGGCCGATTCTGCCGGGCCGCCAGAGGCGCGACGTCTGCGCATGGTTTCACGCAGGTGCGCAGCAAAAGGCAGGTTTGCAGCTGCCAATGAAACTACGTGATCGACCCAACCTTCAATGAGGGCAAGAGTCAATTCGAGATTTTCAAGCGCCTTCTCCTGCTGAGCAGTTCGTTGTGGCGTGAACAGGCCCTCGCCCAACATGGACTGCAAAGCTTCTGGGTTTGATGGGTCGATGTCGCGAACAGCTTCTTCGATTCGAGACATATCAATGTGAATGCCACGAGCATAAGATTCAACCGCGCCAATCAGTTTGGAACTCAACCACGGGACACGGGCAAATAGTCGGGCATGTGCGTTTTCACGAAGGATGATGTAGAGCAGGACTTCCTGTTCTGGGATTTCTAGCCCCTCGCCAAACTTTGCTACGTTGGTGGCGATGATTCCTGGGGTGCTTCCTGCGAGAGGAAGTCCAATATCGGTTCCACCAAGGACATCCGTGGCCAGTCCGCCAAGTGCAGTACCTAGCTGCATGCCGAACATGCTGGCTCCAAGATTTCGGAACATACCGTCAGAGTTGGCCAGCATTCCCTTCATCTCTTCAGGGATCTGTTCTTTCATGGCGGCGGTGATCGCCGTTGCTACCGACTCAGCAACTGGCTCGGTGACCTGTTTCCAGGTACCCAAGGTCTTGTCGTACCAACGCTTACGTGTCCACGCTTCGGTCACTTGGCCGTTGGATTCGAACGTCGTTGAGTTGTTCAACCACAAGTCAGCCAGATTCGAGGCATCCTTGATTGCGCTCTGACGCGATTCTGAAACGGAAGGATCATCGCTGGCGTAAGCCTGCAATGCAGTATCAGAGGCAAGCTTCCAGTTCACCGGACCCGACGAAGCATTGTTGCTCATCATGGCCGACATCATGGCCTGGGCCTGTTGCATCATTTTTTGCATAGCTTCAGGGTCGCCCTGGGCTCCGAGTGCATCACGAAGCTGCGGAGGAAGATTATTGGGATCAAATCCGCCACCGAAGAGCTGACCAAACATGGCAGAAAAAGGATCCTGCTGATTGTTATCGTCGTCGTCGCCGTTGGGGCGGTTATTCGGGGGGTTCTGTGCCATGCCTTTAAAACTACCGTGCCTAGCTAATAGTTCCCATGAATATTGGAGACAGTTCGCTTTGGGCACACTGAATACGCCTTCTTGCTGATGCCTTTAGCGCCAAAGCTTCAGTAGGCTAAGAGTGGTGAAGTTCGCAGAAGCGGATCCACCTCTTTTTTGATAGTTGGCGGGAGCAAGAGCAGTGCACGAACGGGAACCACAAGACTCGACGAAAGCGCCTGGAGAATTTGGCCAAGCGCCTCAAGGTTCCAAAGGTATTAAACGAACCAGCGCTGGTGTCCTTGCACTTTTGCTGATCGGCATCATGATGTTCTTGCCCACCAATTTCATGATTCGTTCTCCGGGCCCGGTGTTTAACACTCTGGGCAAAGACGCTGATAACGGTAAAGATGTTATTTCGATTGAGGGGGAGAAGACGTACCCCTCGCAGAGCGAACTGGATCTTTTGACTATTTACGTTCAAGGAGGAGGTCAGAACCGCGTCACGATTCCGGTAGTCCTCGAGGCGCTTATCAATCCGGATAAGGACGTCGTTCCTGAAGAAACCATTATTTCGCATGACACTTCTTCGCAACAGCAAAGCGAACAGAATGATCAGATGATGACCTCCTCCCAGGATCAGGCCATTGCAGCAGCGCTAACTGAACTTGGTTATGACTTCAAAACATGGTTGGCCGTTGCAGATTTTTCCACCGAAACAAATAGCAAGACTTTGGAAAAAGGTGACTGTCTGCTGAAGTACAACGGTCAGAACATTAGTTCTCTCGAAGTGCTGAAGAAGTCACTAAACGCTAACGGCGACAAAGCTGCCGAACTCACTGTGGGCCGTAAAGATCAGCAAGGCAATTACAAAGACGTTGTTGTATCGGTGAAAGCTGACGACGTTGATGGAGAACGTCAACTCGGAATCTATCTGACTACCGAACATCAGTTCCCGATTGACGTTGAATTCGGCTTGCAAAATGTCGGTGGTCCTAGTGCGGGCATGATGTTTGCGTTGGGCATCATTGATCGTCTGACCGAAGGATCGCTGGCAGGAGATCATCACGTCGCAGGCACAGGTGAGATCTCGGCCGATGGGACAGTCGGTCCAATCGGTGGCATTGCCCAGAAAATGGTTGCCGCAAAAAATGCTGGTGCGACAGTTTTCTTAGCACCAGCCGATAACTGCAGTGACGTCGTGGGCCGGGTTCCGGACGGGTTGAACGTGCTCAAGATTTCAACCTTGTCTCAAGCCCGGACAGCACTAACGAAAATTGCAGACGGCGAAGATCCTGCAAGTTTCGAGACATGTGAATAGGTTTAGCCCAGCGTCAGGGGAAGAATGTGATGCAAGGATCAAAACTTTTACTCGCTCATCTAAGAATTAGGTACACGAGTTCAGCCGCTGGAATCAGCAGCGAGAACCCAAGGTAAGGAATAGATAGTGTCAAACGGATCGGATAGTCCGTTCGGAGGCCCGCAGCGGCCTCGTGAACCGCAAAGGCCTTCCAGCCCATCTGGCAAGAAAGTGTCACCGCTGACATTGACCATCTTTGCGGTGGTCATTTTGGTCGCAGTCTTCGTTTTCTTGTCCAATTTCTATGCAGATATCCTCTGGTTTAACCAGTTGGGATTCTCGCAGGTCTACTGGACTGAACGCATCGCCAAATTAGTAATCTTCCTGATTGCTCTGGTGCTGATGGCTGTACCTATGTGGTTCTCGATGCGCAGCGCTTATAAGCATCGTCCAGTGTATGCGCCGAATTCGAATCAGACTGATTCGATGTCACGCTACCAATCCCAGTTGGAACCAATCCGTCGTTTCTTGATGGTTGGTATTCCACTGGTCGTTGGAATCTTCGCCGCAGTGGCTGTTGCTGGTCAATGGCAGACTGTTTTGCTCTTCTTTAATCAAACACCGTTCGGGAATAATGATCCTCAGTTCAATATGGACTTGAGCTTCTTCATCTTCTCGTTGCCGTTTATTGCACTCATCATTGGTTTCCTTGTTTCTGTGGTGCTCTTGAGTGGTGTTGCAGGACTGCTGACTCATTATCTCTACGGTGGAATCCGGGTTGAAGAACGCGGTGGCATCACCGTGGGTAAAGCAGCAAGGGTTCACACCGCCATTGTTGTTGCGGTGTTCCTGCTGCTTCAGGCAGTGAACTTCTGGATCGGTCAGTATGAGACGTTGACCGACCAATCAGGTCGTGTGGCCGGTGCGCTCTACAAAGATGTGCATGCAGTTATCCCTGCTCAGATGATTCTGGCAATTATTGCCATCCTGATTGCCATCACCTTCGCCATCGCCGCGTTTACTGGCCGTTGGAGAATTCCTCTGATTGGTACAGCGATGCTGGTTGTCACGATGATCGTAGTCAGCGGTGTATACCCGTTCTTGGTGCAGCAGTACCAGGTCGTTCCTTCGCAGCGAGAACTCGAACGCGACTACATCGACCGAAACATCGAGATGACTCGTTTGGCCTACGGCCTGGATGACGTTGAAGTCACAGACTACGATGCGAAGATCTCTACCGAGAAAAATGCTCTGGCTGAGGAAACGGCCACTACTGCCAACATTCGTTTGCTGGACCCTAACCTCGTTTCCACTGCCTTTGCTCAGCTGCAGCAGTTCCGCGGTTACTACACGTTCCCTAAGAACTTGAACGTCGACCGTTATGAAATCGATGGCAAGGTCGAAGACACTGTCATTGCTGCTCGTGAAGTCAACGTTGATCAGTCCGATACCTGGGTCAACCAGCACATTAACTACACTCATGGTTACGGGCTTGTCGCTGCTTACGGCAACCGCGTTGCTGCAGGTGGACGTCCAGACTTCATGCTGGGCGGTATTCCAACTTCAGGTGATCTGATCACCGATAAGGAATATGAGCCACGCATTTACTTCGGTGAGAATTCCCCAGAATACTCTGTGGTTGGTGGGCCAGATGAGGGCTGGACCGATCAGGAACTCGACCGTCCAGGTACTGGCGGAGAGAACCAGGATACGCGCTACACGTTCACCGGCAACGGTGGTCCGAACGTTGGCAACATGTTCAACCGTTTGGTCTACGCGCTGAAATTCGCGTCAACGGATCTTCTGTTGTCTCAACAGGTCAACTCCGATTCGCAAATTCTCTATGATCGTGACCCACGAGACCGTGTGAGCAAGGTAGCCCCATATCTCACTTTGGACTCCAGCGCGTACCCAGCAATCGTTGATGGACGCGTCCAGTGGATCGTTGATGCTTACACCACGTCGAACGACTTCCCATACGCGCAGCAGAAGCAACTTGATTCGGCCGTGACTGATTCTTTGACTAACGCGCAGGATCTGTCGATGACTGGACGGGTCAACTACATTCGGAACTCAGTCAAGGCAACGGTTGATGCCTATGATGGTTCGGTCAAGCTGTATGCCTGGGATACGGAAGATCCGATTCTGAAGTCGTGGCAGAAGGTTTTCCCTTCCTCCTACAAGCCGTTGTCGGATATGTCTGCTGACCTGATTGAGCATGTTCGTTACCCAGAAGACATGTTCAAGGTGCAACGTGAGGTCCTCACGACTTACCACGTGGATAACCCGGATGCCTTCTACGAGGCCAACGACGCGTGGGCAGTTCCAGATGACCCAACTTCTTCGACAGCCGGCGTGAAGCAGCCACCGTATTTCATGTCGCTGAAGATGCCGACACAAGATGAAGCTTCGTTCTCTTTGACATCGACATTTATTCCTGCGGCCGCTTCGAATGGGCAGCAGCGAAATGTCTTGTTTGGTTTCCTCTCGGCCTCCGCTGATGCTGGTTCGGAAGCCGGAGTGAAGTCCGAGGACTACGGAAAGCTCAGGCTGCTCGAACTTCCGCGAGACACCGCAGTTCCTGGTCCAGGTCAGGCACAGCAAAACTTCGATACCAATACCCGTGTGACCCAGGAGCTGAACCTGCTCAGACAGGGTGCTTCGCAGGTCAAGAACGGTAACCTGCTGTCTTTGCCTGTCGGTGGCGGTATCCTCTACGTCCAGCCGGTATATGTTCAGTCCTCAGGCCAAACAAGCTACCCAACGCTGCGTAAGGTCCTGGTCTCCTTTGGCGATCAGGTTGGCTTCGCCGATACATTGGCTGAAGCACTCGACGAAGTGTTTGGTGGTAACTCGGGCGCTGTGACCGGTGAAACCGAAGGTGTTTCGCCAGATGACACTTCTGATGGCGAAAAGACTCCCACGCAGTCTAATGAAGAGAAACTATCGACGGCTCTCTCGGATGCTAATGCGGCAATCAAGAAGGGCCAGGAAGCACTGGCCAATAACGACTTCGCTGCCTATGGCGAAGCGCAGAAGCAGTTGCAAAGTGCACTGGACCGCGCAATGGAAGCTGATGCTGCGATTAATGGCACCACGGTTGACGGGGAAGTGAAGCTGGATGAAAACGGCGCCACCGAGTCACCGCAGCCTTCGGCCACCAGCGAAGGCACCCAAGGGTAAGCAACCACGAGCCATACGATTTGCTTTCACTCCGCGATGATGCAAGAATTGTCTAGTCATCGCGGGGTGGAGCAGTTCGGTAGCTCGCCGGGCTCATAACCCGGAGGTCAGAGGTTCAAATCCTCTCCCCGCCACGAAAGCCGAAAATGGAGATCCGAGAGGGTCTCCATTTTTGCTTATCTGGCAGAGAGACGAAACCTGGGGCCACGAGATCCGACCTTTGGGTGTTCCGTCCGGCACCTGACCAAACTGGTAGCGCGAGGGGAGCGAAGGCGTACAGCTGAACATTGGGCGCCCGTGATCCCACGATCTTTTGACCAATGAACATCTTGCGATCAAGGTCACTCTCCTCAATTGGATATTGAGTTCATCAGTTGGTAATGTTGTATTTACCGACGCGGGGTGGAGCAGTTCGGTAGCTCGCCGGGCTCATAACCCGGAGGTCAGAGGTTCAAATCCTCTCCCCGCCACGAAAGTGGAAATGGAGATCCGAAAGGATCTCCATTTTTGTTTATGCGGATATTTCAGTTGCGGCACTCGCGCCGGCATCGTGAAGAGTTCTGACAGTCTTACCCGAACGGGCCGGGTGATAAAGGACACCGTCTCTCAATTAGCCAAGTCATTCACTGATTGGTAATGTTGTATTTACCGACGCGGGGTGGAGCAGTTCGGTAGCTCGCCGGGCTCATAACCCGGAGGTCAGAGGTTCAAATCCTCTCCCCGCCACGAAAGTGGAAATGGAGATCCAAAAGGATCTCCATTTTTGGTTTAAGGCATTAAACAATCGGTGGTGTGCCGGCACTCTGCACCAACACACCACCGAAAGATACGAACTACGAGCCCGCCGCCCTAGCCTTCGATTGCTCCAGCCTGCTTGGACTTCAAAGCAGCAAGACGAGCTTCAACCTCGGTCTGCTCGCCCAAATCTTCCAAAGACTCAAACTGGGCATCCAAACTTGAAGAAGCGAGCTCAGCAGCTCCTCGTACCCGAGCCTCTTCGCGTCGCACCTTTTCCTCGAAGCGTCCAATCTCGCTGGTAGGGTCCATGATGTTCACGGCCTTGACAGCTTCATTGACCTGATTTTGTGCGTGCGCTGCCTTCGAACGGGCGATCAATTCATCGCGCTTGCTTGCCAGCTCCGTGCGCTTTTCCTTCATCTGGTTCAGGCCGGTCTTCAGCTTGTCCACGATTTCGCGCTGGGAGGCAAGAGTCGGCTCCGCGGACTTCATCTCGGATTCAGCCTGCATCTGACGCTGGATGGCAACCTTGGCCAAATTATCAAACTTGGCGGCATCATCGGTCTTGCCAGCGGAGCGGAACTCATCGGCCTTGTTTGACGCGGCGAGGGCCTTGTTACTCCATTCAGCGACGGCTTGTTCGTCTTCACGGTAGTCGTCCTCCAGCATGCGCAGGTTACCGATAGTCTGGGCGATGGCCTGTTCGGCTTCGGCAATGTTGTCGTTGTAGTCGCGCACCATCTGATCCATCATTTTTTGCGGATCTTCTGCTGAGTCCAGCAGGGCATTGATGTTTGCTTTGGCTAGTTGTGAGATACGTCCGAAGATTGATTGCTTGGTCATGATTGGACCTTTCTGTTAGTCAAAATATCGCTGATAGTGCAAGAACTGCTGGTCAATCTATATCGACTGGTTAGAAGTTACCTCCGTCGCCTCCATCGAAGTCACCTCCTCCAAATCCGCCACCGCCACCGCCGAAGCCACCGAAGCCGCCACCGCCGAAGAAGCCGTCGTTGCCTCCAGAATGGCCACCACTGTGATGACCACCGCCGAGGATCGTGTTGATGAGAATGCCGCCGAGGACAGCACCACCTACCCCGTCGAATACGCCGCCACGACCTCGGCCGTAACCACCCATTCCTGGGCCGTTACCGAACCCATCGAAGCCGCTGACATCGTTTTCGGCCATTTGAGCGGCCTGATCCGCTAACTGAATGGAGCGTTGTGCTGCAGCAACTGCACGAGCAGGGTCCGAGTTTGCAAAGGAATGTGCTTCGTCCAAAGTTCGTTGGGCTTCGGCTAGACGCGTACGTGCCGATGCTCGGACGCCACCTCGACGTGCACGGATGTAGTCATCGGTGCCGTTGATACGGGAAGCCGCGGTGTGCAAGAGGGACTGCAACTGATCGCGGGCTGCCTGAGCCTGTTGGGCACGGTCTCGCAAGCCTGTCAAAGCTTGAGATAGGGGAGTGGTTGCCTCGTCCAGCAGTGTGATCAGGGCCAGAGGATTGTATTTGCCGCTAGCGGTAGCCTGCCGTGCAGTCCCGAGGGCACTTTCAACCCCTGCGATAGGACCTGCAAGGTCCGAACCGGTGCCGGATGCGAAAGTGGCTTTTGCTTGCGCAAGATCACGTTCGGCCAAAGCGATGGCTGCTCGAAGATCTTGTTCTGCTTGTTGCAATGACTCGTCTGCTTTTTTGATGGCTTCCAGTAGCACGTCGGCTTGGTCCTGTGCTTCTTCGGCATTCTGTATCAATACCGCGGCGTCCGACCGGTTAGTCGTAAGTTTTTCTGAAGCTTGCTGTAGAGCCGAGGCAGCAAAGGTTAGGCGTTCACCGGCCTGTTGCGCGTTGTCCTTGATTTGGCTCACTGCGCTTGGGTCGTATTTATTCGACAACTGCTCCAAGTCAGCTACGCGGGCAGACAGTCTCTGATTTAGCGGCTCTTGATTTGCTTTGATTTCAGCAATTCGAGCTTCAGCATTCTGTTCGAGCTGTCGCAGTGCCTTGAATTCGTCGGCGTGGGACTGCAAGGTCTGATTGACTTCTTGGCAACGGTTGATGATTTCGTTGAGCCATGAACGCTGGTCTGTTTCAGTATCAGGAATGTCGTCGTCCAACTGCTGCTGTAATCGGAACGACTCCGTGAGGTGTTCTTTGGCCTTAGACAAATCTTGGACAAAGACGGCAACTGATTCTTTTCCGTATTGAGCCTCAGCAAAACCCAGTTCTTGCTGCGAAGAACGAATGGAATCGTCGGCAGCAACAAGCAGCTGATCGGCCTGCAAGCGAAGCTGATCCAAGGGGATCAGAGGTTGCTGTGGTGCAGGGCTTCCCGGCATGCCGGGGTAGCCATTTTGCTGTGGTGGCAACGTCTGAGTATTTTTCCGGCTTCGACGTGAGAGCAGGAAGTATCCACCAACGGCCAGGGCAGCAATCACCAACAGAATAGTCACGAAGCTTCCTCCACCAGACGAACTTCCGGTTGCACTTCCACTTTCGGCATTTCTGATCCCTTCAATAGCCCCATCGGCTGCTCCGACCCAGTCACTATTGCCGAGCGCTGGGCTGATTAGTGATTGGTAAATCTTCGAGTCTTCATCTTTTAGAGATCCCTTGTCCGAGGCAGCAAAGTACGCCTGGCGGGTCTGGGTAGCAACCGTGAGAATGACATCAGATTTCCCTAGACCTTTCTTCTCTGCGACAGCTTGGGTCCATTCATCTGATTTTGTTGGGTTGGAGAATTCATCAACGTAGACAAGGAATAGGCTGAAGCCAGTATCGTTACGAAGTTCCTTGATTTCCTGTTCGAGTCGAGCTTCGTCAGAGCTGAGCACACCGGAATTGTCGATAACGAAGTCGCCCGGCGGGATGGTAACCGGTGACTCGGCCAACGCTGGCGTAGCTACCCCTAGAGAAATCGCCGAGGCTACTAATGCACCGGTCAAGAATTTGCGAGTCTTCATTCCCATGTCGTGTTCCCGCCTGAAAACCTAAGTCAAACTAAAATCAGGATGTACCCGATCTGGTGTATCCAGAGATTGGATTCACACTTAGAATTGATTCTATTTGGCCTAATGAAGCTCGTCTACGACATTCAGCTGCCAGAATAGTTAACTCACAGGGGATGCAAAGTCACCACAATTCGATGCCACAGACCAAACCTGAATAATTAATCACAAGAGATTCGACAGTTCGAAAGAGGGCATGAAATGAGCCAGACCCCGAATGAGCCACGTGAAGAAAACTTGGGTGATTCTGCACGGCCATCAAACAACGAGAGCACTCCTGCTGGCGGTTCCAATGAACCAACAGCACGCTACCCTCGACTGAACCAAGCGCAGAGCAACGGACAGCCCGCCGGAGATAACTACGCTTCGTCGCCACGCACTGAGCCAATCAACTCATCGACTCAGCAAGCCGGAGTTTCTCAGCCGGCAGCTTCTTACCAGTCGCAGCACAGCGCCTCTCATGTCAATCAGTCCAACTCTCCATACGGTGCACCATATGCTGGCGGGACTACCACGCAGACAACCTATCCGGTGCCTCCAGAGAAGCAGCCTAAGGGTACGAAGCGTTTTGCTGGAAGCACTCTGATTGCTGGCATGGTTGCAGCAGCGCTCATCGGCGGTGCCACCGCCGCCGGAACTACCTACTTGCTACACGATGGCAGCAGCACCACCGCCTCGGGAAGCTCAACCACGCAGCAGGGCGTGGTGATCAACAACCCGGATAAAGTCACCGAAGTCACCGCAGCAGCAGCTAAGGCAAGTCCGAGCGTGGTCACCATCGAAGTATCGGGCAACGGTAGTAGCGGATCTGGTTCGGGCATTGTGCTAGATGACAAGGGAAACATCCTGACCAATACCCACGTTGTTACCCTCGGTGGCGAAGTTGCTGACCCTACGATTACCGTTCAGATGAATGACGGTACCGTACACTCGGCCAAGGTTGTAGGAACTGACCCGCTATCGGATCTGGCAGTCATCAACATCCAAGCTGATGGACTTGTTCCGGCAACCCTGGGTTCGTCTGCCGACTTGAATGTCGGAGATACGGCAGTAGCGATTGGTGCACCACTGGGCTTGAGCGGAACGGTGACCGATGGCATTATCTCGACGCTGAATCGAACTATTTCCATCGCATCGTCGGCTGTTCCGGATAGTAGCGACCAATCCAATGGCGATAATGGAAGCCAATTCAACTTCCAGTTCCCAGGTCAAGGAGAGCAACAGCAGCAACAGCAAACCCAGTCCAGCGGTTCTATCTACGTCAATGTCATCCAGACCGACGCAGCAATCAACCACGGTAACTCGGGTGGTGCGCTAGTGAACGCTAGCGGAGAAATCATTGGTGTGAACGTAGCAATCGCATCTTCAGGTTCTAGTTCCAGTTCCAGCGATGAAGGTGGCTCAATCGGTGTCGGATTCGCGATCCCGATTGACTACGCAAAGCGCGTGGCTGAGGAATTGATTGCGAATGGTTCAGCAACTCACGGCCTGCTCGGAGCTACGGTCACTGCTCAGGGTGCCGAGGACAACGGCCAACAAAGCACTTCATCCTTCTCTGTTGGTGCCAAAGTTGTTGAAGTGAGCTCCGGCTCGGCAGCTGAAAAGGCTGGTTTGAAGTCCGGTGACGTGATCACCGGGGTTAACGGACGGACAGTGAGCGATTCGCAAACCGTGACCGCGGCTATTCGTGAAATTGCGGCCGGCGGCCAAGCTGAAATTCGTTACCTGCGTAATGGTAAAGAAGAAACTGCGACGGTTACCGTCGGGACGTTGTCAAATGACTAAATAAGTCTTCATAATGACGCAGTGAAGTGAGTGACGCAGGCTGGTGATGAACCAGCCTGCGTCACTTCTTGCACTTTCGGCGATAAAGAACGAGTGAATCGTGATGTGTCGATACGATAGTGAGTGAATAAAAAGTCTGGCAGTGCCCAAGTGCCGCTGGATATGAAAGTTTGTAGGAAGGCTCGAATGACCGAGGAAACCACAGCGCCGCTAAAAATAGTGGTGTTGGTAAAACATGTTCCAGATGTCCAATTTGATCGTCACATCGACTCTGACACTCTGCGTCTTGACCGTTCGGAATCCGTTCTCTCAGAACTGGACGAATATGCGGTAGAAGCGGCCGTTGCCCTTGTCGAGGCACAGGGCGGGTTCGCGGCTGGGCATGAGGTCATTGCAGCAACAATGGGTGGCAAGAGCGCAAGCAATTCAGTAAAGAGAGCCTTGCAAATGGGCGCAAGCTCAGGGATCCATCTTAATGACGATGCTCTGGCGGGGTCAGATACCGTAGCTACTTCTAAGGCACTGGCTGCTCTTATTGAGCATGTTGGTGCGGTTGATCTTGTTGTTACTGGCATGTCGTCTACGGACGCTGAGACGTCTGTTGTTCCAGCGCAGCTGGCTGAACGTCTGAATTTTGCCCAGCTGACTCACGCTTTGGCCATCGATTTTGATGGTGCCAGCCGAGAGGTGACCATTCGACGAGACCATGCTGAACGCACCTTGAGCCTGGCAGCAACTTTGCCAGCAGTTTTGTCGGTGACAGATCAGGCTAATGAACCTCGGTACCCGAACTTCAAAGCGATCATGGCCGCGAAGAAAAAGAGCATCACTGAAGTCAGCTTGGCAGACATCAGTCTGAGCGCTGCTGAAGTCGGCACCGCAGGCTCCCGAACCTCCGTCCTCAACGCAACTGAGCGACCAGCCCGTGAAGCCGGAACGGTCATAAACGACAGCGGCCAGGCTGGAATTGCCCTGGTCGATTTCTTGGCCGAACAGAAGCTGATCTAAGGAATATCGAACATGCCTTCAGCACTAGTATTTTTCAATGAACTTTCCGATGTTCCTTCCAAGGCACAACGAGAACTGCTCACCCTTGCTTCGCGTTTTGATCAGTCCACGTTGGCTGTCGCATCTGAGGTTTCGCAGGATGCCCAGAACGTCGTCGCTAATTACGGGTTGAGCAAGCTTCTCGTTGCACCAAGTCAAGGCGACATATTTGTTGATCACGCACTTTCAGTTCTTGAAGCTGCCGTGAAGCAGAGCGCTTCCGACGTAGTCTTAGTGGCTAACGACAATTTCAACCGAGAAGTCGCTGCTCGTATGGCGGTACGTCTTGATGGCGCAGTGATCACGGACGCCATAGACGTTGCAACCGATCTTGTAGTAACGAAAGATGAATTGGCTGGTAGCTACAGCGCTCAGGCGCAGTCAACCGGTGGAACGTTATTTGTCTCGGTGAAACCGAACAGTATTGACGATGATCCACAAAGCTCCGGACAGCAGCTAGAAGTTCAGAATTTAGCAATTCAGTCTGCTACGGCAGCGCAAGTTCGCGTCGTTGCCACCGAAGCGAAAGCTGTTTCTGATCGACCGAAATTGACCGAAGCACGCGTCGTAGTTGCCGGCGGTCGTGGCGTTAACGGGGACTTTGGCCCAGTCGAGGACCTTGCAGACGCACTTGCAGGTGCAGTTGGTGCATCGCGTGCGGCGACAGATGCTGGGTGGATCACCCATGACGCCCAGATCGGCCAGACCGGTGTCACGGTTTCACCGCAGTTGTTCATCTCTGCCGGTATCTCGGGGGCGATCCAACAGAAGGCTGGCATGCAGACCAGTAAGTGCATCGTGGCCATCAATAAGGACGTTGACGCTCCCGTTTTCGAAATTGCTGATTTTGGTATTGTTGGCGATCTATCCAAGGTTCTTCCGCAGGCTGCAGAAGAGATTCGACGCCGCCAAGCATGATCAACACAGTTGAATTTTTCGGTGAAAAAACCGAACGAGTCCTCGCCTTTGGCGCACATCCAGATGATCTGGACTTCGGTGCAGCCGGCACTATTGCTGCATTTACGGCCGCCGGTATCGAGGTGCAGTACTGCATCATGACCGATGGTGATGCCGGTGGTTTTGATGATAGGGATCCACAAGAAACTGCCCTTTTGCGCCATGCTGAGCAGGAGCAGGCTGCGCTTAAGGTAGGTGTGAAAACCGTACACTTCTTAGGAGAACGCGACGGTTATCTAGAACCTAGCCACGACGTCATTCGAAAAGTTGTCCGGTTGATCCGTGAGGTGAAGCCGAGCATCGTGATGGCGATGCATCCAGAACGAAATTGGGACCGTATCCAACGTTCGCATCCAGATCATTTAGCGTGTGGCGAGGCAGTAACGCGCGCAATCTATCCGGCGGTGGAGAACCCGTTCGCTTACCCGGAACTGCTTCGTGAAGAAGGCCTGGAAGCGTACAAGGTGCCTTGGCTATGGCTCTATGGGGCGCCACGGGAACGCGAAAACGGTTTCGTTGATATCACGGATTACTTCGGTCAAAAGATGGACGCTTTGCGTGCCCATTTCACTCAGCATCCTGATGTCGCTGCTATGGAGCGGTTCGTGCACCAACAGTGCTCTGCTAACGGTCAACGTGCTCAGTTTGCTGAACGCCGTTTGGCTGAAGCGTTCCATCTCGTTGCGGTGAATGCTGACGATACTATCGCGGGATTCTGACGGCGTTTTACTTGAAACTCAAAAGGTGCCTGTGACCATAGAGGAAATTTTCCTCAATGGTCACAGGCACCTTTATTGTTGTGAATCGGATGTTCAGCTACGAACCTTGGCTAGGTTCCGCGCTGGAATCCTTGTTCAGCGGTAGGTCTACCGAAGCTTCTGTATCTTCGGAAGGAGCCGCAGGAGTATTTGAGCTCTCGACGGTGATGTGAATGGCAATAATGTCATCGGCAGGTGAGTACCCTGCCGAAGCATCCTCGCCATTGGTCTTGGTAATAACCGTCACGGATCCCGATTCGTGGATGGCCCAGGCAACATACTGCTCAGATTCTTCCAACTGTGGCAAAGAAGTTAGTTCTACGCCTATGGCGTTTTCTGACTTCGAGCTACTGAGGCTAGCGTGGCCGCCACTCTTGAGATCAACGACTTCTGTGACAGCGTCGCTGGCTTTCGAAGCCTTGGATGCCTTGGTTCCGCCATTGAGTAGGGAGACGATCACTAAAGCCAGAATGGCGATGATGACAACGCCTACGACAGCGAAAATCCAGCGTCGTGGTCTGGTTTTTCGTTCAGCTCGAGAACTGCTGGCCACATGGCTCACCAGATCTAGTCCCAGGTCTTCGTCCTGAGGCTCGTCGTGGTGCTGGGAATGGCTACCGTTCATTGTCTTGGATTCTCCCGAAAGGTCGTCGGCATAGTTCAATACCCGTAGAAACACGGGCACAGTAAGAGCCTACTTTATAAAGATTAGGTAAAGCTGTATACGGGGCAGTTGAATGCTGGTACTTTATGCGCCCGCAAATCCGTGTTGGCGCCAAGCCTCGTAGGTCACGATCGATGCGGTATTCGCTAGATTCAGTGATCGTCTTCCTTCGAGCATGGGCAGTCGTACCAAGTTGGTGACTCGTGGATGTTTCTTGTCTTCGGAGCTAAGTCCGACTGACTCTTTACCGAATAGGAAGATATCGCTGGGATCATAGCTAAGATCCGTGTAGAGTTTTTTGCCTTCAGATGTAAAGGCAAAGACACGACCCTCACCAAGTGCTTCAAAGGCAGCATCGAGATTTTCATGGACCGTGACATTAGCTAAGTCATGATAGTCCAACCCTGCGCGACGCAGGTTTGCATCTTCGAAATTGAAGCCTAGTGGCTTAACTAGATGTAGCTCGGCACCGGTAATGGCTGATAGACGAATGGCGTTTCCGGAATTACCCGGGATCTCTGGGGCGTTGAATACGATACGAAACACTTAACTAGTTTAAGCGGTGATCGGACGCTTTCTCGCCATTGAACTCAGTACATCGCCTCACGTAGACGAGCAATCGCCATGCGGTCGACAACATTTGGTGTAGGACCTGAGCCTAAGAACAACTTGAGCTCTCTGACGAGGCCGGCAGCATTCAACACGTTGGGTGTCGTTTCAAGAGTTGGATTAGCGTTGCGGTGATAGTCGACCACTGGCTCGTGTCGGTTGCCATTGGGAGACAAGACTAATGTGAATGCAACGACGTTCATCTGCATGTAGCTTTGTTGGAGAGCTGAAATGGAGAAAGCAGGAGGTTGAGTCAATTTGTTTCCATGACGCAATACATTGCCGTCGAAAGAGTAGTAGCCCTCTGGCAACGTCATCGTATTGATGACCGCCATGCGATATCCGGCAACAAGCACATGGTCGTAGTGGCCTCCATGCGGTGACACGAGGCCGTTAATCAGACGAGCAGCAGGCAGGACGTTGAGTACGTTCTTGCTGAGCAAATTGATGGTGTTTGCTTCACGTACCAGTCGTGCCTTGTTAGAAAAGAAGCCACGTTTACGAGGTTCTCCATGGATCTTTTGTGCAGAGAGCTCCTTGCTCAGTGCCGTGAAGGAGGCATCAGACAATGGCGGGACGTATTCCGTGGACATTTGAGCTTTTGGCTGCTGGGGCGATTTCCGCAGTCGTTCATCAAATGGGCGGGCCGAGAAGCCAGCTCGTGGCGCGTCTCCTGGCCGTTGGAAAGTCTGGTCATGTTCCAAAGGATTCGCCAGATCGCTAAGGTCTTGGAAGGCCTGCTGAACTTGCCGAAATTTTTCCTCACTACCGCCTAGATCAGGATGTGTTGCCCTAGCGGCTCGACGATAGGCAATTTTGATCTCTTCCATACTGGCTGATGAAGAAACACCAAGGATTTCGTACGGGCTCGGTGTGCTCATAGTCCAGATAGGTCCTCTCGGAAGTGAAGGCAGTGTGCCAGTGCATTCCAGTTTAGCTAATAGAGCCTGACAAATAATTGGGATGTGCGCTCCACCTCAGTAATCTCTATTCTCATGATGACCTTTGAACAGGGCGGGAAAGTCCGCATTGTTTTCCATCCGTTGGCCGGACGCGGCGTCGGTCGACAGCGCGCCCAAGACTTGGCTTCATCGCTGTCTGCGGTTGGTGTGGACAGCGAATTGATAGACGCCTCAAACCCTATTGAGAAGGATCACCAGAGAACACCAGTGGGGTGTCGAGCAATCGTTGTTGTGGGCGGAGATGGGCTGATCCATCGGACGCTTCCATACATTGTCGGTACCAGAATTCCAGTTGGAATACTGCCGGCGGGAAGTGGCAATGACCTTTGGAGGATGCTGGGACATCATAATCGAGCCGAGACTTTTGAAAGGATCGTTAGCTACTGTCGCCATGGTGGAAACACCGTGAAGGTTGATGTCCTGGAATTACGCTTCGAGGATTCGGCGTACTCAGCGAAATACGCCATTGGCGCAGTTTCTTGGGGCGCCGAGGCAAAGATTAATGCCGCCGCTAACAAATTGCCAAGGCAACTCGGAGCGCTCAGATATATTGTCGGACTGCTGCTTTCACTGCCAAAGTTGAAAAGTTTCTACAGCATGGTAACCACCGAGACACTGACATTTGAAGGTCAGGCTTTGGCGGCAAGCATTGCAAATATCCAAACCTTAGGCGGTGGAATTCGACTATTTCCGAAATCCAACTTTATGGACGGAACTGTGGAACTGAGCATGGTCAAAGGCACGAGAGTACTTCCTGTGCTGCCATCACTTGGGAAAATCTTGCGTGGAGATTCTCACCGTTGGAAGGTTAGCCAGCAGTTGTCCGCAGCGCGCGTGAAAACCCAACAAGACAGTTACTCAGACGGCGAATATGTGGGGACGGGCAACTTTGATGTTCGAGTACTCCCGGGAGCAATTGAACTTATTGATTGATCCGATAGTCGCAGAAAAGCATACTCTCTTCCTCCAACAACGAATTCAAGCTAAAGCGTTGGAAGGTCTGCTGGCTATACGCTGAAATGCGCATTCCCTCGCCAGCTACGAGAACAGGTGAGTAACTAAGACAAGCTGAGTCCACCATGCCTGCAGCAGCAAACTGTCCGAAAATGTGCGGTCCACCCTCACAATGAATGAAACCCAAACCACGACGGTTTAGCTGCTCAACAATCTCCTTGGGATCGCATCCTTCTTCCAACGACCCAACTTGAATTAACTCGACGTTTTTTCCATAGGAATCACGTTTCTCATCAGAAAGATCAACGGTGGTAAAGACCATGACTGGGACTGCAGACTGTTTGAAGATTTCTGCAGTTGGTTCCAAATGAAGACCAGCAGAGATTAATGCCAAAGCAGGATGAGCGGTTCGTCCATGAGCGAGGCGCCATTGCTGGTCTTGTTCTGAAACCAGGTCTCCCTCATAGCCCTCGGCACGAACAGTGCCGGCACCAACGACGATGACATCAGCCAGGCGACGAAGCAGGGCGAAAATTCGCTGATCTCCCTCGGAACCTAATTTTGCGGACAAACCATCGGCTTGGGCACTGCCATCGATGGAGCTGACAAAATTGAAGCGTACAAACGGTCGTTGGGCACTGTTGTAGCGATCCAGTAATTGCTCGTCGGTAACGTCAATACTTGATTCTGGCAGTAGTGCGCGCATCGGTATCGTTCCTTTTACTTGCTAGGTTCTCGCTCGGGATGAGCAGGAGGATTCACATCACCCATATTGTGGATCTGGTAGGCCGGTTCGCGCCAACCCTGGGTGGCTTCGATCAATCGAACGGTTTGCAAGGACTCGGGGATGTTGTGCATGCGCAGAATCCGGGCGCCGTTCATGGCACAAATCGTGGCAGCCACCATGGAACCCAGCGTGCGTTCAGCCTTGGGCAGATTCAAGGTTTCGCCGATGAAATCTTTATTTGAAACGGCGGCAAGCGCGGGGAAACCTAAATCAGCGAAGGCCTGGAAGTTTTTAGTGATCTCAAGTGTGTGTCGTGTGTTCTTGTTGAGATCGTGGCCTGGGTCCACGATGATTTTCGACGGCGAAATGCCAGCATCGATAGCCACGTGAACCTTGTCCTGCAAATACTGACGTATTTCCGCAACCACGTCCTCGTAGTGCGGTCGTGGATAAATTGTTCGGGGCTTTGCCAGAGAATGAGTAATCACCAGATGCACGTTATTTTTGGCAACCACTTCCGCCAATTCAGGGTAGGCCAAGCCCGTCGTGTCATTGATGACATCTGCGCCTGCCTCAATGGCTGCTTGTGCCACCTGTGGCTGGAAAGTATCTGCGGAAATAATTGCATTGCTGCGTTCGCGGACGGCTTTGATGACTGGAACAATTCGCTCAGCCTCTTCCTGCCATGCCAGTTCTGGGCCAGGGGAGAAGGGGACTCCGCCAATATCAACCCAGTCGGCGCCGTCTTCGATGGCTTGTAATGCAGCGTTCACTGCCTCATCGAGTCCGAAAGTAGAGCCAGCATCGTAGAAAGAATCGGGGGTGCGGTTGATCACCGCCATGATGGCAATTTTTCGGGAGAAATCGATGGTTTGCCGAGAAAACTCATGGATGGGTTCTAGTAGCTCAGGCATGAACATCGATGAAAACTCCCTTTGCAATTAAACGTCGCGGGTCACGAAGTATTTATTCATTCATACCACCGACCACACACCCAAAGCAGATTTCGTTCCGAGACCTCGATAGGCTAAGAGCATGCAGTTTTCACATATTTCAGCCGAACAGGGCCAATGGGTCGCTTTGGCTTGCTCTTCGGCGGATCCTTCGACCGTGGTGGCTCAGGTACCAGTAGGTTACGAACGTTACGTCCGCATTCTGCACCCGGCACTGGATGAAGACGATCAATTGGTCAGCTGGGGCACTGTTGCCAAGAGCCGCAACCACATCATCACTGCTGCCGATTTGTTTGAAACTGTGGCTGGTTTGGACGCGCAAGGTGACCCGGTAGAAGAGGACGCCTGGGTTGATACAGATTTGCCGTTGGACCAACTTCCGGAAGATCAATGGCAATCGCTGATTGATACCCTCACTGTCGACGAGCCGGAAGACCAGAAGTACGTTGTCGGCCTTTGGGCTGGGTATGCGTTCATTGAGGGCGGCGAAAGAATCCAGATTGAGCAAGAACCGGATCCGACGTTGAGCGATGAAGAGAACCGTGAGGCGTACGAAACTGCTTTGGCCCACGCCCAGAAACCAGCCTTTGGCCCCGAAGTTTTGAACTCTGCTCCACTGGAACTTGGCGGAGGCTACCGGAACTATCATTTGTTCGAGGCGGATGCGCAGTTCTTGGCAGAACCGCTGTGGGCCCAAACAGCGGATGGCGCACAACGTCAGCGGCCGGCATTGGCGTTTAGCGCCGATCATCGTTGGATGCTCTCGACCGAGCCCTACGATGACTGCACGATCCTTGGCGGACCAGCATCCCTCATCGAAGCAGTACTGAAAAACCCCAACCTTGAAACCATTGAGGTTGGCCAATTCACACGTATTGGCCATTCAAACGAGTGACTGTAAAGCCGTACCATTAAAGAGCTATGAATACTTCCGCCGTTTATTTAGATCACGCGGCAACCACAGATCTGAATCCTGCAGCTTTGGCTGCCATCACCGAGCAGTATGCGCTGACCGGAAATCCTTCGTCTTTGCATGGTGCCGGACGTCGCGCCAACCGAGTCGTAGATGATGCCCGACTCGCCGTTGCCCAGGCTGCTGGCGCGCACCTGAGCGAACTGATTTTCACTTCGGGCGGCACTGAATCTGACAATTTGGCTCTCAAAGGCCTGTTCTGGAACCGTGTTGCGACTAACGACCAGGCACGTACCATCGCGCTCACCGGAATCGAGCACCACGCAGTTTTGGATACTGCAATGTGGCTCGAAGAACACGAAAACGCAACGTTGCTCTGGCTCCCGGTTGATCATGACGGAGTCATCGATCTTGAAGCTACGGCATTACTGCTGGAACAACAGCACGAGCAAATTGCGCTGGCCACCTTGATGTGGGCCAATAATGAAGTTGGTACGGTGCAACCGGTAGCCGAGTTTGCTGCATTAGCATCCCAATACGGTATTCCCGTGCACTCGGATGCGGTACAAGCTTTCGGTGCAGTGGACGTGAATTTTGCTGAATCCAACCTTGCCACCATGGCCATTAGCGCCCATAAAATCGGTGGGCCGGTTGGAATTGGTGGATTGCTGGTGCGTCGAGACATTGTGCTTACCCCCGTGCAACACGGTGGTGGGCATGAGCGGAAATTACGTTCGGGGACATTGAACGCTGCAAGTGCCGCTGGTTTTGCTGCCGCTGCCACAGCCGTTCGTGCACAACTGAGCGAGGAAGCTTCTCGATTGAGTGAGCTTCGTGAATATGCGGTGCAACGCATTACCCAGTTGATTCCTGAAGCAGTGTTCAACGGTCCACGCGATGCAGCCAATGAAGGGAAACGACTTCCTGGGAATCTTCATTTCACATTCCCAGAATGTGAGGGTGACTCCTTACTCTTCCTCTTGGATATGTTTGGCATTGCTTCATCAACTGGCTCCGCATGCACCGCTGGCGTTCCCCAACCGTCACATGTTTTGCTGGCTATGGGGCGTGATGCAAGAAGTGCAAGAAGTGTGCAACGCTTCACATTGGGGCATACTTCGACGCGTTCTGACGTTGACGCATTAATAGACGCTTTGCCCGAAGCATATGCAAGGGCAAAGAAGGCTGGCATGGCAGCCGATGAAAGCAGTATCCACACGGCAGGAACAGGTTTTACACGATGAAGGTACTAGCAGCGATGTCCGGAGGCGTGGACTCGGCGGTAGCCGCAGCCCGCGCAGTAGAAGCCGGCCACGATGTCGTCGGCGTACACCTGGCACTCTCGCGCATGCCAGGCACCCTGCGTACAGGTTCGCGTGGCTGCTGCACGGTGGAAGACTCCAACGATGCGTGGCGTGCCTGCGACAAGTTGGGCATCCCGTTCTACGTGTGGGACTTCTCGGATCGATTTGCCGAAGACGTTGTCCAAGACTTCGTGGACGAATACGAAGCTGGACGTACCCCCAATCCTTGTATGCGTTGTAACGAGAAGATCAAGTTCGCAGCACTTCTGGAGAAGGCTCTGGCACTGGGCTTTGACGCGGTCTGTACCGGTCACTACGCCAAGGTTTTGCGCGACGAAGATGGCGCACCAGAATTGCATCGCGCAGCTGACTGGGCCAAGGATCAATCCTACGTTTTGGGCGTACTAACTCGCGAACAGTTGGAACACTGCATGTTCCCTCTGGCCGAAACACCATCAAAGGCCGAAGTACGTGCCGAAGCCGAAGCTCGTGGCCTGACGGTGGCCAATAAGCCAGATAGCTACGATATTTGCTTCATCCCCGATGGTGATACCCGTGGCTGGCTGGCAGAGCGCATCGAAATGAAGCCAGGCGAGATCGTCGACCACGAGGGCAACGCACTGGGTCAACACGAAGGCGCCCAAGCATTCACCGTGGGTCAGCGTAAGGGCCTGCGACTAGGGCGCCCGGCAGCTGATGGTAAGCCGCGCTTCGTCTTGGAGATCCGTCCGAAGGACAACAAGGTAATCGTTGGTCCGGAGGCTTTGCTCGCCGTTGATCAGTTGCGGGGAATTCGTATCTCCTGGGCTGGTGTTCCCATCGCTGAAGTATTTACCGGTGAGAAGTTCGACTGCATGGTGCAGGTTCGCGCTCATGGCGATCCCGTTCAAGCCGTGGCACATATGGAGCGTACCGAAGACGGCCAGGACAACTTGGTAGTTAACCTTCCTGAAGGGATGCGAGGAGTCGCTCCAGGGCAGACCATGGTGGTCTATCAAGGTAGCCGTGTCCTAGGCCAAGCTACCATTGACTCTGCACGATCCAGCGCCTGGGATCCTACCCAGGTCGGCTAGTGACTAAACACTAAAAGCCACCGTTGTGGTTCAACAATTGTTGAACCACAACGGTGGCTTTTGTCATGGCACTTAGTTGCGCACAAATTTAATCTTCCAAGTATCCGGGCCCTCTTCGAGATAGCTAATCTCAAAAGCTTCGGGGCTGCGAGCTTGCAATTGTGCCAACAGGGGCAACGGATTGTGGGTAGCCGACAGCACGATTCCTGAACCCGGGCGAATTGAATCAAGCGCACCGAAGATGGCGGCGTGGCGTATCGCGTGCGGGATGGTCTGAACATCCAGTAGGGGAAGGTCTTCGTCATGCCCTCCACAAGCACAGGTGCCGCCAGGGGCCGCCTTTGCAGCTTCTTCCTTGCTCGACGAAATTTCAATGAATTCTGCCATGAACTTCCTCCTCTTAGACCCACGGAAATCAATGCCGTGTTTCACTTGCCACTCTGCGTGGCATGACGAGAATCATTTTATTACACTTAACTCAGTGGAAAATATGTTGGGTGAAATCTCGCGTGAAAAGGTATCGATTGATGAGTTCTAAAGATCCTCTGCGCCAAGTACGGCGTAGCAGCGCAGGCCGCATCCATTCGGCCACCCGAGAAGAGATCCTGCGCTTGATTGAGCCCCAGACTGAAGGTGTCAACCTGAACTGGGTAGTGCAAAAAACAGGACTTCACGAAAACACTGTCCGAGCACATCTAGAAGCATTGCACGCTGATGGGTATCTCAACCGGCGCCCAGCGCCTGCTAAAGGCAAAGGTAGGCCAGCATGGTTGTGGAATGCTGTTCCGCAAGTTCAGGCCCCTTTTGCGCAACTGGCCTCTGCGCTCGCCGGAGAAATTGCAGCGACTGCCAAAGATCCGGCGAGTGTAAGTATCGCGGCTGGAAAGCGCTGGGCTGATTCCATCACCCGACTACAACAGAGACCCACTTCACCAGATCTCATACAGCTATCACTTGACGAGCTGGGATTTTCACCCGAAAGCAATCCAACCGACGGTAGTTTGACCCTACATTCTTGTCCGCTGCTGGGCGCAGTGGCCGAAAACCAACAAATTGTCTGCAACGTTCATCTGGGCATGGTCCGAGGACTTGTCGAATCCCAAGGGCAGGACGCTAGCGATGTGCAGCTCAATCCTTTTGCCGGAGCGAATCGAAGCTGCATCCTTCACCTGAAGAAACCCCGGAAATCTAGCCGATGAACAACCTGGCCACACAAACAACAAAAACTAAACGCAGTCAACGAGCCGGACGCTGGCGTTGGATGCTGATGCTCCCGGCAGGACTCTGCCTCTTAGCTGGGCTAGATGCCGCGCTGCTACTGCTGGATGTGCCAGCTCCCGTGCCCAACGCGGACTGGGCCTCGGCCCACGGACTGGTCATGGTTTACGGCTTCGTGGGCGCGCTGATCTGCTTGGAACGTGCCGTGGCACTGGCTAAGCCGGCAGGTTACCTTGCGCCAATTCTTTTGGTCCTAGGTGGAGCGAGCGCGTTGTTTGCGGTGCCCGAATGGGTCACCAGCTCGCTGCTCATTACCGGCATGACGGGAATGCTCGGCATCTACGTCCCTTTGTGGCGGCGCCAACGCGCCGATGCGGTATTGATTCAAATGCTCGGATCCTGCGCAGGTTTAGCAGCTGTGGTGCTGTGGGCCGGTGGTGTGTCCATCCCGTTGTTACTTCCGTGGATGACCACCTTCGTGGTTGCAACTATCGCAGGAGAACGTGTCGAGTTGGCCCGAGTGCAACTTGGCCGTCGAGCAGAAACTCTGGCACCCGTTCTCGCCCTTGCGCTCCTGGCAGCTTCGGCGACCACGGCACTGTTTCTCAATGTCGGAACCATCCTGTTCGGATTAGCTTTGGCCGCGCAGGTGCTTTGGCTAGTGGTTAACGATGTCGCACGCAGAACCATCAAGTCCACTGGCGCACCACGCTTCATGGCAGCCTGCCTGCTCAGCGGGTATTTTTGGCTTTTCATCGCAGCGGTGACTTGGATGCTGGGCTACCCGAATACGACAGCCAGATATGACACAGTCATTCACGCGGTATTCCTCGGGTTTGTTCTGTCAATGATCATGGCTCATGCATCCACCATCCTGCCGGCAGTATTGGCCATTAAACTGCCCTACCGACAAGCGATGTGGGTCCCGGCGCTGCTCTTACACCTTGGGCTGATTATCAGGCTTTGGCTCGGCGATGGACTGGGGCTGCATCTGGCCTGGCAGATCGGCGGAGTGCTCAACGTGATAGCACTGTTGCTCTTTCTACTGATAGCAGCCGGCTCCGCAATCTACAGCTTTATTGACCACGGGAAGAAGGCTCTTACTTCATGAACATCCAGCTCGGTTCTGGGTCGGCACCGAACAAGGTTTCCAACCGTGGCTTCTGGCCACTTCGAGATCTGCCCACAGCGATCTGGTTGATCTTGGTTGTGGCTGTGGCATTGGCTCACCGGCAGCTTCCGGCACCCCGTTGGTTGCTCATTCACCTGCTCATGCTCGGGGCCCTGTCGCATGCAATCCTAGTTTGGTCCCAGTACTTTGCTACGGCATTGCTTAAGCTCGCCGTCACCGCCTCATCCCGACGAGCACAATCATTTCGCCTGAGCTTGATGAATGGTGGCGCGGTGCTCGTCGTCATTGGTGTGCTCAGCGAATTCTGGCCGGTGACCCTCATCGGAGCAACGAGCATTGCAACAGCTGCCCTGTGGCATGCGATCTGGCTTTACCGTCGATTGAAGGGCTCGCTACCTTCCCCCTACAACCCCAGCGTGCGTTACTACATTGCCGCAGCCTGTTTTCTTCCCATCGGTGCGGGACTAGGCACCTGGTTATCGACCTCGCTGCCATCTCCTTTGCATGAACGCATGATGCTCGCCCACGCGCTGATCAACCTCCTTGGTTGGGTGGGGTTGACCGTGGCCGGCACCTTGATCACGTTGTGGCCAACGATGCTTCGCACCAAAATTGCGCCCAACGCGGCCTTGCGCCTACGACGGGCGCTTCCAATTCTCATTGCTGGTGTGTTGGTCGCCGCAGGTGGCGCGGCTACCGGATTATTGCTGGTGGCAGCCGCTGGAGTAGTGGTTTATCTGGCGGGGCTAGGTGTCATGACAGCACCGTTTATTTATGCTGCCAAGGCCAAGCCGCCACGCAGCTTCGCCACTCTGTCCGTGCTCGGGGCTGTTAGCTGGTGGATCGGCACGCTGGCGTGGACCGTTTACGGCTTGCTCGTGAGCGACGATTCGGTGGTCATGGGTGGGGTCCTGGATACGGTCGCACCCTATCTTGTGGCTGGTTTCGCCGCTCAAATCTTGCTCGGTGCACTGTCCTATCTCATTCCCGTGGCTCTCGGCGGGGGACCACGAGCGGTACGCGCCACCGCGACTTACTTTGATCGTGGTGCCTCCTGGCGCGTAAGCATGGCCAATACCGCACTGCTTGTCTGCGCCCTGCCGGTCTCTTCGTTGGTACGAGTCTTGGCTTCGGTGCTGTACCTATTCGCCATGGCGTCCTTCCTTGTGGTGCTCTTTGGTGCGCTCAAAGCCCATCGAGTGGCAAAGAAAGATGGGCTCGCCACGGCTGCGACGCGGCCGGCCAAGGACCGCACCCCGGTAGAACCCGAGGGTGCGCGCCCCAGGGAGCAACGCTTGGGGCAGGCCGCGGCTGGGTTCATGGCAGTGGTCTTGGCTGTCAGTGTGGGCGTTGCCCTTGATCCGGCAGCGGCAGGACTACGCGAACCCGTCTCGGCTACCGCGCAGCAGACCACGGAAATGAGTGATGAGAACGCGCCGGTGAAGACCGTGGAGGTGAGCGCTCAAGATATGCGTTTCACCCCATCGCAGATAGAAGTAGAGGCAGGTACCCGACTGGTCATAAAGCTGACCAATACCGATTCTTCCCAGGTTCACGACCTGGTACTGGCCAACGGCGCTGATTCGGGGCGGCTGGCACCGGGGGAGAGCGCCGAGGTAGACGCCGGGGTGATCAGCTCCGATATGGAAGGCTGGTGCTCTATCGTTGGACACCGTCAAATGGGCATGGTCCTGCACATCGTAGCCACCGGTGGTAACAACGACAACGCGACTACTCAGCCCGATTCTAACGATCACAGCAGCATGTCCGGGATGGACCATTCCTCCGGAACTACGTCGGAAGCCGGAGGACTTGATTTGTCGGCAAAGCCTGCCGATGACTTCACCGCTGACAATCCGGTGCTGGAACCACTACCTAAAAACAACGGCCAGCCCACGGTACACAAAGCGAAGTTCACGGTCAGCGAGCTGGAAGCTGAAGTTGCCCCGGGATACACCCAGATGCTGTGGACCTTCAACGGCACCGCCCCCGGGCCAACACTGCACGGCCGGGTAGGGGACACCTTTGAGATCACCTTGTACAACGATGGAACGATGGGCCACTCGATTGATTTCCATGCTGGTTCCCTCGCACCCGATGAACCGATGAAGACCATCGCACCAGGTGAAGAATTGACCTACACGTTTACCGCCACCAAATCGGGTATTTGGATGTATCACTGTTCCACTGAACCGATGAGCTCCCATATCGCCAACGGCATGTTCGGGGCTGTGATCATCGAACCTGAGGATCTGCCACAGGTGGACAAATCATTTGTGATGGTTCAGTCCGAATATTATCTGGGCGCTCAGGGCGAAACCGTGAACGTGGACAAGATCGCCACCCAGAACCCTGACCTAGTGGTCTTTAACGGTTACGCCAACCAATACGGATTTGATCCACTGCAGGTCAAGACCGGTGAAAAAATTCGTATTTGGGTATTAGATGCGGGACCAAATAGACCTAGCTCTTTCCACGTGGTCGGCGGCCAATTCGACTCGGTCTTCTTTGAAGGTAACTATCTTCTGAATGCCAAGGACAAATCCAGTGGTGGTTCGCAGGCTCTGGCGCTGGCCCCAGCCCAGGGCGGTTTCGTGGAGTTGAGTCTTCCCGAGGCCGGAAACTATCCTTTCGTCACCCATTACATGTCCGATGCCGAGAAGGGTGCACATGGCATGATTCACGTGAGTGACTAGTTAAAATCGAGCAGGTAAAAACGAAGCCACGGTGATGGCACGAATTTTTCGTGCCATCACCGTGGCTTTGTGCGAATGTTCTAGTCTTCGTCGACGATGCCGAACATCCGCGCTGAAATATCTTGATATTCCACCCGGGTTTTTCCCGCTTCCAGTTTGGGAAGCTGTGCCGGGGAGTGGATATTGCAGTGGACAAAGTCGAAGGTAGGCCACCACTTCTTTGGACGCTCATAGTCCTCGGTACCGCATACCTCGCAGACAAGGTGCACCCAAACAGGGCGCTTGCCGGTGCGATTTGCGCGCGACTGAGCTAACCACGCCGGGGGATTGGCGTTTAATTCTTGGAAGTCAGCCTCACTGATCTTGCCAGGAATGCCGTGCTTCTTCGCCATTTCTAGGGGGATATCCAACGCAATGGCCGCGTCTCTACGTGTCATCATTACCTACTAGCGTAAAGGACGAGTCGAAACAACCACCAACCCCGGTAGCAATCATCGGGGCGAGGAATTGAATTCGTGATGCCGAACACCGAATCGGTGCCATTAAGGCTTACTGAATGCGATCCATAAGGACGAGTCGAAACAACCACCAACCCCGGTAGCAATCATCGGGGCGAGGAATTGAATTCGTGATGCCGAACACCGAATCGGTGCCACTAAGGCTTACTGAATGCGATCCATATCACCAGTGCATTGGTCATTCGTGGCTTCGATCACATAGTCTTATGTGAAGCATGTGTTATTTATCACCCGTACAAGCATGCTCATGGATTATTAAGGAAGACTCCAATGACTCGCAAAAAGAACGGGCTGCGACTCGCCGCAGCCGTTATGGGTATCTCCGCACTGGCCTTAACCGGCTGCACCTCAGCTGCAAACAACGGTGAGGGCGGCGACAATTCCAATGGCGACGCAGCCAGCGCACCGATCACCTTGGGTACCACCGACAAGGTCACCTCGCTAGACCCAGCTGGCTCCTATGACAATGGTTCGTTCATGGTGATGAACCAGATTTTCCCGTTCTTGCTCAATTCTGAGCCGGGCAGCCCTGAACCTTCGCTGAGCTTGGCTGAATCTGCGGACTTCACCACTCCGACCGAATATACGGTCAAACTCAAGAGTGGCTTGAAGTGGGCTAATGGACACGACCTTGATTCCAAAGACGTGAAGTTCACCTTTGACCGTCAGCTCAAGATCGCTGACCCGAACGGCCCATCTTCCTTGCTGGGCAACGTGGAGTCCATCGAGGCACCCGATGCCAGCACCGTAGTCTTCAAACTGAAGGTCGCCAATGACCAGACCTTCCCACAGGTACTCACCTCACCAGTTGGCCCCATCGTTGATGACGAAGTCTTCCCAGCCGATGAACTCCTGGACGATCAGAAAATCGTCGAAGGCAAGGCGTTCGGCGGACAGTACGTCATTGATTCGTACAACAAGAACAACCTGATCTCCTTCAGCGCCAATGATTCCTACGCTGGCGTGCTCGGAAAGCCAGCCAACACCAAGGCTGCGATCAAGTACTACGCCGACGCGAATAACCTCAAGCTTGAGGTTCAAGAAGGCAAAATTGATGTCGCATGGCGCTCGCTGACACCAACGGACATTGAGGACTTGGGCAAGGATGAGAACCTGGCCGTTCATAAGGGCCCAGGTGGCGAACTGCGCTACATCGTCTTCAACTTTGACACCATGCCATATGGTGCCAAGACCTCGGATGCTGACGAAGCCAAGGCGCTCGCCGTCCGACAGGCCGCAGCTAATCTCGTGGACCGCGAAGCGATCGCAAAGAATGTCTACAAGGACACCTACACCCCGGCCTACTCCTATGTTCCTCAAGGGTTCACCGGAGCCGCTGAACCTCTGAAGGACCTGTACGGCACCGACGGTAAGCCAGATGCTGCCAAGGCCAAGAAGGTTCTAGAAGACGCTGGCGTTGACACTCCGGTGAAACTTGCACTGCAGTACAACCCGGATCACTACGGTCCAAACTCCGGGGACGAATACGCCCTGGTTGAAAAGCAGTTGGAAGCTGACGGTCTATTCGACGTTGACCTGAAGTCCACCGAATGGGTGACCTACCAGAAGCAGCGCGTCACTGACTACCCGGCCTACCAGTTGGGTTGGTTCCCGGACTACTCGGATGCTGATAACTACCTCTCGCCGTTCTTCGCCAAGGACAACTTCCTGTCGAATAACTACGACAACCCAGAGGTTGACAAGCTGATCGCTGACCAGCGCGGCATGACCGACGCCGGCGAACGCACCGCAGCCATTGAAAAACTGCAGAGCATGGTCGCCGAAGACCTCTCCACGCTACCGCTGTTGCAGGGTGCGCAGGTTGCTGTCGCAGGTAAGGACGTGAAGGACGTTGATAAGACCTTGGACGCATCGTTCAAGTTCCGCCTTGGCGTACTGAGTAAGTAATTCGGCCCCGCCTGCACTGATCAAATCAAAGGGGATCTGACGTGCGTCATCATACGGGCGCACGACGGATCCCCTTGGCATGCGCCAGCACAGCAAACTGCGCTGGCGCAACGCCATGCATCCTGAACCATAAGGACTGACGATGACCATCACGTCACCACCGGGCCAAGAAACCAGCCCGATTGCAGCACCCAAAGCCAAAAATCAAGGCGGCGGGTTCCTGCGCTACTTGATCACACGATTTTTGCTGATCATCCCCACTGTCTTCATCCTCATCACAGTGGTGTTCTTCCTCATGCGAGTGACCGGAGATCCGATCACCGCAGCCATGGGCGGACGTCTGACTCCCGACCAATTGGCCGCCCGTATCCACGAAGCAGGCTACGACCGCCCCATTCTCATCCAGTACTTCGAGTACCTAGGACAGGTCTTCACCGGCGACTTGGGCAGAACCCTGAGCGACAACCGCGCGGTCACCGAAGTTTTGAGCACTTACGGTGCCGCGACTTTGGAACTGGCCATCAACGCGGTGATCGTCGCACTGCTAGTAGGCATCCCGCTGGGTCTCGTGGCCGCAAAATTCCGCGATCGCTACCCAGATGCCATCCTGCGTATCTTGGCCATTTTGGGTTATGCCACCCCGGTGTTCTTTGCTGGATTGATCCTCAAACTCGTTTTCGGCGTGTGGCTTGGCTGGTTGCCGATTAGCGGACGCGCCGACTGGCAAACCGAACTAGAACTTACCGGCCTGCAAAGCCCGTCGGGTATCTACTGGCTCGATGCCTTGCGTAGCGGGAACATGGAAGCCTTCTGGAATGTCACCGAGCACGCACTCCTACCGGCGCTGGCCTTGGGCCTACTCACCGGTGGTGTGTTCTTGCGCTTGGTAAGAACTAACGCTATTGGAACGCTGGGACGCGAATATGTCGAGGCGGGCCGCTCACGTGGTGTCAGCGAGTTCCGCCTGACCACCAAGCACGCCTACCGTCCGGCGCTGATTCCCATCATCACCGTGATGGGCCTGCAAATTGCCATGCTGCTCGGCGGAGCCGTGCTAACCGAGACCACCTTTGAATGGTCAGGTCTTGGATTCAAGCTTGCCGAATACCTCACGGCCCGTGACTTCGTTGCCGTCCAGGGCATCGTGGTGCTGTTGGCCATCATCGTTGCCGTTACGAACTTCATCGTTGACGTGCTGGCAGCATTGATCGATCCGAGAGTCAGGTACTAATCATGACTACCCAAACCTTGCCAAGCGCTAACACTTCGTGGCTCAAGCAACTGCCGGTGATTTCGCATTTGCGAATGTCCTCGGGGTTGCAACGCGGCATGCTCGTAGCTGGCCTTGTACTCTCGGTCCTCTTTTTCCTCTGTGCACTCTTCGCACCGCTGATTGCACCCTTTGATTTTGCGCAGTCATCAGATGCATCGGGGGACTTCCCGCGTCAGGCTGCCCCCGATGCAAAGTTCATTTGGGGCACCACTGCCACCGGTTACGACGTGTTCTCCCGAACCCTCTATGGCGCTCAAACTGCCATCTGGGTCATCGTTGCTGCGGTGGTGATGTCGCTATTCGTCGGGGTGCTTCTAGGTCTTATTTCCGGATATCTGGGCGGCTGGTTTGACCGCATTATGGTGGTCCTGGCCGACGCGATCTATGCTTTCCCTTCGCTGCTGCTGGCCATTGTCATGTCGATTGTGATTTCTCAGGGTCAATCATCGCTTTTTGGCGGCATCATGGCTGCAGCTATTTCCATTACCGTGGTCTTTATCCCGCAGTACTTCCGCGTGGTGAGAGCCGAAGTGATGCGCCTAAAGGCAGAGCCATTTGTTGAATCCGCTCAGGTCATTGGTGCGAGCCCCTGGCGAGTGATGTTCACGCACCTGCTGCGCAACTCCACCCGAACCCTGCCGTTGATCTTTACCCTTAACGCCACCGAAGCTCTGCTCACCCTGGCAGGCCTCGGCTTCTTGGGCTTTGGTATTGAACCCACCGCCGCTTCGGAATGGGGTTATGACCTGAACCGTGCCATGTCGGATGCCACCAGCGGTATTTGGTGGACCGGATTGTTCCCGGGCCTGGCCATCGTGCTCACCGTCATGGGCCTAACCCTGGTCGGTGAATCCATGAATGACCTGAACGATCCACGACTGCGTCGCTTTAGCCGAAAGAAAGCCAAGCGAATCACTCAGTCTGCGCAGAGGGGAGCAACCCAGTGAAGCACAGCTCAAACGAAACTCAGAACCCGAACGATGCTCAGGAACAGGTCCTTCGCATTGAAGACTTGAACATCGACTTCGTTACCGATGCCGGCGCGATCCCAGCAGTACGCGGCGTTGACCTCGAGGTCAAAGCCGGGGAGATTTTGGCGATTGTTGGTGAATCGGGTTCCGGTAAGTCAGTCACCGCCCGCACCGCCCTAGGAATTCTTGCCGAGAACGGAGCCGCGCACGGCGGGGTCTACCTCAATGGTAAAAATATGCTCACACTGCATGGCTCACAATTGCGTGAAGTGCGTGGCCGCGACGTGGCCATGGTGTTCCAGGAACCCTCAACTGCTCTGAATCCAGTCTTCACCGTGGGCTGGCAGATCATGGAGGGAATTCGCACCCACAGCAAGATCTCCAAAAAGGAAGCCAAAGCACGCGCTATTGAAGCCATGCGCCAGGTCGGCATTCCCGACCCGGAACAACGCGTGAACTACTACCCACACCAATTCTCCGGCGGACAAAAACAACGTGTGGTCATCGCAGCTGCATTGGCGCTGAAGCCACGGCTGATCGTGGCTGATGAACCAACTACCGCCTTGGATGTGACCGTACAGGCCGAGATTCTTGCGTTATTGCGTGAATTACGTGAGGAACTGGGTACTGCCATCGTGATCATCACCCATAATATGGGCGTGGTTGCGGATATCGCCGATCGCGTGGTCGTGATGAATCAGGGGCAGATAGTCGAACAGGCAGCCGCCTTGGAGCTCTTCGAACGTCCACAACAGGACTACACAAAGTCACTGCTTGCTGCTGTACCGCACCTTGGCCGCGAGAGTGCCTCAGCCTCTCTTAGCGAACGTCCGCACACCGACGCCTCAGTATTGGTGGAAGCCAAAGGGCTCGGAGTCCATTTTCCAGGACGCCTAGGATCAGCAGGCTTTACCGCAGTGAAAGATGTTGACCTGAAGATTCACGCCGGAGAAGTTTACGGTTTGGTGGGTGAGTCAGGCTCTGGCAAGACCACCATTGGACGTAGTATTGCCGGGCTGAATCGCATCACCTCGGGGTCGCTGAAAGTACTCGGTTACGAGATGGCGGAATTCAAAGAACGTAGCTTCAAACCTCTGCGCGAACAGATTGGCTTCGTATTCCAAGATCCAGCTGCGAGCTTCAACCCCCATCTGACCGTGGGGGAGTGTGTTGCTGAGCCATTGGCGGTGCACCGCGACCTGAACCCCGCACAAACCCGAGCTAAGGTCAGTGAGCTTTTAGAAGCCGTTCAGCTTCCGGCTGGTTTCGCCCAGCGTTACCCGCACGAGCTCTCAGGCGGTCAGCGACAGCGTGCCTCGCTGGCCCGTGCCCTCGCCCTAGATCCGAAACTGCTCATTGCCGATGAACCGACGAGCGCCTTGGACGTGTCGGTACAGGCTAAGGTGCTAGAACTCTTCCGGGAACTACAAACCGAACTCGGATTTGCGGCGTTGTTTGTTTCCCACGACTTAGCCGTGGTTGATCAACTAGCTACGTGGGTGGGGGTTCTCTACCGTGGAAACCTCATCGAGGAAGGACTGGGATCCAAGGTACTGGCAGAACCGCAACACAGCTACACTCAGCGACTGATTGCCTCCCTGCCGGTCCCGGACCCTCGGGAGCAAGCCCAACGACGAGCTCTGATCGAAGAGCTAAATCAGGGATAACTGAGACGAACTGAGAAGCTACGCACTGAGCATCGTGCCCCAGCTACGCTACCCGCGTAGTTGGGGCACGTCACTATGTGCGAGATTTGGGTGGTGAACCCGTAAACTTAACACCATGAACGAGCCGAAAAACAATGCACTGAACGAGTCATTCGACCCGCACGCCAGCTCGTTGCAGGGTGAGGTCCAAAATGAAGTGCTTGAGGAGCTCTACGCCATCCGCGGGAGCATCGACAACTTTGACGCACAGCTTGTCTACCTTTTGGCCGAGCGCTTCAAAGCGACTCAGCGGGTAGGTCACCTCAAAGCCAAGCACAAGTTGCCGCCGAGTGATCCAAACCGTGAGAAGGCCCAGATTGAACGCTTGCGCGCACTGGCGCACGAGGCTCATCTTGATCCAGAGTTTGCGGAGAAGTTCTTGAATTTTGTGATCTCTGAAGTGATCCGCCACCATCAACATATTTCTGACACGCACAAGAATGCCTAATAACTTCCAAGAGCTAGAACGCAGTGACGTGTACGCCACTGCGTTTTGCCATTTTCCCGGTACTGACCCGCTACAGATTCACGAGATCGTTCGCGGGGAGTTGGGGGAACCTAACCTTGCCCTGCTTCCGCAACTGGCCGATCGCGGGGTCGGTGCTGATGAAGTTGGACGAAGTGCCACAATGCTGGCCGAGCTAGGTTTTGACTTACAACCGCACGGTTGGCGAGTCGGAGTCAATGATGGGATAGATGCCCGCCGGGCCCGCAGCATTCTGAGAAGCGATGAAAACCTACTCGCCGATGTGCTCGGTGCGGAACGTAAACCCGCCCAACGGCTCAAGCTGACCGTGCTCGGACCCTGGAGTCTAGCTGCCCGGCTATTCCTGCCTAGTGGTGAGCGGGCGATCAGTGATCATGGCGCTCGCCGAGACATCATTGCCGCTTATGCCCACGGGCTTAAAGAACACCTAGATCGACTCGCGCGGATCACCAGCGTGCGTTCCTTTAGCGTGCAACTCGATGAGCCACTGTTTGCTGACGTGCTTGATGGCAGCATCAAAACCTCTAGCGGTTACCGCACGCTGCGCTCCATCCCGCGTTCGGAAGTACGCGGCAGTTATGAAGAATTCTTTAAAGTACTTAACGACGGCGAGCAGTCTTACCAGAGCCAAACAGTAATCAACTTGCCGACCAGTCAGCTGCGGTGGGTCGAGCGCGTGGACCTGTTGGTCCAGGCAGGTGCCACGGCATTAGTCATTGATCCGCAGGGAATGGATCACCACCAGTGGGAGCGGGTAGCGGGCCTTGTTGAAAGTGGCGGCCGGATCTACTTGCAGGTGTTAACCCCAGGACTACGGGCCCCTGGTGTAGTTGAAGGGGTCAATACCATCCTGCGCCCGTGGCGGCAGCTTGGTCTGGGCGATGGACAACTTGGCGCGATGACACTGATGCCTCGTGGCGATTTCACTAGGTGCACCAGCGCTGAAGCGGTGGCGACCCTACAACAACTTTCCGCCTATGCCCAAGCGTTGGAGCAAACTCGCGTCGATGCATAACGGTTTGGCTTATTCGTGCCGGTCACAGCCAGAATATGGCAACTGATCATGTATCTTAGGAATAGTGGGGTAGCTGATCTGCCCGGTTTGACCAGACGGTTGGAACCTGAGACCCACGGTTACAGGGGGACATGGGATGAAAGCACGGATTTTAGTCGTTGACGACGATGAAGCATTGTCGGAAATGATTGGAATTGTCCTGCAAAATGATGGCTTCGAAGCTTCATTTTGTTATGAAGGATCTGGCGCGCTAGCTGCCTTCCGTGAGTTCAATCCTGACCTCGTGCTCTTGGACCTGATGCTCCCGGGTATTGACGGCATTGAAGTCTGTAAGCAGATCCGTGCCGAGTCTGACGTTCCCGTGGTGATGCTCACCGCTAAGTCTGATACTGCGGACGTGGTTCGTGGTCTGGAGTCGGGTGCTGACGATTATGTTCCCAAGCCGTTCAAGCCGGCAGAACTTGTCGCCCGCGTTCGTGCACGTCTGCGTCCAAATGAGACTCACGCGGCAGAAACTCTGCAGGTCGGTGAAGTTTCTATTGACGTTGCCGGACACCAGGTGACGCGCGGCAATCAGCCTGTTTCCTTAACCCCGCTGGAGTTCGACCTGCTGGTGACTATGGCTCGCAAGCCGTGGCAGGTCTTCAGCCGTGAGCAGTTGCTTGAAGCTGTCTGGGGTTACCGGCATGCAGCCGATACTCGACTGGTGAACGTGCATGTTCAGCGACTGCGTTCCAAGATCGAGATTGATCCGGAGAAGCCACAGATTATCCAAACCGTACGCGGAGTGGGTTACAAAGCAGGTACGGCAAGTTGAGCTCACACACGTCGACCGGCAAAGAGTTAGTTCCGCTCGACGTGTCTGTCCAACCTCATCCGAAGCGGTTCTCCATCGCCAATCTGCGCAATTGGTTCAAGCGTCCATTGGTGACCATCAGGCATCGTTGGCAACGGTATTTGATCTACCGCACGGTGATCTCCACACTGCTGTTCACCACCCTCGCGATGCTGGCAGCGGGCGCATTTTTGTCCAACCAGATCGCCTCGACGCTCTATGAAGAGCGCGTTAACCAGATCTCCAAGGAGTCCGAACGGGGTCTTACTCAGGCGCGTTCAATCCTAGAATCTGCGTCAACCACTGACCGAGCGTCAACACAGGCACTGGTAAATTCCACCCTTGCCTCGCTTGAAGGCGACGGTGCAACGGTGGTTCGAGATTTTGTTTTGATGCCCATTGCTGGTGATCAGAGTCTGTACGTTGGGCCCATGGCTTCGGGTAACTTAACTACCCGAGTGATACCTAATGATCTAGCTGAACGTGTCGCCGGAGAACAAGGCATCTATTGGCGTTCGGTGGAGTTGGGCAATGCTGATCAGGCCCAGCCAGGGCTGGTCGTTGGCACTAAGGTCTTGATACCACCTGGTCGAGAATATGGGTTGTACCTTGTCTATGACCTGTCCAGCGTGCAATCCACGCTGGAATTCATTAACCGGGCACTGGCATTCACCGGCCTGATTCTGCTGGCAGTTGTTGGTTTTGTTGCTTGGTCTGTGGCTCGTACCGTGGTCCGTCCGGTAGCCGATGCAGCGTACGTCTCAGAGCGCATTGCCGCCGGCGATTTGGACCGTCGTATGAAGGTTGCCGGCAAAGATGAAGTTGCTCGTTTGGGCACCGCCTTTAACCATATGGCGCACTCCTTGCAGGAACAGATCACCCAGCTAAATAACCTTTCAGCGATGCAACAGCGCTTCGTCTCTGATGTTTCACACGAACTGCGAACTCCGTTGACCACGGTGCGGATGGCCGCCGAAGTCATCCACGATGCGCGAGAAGATTTTGATCCGCTCACCGCACGCTCCGCCGAGCTCATGTACAACCAAATCGAGCGCTTCCAGCACCTACTCAACGACCTGCTTGAAGTCTCCCGATTTGATGCTGGGGTGGCGGTCTTGGACCTCGAATCTACTGACCTGAACGCCATTGCCCGAAAAGTCGTGGAGACCGCCACACCGGTGGCCGATGAGTACGGATCAATCATTCGACTGAACGCACCGAGCGATGGTTGCGTGGCAGAAGTCGATCCACGTCGCGTTGAACGCATCATACGTAACTTGGTGCTTAACGCAGTGGAACACGGCGAAAGCAAACCTATCGACATCACCATCGCCGCGAACCAAAGCGCGGTGGCAGTATCTGTTCGTGACTACGGCATCGGCATGTCCCAAGAAGCATGCGAGCATGTCTTTGACAGGTTCTGGCGCGCCGATCCGGCCCGTGCACGAACGACCGGTGGGTCCGGACTTGGCTTGTCCATTTCTATGGAAGATACCCGGTTACACGAAGGACGTTTGGAAGCTTGGGGCAAGCCTCAGGTAGGTTCAGTGTTCCGTTTGACGCTGCCCAAATCTGAACATCAGGAAATTGATTCCTCCCCACTGCCATTGGAACCAGCCGTTCCCGAAAACATCCTGCCACCGGTGGGCGATAGCTTCCCATTGACCGGCGAAGTGCCCAAGATTGGTTATACGCCATTGATCCTCGGCTTAGATGATGCACCGATTGAAGATGATGTGACTGATCCAAGCACGGTGAGCAGTGAAACGAAGAAGGAGGAGAACCAGTGACCAAAAGACTCAGGGGCCTGCTCTCCTCACTGCTTGTAGGGTTGCTGGTCCTTTCTGGTTGTGCTTCCATTCCACGCTCCTCAAGTGTGCAACAAATTGAAGCAGGGTCCGATGATAGTGGAGCCGAAACCTATAGCTACGCGGCCGAAGGTCCTACGGACGGCGCTGATGCTCGTGCCATCGTTGAAGGCTTTGTTGAGGCCGGTCGTTCTGTCTCCGAGGACTACGCAGTTGCTCGTGAGTATATGAACGCGGAGTTGAAAAACTCTTGGCGTGGTGACACCCAGACCCTGATTTATGAAGCCTTCAACGTGGTCAACGGGGCCGACGCCAACCAGTACACCATCCAATTGGAGATTACTGGAGAGGTCGACGCGCAAGGTGTGCGCACCAATTATCCGGATCACTCGACTAGAGCCGTGGACGTCAAGGTCGCGAAGGAAGACGATCAGTGGCGCATTGTTGATGCCCCCGATGGCATCATGTTGGAAGCTTCGACCTTCACCAAGATTTTTGCGGCGCAAACCTTGTACTTCTATGACGCTAGCTACGCCTACCTTGTTCCGGATATTCGCTGGTTTACTTCTGGGTCGGGGACAACCACTTCGATGGTCGAAGCGTTGCTCAAAGGCCCGGCACCGTACCTGGAAAATGCCGTCGTGTCCGCTTTTTCCTCTGCCAGTAAGCTAGTTCGATCCGCGGTACCAGTGCGTGACAGGGAAGCAACGATTGACCTGAACTCGGATTCTTTTACCGATACCACTGACCAGACGCTGCTTTTGATGAAACAGCAGTTGGAGGCCTCGCTGACTGGACTTTCTTCGGTGGACTCGGTCAAGATGCTCCGTGAAGAAAACGAAGTGAACCTGGCATCGGATGACTCAAAGATTGAGCCCGCGGAAATCAATCCAAGCACGCAAGACACACTGATAGGAGTTTCCGACCAAGATTTGGTGTACGTCAAGGGACGCTCAATCATTCCGGTGGGTGGGCTTCCTGACGTATCAAGCTACGATCCACGAGATCCTGCCATGTCTCCAGTGGGTAACAGCTACGCCTTCCTCAACGGACGCCGCACACAGTTGTTAAGAATTGACGACTCTGGCAAGCTTCATCTGGCCCTAGAAGGCAAGGATTTGATCCAACCGTCCATGGACGTTGCCGGTTGGACCTGGACCGCTGATAACGGAGCAGAAACTCCAATTATGGCCATCCCAGCGGAGACTGCATCCAAGGGTGAGGCGCGACCGATCGACGTTGCGTGGCTCAAGGGAGCAGACATTGACTCGTTGAGGATTTCACGTGACGGCGCTCGTGCCCTCATCGTGGCCACCAAGGGTTCTACAACGTCATTGTATGTCGCTGGCGTCATTCGCGATGCCGAAGGTGTGCCCCGTGGCCTTACCGACTCGCCGATGCGCTTATACCCTGAGGTGCCGGTCAATACCGCGCTCTGGGATTCAGATAGTTCCATTATCGTGGCTGCACTGGATGATTCTGAAGTCGTTGAAGCAGCGCAGATGACCTTTGAAGGTGGCAGCGAGCATTTGCAGCTGCTACTCGGGATGGTCGGTATTGCCACCGGCGTGGGGGATCGGCGTGAAGTTTATGCCGAAACGAAGGAGAAGCTCTACACACGTGTGGGTAACTCCTGGCACGAGCTGGACGACTTCGCTCAAGACGTTGCCTATCCGGGATAGGACCACGTTTTACACAACTGGATTGTCTTGGCAGTCTGCTCTAGGTGAAGTCACGGCATCCTTAGCAGATGGGAATACCTGCTCAGTGGCTTGAAGCTCTCGACGCCTTGCTTCAACGAAGAACCGTACGCTGGATCAATTTTGGTTTTCGTGAGTTAACCAATTTTCTGATTCCAACAAGTTGCGCGGTGTGTTCTCGGGCGGATTTTCGTCTTTGCCCAGAGTGTCGAAGCGAAATCCAGAAGCAGCTTTTCTTACCGCCGTTACCGGACGGACACCACCACTACGTTGAACTGCCACTTCTGGCACAACAATTACCGGTCAGTTCCTGCGGCATCTATGGCAAGGAACTGGCTCGTTCCATGCTGGCATTCAAGAATAAGCAACGATACTTTCTTGGTTCAGTCTTTGCTCCCTATGTGGCAGCGGTGATCAATTCCAGTTGTATTCCGCAGTCTGATGCTATGAGCACCTATATTGTTCCGGTTCCCAGTTCTTTGAAAGCCGTTGGGAAGCGGGGGTATTCGCCAGTAGCAACAATGCTTGAGCGCGGTATGAACAGAGGGCTATATGCAAGTCATCTGAGCATCAGACCGGTCCTGCATTACCGTGCTCGCCATGTATTTGCCGGAGCCCAGAAACTCAAGAGTGGTTCTGCCCGACGAAGCGGTAAGGAGCATTTTGTTGCCGAGCGGGCTGACATACCTGGACGGCCGGTGATCTTAGTTGATGATGTCCTCACTACCGGCTCCACCCTCAGGCAGGCCGCGATGGCCTGCCAAAAGGCTGGATATAGCGTAAGTGTCGGCGTTGTATTGGCTTTGACTAAGCCGCCTAATCAGGAGCCTGAACAGTGATTTCGCTAAGCGCGATAGGAAAACTGCGTCTGGAGACTTGTTTCTTCGCTGTGGTGGCCTAAGGTGAAGTATGGGTTGCATCACAGATGCAGCGAAAAGCCCATCTTCAGTCCGAAAGGATGGAAAATTCGGACTGTTGTGTCACCCGACTCTCTATTGGAGGACACCATGGAGCTGAACTACAGCGGACGCAATATCACCATTTCGGATCGTTTCCGTGAGTACGTAGATGAAAAAATAACCAAGGTTGACCAGTTGGCGACCAAAGTTCAACGCATCGACGTCAAGGTCCTCAAAGAATCCCATGCCCGTGACCAGAGCACGGCGTTGTCCGTTGAATTGACAGTTGTTGGCCGTGGTCCAGCAATTCGAGCTGAAGCGCGTGGGGCAGATAAGTTTGCTGCCTTTGACGTTGCCTTCGCAAAACTTCTGGAACGGCTGCGTAAAGCCCGCGACAAGCGCAAAGTTCACCGTGGCAACCACACCCCTGTAGCAGTGCATGAAGCCACCAGCGCTCTTCCAACTGTTTCCAGCGACAAGTCTTTGGTGGAATCGACCCTTGAAGCGCAGAAGGCAGCGGAGGCTGCCCAGGCTGAAGAAGAGGCCGAGTACTCGCCAGTGGTTATTCGTCGCAAGTCTTTCCCAGCAGAAGTGATGAGCGTTGATGATGCTGTAGATCGCATGGAATTGGTTGGCCACCCGTTCTACCTGTTCATCGATGAAGCGACCGGAGAACACGCTGTGGTCTACGGTAGAACTCAGTACCAGTACGGTGTTATCTCGCTGGATCCATCATTGAATTCCAATGAAGAATCCACCACCGAAACTCGTGGTTACCGCGACAAGTCACTAGTCACCGAGGGCTAAATATCAACGCGCAAACTACATTGGGCGGTCAACGTGTCCTGAGCCTTAAACAGGCTCGGCGGCTCGCGTTGGCCGCCCAAGGTCTGTCTCGAAGTCGCAACGATCAGGCCGTGACCCCTCGGAAAATGACCAGTGCCGTCCAAGCAATCTCGCAGTTGCAAGTCGACTCGGTCAACGTGGTGCGTCGCGCGCACTACATGCCAATTTTCGCCCGGCTCGGTGCCTACGACATCACCGCTCTAGACAAGGTTCTTGCGACCCCCGGAAGTGCCTTGACCGAGTACTGGGCTCATGAAGCGAGCATCGTGAGCTCAGAGCTTGTCCCAGATTTATTGTTGTGGCAACGGCGCACCTGGATCGACAAGTCACACCTGTTTACTGATGAGCAGCAAGAACTGTCTCACCGGGTTATCAACTATCTGGAAGCGAACCCCGGCTCTAGCGCCCGCGAAATTAGTGCTGCCCTAGATGTTGAACCGGTGACGTCCAAAGAACATTGGGGCTGGAACTGGAACGACACAAAATACGTCACGGAATCACTGTTCGCTAGAGCACAGATTCTCACTTTAGGTAGGAATTCACAGTTTGAACGCCGTTACGCGCTGACCCACCATGTATTGGGAGAGCCCTTGGAAGCCGACGATGCACATCGGCAGGAGGCACTCGAACGATTGATTAATCGTTCACTGGCCGCCCAGGGCGTTGCGACAGCTCACTGTGTCGCCGAATATTTTCGGCTGCCAATTCGGGAAGTAAAAGCACAACTGGCTCAACACGCTAATGCAGGTCGCATAGAACAGGTGCAAGTCACAGGAATCAATGAACCTTGCTACATGCCGTTAGAAACAACCATTCCACGCAAGGTGAGCAAGGACCTGCGACTGTTATCGCCTTTTGATTCCATGGTCTTCAACCGTCGACGCTTAGAACGGTTCTTTGACTTTGAATATCGGATAGAGATCTATGTGCCGGAAGCAAAACGACGCTACGGCTACTACGTCTTTCCCATGCTTTACGGCGACGAATTCGTTGGCAGAGTGGACCTAAAAGCTGACCGTGCCCGAGGGGTGCTACACGCAAAAAGTGTTCATTTTGAATCAGGATGGGAGGCCGAAGTTCACGCCCCGTTGCAAAGTGAGTTGGAACGCATGGCCGCCTGGTTGGGTCTTGATTCCGTGCAAGTGGGCTGTGAACCACCTGTCCGACGTATTGTTGTTCGCTAGAAGAACAGTCATCAACCGCGGGGATTTACCAGATGCGCAGAATTCCTCACGTAGACTAAAGACGCCAGAAAATACTGTGCTTGAGATATTGGGAGCTACCACGTGGCATCATTGCTAGAACGTATTTTGCGTACCGGCGACAAGAAGACGCTAAAAACTCTTCGTAAGTACGCCGACACGATCAATACGTTGGAAGTCGAAATTCGCGAACTTTCAGACGAAGAGCTCAAGGGTGAAACCGACAAGTTCCGCGAACGTTTGGCTGACGGTGAAACGTTGGACGATTTGCTCCCTGAAGCTTTCGCCGTAGTCCGTGAAGCTTCGGACCGTGTGCTTGGCATGCGACACTTCGATGTTCAGCTCATGGGTGGCGCAGCATTACACCTGGGCAATATCGCTGAAATGCGTACCGGTGAAGGTAAAACCCTGGTAGCTACGGCTCCGGCCTACCTCAACGCCCTCACCGGCAAGGGTGTTCACGTAATTACCACTAACGACTTCCTCGCGCAGTACCAGTCTGACCTGATGGGCCGTGTATTCCGTTTCCTCGGTCTGAGCTGTGGTTGCATCCTGTCTAATATGAAGCCGGAAGAGCGACGGAAACAATACGAAGCTGACATTACTTACGGTACGAACAATGAGTTCGGCTTCGATTACCTGCGCGACAACATGGCGTGGAGCAAGGACGAACTGGTTCAGCGCGGACACAACTTTGTCATCGTCGATGAGGTTGACTCGATTTTGATCGATGAAGCCCGTACCCCGCTGATTATCTCGGGTCAGGCTTCCGGCGATGTCAATCGCTGGTACACCGAATTCTCGAAGATCGTTTCACGCCTGAAGCGCGAGGATGACTACGAGGTTGACGAAAAGAAGCGCACTATTGGTGTGTTGGAGTCTGGGATCGAAAAGGTTGAGGATTACCTCGGTATCGACAACCTGTACGAAGCCAACAACACCCCGCTGATCGGTTTCTTGAACAACGCCATCAAGGCCAAGGAACTGTTCAAAAAAGACAAGGACTACGTTGTCGTCAACGGCGAAGTCATGATCGTTGATGAACACACCGGCCGTGCCCTGCAGGGGCGTCGCTATTCTGAGGGCATGCACCAGGCTATTGAAGCCAAAGAGAGCGTGACCATCAAGGCCGAAAACCAGACGCTCGCCACGATCACCTTGCAGAACTACTTCCGTATGTACGAGAAGATCTCAGGCATGACCGGTACCGCGCAGACCGAGGCCGCGGAATTCATGAGCACCTACAAGCTGGGTGTTGTCGAGATTCCGACGAATAAGCCTGCGATCCGCAAGGATCAGCCAGACTACATTTACAAGAACGAAGTCTCCAAGTTCAACGCTGTGGTCGAAGACATCGCTGAACGTCATGCTACGGGACAGCCGATTCTGGTTGGTACCACCAGCGTGGAGAAGAGTGAATACCTTTCGCGTCTGCTCTCCAAGAAGGGCATTCGCCATGAGGTGCTCAACGCTAAGCAGCACGCACGTGAAGCTGCGGTTGTTGCAATGGCGGGTCGTAAAAACGGCGTGACTGTTTCGACGAACATGGCAGGTCGCGGTACCGACATCATGCTCGGTGGTAACGCCGAATTCCTTGCTGTCGCTGAGATGGAACGTCGCGGACTGGATGCTGAGAAGCACCCAGAAGAGTACAACAAGGTTTGGGACGAAGTCTTCGCAAAGGCCAAAGAAACCGTGGCTAAGGAAGCTAAGGAAGTCGCCGAACTCGGTGGTCTGTATGTCCTTGGTACCGAGCGTCACGAGTCACGCCGAATTGATAACCAGTTGCGTGGTCGTGCCGGCCGTCAGGGTGACCCTGGTGAGTCGCGCTTCTACTTGTCGATGACTGACGATTTGATGCGCCGCTTTAATTCCGGCATGGCAGAACGCATCATGAACAACCCCTCAATGCCCGATGATGTGGCTTTGGAGTCCAAGATGGTCTCCCGAGCCATCGAATCGGCTCAGGCCCAGGTGGAAGGTGTTAACGCCGAACAGCGCAAGAATGTGCTGAAGTACGATGACGTGATGAATCGTCAGCGCGAGGCAATTTATGCTGACCGCCGTGCCATCTTGGAAGGTGGAGACCTTGAGGAAAAGGTCGGTCATTTCCTAGAGGACGTCGTCAAGGCGATGGTTTTGGAAGCTACTCAGGTGGGCAACCCAGACGAGTGGGAGCTCAAGCAGCTCTGGACTAACCTCAAGCAGCTTTACCCAATCGGTATCACCCTGGATGAGGTTGTTGAGGAAGCTGGCGGAGTTGGACACCTCTCCTCGCAGTTCTTGGAACGAGAAATTCTTTCTGACGCTCAGTATCAGTATGAAGAACGCGAAAAATTGGTTGGTTCATCCACCATGCGTGATTTGGAACGGCGCGTTGTGCTCTCGACTATCGGACGTAAGTGGCAAGAACACCTTTACGAGATGGACTATCTCAAAGAAGGCATCGGGCTGCGTGCAATGGCGCAGCGCGATCCACTGGTGGAATACCAGCGCGAGGGCTATACGATGTTCCAGACCATGATGGAAGGCATTCGTGAAGAGAGCATCGGTGCACTGTTCAACTTGGACATCCCAACAGGTAGTGCCGCTGCTGCTGATGCACCAGTGATCGATGAATCAGCGAAGCCAAAGAACTTGCAGTTCACGGGCCCGGACGAAGACGGCGAAGCCAGCACTACCCGTGCGCAGGCTGCGACCAATAAGAAGAAAAAGAAGTCCAAGCGAAACTAAATAAGTTCGACATCGGTCACTTGCCAGCGTCCGTGCCATGGCTCAATTTTGAGAGCTACGGCGCGGACGCGGTTTTTAAATCCGAGAATGGCTGTGCATTCCCACGCGCCGGAGAAGCAATGGTCCAGATGCAAAGAGAGAATTTGTCCATGCGCTGTGCCTGGCTCTGGTCCCGCGGAGTATTGGCCAGTTTCTAGTAGGGCGCGCCGCTGTAGTTTGGCAATGCAGGTTGGTTCCATGACAAATGCTAATTGGCTGACGCTGCGGTACCCGGCAACAACTTCGAAAACAGCCCGTGCCACTGAGTGAGTAATTTCCACGATGGCCCGATGCTCGGTCCGGCACAAGTCGGTGCGATGAAAAATGTGGTCCAGTGCTCTGCGCAGATGCGCTGGCGCATCGGCTGGTGTATCAGGAGCGCTTGAATTCGGCGCTAGGGAGTCGACTGGTTGGGCCGCTGGGGTAGTGGCGCGGGCACTGATGGTGATGGTACTCATGATTGCTCCTTGATGTGGTGCTGAGTGAGAAATGAGGATGATTATTGCCTGTGCGGAAGGACCAAGACAGTTCCAACCTCTAAGACATTGGGGTCGGAACCGATTACTTGCCGGTTAGCCTGATAAACCTGTGGCCAATACGCTGAGATTTCTTCCGCTGTTGCTTGCGGTCCGAGGCGCGTGGCAGCAATGCTCCATAAGTTCTCGCCTTGTGCGACGACAATCTCGGTGATGGTTTTTTCTGTCTTGTGTTTTGGTTGTGCTCCCGATGAGATGAGTCGGTTCAGGGGCACGGAAATTTGCTCTGGGAACCATTGCGCATTGGGGACACTGCGCTGACTTGATTCCACTGATTCGGGCAAGCTCTTGCTCTCGGCATGGGGAGTGCTTGAAAGATTTTGCACCGGAATAACTGTGCCAGCGTTAGCAGCCACTGCAGTTGAAAGCGCAATTGACGTGCCAAGGACAGAACTCAGAACCCGGCGACTGAATCGAGGTGCGACCCGTTGGAAAAAGTTGAGTACGTGCCGCTGCTCATGCTTTGCCGCCCAAATAATCAGCCACTTGACCCCCAATCGCAGAAGCGCAAAGGCTGCAAGAACGAACGCCGAAACGATGATGAGGAATTGAATGCGCCGTGCCGGCTCAAGGGGCATTGATGCGTTGGCGGGGAAGTCCAAGATCAACCTCAAGCCCACGAAGATCAAGACATAATCCGCAGCGCTAAACAGGGAAAAGATAACCAGCGTTCGTATCTTCATCATCGAAAACACTTCCTTGGATGTCATTTAATGACATTTGATGTTATTTGATAAAGATAATGACACTTCGATGCGCTTTTGTGAAGACCTGTCGAAACATTTGTTTGTCTCGTACAGTTGGCACATGCGATGGGATTCACTCTTTGACGATCTTGAGGCTCAACTAGCCGAACAAACTCGCGCGCAATTGCGTGATGAAATCGCCGAGAACACTCGTATTGAACGGGCAACGGCCCAGCTGAGTGATGTCCTGTCTCAATACCGCGGCAACGAAATCAGCGTCATGGTGATTGGTCATACCGAGATTCGTGCGCGACTTGGCCCCTGCGCCACTGATTACTTTTGCCTAGAAACCGAAGCGAGCCAATGGATTATTCGCTACCAAGTCGTCGAATCAATTGCCTTGCCAAGCGAAAGGCGAGCAGCACCTTTGACAAGTCAAAGCGGCAAGGCCATCAGGTTTTCAGCAGTACTTCGTGGCATGTTGCGAGATCGGTCTAGGTGCCAAATCTATGGAACTCACGGATCGCTCATTGCCGAAGGAACTTTGGGGCAGGTAGCCAAGGATTTCCTGCTCATTTCAATGCACCAACGCGATGAATATGTTCGCTCAAGCAATCCCGCGGCCCAAGTCATGATCCCTCTGGAGTCCATCGGATGGGTCGTATCCACGACGCTAAATTAATCCACACCATGTAAATGGGTCTTTCATACGGAAGAAACTTGTCGTAGGCTCACCATCCATAAGCACATTCTCCGGTGGAAGGTCGAGCCTCGATGAGTGAACAAGTGGCCCAAGGGGCACGATCAACAAAAGCCGCGAGAATCAAACGTCCTGGTTGGAAAGATCCACGGTTGGCCTTGGGCGCGGTTCTTGTTGTGGCATCCGTAGCAGGCACGATGTACCTAGTCGGTGAAATGCACGAGACCACCACCGTGTATGTGGCACGCTCCAATATCACTCTTGGTGAGCAACTAACCGCCGAGAATATGAAAACCCAAGAAGTACAACTTGGTGAGACGGCTGGCCGTTACCTTGATCCGGAAGCAGACATTGTCGACTTGGCTCGTGCCAACACCTTCATTAGTGCAGGGGAACTTATCCCAGTGACATCCGTGACGCACAGTGAACTTGGATCTCGTCGACCCATCAATATTGAACTGCCAGCAGACTTGAGCTCTTCCATTGCGCCGGGCAGCTTTGTGGACGTTTGGATCGCAGAGCGCGCATCGGGAGGAAATACTTACGGTGTGCCAGAAAAACTCTCGTCGATGGTCGAGGTTGCTGCGCGTGTTGAAAGCGGTGGCGGTCTGGTGGACCGACAAGGCACAAATCTTGAACTATTGGTGGAACCCAACCAACTAGAGCCACTCCTGCAAGCACTGGCCAACGATTCACGAATTATCGTCATTTACAATCCAGCCGGAGCTGAGTAATGAGTATCTCCGTTGTTGTCTTGGGTGATAAGGAAAGTATTGTTCGAGAAATCGAGAGCTATCAAGGTGAACTGATCGTCACGAGAGTCTGTTCCGAAACCGCTGAAGCGATCGCCGCCTGTCTCACTGCCATCGCCGACGTTCTATTGATCGCGGATGCCCAGCAAGTTCCGCCCATGGAACAGATCGAGGAACTGATGGGCAATGGAACAGCAGTAGTCTACTTACTTGAAAACTCCACTGAGCTTAGCCCCTTGCCCGATGTTCTCCAGCTTCCGGTAGATATTGCGATGTCTGACCTAGAAGAGCGCATTACAGCAACGGTTCACTCTTTGAAGATTCCCGAATCTTCTCCGATAGATGACCAACGCTCCGCGGGAAAATCTGAACCAAGTACTCAGGGAAAGATTGTTTGTTTCTGGAGTGCTCCGGGTTCACCGGGACGAAGCACCCTTGCCTTGAATTATGCTGTCGAAGCAGCCGCCACTGGTAAGTCCGTTGTTTTGTTAGATGCAGACACCTACGCTGCTTCGATTTCGATCCAATTGGGACTGATGGATGAATCAGCATCAGTTGCACAGATCTGCCGCATTATGGACTCGGGCAGCACCGATATTAATCGTCTTAACGCAGCCTGCTCGCTCGTCCAGGTGGGGGACACCACCGTTCGTGTGGGAACCGGGATTCCACGATCAAGTCGCTGGCCAGAGGTACGTGCTTCAGCTCTGCGACGAGCCGCACTGGTCTTCAGAGAACACTATGACTTGGTAGTCCTAGATATTGCGCCACATATCGCCATGGATGAACAGCTGAGCTTTGATACGCAAGCACCCCAACGCAATGCTGTAACGGTGGAAGTACTGCGTTGCTCGGACGAAATTTTTATGGTGGTTCAATCAGACAGTATCGGTATTCCTCGTGCCATCAGAGCCATTGATGAGCTGGAGGAAAACCACCCTGAACTTCGTCCCAAAATCATCTTCAACCGGGTCAGTGTTTCCAGTAGTGGTCGAAGCCCAAAGCGTCGATTGTCCGAAGCCTGGGACCGTTTTGGTCCAATGCACGATGTCGTTGGTTTCTTGCCTAATGACAGCGCAGTCTGCAGTGCGTCAGTGTTAGCAGGAAGCCCTTTACTCGAGATAGCGCCTAAAAGTTCATTGCGTACTGAAATACGGTCTTTGGCCGGCATAAAATCTACGGATTTACCCAAGAATCGGATTACTCGTCGATTTAGCAAGTCTGCATGAACTGATGGCGTGAAAAACGGGTAGGGTTGATTAGACTAGAGACCCGCAAAGGCGCGGGTACATCGAACTTTGTTCTTGGAGGCGTTCAGTTGAACTCGTCGGAATCCAGCATGTCAGAATCATTCATGGATGCGACTCTCACCCCAAAATTGGTGAGCGAGTACTATAGCCAAATTGCGACTGAGGACGTGGCAGCCTACCGGCCAGACGAACTCGAATCTCGCGTGGCTGCACACCTAGAAATCGGCTACGAACGCGAAGCGGAAACCCCCAACGTCGCCATCACACGAAACAACGGAGTCTCGGTGGTCCATATCGTCACCGACGATATGCCGTTCTTGGTTGATTCGGTCACCGCAGCATTAGTTCAGCTTAATTCACCCATCCAGTTAGTCGTGCACCCAACATTCGTGGTTTCACGCAAGTCCGAGACTGGCGAAATCGTCAAGATCAGCCATACCGGGCAGCAGCATGTGGCCAGTGGTGACACAGCGGCTCTTTCAGATCTGAGTACCCTCATTTCGGCAGGGACGGATACACGCGTTGAGTCGTGGATTTCTGTTGAGCTTGCCCGTGAACTCAGTGACAAGCAGGCAGAAGAATTTGTTGAGCGACTCTACAGCGTGCTCGCGGATGTGCGAATCTCTGTCAAGGATTGGCCTGCCATGCTTGACCGTGCCAAAGACATCGCCCAGACCCTGCCACAGACTGCCCACGCGGAACAGATTGCTGAGCTTCCACAGGCCGCCGAATTGCTGGATTGGATGGCCAACAGCAAATTCACCTTCCTCGGCTACCGCGAATATGACCTGGAAACGGTCAATGGTGAAGATGTTTTGGTCGCCCGATCCGGTAGTGGTCTTGGACTTATGCGCGAGTTGGAGTCGCAGGGTCCACAGCACTTGACCAAGCGTGGCCGTATTACCGCTCGTGATAAGAGCGCCCTGATCATCACCAAAGCCAACGCTCGTTCAACCGTGCACCGTGGCGTGTACTTGGACTACGTCGGCGTCAAGAGCTTTGATGCCAACGGCGAGGTTAATGGTGAGCGCCGATTCATCGGTTTGTTCTCTTCGAGCGTTTACACCTCTAGCGTGAAAACTGTTCCAGTTGTCCGCGACAAGGTCCAAGCCGTACTCAAGAGCACCGGATTTGCTGCTAACTCTCACTCCGGTAAAGACATCACCACCATTCTGGAAAACTACCCTCGAGATGAGATGTTCCAGATCAGCGTTGATGACCTGACCAAGACTGCGTTGGGTATCTTGCGTTTGCAAGAACGCCGTCGGACCTCAGTCTTCCTGAGGACCGATGAGTACGGCCGTTTTGTGACGGCCATGGTGTTCTTGCCTCGTGATCGTTTCTCCACCGGCGTTCGTCTGCGCGTTGAAAAAGAACTCAAAGATAGTTTCAACGCAGAGTCCATCGAATATGAAGCTCAGCTCGGCGCTGGCGCCTTGGTGCGTTTGTTCTACCGTCTGCGCCTGCAGCGTCATGGCCTAATCCCGGTTGTTGACCGCACTGCTTTGGAAAATCGTATTGCCAAGGCAGTTCGCTCATGGTCTGACGCCATTGTGGATACGGCCCGCGAAAGTCTTGAGCTGGGCGACGCGAATACGCTGTCCAATGCTTGGTCAGAGGCATTCCCTGCATCCTACAAGGTTCAGTTTGAGATCGAAGATGCGCTCAAGGACATCGACCTGCTTTCAACCTTGAATGAGTCCGCTCAGAGCGGGCCGATCGTTTCCTTCTACGATCCGTCACCGGTTGATGAAGATTCACCAGTGTCTAAGCGCATGAAGATCTTCGTGACTCAGCCACTATTGCTCTCACGCATTTTGCCGGTCCTGCAGGATTTGGGACTGGACGTAGTTGATGAACGTCCCTACGAGCTGAACCCTGAAGGCGTTGGCCAGCGTTACATCTATGACATGGGTCTGAAGTTTGACCAAGATGTTGATTTTGGTGAGGTTGAAAGCAAGCTGGCTGAGGCTTATAGCGCTGTCATTCGTAATGACGCAGAATCCGATAGCCTCAACGCCCTGGTGCTTCGTGAAGGCCTGTCCTGGGAACAGGTAGCGATGTTGCGTGCCTACGCACACTACTTGCTACAGCTAGGTGTTCCGAACTCCACCGGGTTCATCGCCAACACCTTGGTCGGTAATGCCTCGGTCACCCACAGCATCGTTGAGCTGTTCCAAGCAACCTTTGACCCTTCGCTGGGCGCTGAGGCATCCGAAGCAGCCCGTGAAGAAGCCAAAAACAAGATCTCTGAGGCGCTGGAAGCTGTCCCGACCTTGGACGCTGACACGCTCTTGCGTCGTTTTGTAAAGGTCATCGAAGCGACCAAGCGAACCAATTACTTCACCGAGCACCAGGCCCTGGCCTTCAAGCTCGCACCGGAAGAAATTGACTTCGCTCCATTCCCACGCCCGAAGCATGAACTGTGGGTTTACTCGCCACGCGTTGAAGGCACGCACTTCCGCTTTGGTGCAGTGGCACGTGGTGGCTTGCGCTGGTCGGACCGTCGTGAAGATTTCCGTACCGAAGTTCTTGGCCTGGTCAAGGCCCAGATGGTGAAGAACTCGGTCATCGTTCCTACCGGTGCCAAGGGTGGCTTCTACGCGAAGCAACTACCGAACCCTGCACAGGATCGGGCCGCGTGGATGGAAGAAGGTAAGAGCGCCTATAAGATCTTCATCGGTACGCTCCTGCAGCTGACGGACAATATGGTCACCGATTCGACCGGTGAGCACATCGTGGCTCCTGAAAACGTGGTTCGTCGCGATGGAGATGACTCCTACTTGGTTGTTGCTGCCGATAAGGGAACCGCTAGCTTCTCTGACATTGCCAACTCGCTGTCCGCGCAGAAGGGCCACTGGTTGGGCGACGCGTTCGCCTCGGGCGGTTCCGTGGGCTATGACCACAAGGGCATGGGCATCACGGCTCGCGGCGCTTGGGAATCGGTGAAGCGTCACTTCTTCGAGCTGGGCATTGATACCCAGAGTGAAGAATTCACCGCCGTAGGTGTGGGTGATATGTCCGGTGACGTCTTTGGTAACGGTCTGCGCCGTACCCCGACCGTCAAACTGGTTGCAGCCTTTGACCACCGGGATATTTTCCTTGATCCGAATCCAGACGCACAGGTTGCCTTTGATGAGCGTCAGCGCCTGTATGACCTGCCTCGTTCCAGCTGGGCAGATTACAACAAGGAGCTGATCTCTGCCGGAGGCGGCGTGTATTCGCGAAGCCTGAAGTCGATTCCTATCAGCCCAGAAGTTCGTGCGGTACTTGGGCTAGCCGAGAGCACGCTCAAGTTGAGCCCTAACGAATTGCTCAAGGCAATCCTGTCTGCCCCCGTAGACCTGCTGTACAACGGCGGCATTGGCACCTATGTCAAGGCATCGAGCGAGACTCATGGCCAGGTTGGCGACCGTGCCAACGATGCCATTCGCATCGACGGGAAGGACCTAAGGGTCAAGGTCATCGGCGAAGGCGGTAACCTCGGCATGACGCAGCTTGGTCGTATCGAAGCTGCCCGTCAGGGTGTTCTGCTCAATTCGGATGCTATCGATAACTCGGCTGGTGTGGACACCTCGGACCGTGAAGTTAATATCAAGATCTTCGTGGACCGTCAGATCTCTGCAGGCAATCTCACCGCAGATGAACGCACAGACTTCCTGCTATCGATGACCGATAACGTGGGCGACCTGGTGCTGAAAACCAACTTTGAGCAAAACGTCCTGTTGCTCAATGAAAAGCATGCTGCACTCACTTGGGCACCTGCCTACGAGAGACTTATGCAGTGGCTGGAATCCGCCGCGGACCTGAACCGTGAACTCGAGTTCCTTCCAAGCACTGCCGAGCTAGAAGAACGACGTGCTTCCGGCGGAGCGATGACGACTCCGGAGCTGTCAGTATTGGCTGCTTACTCCAAGATTCAGTTGGCCAATGCACTAACTGAATCCGACCTAGCAGATGACCCATACTTTGCGGAAACGCTGCGACGTTACTTCCCAGAACAGCTTGTAGAGCGCTTTGGGGACCAGCTGGATAGCCATCCGCTACGCCGAGAAATCATCGCAACAGTGATTGCCAACGACATTGTGAACGTTGGTGGCATTACCTATGTCTTCCGTGCAATGGAAGAGACGGGCGCTAGCGAAGTTCAAATCGCGAAGGTCTTCTGTGCACTGCGTGAGGTCTACGGGTTTGATCGTCAGTTTGATGCGATCAACGCCCAGCCGGCCGGGACCAGCCTGAAACACTGGGGACGCCAGCATCATGACATGCGTCGTCTGTTGGATCGTGCCACTCGCTGGTTCATTAACCGTGTTGATGAGCAGCTACTGGTCTCAGAAGCGGTGACTCGTTTCCAAGACACCGTGACCGAATTGCGCAAGGCTTTGCCAACGATTATTCGCGGCAACGACCTGGAACGCTTCAACGACTGGCGCGACGAAGCCCTGGGCTTCGGCATTCCTGAGTTGCGAGCTAGCATGTGGGCCACGCAGTTCGAGTCCTACGCGCTGTTGGACATCGCTGAGTATGTGCACCGTACCTCGACTACGGCGTCCAAAGTCGCTGAGACCTACTTCGTGCTCTACGATCTCTTCGGTGTCGATAGCCTGTTGAACCGGATCACCAAGTTGCCACGTTCGGATCGCTGGCAGGCGCTGGCTCGTGCCGCCATGCGTGATGATTTGTACACCACGATTATCGACCTGACCGGTAACATCTTGGATGCTCACGGCGATATTGCGGACCCAGCAGAGCGTGTTGCTGCGTGGGAAGAAGCAAACGCGGCTAACCTAGATCGTGCGAAGAGTATGTTTGAGGAAGTAAATAGCCTCGAACGTGACGACATGGCTTCATTGTCCGTGGCACTTCGCCTGTTGCGTTCCATCGTAAGAAGGTAAACACCGCTAATGGCCCTCATCACCGAAGAACTACGTCAACGTGCTGCACTAGGACCCGGTGATGAGGACTGGCTTCATCTCCTAGTGGGGGACTGGCAGTTGGTCTCGGACCTAGCCTTCTCAGACCTTGTACTCTGGTTCCCCACGGGAGATGGTTCATACGTTGCTCTGGCACACGTACGACCATCAACTTCCCACACAGCGTTCCATGGTGATTTCGTTGGCGAACGGATCCGCAAGGACCTGCGAATCATGGTTGACCGTGCCTGGGAAACATTGCAGATCCAACGCTCCGCAGAGCAGGTGGGCACTGACCTGATCTTGGGGCTGACAACGGTTCAGGCGATTCCGCTAGTTCGGCAGAATCGCCCAGTAGCTGTGATCACCTCTCACTTTGATCCTAACCAGTCCCGTACACCTTCGAATCTGGAACTGGTCTACCGTCAGAGCGCTGATGACCTGCTGCAAATGGGCACTCAAGGATTGTGGCCAGAGTTTTCCAGTCCAACCGGTTCCCGAAGAGGTGCTCCTCGCGTAGGTGACGGATTTATCCGTCTGAGCGTAGATGGCGCCGTAGAATTCGCCAGCCCCAACGCCGTCTCAGGATTCCGCCGCTTAGGAGCTGCGGACGTACTCCAGGGCCAACCTCTGGCTGATCTGACCATGGCACTGGTCAGCGACCGTCGCGTCGTGGATGAGACACTTCCGCTGGTGCTTCAAGGCAAGATGCCGTGGCGTACGGAAGTTGAACACCGCGGAGTCACCCTATCCTTGCGAGCTATTCCGTTACGCAATGAATCAAAGCGTTGGGGTGCTTTGGTGCTGTGTCGCGATGTGACTGAACTGCGTCGACGAGAGAAAGAACTTGTCACCAAGGATGCCACCATTCGCGAAATTCATCATCGGGTCAAGAACAACCTGCAAACCGTTGCAGCTCTCTTGCGCATGCAGTCCCGACGGATGCAATCAGAAGACGGCAAACAAGGTCTTGAACAGGCCATGCGTCGCGTCTCAACTATCGCTTCTGTCCATGATTTCCTGTCCAAGGGACTGAACGAGACGGTGAAGTTTGATGATCTGATGGACCGTCAATTCCGTCTCATCGTTGAAATCGCTTCACCTGAGCAACGAGTCTCCACCCGCCGTGAGGGTGAATTTGGCATGCTCGACGCAGATCTGGCCACTCCACTTTCCTTGGTTATCAACGAACTAGTGACCAATGCCGTTGAGCATGGGCTGGCACATCGTGATGGTGAAGTGTCTTTGTTGGCTGAACGGTATCACGGGGCAGACCGCACTAATTGGTTGCGTGTAGTCATTGAAGATGATGGACATGGTTTGCCTGATGAACCGCGTCGAGAAGGATTGGGGCTCCAGATTGTACGTACTCTGGTAACCAGTGAACTCTCGGGAGAAATTCGCTGGGAGGCCGGTCAGACTGCCGGGACAAGAGTAGTTATCGATATGCCATTGGATCTCGAGCGACGAGCTTCCTAGATTTTCACGCTTATCTGTAAATAATAAAAGTCTGGTCCGGCACCCAGTTGAAACTGGGCCCCGGACCAGACTTCTATTTGACGCCTTAGCGGTAGTTCTTCATGTGCGCTTTGATGCTCGCAACATATCGCTTGGTATCTTCGTACATACCATTCTTGTTGACGCCTGCAAGCCCCTGGTAGTAGGCAGCGATTGCAGTGTCCAGGTCATCGGTATTGTCCAGGTTGTAGGCAATTACCGCGACACCAGCGGTGACGTTGTCCTGTGGGTTGAGTACGTTGAGGTTTTGGCCGATACGTGAAGCGATCCAGTCGCTCGTGCTTGGGAGAACCTGCATGACACCGACAGCGTTAGCGGGGGAGACCGCACGCATGTTGAATCCGGACTCCTGGTAGGCATGAGCCAAAGCCAAGGCTGGGTCTACGCCCATCCTCTGCGCGGTCGAACGAATGAGCGACTGCATTTCCGAACGTCCTGGAACGTCAATGGAGTCTAGGTAGTCCTTGTTGGCGTTAGCATCTCGGACAACATGATCCTTGTAGGTACGGCCTTCAAAGGTGTTGCCAATCTTGTCCTCCTTGGTGTCGCTGGTTGGAGCAACTGAAGAACCTGAAACCTTGAGCTTGGCACCGACCTTCAACGGAGTGCTGGCACTGAATTCAGGGTTTAGATTCAACAGGGACTTCAAGGACATGTCGTGCTTGGCAGCGATGCCGCCTAGAGTATCCCCTGACTTGACGGTGTAGGTCGAAGTCGTAGTCTTCGGCTTACTCGTAGTCTGTGGCTTGGAGGACGACGAGGAGGAACCACCGGAAACCTTGATCTTATCTCCCGGGTAAATGCGCTTGCTCGTAGAGATGTTGTTGATCTTCAGCAGTTCCGACAGGCTCATATCGTGCTTGGCTGCGATCGCGCTGAGGGTGTCGCCGGACTTCACGGTGTAGCTGGAGGTCTTCGACGATGAAGTCTTCTTCTCAGAGGACTTGGATTCGTTCTTGGAAGTAGAACCGTTGATCTTCAGCTTGTCTCCGGGGAAGATCACCTTGCTTGCCGACATGTTGTTCTTACTCAGCAACGAGGACAGGCTCATGTTGTGCTTGACAGCGATGCTGCCTAGCGTGTCGCCTGACTTCACCGTGTACGTTGCGGAGCTTGAGGAAGTGCTCTTGCTCTTGGAGTTCGAGCCAGATTCCTTCTTGTCCGAGCTGCTCTCGGTGCCATTTACTTTGAGCTTGTTGCCAGGGTAAATGACCTTGCTTGCTGAGATGTTGTTCTTGCTCAGTAGCGCGGACAGGCTCATATTGTGCTTACTGGCAATCGCGCTGAGCGTATCGCCGTTCTTCACCGTATAAGTTTTGGTTGCCGTCGACGATTTCTTAGAAGAATCGCTCTTAGTCGACTTGGACGTTGATGCCTTGCCGGAGACCTTGAGGGTCTTGCCTGCAATGATGACATCGCTCTTCAAGCCGTTGAGCTTCTTAAGCTCGGAAACGGAAGTGTCGTATTCAACCGCGATACTCGACAAGGTGGCGCCAGCCGGAATCTTAATTTCCTTGACGTCACGCTTCGCGGGGAGCCCGAGGGTCGAAATGCGGGAGGCAATCAAGTGAGCCTTGATCTGATCTTCTGCGACCTTGATTGACTCTGGGGTGACCGCCTTTGCCAGGCTGCCTGAGGTTTTGGGGAGGGATACGGGTGTTGCCTGCGCGGCTGGTGCCAACGCCAGGCTACCAATGACCGCGGCTGGGATGGCCGCGCCTGCTACTACGCCTAACGCATGCTTAGAGACATGTTTGGATTCGTGGGGCATGGAGTCGATCCTCATAGGTACGGTGAAAATAACGGACATTGCGTCGCAGGTGACATTAGAGGCTTACGTTCCTAATGTTGTCCGTGATGCAATTGTTATCAAAGTGATACAAGGAAATTTACACTACTCCTGTGGCGCATGGAAACTACTGAGGTGCGTTTTTCTAAAGTTTCTGCGGAGTTTGCGAATTTGTGGGAACCTTAAGGGGTGAAGGAATACGTAGAACTCGTCGGCCAGTGGCTGACCCTGCCGGACGTGGCAGAAGAATTAGATGTCGATATTCGTCGCGTACACCGCTTGCTTGACGAACGTGCAATTATCTCGGTGCGAATCGGAGAACGCAATGTTCGATCCATTCCCGCTGATTTTCTCCAAGACGGCATCGTAGTCGAAAGTCTAAAGGGAACCTTGTCCGTACTTATGGATGCAGGCTATTCCGATGAAGAAGCAATCACGTGGTTATTCACTGAAGATGATTCGCTGCCAGGCACTCCAATGAACGCCTTGCGTTCAGGACGTAAAACTGAAATTAGACGACGGGCGCAAGCTCTAGCCTGGTAGTCGGCTCAAGCTTTAAACCTGTTGTTCAAAAGACAACAAAAGGGTCTCGGTCCTCCAAAGTTTTTGGATGACCGAGACCCTTTGTTATGAACTGGTGACCTTTGCTGTTACTTTGAGCGATTAGTGACAGCGTCGCTGAGCTGCTGAAGGCCAGCATGAGCGCGCGGACTAATCGGCAGTTCTTTGAGTGCGCGGCGAGACTGATCTGACAGTTCGCTAATACGGTTTTCAGTGGCCTTGAGTGCACCGCTATCTCGAAGAATATTGCTCAGGCAGCTGACTTCTTCTGCAGACATATCGACGGCCCCAAGGCGCGATTGGATGAACTCTCGTTCTTCGTCCGTTGATAGAAGCAAGGCATGTGCGATGAGCTCCGTTCGCTTACCTTCTAATAGGTCTCCGCCGGTTGGCTTACCGGTAACTTCGGCATCGCCAAACACACCTAGAACATCGTCGCGAAGTTGGAAAGCTTCGCCCAGCGGTAACGCGAAAGCTGAGTAGCTCTCAAGGAGTTCTCCATTAGCGCCGGCAAGCGCACCGCCAAGCAAGAATGGGTTTTCTGTGGAGTACTTCGCGGACTTGAAGCGAACGATGGTACGTGCACGCTTCACGGCTTCCGTGGGATCATAGGAGGGGCCAGCAGACTCCTCAAGTACGTCCAAATACTGACCGGCCATCACCTGCGTGCGCATTCGGTTAAAGATCACGCGCGCTTCTTTGGGAAGGTTCTCTATTTCCGAGAAGCATTCTTCACTTAAAGATAGACAAAGGTCGCCGGCCAAGATTGCACTCGCACTACCGTATGCCGCTGCACTACCTGCCAAGCCCAACTTTTGGTGTTGAGCTTCGAATCGTTTGTGGACGCTTGGTTGCCCGCGACGTGTATCGGAGTTGTCGATAATATCGTCGTGAATCAACGCTGCGGCCTGGAATAGTTCCAGAGCAACGCCGAGGCGAACGATGTCGGTGGAGTCCTTCGCGCCGCCAGCACCCAGAAAACCCCAAAAAGCAAACAGTGGGCGTAGTCGTTTACCGCCCTTAGTCAATGAAGTAATCGCATTGACGATTTCAACTGCACTGGTAGTGATTTGACCAACTTCAACTCTCTTGGCGGCCAGAAATTCCTTAAGCAACCGTGCAACTTCGGCGGTGTACGTTTGGCTAAGTTCCAAAGCCTCGGCTTCGAGGGACGGAAGAGAATCAGGCAGCGACATGCAAAATCATTTCTTTGGGTAACTACGGCAGGTTACATACAACTCTACCGGTGATTTTTGGGGGATAGGGCCCACGGACCCACAATCGCTAGTATAGTAAAAACCGAACATATATTCGAGTATGATTGAGTGATTACTTCAGCTGACGCAGGGGGGTGAGAATGGTGAGTCGCGCTGTTTTGCACGTCGACATGGACGCCTTTTTCGTTTCCGTTGAATTGCGTGATCGTCCTGAGCTGGTTGGCAAGCCGGTCATTGTCGGGTTCCCAGGAGGCAGGAGCGTCGTGCTCTCAGCTTCATATGACTGCCGTGCCAGGGGGATACATTCGGCGATGCCGATGAGCCAGGCAATTCCCCTCATGCCTGAAGCAACGGTCGTCGAACCAAGTCATCACAAATACGCGCTAGCCTCTGAGGAAATCATGTCGTATTTCCGCACGCTCACTCCCTTGGTTGAACAGGTCAGCGTTGATGAAGCGTTTCTTGATGTCACCGGAAGCATGCGAAGGCTAGGTGGTCCGGTAGAAATTGGCCGGAACATCCGCAACCATATTCGAGACAATATGGGGTTGCCTGCCAGCGTGGGTATTGCAAAAAACAAATTCATCGCGAAGCTGGCCTCCACCTACGCGAAACCTGATGGGATGGCAGTGATTGCTCCCGAGCGTACGGGGGAGTTTTTGGAAGATCTCCCCGTGGCCAAGATGTGGGGTGTCGGTAAGCGAACCGCACAACAATTACATGCCCTGGGTATCGAAACAGTGGGTCAACTCTCTCGCGAGCCTGAAGAACGACTGGTTGCCCGAATGGGGGAACATGGTCGTTCGCTGTTTCTATTATCAAAGGGCATCGATAACCGTCCTGTGGAAGTAACTCGTGAGGAAAAGAGCATCTCGGCCGAGCACACCTTCGCTGCAGACATTAGTGACCTGCAAATTCTAGAAGAAGAGCTACTTCGACTAAGCCATCGAGTTGCAAGGCGGTTACGCGATAACGGCAAGGCTGCAGGTGGGGTTGGTCTGAAGATCAAGTATCGGGACTTTACTGGCCTGACCCGTTCTAAAGCACTCAGTGCGGCATCTGATTCCTCGGCCACCATCAGTGAAGCTGCTGGGTTGCTTTTTAAGAAGTTGATTCCGTTGACCCAGCCGGTACGTTTGATTGGTGTTCGAGCTGAACGGCTCGAAGATCCGGACTTTGGATTGCAGCTTAGCCTTGATCCAAAAGATGAGAAAGTGAGGGAGGCGGAACGAGTGGCCGACCTCATTGGACAGAAATTTCCGCAGTCGATGGTGACGCCCGCACGTTTTTTGCGACCGCGGGACTAAAAGTATTCTGTGAGCCCGGTGGGTATACAAGATCAGTGGCGAAGATCAACTGGCAGGCTGAGCACAAAAGAGACTATCCTAGGACTAAGGCTCATTAAGAATCAGGGAACTTTTATCTTTGACTCGGCGTTGAACCTAACGACGGTAAACGACCGTTGAGTTTGCCTTTGGAAGGAGAAGACGATGCCGCTATCGGAACACGAGCAGCGTTTGTTGGAGCAGCTTGAAAAGCAGTTGCATGAAGACCGTCGCTTCGCTTCTAATATGAAGGCGCCGGCAAGTGCTGGGCGACTTTCTACGCGAAACATTGCGCTGGGCGTTCTTTTGGTCATCGTTGGCTTGGCTGGTCTGATCTTTGGTATTTCGCAGCACATCATCATCGTTGGTGTGATTGGGTTTGCTGTCATGTTTGGCGGTGTTCTTCTGGCCCTCACCAAGTCGGCCAATGGGAAACTTGGCCGTCCCGCAGGTGGCAGTCCAAAATCTGCGGCAAAGAACAATTCCCAGTTCATGTCGAGTCTCGAAGAGCGATGGAATCAGCGCAAACGGGATCAGTCCGACAGCTGATACGCAAGCATAGATATTGAGGTGTAGCCCCTGGCTGCACCTCTTTTTTGTTTAACCTGTTTTGTTTGGCCTCGGCTGAAGGTAAATCGAGAATCAAGTGTCGTTCGTCTTCTCGTTATGTGACTGTCATTAGCTTCTGTGCGAGGCTTCCCTGATTGGGTTTACCTCGCACCGCGCAGCACGAGCATTAGGTAGTGGCATGGCGTGCATACGACACGCCTTATTTTGAGAATTTGAATTCCCGGCAGATTCCAAGATTCAGGTTTCCTCGACCTCCTAAACGCTGCCCCCACTTTCCTCCCTGAGTTCCTCCACTTCCCACCACTGGGCATAGATTTGCCTAGATTCCGCAGTATTTTCCGCGAGAATCTCTGAAGCGTGGAGCCCTGTTAGCTAGGCCCTCCATTTTCCCTCCACCTAGATGTGGTGCAAGAAACCGCTAAATTTAGCCAATTTTTAACTCCAGACCCTCGCCAAATCAATGAAATCGCATTGACAGTGGGGGGTAGTGGAGTAAAGTGGAGGCAAGTAGAGAAGAGTGGGGCTTCTAGCCACTTCGCGGAAAGGCGGTGTGCATGTTCCTGGGAACGTACACGCCGAAACTGGACGAGAAGGGACGCCTGATTCTTCCTGCTAAATATCGTGATGAATTGTCTTACGGCCTGGTGCTAACGCGTGGTCAAGAACGTTGTATTTACGTTTTTAGCCAGCGAGAGTTCGAGAAGCAGCATGAGCAGTTGGCGCAGGCGTCATTGACCTCACGACGAGCACGCGACTATTCACGTGTGTTCCTCTCGGGGGCATCTGACGAAGTACCGGATAAGCAGGGACGTGTCACGATTCCGCAAGTGCTACGCACTTACGGCGGCCTTGACCGGGAAGTCACAGTCATCGGTGCGGGTAATCGCATCGAAATCTGGGACACAGAGGCATGGCAACAGTATCTGGACGAACAAGAGGATGTTTTCTCAGATACCGATGAGGACTGAAGTTCTCAAAACAAAAATTCAATCCAACAACACCAGATGTTGAGATGAGATCTCCAGCCACCTTGCGGGGAAAATCGTCTGGCTTCACTTCCCCGGAGCCAGAAGATAGACCACCACTTGGTTGGAGGGGGATCTGATCTCAACAACACACCGAACATCGAAAGGGGGAGCAGTGCCAAATCAGGATTCCCAGCGACCAGCATCCGAACGCCACGTTCCAGTACTTCTGGACCGTTGCGTCAACCTCCTCGCACCAGGTATCGAGCGAGCAAATGCTGAAGGCCGTCGGGCAATCGTTGTGGACTGCACCCTCGGGATGGGCGGACACTCAGAAGCAATTCTGAAGCGGTTCGAAAACCTTCACTTGATCGGACTTGACCGCGACGAGCAGGCTCATGAGCTCGCTGGCGCGCGACTCAAGCCATTCGAAGATCGTATTGATCTTGTTCACGCTGTCTATGACGAAATTGCTGACGTTGTCGAAGACTTGGGGTTCCCAGGCGTTGACGGTGTCCTCTTCGACCTCGGTGTCTCGTCATTGCAACTCGACGAACGTGAACGAGGTTTCGCCTACTCCTATGACGCTCCGCTGGACATGCGCATGGATACCTCTGTTGGTCCAACCGCAGAAGATCTCGTCAACGACTTGGATCGCGACGAGCTATTGCGCATCATTCGCCAGTGGGCCGAGGAGAAGTTTGCTGGACGTATTTCGACGGCCATCGTCGAAGCACGAACACAATCACGAATCACGACGACCGCAGAACTCGTGGAAATTATTCGAGGCGTAGTCCCTGCGGCGGCTGCTAGAAATAGTGGCCACCCAGCAAAACGTACCTTCCAAGCCCTGCGAATTGCGGTCAACGAGGAACTCGACGTGCTGGAGCGCGCGATTCCTGCGGCCATGGGCGCACTGAATGTCGGTGGCCGAGTCGTCGTAATGAGCTACCACTCATTAGAAGACAAGATCACCAAGAGGCACTTCGTGCAAGGTGCAACGTCCTCAGCTCCTCCCGGATTCCCGGTAGAGCTAGAGGAACATAAGGCTGAATACAAGGTCCTGACCAAGGGCACTGAAAAGCCGAGCGACCAGGAAATTGAAGAAAATTCCCGTGCAGCCTCAGCTCGCTTGCGAGCTGTGGAGCGAGTGTTGAAGAGGAGCTAAGGATGAGCCAACGAGCCCCGCGTCGCGTGCAGAAGATTGCAGCCGTGAACAACCAACCAGTTGTTGACGGCAGTGCTGCACGAGCCTTACGCCCAGAGCCCGTGCTTGCCAGTCAGCTACCTAAAGGTGAACCTCGTCAGCGAGTGACCCTTTCTCTAGTTCCACGAATCAAGGAATCGAACCGGCGCTCCATGGTCACGATGTCCGTGATTCTCGTGTTGCTGGCCTTCAGCGTCATCGTCACCTTGGTACTGCTCAACACCTCCGTTGCTCAGCGCCAGTACGACATCGTCTCCCTGCGCAACCAGGAACGTGCCCTGTCTCAAGAGAACCAGGCGCTGCTCAAGGAAGCCCAGTCGCTCGGAGCCCCGCAGGCCCTAGCCGCCAAGGCTAAAGACCTCGGCCTCGTATCGCCGGGTGCACCTGGATTGATTAGCCTCTCCGAAGGCAAAATCACCCAGGAAGCTGAAGACGCCGTCAAGGCCAAGGACAATAAGCAGGAATACGGAACCCTGCCATTGCCTGGAGACAGCGTCACTGAAGGTGAAGGCACCCAAGACAAAGCAAAGTCCGAAGAGTCCTCGACACCGAAGACCACTGTGGGCAAGACCTCAACTGATGCAGATGCTGCCAGCGCCTCGACTTCGGATTCCAAAGACGCCGAAGTGAAGTCCACTAAGAGCCAGCGCGAGGTTTCCGAAGACGGTCGCCCAGTCTTCCAAGACGCAGAACTTAACGGCGGCACGATCCCGGCACCAAGCATGAAATCCCCGGCAAATTAGCGAGATCTTTCTAAGCTAGAACTGAACTAGCTGTTACTGCTGGAAACCATGCTGAGGGAAAGTTAGGTTCATTGTGAGTTCGACGGCAATCGACACTGCGAAAAAGCGGATGCGCTTCGTACTGATCCTCTCAGTAACTCTGTTGGTGATCATCTTGGCCCGCCTTGTCTGGGTCCAAGGTATCAATGCAGCTACTGTCGCCAATGCGGCTCAAGCGAGCCGTGAACGCGAAGAAGTCATTGCCCCAACCCGTGGTTCCATTGAAGACCGCAATGGAACCACGCTGGCTGTGTCTGTCGACCGTTACGACTTGGCGATCGACCAGCGCGAACAGGATGCCGACATTCGTCGTGCCAAGCGCGACGGCTCCAACGGCCATGAACGCATCAGCTGGGATCAGGCCATCAATGAACTGGCCGAGGCACTGGACCAAGATCCCGAAGAACTCGCCAAAAAAGTCCAGCCACAAGGCGACGCGAAGCCTAAGGGCTACGTGGTCATTGCCAAGAGCGTGACCCCAGAAGTCCGAAACGAAGTCCGCGAAATTGGTATTCCACGCCTCACGACGACCCTGAGTAGCGAACGCCAATATCCGCAGGGCGTTATTGCGGGTCCGTTGCTTGGGTTTGTGAAAAACAACGAAGATCAGACCAATGTCGTCGGTGCCGAAGGTCTAGAACTAAGTCAAGAAGAGCACCTGGCCGGAACTGCTGGTAGCCGCAAATACGAAGTCAGCGCCGACGGGGTGCGCATTCCCGTCACCGAAACTGAAGAAACTCCAGCGGTCAACGGGCAAGATGTTCTTCTGACCATTGACTCGGATATTAATTACGTGGCGCAGCGTGCTGCCGAAAAGAAGCAAGCAGAGTTTAACGCTGAATGGGTCTCCGTGGTCGTCATGGGAGTCAAGACCGGCAAGATCTTGGCCATCGGTGACTCGGCTGAATTGGACCCGAATGATCCTGGAGCCACGGATCCAGAGTTCCGTCACTCGACCTCTATTACGCGCGCCTTTGAACCTGGCTCCACCGGTAAAGCCCCGATCTTCGCAGCAGCCTTGGACCAAGGCGTGGTCAAAGCCACCGATGAGTTCACCGTGCCACACAAGAAGACCTTTACCAAGGAAACCATCAACGACTCCTTGGAACACCCCACCTACGACATGACCGTCGCAGGTATCTTCGCTCGTTCATACAACACCGGTACCGTGATGGTCGGTAGCAAGATGAGCAAGCAGACTCGCTACGACTACATGAAGGCCTTTGGCCTGGGTTCCCCCATTCAGATCGGCCTGAACGGTGCTAGCGCTGGCCAGTTGGCAAAACCAGAGAACTGGGATCGTCGCCAGCAGTACACGACCATGTTTGGTCAGGGCTACTCACAAACCGTGTTGCACACTGCTTCGATCTTCCAAGCCATCGCCAATGGTGGTGTTCGCGTGGCTCCTAGCTTGATTGAGGGCTACCGAAATGAAGACGGTTCGATCACCAAAACCGAAGAACCTGCGCAAACGCGTGTCATCAAGGAATCGACTTCCAAAGAGATGCTGAAGATCATGGAATCCGTGGTCGACTACGGAACCGGTTACAAAGAAGCTATTCCTGGTTACCGTGTCGGTGGTAAGACCGGTACCGGACAGGCCGCCAGCGCCAAGGGTTACGACGGTTATACTTATTCCTTTGCGGGTGTAGCTCCGCTGGAAGATCCACAGTTTGTGGTCGTTGCCACGATGTACCGTCCACAGGGCAACTGGAAAGACTTCTCGGTGGCTGACACGTTTACCGACGTTATGAGCCACACGCTGAACACATTCAATGTGCCACCGAGCACGACAAAGTCAGAGGCGTACGACGTCTTTGTAGGTAAGGAACAAAAGAAATCTTGGTAGTCCAGAAACCCGGAACTCCGCGTGAGTTGGAACGGTACCTTCGTCCAGAGAATATGGCAGGCGTGGGCTTTGACCAGGTATGCGCAGCGGCCGGCGCAGTACGTACCGGAACGCTATTCAACGCGACTCCACAGATCCTCGGGGTCAGCATGAACCCACAGATCGTGCAGCCAGGAGATGTTTTCTTGGGCATCTGCGGTGCTAAGCGTCATGGGGCCGAATTTGTGGACACTGCCATTTCCAACGGGGCCGTCGCCCTGATCACCGATACTGCTGGTCTGGAATTCCTCCCGGATGATTTTTCGATTCCAGTGGCTGTGGTCGCCGATGTACGTAAGGCGGCAGCCAAAGTAGCTCAAGCCGTTTACGGTACCAACGAGCACTGCCCTCAGCTCTTCGCGGTCACCGGTACCAACGGCAAGACCACCACGACCTTCATGATTCGAGCAATCCTTGAAGCCTTAGGCGAAGAAACTGGACTGATCGGCACCATCGAGATGTCCGCCCGCGGTCAGATCATCCCCAGCGTGCTGACCACCCCAGAGTCAACGCAGCTTCACGGAGTGTTGGCACGGATGGCGCAACAAAGCGTGAATTCTGTAGCCATGGAAGTATCCAGCCATTCCTTGAGCTATGGCCGCGTTGATGCTTTGAACTTTGCGGTGTCTGGCTACACCAACCTGACGCAGGATCACCTGGACCTGCACGGGACGATGGAAGACTACTACCAGACCAAAGCCCAGTTGTTCACCCCCGAGCACAGCTCGGCGGCAGTGGTTATGGTTGATGATCCTTATGGTGCCCGTCTGGTTGACCAAGCACAGATTCCTACCGAGTCATTGAGTCTGGATGAGAACCACAAGCACGCTGATTGGCGCGTCACCGAACTGGAGCACTCCGGACTGGGACATCGCTTCACACTCAAGCACCGTGATGGTCGTCAGTTGCATACCCGTACCGCGCTACCAGGCATGTTTAACGTCGCCAACGCTGCATTAGCGACGCTCATGGTTCTTGCCGGCGGCGTTGAGCTTCAGCGCTTGCAGCAGGCACTCGACGCCAAGGATCCTTTATCGGTGGCTGTGCCAGGACGTATGCAGGTGGTCGCCGAATCGCCAGTGGCTGTCGTGGACTTCGCTCACAACTCCGATGCGCTTGCCAAGGCCTTGGACTCGGTACGACCGGGAGCCCAGGGACGGCGGATCGTGGTCTTTGGGGCTACCGGCGAACGCGATAAAACCAAACGCCCAGACATGGGTGCGGTGGCTGCTCGCCATGCGGACATTGTGATCGTCACCGATGATGACCCACACGGGGAAGCGCCCGAGCCGATTCGTGAGCAGGTAGCAACCGGTGCACAACAGGCTATTGACTCTGAAGGCCTCACCACCGAGCTTTACAACGTCGCGCCACGCGCTAAAGCCGTGGAATTCGCTGTGAGTTTAGCGCAGGAGCATGACGCGATTCTGGTCGCCGGCCGCGGACACGAAGTTAGCCAAGACGTTGCGGGAATGGACGTTGAACTCGATGACCGTGTGGAACTGGCGAACGCGCTAAATCTTCATGGATTTGTGACCAATTCCTAGAGGGAATACGACCATGATCATCACCGCTCAAGTGTAAAGTCCTTAATGCCATGATTGAACTGTCTTTGACTGACCTTTTGAAGATCACCGGGGGAGAAGCGAGCGCAACAGCCGCCTCCGACACGGTGGTTACTTCGGTGACCACGGATTCACGTGAAGTCACCGCCGGCTGCCTGTTCGTAGCCAAACCCGGAGAATTTTCCGATGGACACGCCTTCATCGATAAGGCTTTGGCCGCCGGTGCCGTACTGGCGTTAGCTGAACGTCTGACCTATGACGATGCCCGCGCGGTGCACCCAGCGATCATCGTCGAGGACGCGGTGGAAGCCATGGGCAAGATTGCCGCTCACATCGTCGAGTACCTCAAAGCTAAAAACGATGCCAAGGTCGTGGGCATCACTGGCTCAGCTGGTAAAACCACCACCAAGGATCTGCTGGCGGGCATCCTTTCGAAGGTAGCGCCAACTGTTTCACCGATCGGTTCCTACAACGGAGAGGTCGGCGTTCCGCTCACCGTCTTCAGCGCAACCGAAGACACGAAGTTCTTCGTTATTGAGATGGGTGCAACCGGGGTAGGCCACCTGACCTACCTCACCGATATGGTGCACCCACACGTGGGTGTCGTGCTTTGTGTTGGTACCGCACACGCTGGAGAATTCGGTGGCGTTGAAAACATCGAAAAGGCCAAGGGCGAACTCGTCGAAGCCTTGGACACCGATGGTATTGCCATCTTGAACGCGGAAGATGCCCGCGTGGCACGCATGGACTCCCGCGCCAAGGCCGAAGTGCGATTCTTCGGAACCGGGGCACAAAAACCAGAACGTGCCGGAGTCTGGGCTACCGATGTAGTAGTCAATAGCTCCGGTCAGCCTGAATTGACCTTGGAATTCCCTAACGGATTTAGCCAGCGGATTACCTCTGGCTTGTTGGGACGCCACCACGTCAGCAACATTTTGGCCGCCGCGAATGCTGCCTATGCCTTGGACGTTGCCCCACAGGTCATCGCAGATAACCTCAATGGTCAGGCCGCCGGAAGTCGCTGGCGAATGGAACGCATTGAGCGAGCTGACGGCGTAAGCATTATCAATGACGCTTACAACGCTAACCCTGAATCCATGCGCGCCGCCTTGGTCACCCTGGCCGAACTGGGCCTGGGTGAGGACGGGGCTCCGGGACGCCGAACTTGGGCGGTTTTGGGCGAGATGCTTGAACTTGGGGATGAGAGCATCCACCAACATGATCTGCTCGGACGCATGGCGGTTCGAATGAACATCAAGAAACTTGTGGTGGTAGGCCGCGGAGCTAAACCGGCCTACAACTCCGCCGTGCTTGAAGGTAGCTGGGGCGATGAAGCCTACTACGTTCCAAGCGTGGATGAAGCCCGCGAGCTATTGCAAAAAGAACTCCAGCCAGGCGATATTGCCTTGTTCAAGTCCTCTAATGGGGCCGGTCTGCGCTTCCTCGGCGACGACATCGCAGCATTCGTGAAGGAAGGCGAAGAAGCGTGATCGCATTGATCTTAGGGGCAGGTATTGCCCTCGTATTGACCATGGTGGCAATGCCACTCTATATCCAGCTGCTGACCAAGAAGCAGTATGGGCAGGTCGTTCGTGATGACGGGCCAAACTCGCACGCTGTGAAGTCCGGTACGCCAACTATGGGTGGTGTGGTCTTTGTTCTGGCCGTCTTTGTCGCCTACTTCGCCACCCACGGCATCCTCGCGCTCATGGGACGCTCTTCAGCGGGCATTACCGCCACTGGCCTTCTGGTATTGCTGCTCTTCGGCGGCATGGGACTGGTCGGCTTCCTCGATGACTTCATCAAGATTTTCAAGAAGCGTTCGCTGGGCCTGCGCGCCTGGCAAAAGATCGTTCTGCAGGCAATCATCGGTATCAGCTTTGCCGTACTAGCACTGCAGTTCCCTGATGAACGTGGCCTGACCCCGGGCTCCACAGCGATCTCCTTCCTGCGCGATACCAATATCGACCTTGCGTTCGCTGGTCCTATGGTGGGTCTAGTCCTGTTTGTCATTTGGGCCAACTTCATCGTTACTGGTACCACCAACGCTGTGAACCTCACCGACGGTCTGGATGGGCTAGCCACAGGCGCCTCGATCATGGTCTTTGGCGCCTACACGCTGATGGGCATCTGGCAGCAGAATCAGGCTTGCTCCAACAGCAACTCCATGGACGTTTGCTACTCGGTGCGCGACCCTCAGGATCTGGCCCTATTGGGCGCCACCCTTTCCGGTGCACTCATCGCTTTCCTCTGGTTCAACGCAAAACCAGCGAAGATTTTCATGGGCGACACCGGTTCGCTGGCCATCGGTGGTGCAGTGGCCGCCTTCGCGATCCTTTCACGCACCCAGCTGCTGCTGGTTGTCATCGCTGGCCTCTTCGTGATTATCTCCCTATCGGTGATCATCCAGGTGGGCTACTTCAAACTCTCCGGTGGTAAGCGCGTGTTCAAGATGGCACCGTTGCAGCACCACTTCGAGCTCTCGGGATGGTCCGAGGAAAATGTTGTTATTCGTTTCTGGATCCTAGCTGGCCTTTTCGTGGCCGCCGGTCTAGGACTCTTCTACTCTGAATGGGTTGTCGCACTGTGAGCGCAGATGCCAAGAATGTATTGGATTCACTGACCAGTTGGGATGCTGACTGGAAAGGTCTGCGCGTTGTCGTCGCCGGGCTGGGACTTTCTGGCTTCTCCGCCGCAGACACGCTGATCGAGCTCGGTGCTATCGTCACCGTGATTGACGGTAAAAACGATGAGCTGAACCAGCAGCGGGCCGAGACTCTGAAAATTGTCGGGGCACACGAGGTACTCCTTGGTGCTGAGAATGTTCAGACGCTGCCATTGGTCGACGGCCAAGCTGCCCAACTGGTCATGGTTTCTCCAGGGTGGAACCCACGCAACCCAGTAATCGCCGAAGCCGCCGAGGCTGGCATTGCGATCTGGAGTGACATTGAGTTGGCATGGCGTGTGCAGAACCGTGCAGGGCATAAGGCCCCGAAATGGTTGGCGATCACCGGCACCAATGGCAAAACCACCACCGTGGGCATGACCGAAGCCATCTTGCAGGCAGCGGGCTTGAAAGCCATCGCTGTGGGCAATGTCGGCACCCCTATCTTGGATGCCGTACGTGAACCAGTGGACTACGACGTCTTTGCCGTAGAGCTCTCCAGCTTCCAACTGCACTACACCCACAGCATTTCTCCGCTGGCCTCCGTAGTCCTGAACATCGCTGAAGACCATGTGGACTGGCACGACGGATTCGAGAACTATCAGGCTGCCAAGGCCAAGATCTACGAGCGTACTCAGGTCGCCGCGATCTTTAATGCTGAAGAAGAAGTCACCATCAGCATGGTAGAAAACGCTGATGTGGTTGAAGGCTGCCGTGCCATCGGTTTCACTACCGATTCGCCCGCGGTGTCCATGATTGGTGTTGTCGAAAACCTCTTAGTCGATCGCGCTTACATCGAAGATCGCAAAACCAATGCGGTGGAACTGATCCCTTTGAACCAAATCGGTGAGATCGTGCCGCGGCACACCGCTGCCAATGCGGCCGCTGCTGCTGCATTGACCCGCGCTTATGGGGTTGAGCCGGACGCCGTCGCTGCAGGCTTGAGCGGATTTGATTCGGGCGCCCACCGCATTCAAGCGGTGGCCCGCAAGAACGACATTCTGTGGATTAACGACTCCAAGGCGACCAATCCGCACGCTGCTGATGCATCACTGGCAGCATTTACCCGCGTTGTGTGGATCGCCGGTGGCCTGTCCAAAGGTGTGGAGTATGAAGATCTCATCACCAAGCATGCACATCGCCTAGCCAAGGTTCTGCTCATCGGCACCGATACCGCAGGGTTAGTTGCGGCCCTAGCAGCCAAGGCGCCGGATGTTGAAGTCATCAACATTACCGCGCAGGCCAAGGAAACTGACGCTGCTGACCCTTCGGGCACTCAGGTGATGACCCGTGCCGTATACAAGGCAGCCGAGCTCGCCCAGCCTGGGGACACCGTGCTCATGGCACCTGCAGCAGCTTCTATGGATCAATTCAGCTCCTATGCCCAGCGTGGCAACGCATTTATCAGCGCCGTCAGTGATCTGATGGATAAAGCTGACGAAGGCAACTAAGCAAGCATTCACCGAATAGACGACACCGAGGCAGGAGGCACCGATGGCGACCAAGCAACAACGACCGTCCACTGGGGCCAAACAGAAGACACCTTGGTTCGCCAAGCTGATCGGTGGCGTAGAAAACGCCAGCGGACGCATGGCCTCGATGGACTACTGGTTGGTGGTTGTCGTCTCCGTCGTGCTCGCCGTCTTCGGCGTGTTGATGGTGCAGTCCTCCGCATCGGTGGAAGCGATTGCCAAAGGCAAGGACGGATTTACCGTCGCACTATCGCAAGCAACGTTTGCTGGTATCGGCATCGTTTGCATGTTGGGAATGCAGTTCATCAAACCGACCACCCTCAAGCGACTGGCCTGGCCATCGGCCATCGGCGCTTTCGTGCTTCTCTTCTTGGTTGCGTTCACTCCCTTGGGGCGTGAAGTGCTAGGTAACCGAAACTGGATCAAGATCGGTCCATTGGGTCTGCAACCAAGTGAGTTTGCCAAATTAGCTCTAGCCGTTTTTGCTGCTTTCATGCTCGAGAAGAAACAACATCTTCTTCACGACATCAAACACCTGACTATCCCGGTAGTAGCACCGGTGGGTATTGGCATCGTGGGCTTGGTCGTTCTGGGTAAAGACGTGGGTACCGCTTTGGTATTGCTGATGATTATTGCTGCGGCGATGTTCCTGGGCGGCATCAAAATGAAATGGTTGGCCGGATTTGGAGCCGTTGGACTCGTCGGCTTGGCCGTGGCAGTCATGGGGTCTTCTAACCGCCGTCAGCGTGTATTGGCGTGGCTCGATACCGACTGTGGTCCCAGCGATCAGCTGTGCTACCAGGCAAGTATGGGCCTACACGCCTTCGCCTCGGGTGGATGGTTCGGTGTCGGAGCCGGCCAGTCTCGTATGAAGTGGTCCTACGTTCCTGAAGCGCAAAATGACTTTATCTTCTCCATCCTGGGCGAAGAGTTCGGTTTCATTGGCGTACTTTTCGTACTGGTGATGTTTGTGCTCTTGGCCTTGGCCATGTACCGCATCGCACTGCGTGCCAGTGACTTGTACACCAAGATCCTGATGGGCTGCCTGATGTCATGGGTAATCGGTCAGACCTTCGTGAACCTTGGTACCGTCACCGGTGTGCTGCCAGTGATTGGTGTGCCCTTGCCGTTTATCTCCTCCGGTGGTTCGGCCATGCTGGCCATTATGTTGGCCATGGGATTTGTGCTGTCCTCGGCTAGGGCTCAAAAACTTGCCTTTGATTCTTCGGCAGGGAAGAAAATTGCTAAACCAAAAGACGCCAAATAGCGTGTGATTCTTACTCGTATTAATGACGTAGTAGCTCTTCGGTTCGATGACGTGGGGCACTAATCCCGGATGAACGGGACGAAGGAGCAGAAGACCAGATGACTCAAGCAATGCGACTTGTTGTTGCCGGTGGCGGCACAGCAGGGCACATTTCGCCGATGCTAGCGATTGCTGACGCAGTCAAGGACGAACAAGCTGATGTGGAGATTACCGCGCTGGGTTCACCTGGCGGACTGGAAACCAAACTGGTTCCAGAAGCTGGCTACCAACTTGAGCTCATCCCTAAAGCTCCGATGCCGCGCAGCATCAATCTTGATCTGATCAAGTTCCCGTTCCGATTCATCACTGCACTGAATCAGGCAAAACGCATCTTGAAACAGACCGGTGCGGAAGCGGTCCTCGGGGTCGGAGGTTATGTGTGCACGCCAGCTTATCTGGCGGCAAAACAACTCAAGCTTCCGATTTTTGTTCACGAGGCCAACTCGGTCGCAGGAATGGCCAATAAGCTTGGCGCAAAAAATGCTGCCTTTGTCGGAACCACGTTCAGCAACTCCGGTTTGCCCGGTGAGGTACAGGTAGGAATGCCGATGCGTTCCAACGTGGCCCAAATGGATCGGTCGGCACTGCGTGATGAGGCTCGCGCCTACTTCGGTGTCACCGATGAGAAGCCGATTCTTCTGGTCACTGGCGGGTCCTCGGGAGCGCAAAGCATCAATACCGCGATTGCTGATTCCTTGGCTGAGCTCAATGCCGCCGGTGTACATACCGTGCACATTACTGGACGTGGCAAGCAGATCCTAGACGCTGAAGGTCAGCTCCTCACTCACGAGGGATACACGCAACTCGAATACGTGGACCGGATGGACTACGCCTACGCAGTCGCCGATTTGATGGTGTGCCGTTCCGGAGCCGGAACGGTGTGCGAACTAGCCGTGGCTGGAACAGCCGCCGTCTTGGTTCCGCTGCCGATCGGTAACGGGGAGCAGAAGCTCAACGCCCGTGAGTTGGTTGCCGCCGGGGGAGCCGTGCTGGTCTCGGATGATGAATTCACCAAGTCTTACATCACCGAAAATGTCATTAGTTTGCTGGGCGATCAGCATAAACTTGAACAGATGTCTCAGAAAGCTGCTTCTTTAGGGAAGCGCGACGCCGCACAAATCATGGCGCGTCGAATTATTGACGAAGTTTCAACCCGTCGTCGTGCGGGTCAGGAAGGCTAGAACAATGGCATTGCGCGCCACCGAACTGCACGCTGAACTAGGCAAAGTACACCTCATGGGCGTTGGCGGTGTAGGTGTTTCGGCAGTTGCTCGATTGCTGCTGGACTACGGGCTGGAAGTCTCCGGCACTGATGCCAAGGACCTTCCAGTGTTGGAGAGTCTGCGTGAGCGCGGTGCCCGCATTGAGGTTGGATACGATCCCGCTAATCTGGGCGACGCGCAAACCGTGGTGATCTCTTCGATTATCAAACCGGGCAATCCAGAATACGATGAGGCAGTTCGCCGCGGGTTGAAGATCTTGCACCGTTCCGAAGGCCTTGAAGCAACCATGCGTGGCCACGAGAAGATTGTCACCATTGCTGGTACCCACGGTAAAACCACCACTACGTCGCTGACTGCTCATATGCTCAAAGCCGTCGGCGCACGCCCAAGTTTCGCCGTAGGTGCCAACATTCCGAGCTTGGGGACCAACGCCGAGTTGGGCGAGGGCGGGTACTTCGTTGCTGAGGCTGACGAATCTGACGCCTCATTCCTGAACTATCGTCCCGACGTTATTATCGTGACCAACGTTGAAGCAGACCACCTCGATCACTACGGTACCGAGGAAGCTGTACATCAGGCATTCGTTGACTTCGCGCGTCTGCTTCCCGAGGATGGTTTGCTTATTTGCTGTGCCGATGATCCCGGAGCCAACGACTTGGCACGCAAGATGCGCCAGGAACGCAGTGATCTTCGAGTCTTGACCTATGGCTTCAGTGAGCACGCTGACCGCCGACTATCCCAAGCCCAATCTACCGACGACGGGCGCTTTAGCGCTCTGGTTCAGTTGGATGGCTCAGAAAGCCACACCCTTGATTTGTCGGTGCCCGGTCAGCACAATCTGCTCAACGCGACCGCAGCGCTGTCGGTGGGTATTGATGCGGGGCTTGAGATTGACGACGCGTTAAAGGCACTTGCGAGTTTCTCTGGTGCAGCCCGCCGGTTTGAGCTTAAGGGGAACGTCGACAATGTTCGTGTTTATGATGACTACGCCCACCACCCCACCGAAGTGCTAGCTGCTCTTTCTGCTGGTCGTACTGTCGCGGGCCAGGGCCACCTACACGTGGTCTTCCAGCCACACCTGTTCAGTCGCACCAAGGAGTTCTACCGCGAATTCGCTAAAGCGCTCTCGTTGGCTGACTCTGTCGCGGTCTTGGATATTTATCCTGCACGAGAAGAACCAATCGAGGGTGTCACCAGCGAATTGATTGCTTCCCGTGTCGAGGTTCCAACTCATGTGTTGAGTCCCGCTGCAGCGGTGGCACACGTAGTGGAACAAGCCGAACCGGGAGACGTCGTGATGACCATTGGTGCTGGCGACGTCACTGCACTGGGTCCGCAGATTGTGGCCTCCCTGAGCTAGCCTCTACTCGAAAATGTCGTAGACCACTGACGTTGGTCGTTTCAACCAAACAAGGTGTTCCATGGGTGAAGAAGCAAAAGTCGTAGAACTTCCCGCAAGTCCTGAGAAGAAGCGACGCAAGCTCTTAATCATTATTGCCGCGAGCATCGTCGTCTTGAGTCTCGTCGCGGTCTTGATTCTCAGTTTCTCGCCATTATTGGCCGCGAAGAACATTGAAGTAACCGGAACCAAATTGGTGAACTCCACGAAACTGACTGAGTCGTTGGAACCTTTGAAGGGGACTCCGCTTCCGAGGATTTCAGAATCAAAGGTGCAGGAGCTTTTGGGCGACCAGCCTGCCATTGAACAAATCGTTGTCAAGGCTCAGATGCCAGACACGTTGGTAGTTGAAGTCATCGAAGCGGTGCCTGTGGCAATTCTCGTGGACGGAGATAAGGAATATTTGGTCTCCGAAAACGGGAAGAAGCTTCGTACTTTAGGAAAAGACGACAAGACTAAACTTCCTAAGGTCAAGGCCAGCGACGAAACCAAGGATCCAGAGAAGTTTAAACTTCTTACCGGCATTTTGAGCACCGTCGATGAATCCGTGCTTCAGGAAGTCTCAACTGCGTCACTGTCCAAGGCAGGATTTGCGGAGTTGTCATTACCGAAGAAGCGCACATTGATCTGGGGCGATGCTTCCAAATCGGCTCTGAAAAATGAGGTGGCCGAGATCTTCGTCAAAAACTTGAGTGACAAGTATGCGGCTAAGACCACCATTGACGTGACTAACCCAGAGAATCCAGTGGTTTATTAAGTCGCGTTCCTCTGGGCGCGGGAAGACCAATAAGCCAAGAAATTCTGGAAAGATAGTTTTGAACAAGCGACACGCCTAGGCGGTCGTTGCACAAAGACCACACGACTCATAGCGTTTCTAATAACGACAACTTGACAGAACCTAAACCTTAAGGCTAAAGGTGAAGGTTTCAGGTTGGGTCGTGATTCATGTAGCACATCTAACAAGGGAAGCGGGACGTGGCAGCTCCACAGAATTACCTCGCGGTCATTAAAGTCGTCGGTATCGGCGGTGGCGGTGTAAACGCAGTCAATCGAATGATCGAAGTCGGTCTCAAGGGCGTTGAGTTCATCGCCATTAACACCGATGCTCAGGCTCTGCTTATGAGTGATGCCGACGTCAAACTCGACGTGGGACGCGAACTTACTCGTGGCCTCGGCGCTGGCGCCAACCCAGATGTGGGACGTCAGGCAGCGGAAGATCATGTCGAAGAAATTGAAGACGTCCTTCGTGGCGCCGATATGGTCTTCGTTACCGCCGGTGAAGGCGGTGGCACCGGTACCGGTGGCGCTCCGGTAGTTGCACGTATCGCACGCTCCCTTGGCGCACTGACCATTGGTGTCGTTACCCGTCCATTCACTTTTGAAGGTCGCCGTCGCGCTAACTCCGCCGAGTCGGGCATCGAAGCCCTGCGCGACGAAGTTGATACCTTGATCGTCATTCCAAATGACCGACTGCTATCTATCTCGGATCGCAACGTTTCGGTTCTTGATGCCTTCCGCCAGGCAGACCAGGTTCTGCTGTCCGGTGTCCAGGGCATCACCGACTTGATCACCACTTCCGGTCTGATCAACTTGGACTTCGCGGACGTTAAGTCCGTCATGCAGGGTGCGGGTTCAGCGCTCATGGGCATTGGCTCAGCACGGGGTGAAGACCGCGCAGTTAAGGCTGCGGAGTTGGCCATCGCATCGCCACTTCTGGAAGCCTCAATTGACGGTGCGCACGGCGTGCTGCTGTCCATCCAGGGTGGTTCTGACCTCGGTCTGTTCGAAATCAACGAAGCTGCTCGCCTGGTCCAGGAAGTAGCTCACCCAGAAGCTAACATCATTTTCGGTGCCGTCATTGACGACGCCTTGGGTGATGAAGCACGTGTTACCGTGATTGCTGCCGGCTTCGACGAGCCAGATGTCACCAGCAAGCCAATGACCCCAGTAGCAGCAAAGCCAGCTGTATCTTCGCGTCCAGTTGAGCCGGTACCTGCAACAGCGCCTGAAACGCAGTCGCAGCCAGCACCGGAAGCTGCCAAGCCAGCACCGGTAGCTGAGGAAAAGCCTGCTGCTGATAGCAAGGGCTCGTTCCAGGAACTTCCTGACGTTGTCGATTCGGACCTCAACGGTTCCAACGACGACCTTGATGTTCCTGACTTCCTGAAGTAAAAACAGCGAGAAGCTGAGCAGTGCTACATTTCACGTCGGACCTTGATCCGAGAATTCATCTGGCATTCACTTCGCAGCAAGAGGGAAACCTCGCCCTGCATGTGAACGATGATCCTCAGCGCGTGGCTGAGAATCGAAGCCGGTTAGAAGACTCGATCGGGGTCCGACGTTTCTCGCTTAACTTCATGAACCAAGTTCATTCGGCGGATGTTTTCAACGTACAACAGGTTGAACGAGTCTCATGGTTGGAGCCAGCGGCCCCGACTTGCGATGGGCTTGTTGATCCGACCGGAACGCAGGCGCTGGCCGTCATGGTCGCCGATTGCCTTCCGGTGCTTTTCGTCGGCCGAAGCAAAGACCACGAGCAAACTCTCACTGCTGCCACCCACGCCGGGCGTCGGGGACTGCTGGACGGGATCCTTAGCCGTACCGTTGAGAAATTACGGATCTCGGGCGCAGAGGAAATCGAAGCACTTATCGGTCCGTCAATCTGTGGCTCTTGCTATGAAGTCTCACCGGAAATGGCCGAAGAATCCGAAAACCTCCGAGCAGGGATTCGGTCGCAAACTCGCTGGGGGACTACGGGGCTGAACTTGCCTAGCTCAGCCGAAAAAGAGCTAGTCCAACTGGGAGTGCAAGTGCGACAAAGTAACGTCTGCACTTTGGAAGACGAAAATTACTTTTCCTATCGCCGTTCAAGTGATGCTGGACGACTAGCTGGGCTCATCTGGTCCGTGGACTAGGCGTGCGCGACACACCGCGCAAAATAGACCGAATGAACGTTATCTGCCGAAAATAGTACGGTAGCGTCGAAGTAGCGGAAGCGTGCACTGGGGTTGCATGCAAGGGATGAACAAGGAGAAACATCGTGGCTGACGGACTGCGTAAAGCAATGGTATATCTCGGTTTGGCGGATGCCGTCGAGCAAGAAGAAACCCGAGCAACACAAGCCGAGCCTAAGAGCCAAGTGCGTGTTGTTGAAGAAGTTGCTTCTCAGCGCCCTTCTGAAGCCCCACGCCCGCAGGCTGTCGCTCGGCCGGCTGCGCCGCAATCACCAGCCAGAGAACCAGAGACGGAATACCGTGCTCCGGTCACCCCGATCAAGCGTGCCCCTTCAGTACGGGATGAGGATTCCGAATTGCGTCAGATTACAACCGTTCACCCACGTTCTTACAACGATGCCAAGATCATCGGTGAGAACTTCCGTGACGGAATCCCAGTGATTATGAATGTCACTGATATGGGAGAGACCGATGCCAAGAGGCTCGTAGATTTCTCCGCAGGGCTCGTTTTTGCCCTGCATGGCTCCATTGAACGAGTCACCAACAAGGTCTTCCTGCTATCTCCAGCGACTGTTGAGGTCCTTGGAGAAGATCGTAAGCAGTCTGAAGCCCAGGCTACATTCTTTAACCAGAGCTAAGACACCAGGAGCACAAGCGCAAAATGGTGTTCGGGATCATCTATCTCGCGTTAGCAATCCTGCAAATTCTGCTTTTAATGCGAATTGTGCTGGATATTACTGAAAGCTTTGCTCGCCACTGGCGTCCCAAAGGCATCGCACTGATCGCAGCGACGGCGATTGTGTCGATAACCGATCCTCCTCTGCGGTGGTTACGTAGAAGGATCAAACCCCTAGATCTCGGCGGAATCCGCCTTGACCTGTCGTTTTTGCTGCTATTTATTGTTGTAATGCTTCTCAAAGCTGTGGTAAATAGTTTAGGTAGTACTACAGGGATCTGATTAGGCGATTTTCGCCTAAAGCGGGGATTGTTCTAAGAGTTCAAACCCTGTAGATTCAAAGAATATGAGACACGGGCTCACGCTCGATTTCGTATTTAGTGTCCGAATCGTTATATCCTTTAGGAAATGGTGCTCCGACTTCACCGGTCGCGACACTGACAACAACGGTAAGTGTTTCGCAAGGCATGACATGGTCGTGCGGAAATGATCCCAGTATTGAGGTGACCCAATGGCTTTGACGCCAGAAGACGTAGTCAATAAGCGGTTTCAGCCGACCAAGTTCCGTGAAGGCTACGACCAAGACGAGGTAGATGACTTCCTCGACGAGATCGTAGTGGAACTGCGTCGCCTGACCGGTGAGAACGAGGCTCTTCGTAGTCGACTTGCCGAACTTGGTGAGGATGCCGGTTCGGTATCGAAGGAGCAGGCTGTACCTGCACCTGTTTCGGCTGCCCCAGCTGCTAAGCCAGCCGAGGAAAAGAAGGCTGAGACTAAGCCAGCTGAGCCAGCCAAGGCTGCGACCCCAGCTCCGAAGCCAGCCGAGGAGAAGAAGGCCGAAGCAAAGCCTGCCGCCGCCGAGAAGCCAGCTGCAGCCCCTGCTGCCGCTCCAGCAGCTGCCGCCGCTCCTGCTGCAGCACCACGTACCGAGTCCGCAGAGTCTGCAGCCAACGTGCTGTCCATGGCTCAGCGCTTGCACGACGAGTACGTTGCTGCCGGTGTCGAACAGCGCGACAAGATCATCTCGGAAGCAAAGACCGAGGCGAACTCGCTGGTTACCTCTGCTGAGGAAAAGAGCCGTAAGACTCTCTCCGCCCTTGAGCAGCAGAAGTCTGTCCTTGAGCGTAAGCTTGAGCAGCTGCGCGGATTCGAGCGCGATTACCGTGCTCGCCTGAAGACCTACATTGAGGGTCAGCTGCGCGACCTTGAGTCCCAGGGCTCGATCGACGCAGACGCAAGCAAGTCGAACTAGTCGCTGACAGGTAATAACCTGATCTAGCTTTCTAGTAAGATCAACGGTGGTGCACGGAGAGAATCCGGCACCACCGTTGACGTTTAAGAGGAACAAAAAAGGTATCACTGTGGACGCAGTTCAAGCTGGGGGAAAGTCTCCATCACCAAAGAAATATCTAGGCATGGGTCTTACTATCGCGCTGGTCGCTTTAGTTATCGACCAAGTCGTGAAAATTTTGGTGGAACGGAACATGCGACTCGGTGAGTCGATTGAAGTTATCCCTGGTATCTTCAACATTCACTACATACTCAACCCCGGTGCCGCCTTCTCCATTGGAGAAAACTTCACGATCGTCTTCGCCATTCTCCAAGCTGCAGTGGCCATCTTCGTGATTTATCTCTTGGCCCGTAAAGTATCGGTCCGTAGCTGGACTATCGCCCTGGGATGTTTGCTCGGTGGTGTCCTAGGCAACCTGGGCGACCGAATCTTCCGAGAACCAGCTTTTGGTTTCGGTCATGTCGTGGACATGTTCTCTGTAACGCACTTCGCCATCTTCAACGTCGCCGATTCATTTATTGTGTGCTCCATGATCGCTGTGGCCTTCATGCTGATTCGTGGACGCAACCTTGACGGCACTATTGGTGACACGACATCCAAGAAAAATGCTGCCGAGGGCGAAACGGAACCTAAAGAATGATTTCCGACGAAACTGTCAGCCACGAATTGCTCGTCGAGTCTGATGATGCAGGAAGTCGGCTGGACGCACTTCTAGCCAGAAGTCTGGACATTCCCCGGACGCTGGCATCGAGCCTGTGCAAGGATTCTCATGTTCAAGTAAACGGCAGAACCATCGCCAAATCCTTGAAGCTCAAAGCTGGGGATCGATTACACGTCACGATTCCACCACAGCGAGATCCGTTAGAAATTAAGGTTGAGAAAGTGGAAGAGCTGAAGATCATCGCGGACGATGATGATTACGTAGTCATCGACAAGCCAGTAGGCGTAGCCGCTCACCCGTCGCCGGGCTGGGTAGGCCCCACTGTCGTCGGCGCTTTGATGGCCGAAGGCTACAACATCACGACCTCAGGAGCTGCAGAGCGCCAGGGGATCGTTCACCGTCTGGACGTTGGCACCAGCGGCTTGATGGTCGTTGCCAAGACGGAGCGCGCCTACACCGCATTGAAGCGTGCCTTCAAAGAACGAACCCCCACAAAGATCTATCACGCTGTCGTTCAAGGCCTGCCTGATCCGCTGGAAGGTACCATCGATGCACCCATCGGCCGCCACCCAGGACACGATTGGAAATTCGCAGTTCTCGAAGGCGGGCGTCAATCGGTGACCCACTACAAAGTCATTGAAGCTTTCGGCCGTGCCTCGCTGGTGGAGGTGCACCTAGAAACTGGTCGAACGCACCAGATTCGTGTCCATTTCTCTGCTTTTGGCCACCCTTGTGCCGGTGACCAAACGTATGGCGCTGATCCTAAACTTGGCGCGGCTCTAGGGCTGACGCGCCAGTGGTTGCATGCCAAGAAGCTTGGGTTTAATCATCCGGTGTCCGGCCAGTGGGTCGAATACGAGAGTCAGTACCCATCCGACCTTGAGGGTGCCGTTGAACTGCTACGTAACGGCGAGTACTAGACCCTCAAAGTCTTCGGTGGATGGGTTGTCAGAATTAGCACATCCACCATTCGAGGTCGGCTGAACCCAAGGTCTGCAATCAATCGTTAGACTGGATGGGTGAGTGCAACACGCGACGGATTCGTACATCTTCATACCCACACCGAGTATTCAATGCTGGACGGTGCTGCCCGCCTTGGCGAACTTTTCGCCGAGGCCAACCGTCAAGGCATGGAGGCCCTGGCGATCACAGACCACGGTTATCTTTTTGGTGCCTTCGACTTCTGGCGTCAAGCAACCGGGGCAGGGGTCAAACCGATCATTGGTGTTGAAGCCTATGTCACCCCAGGCACTGCCCGCGACGACAAGACCCGCGTTAAATGGCGTACGGACGAATCGCAAAAGGGCGATGACGTCTCCGGCGGTGGCCTCTACAACCACATGACCCTGTTGTCCTACAACAACGTGGGCATGAACAACCTGTTTAAGGGCTCCTCCCGGGCGTCGCTGGACTCAGTGTTCGGCAAATACCCTCGTTGGGATCGCGAACTACTCAACGATCACCACGAAGGCATCATCGCCACGACTGGTTGCCCTTCGGGAGAAGTCCAGACCAAACTGCGCTTGGGACAGTACGACGCAGCCAAGGCAGCCGCAGCCGAATTGCAGGATCTGTTTGGCAAGGAAAACTACTACTGCGAGATCATGGACCATGGTCTGGAGATTGAACGACGGATCACCAAGGACCTGCTGCGACTGGCCAAGGAACTAAATATTCCACTGGTCGCCACCAACGACTTGCACTACACCCATGAGGCGGATGCTAAGGCGCACGAAGCCCTTTTGGCGATCAACTCCGGGTCCACCCTTGACGAACCAACCTATGACCAGGGTGGCAGCCGTTTCGCCTTCTCCGGTACCGGTTACTACCTGAAGAGCGCTCGTGAAATGCGCGAGCTCTTCAAAGAATTCCCTGAGGCATGTGACAACACCCTAGCTATTGCTGACCGAGTCGAGGTTTCCTTCGACACCAACGCAAACTACATGCCAAAGTTCCCTTGCCCGCCCGGTGAGGACGAAACCAGCTGGCTGATCAAGGAAGTCGACAAGGGACTGCATTACCGTTACCCCGATGGCATTCCAGAAGAGTCGCGCAAACAGGCCGACTACGAGCTCGATGTCATCATCAAGATGGGTTTCCCTGGCTACTTCCTCGTGGTGGCCGACTTCATCAACTGGTCTAAGGACCACGGGATTCGTGTAGGCCCTGGACGTGGTTCGGGTGCAGGCTCCATGGTTGCTTACGCCATGCGTATTACTGACTTGGATCCACTGAAACACGGCTTGATTTTCGAACGTTTCTTGAACCCGGAACGTGTTTCCATGCCCGACTTTGACGTCGACTTCGATGATCGTCGCCGTTCTGAGGTCATCAAATACGTGACCGAAAAGTATGGCGACGAACGCGTGTCCATGATCGTGACCTATGGTTCCATCAAGACCAAGCAGGCTTTGAAGGACTCCTCCCGCGTACTGGGTTACCCCTTCTCGATGGGTGAATCTCTGACCAAAGCTTTGCCACCGGCTGTCATGGCCAAGGATATTCCACTCAACGACATTGAAAACCCCGACTCCAAGCGATACTCGGAAGCGGGAGATTTCCGCAACCTCGTTGCCAATGACCCAGAAGCGGCCCGCGTCTTTGAAACCGCCAAGGGACTTGAAGGCCTCAAGCGCCAATGGGGTGTGCACGCAGCAGGCGTCATCATGAGTTCCGACCCGATCATTGATGTCGTGCCTATTATGCGCCGTATCCAAGACGGTCAGGTTATTACCCAGTTCGATTACCCCACCTGTGAAGGTCTGGGGCTGATCAAGATGGACTTCTTGGGGCTTCGAAACCTCACCATCATCTCGGACGCGTTGGAAAACATCCGGTACAACACCGGCGACGAGATTGACCTGGAAACGCTGACCATCGAGGACCCCGAAGCCTATAACCTTCTGGCTCGTGGCGATACCTTGGGCGTGTTCCAGCTTGATGGCGGTCCGATGCGTTCGTTGCTGAAAATGATGCGCCCGGATAACTTCGAAGACATCTCCGCAGTGATAGCATTGTACCGTCCGGGCCCGATGGGCGCTAACTCGCACACCAACTACGCGTTGCGTAAGACGGGTCTGCAAGAAGTGACCCCGATTCACCCCGAGCTCGAAGAGCCCCTATCTGAAATTCTTGGCGGTACCTACGGTTTGATCGTGTACCAAGAGCAGGTTATGGCTATCGCGCAGAAGCTGGCCGGCTACTCCTTGGGCCAGGCAGATATTTTGCGCCGTGCCATGGGTAAAAAGAAGAAAGCCGAACTGGATAAACAGTTCGCTGGCTTCAAGCAGGGTATGAACGATAACGGATACTCCGACGCTGCCGTGCAGACGTTGTGGGACATTCTGTTGCCCTTCTCCGACTACGCATTCAACAAGGCGCACTCCGCTGCTTATGGTGTGGTTTCGTACTGGACTGCCTACCTTAAAGCGCACTATCCCGCCGAATACATGGCTGCTCTGCTGACCTCAGTTGGTGATGACAAAGACAAACTGGCTTTGTACCTCAATGAGTGCCGACATATCGGTATTACCGTGTTGCCACCGGATGTCAACGAATCGGCGTTGAACTTCACCCCTGTTGGCAAGGACATTCGTTTTGGTATGGGCGCTATTCGCAACGTCGGTACCAATGCGGTGGCTGGAATTGTTGAAGCCCGTCAAGAACGAGGGCATTACAACGACTTCAGTGACTTCTTGGGTAAGGTCCCTGCAGTGGTCTGCAACAAGCGAACCATCGAATCACTGATCAAGGCTGGTGCCTTCGACTCGCTGAAGCACCCACGCCGAGCATTGGTGGCTATTCACGAAGAAGCTGTCGATTCGGTTATTCAAGTGAAGCGCAATGAAGCAGCCAACCAGTTTGACCTATTCAGCGCGTTGGGATCCGAAGAAGCTTCGGAATCGATGAACGTGGCCATTCCTGACCTTCCTGACTGGGACAAAAAGGAAAAGCTTGCCTACGAACGCGACATGCTGGGACTCTACGTTTCTGACCACCCGTTGCAGGGACTTGGCTCAGCGCTAGACCAGTATGCCGATATGCCAGTGACCCATGTGCTTTCAGATGATGGACCACAAGATGGGCACATCATTTCGATTGCGGGCATGATCTCCGGTTTGCAACGACGAATTGCCAAGAAGAGCGGCAATCCTTATGCGCGTTGCGAGATCGAAGACCTGTCCGGTTCCATGGAAGTAATGTTCTTCGGCCAGGCTTACCAGCCAATTGCTGAAATCCTCGCTGATGACCTGATTGTGGTCATAAAGGGACGAGTACAGCGACGTGACGATGGTTCCATTACGTTGAATGCTCAGGAAATGATGATTCCTGAAATTTCCGAGGATGCCAATGGTGGTCCCGTGGTCATCGGTATTCCGACGCATAAGGCCACCGAATCACTAGTGCAGAAATTGGGCGACGTATTGCGTACCCATAGCGGAAACACTGAAGTGCGTGTCAAACTCACCGGTAGCCGCGGGACCTCGCTGATGCGTTTGGGAATGAACTTCCGGGTTAATCCGAACCCAGCGCTCTTTGGCGATTTGAAAGTATTGCTCGGCCCACATTGTCTGGACGTGTAGCTTTCGGAATCAACTAACTTGGTAGTCTAACTACTCAAGTAAAAGTGGCTTTAGTGACCGGGTGAGGTAATCAATAAAACCTCACCCGGTCTTCGGCGTTAAACTAAAGGTGTGAGCACTATTCCAGATACAGATTTTTCAGACCTCGCCACCATCGACTGGCGCAACGAATCCTTGAGCTATGCACAGCTCAAGGCTCATCTGCCACGCCCTGAAATGAACACGCAGACTGCGAGCCAGACGGTGCAGGAGATCATTGATGATGTTCGTGCCCGTGGTATGCAGACCCTTACGGAACTTGCCAAGCGATTTGATCATGTGGATCTGGACCATACCCGAGTACCAGCTCATGAACTGGATCGGGCCCTTGAAGAACTTGATCCGCAAGTTCGTCGTGCTCTTGAAGAATCCATCGACCGCGCCCGTGTCTTTGCCTCAGCTCAACGTCCGCAAGACACGCAGGTGAACTATGCCAACGGTGCCACTGTCACACAGCGTTGGGTTCCGGTGCGACGAGTCGGTTTGTACGTTCCAGGTGGCCTGGCGGTATACCCTTCTTCGGTCATTATGAATACTGTTCCAGCACAAGCCGCAGGCGTCACATCCCTCGCTCTGGCAAGCCCACCGCAGAAAGAATTTGGGGGACTACCGCACCCAACCATTCTGGCTGCAGCCAAGCTGTTGGGCATCGACGAAGTCCACGCTATGGGAGGTGCTCAAGCTGTAGCGGCCTTCGCCTATGGTGTGGAAGTGGCCGATGACGAACGTGGCGGCATTGACCCGGTTGACGTGATCTCTGGACCCGGCAATGTTTTTGTCGCAACCGCTAAGCGCTTGGTCAAAGGCGTTGTCGGCATTGACGCTGAAGCTGGCCCCACCGAAATTGCGATCCTTGCGGACCAGACGGCGGATCCAAGCTTCGTAGCCGCCGACATGATTTCCCAAGCAGAACACGACGTCAACGCTGCCGCGGTGTTGGTCACCGACTCACTTGAACTAGCTACCGCTGTACGCAGTGAACTGGTCAAGCAGGTAGCTGCAACTAAGCACTCCGAACGGGTGCATGCAGCGCTGTCGGGCACGCAGTCCGCCATCATTTTGGTCAAGGATCTGCAGCAGGGCATCGACGTATGCAACGCCTATGCCGCTGAGCATTTGGAAATCATGGTTAGCGATCCAGAGACCACCGCCTCACGTATCACCGCGGCTGGTGCGATTTTTGTCGGCCCGTATGCCCCTGTATCCCTTGGAGACTACTGTGCAGGGTCAAATCACGTCTTGCCTACCAACGGCACAGCATTGCACGCCTCTGGCCTGAACGTGAATACGTTCCTGAAAGCAATTCAGGTCATTAATTACAATAAGTCCGCGCTGGGTGATGTCGCCGCGCACGTGATTAATTTGGCCAATGCCGAAGACCTGCCAGCACATGGCGATGCTGTCGCAGTGCGAAAAGCGTAATAGGCGCTAAACTGGTAGGTGACATGAGTGGATTCTCGTCACCCGTGATTATTCGAGAATGCTTCGCTGGCTATAGATGGAGGTGCCGTGAATTGCCCGTACTGCCGAAATGCTGATTCCCGTGTGGTCGACAGCCGAGTCGCTGACGATGGCGTTTCCATTCGTAGGCGCCGCCAGTGCACAGCATGCTCTCGACGATTTACTACCACTGAGACCGCTAGCCTCAGCGTGCTCAAGCAGTCTGGTGCTGTAGAGCCGTTCTCTCGAAACAAGGTCATCAACGGTGTGCGGAAGGCCTGCCAAGGACGTCCTGTGACCGATCACGATTTGGCGGTTCTCGCCCAAGAAGTGGAAGAAGCAGTCCGTACCTCTGGCGCCGCTGAGATCCCTGCGCACCAGGTTGGATTAGCCATCCTTGAACCGCTGTCTCGGTTGGACGAAGTGGCATACCTGCGATTTGCCAGCGTTTATCACAACTTCCAGTCCTTGACGGATTTTGAGAGTGCCATTGGAAGACTACGTGACCGTCGAAGCAACGTTCCTCAAGGTACTCAGCGCCCACTGACCGCTGACTAACTTTGAATACAACACGATAAAGGCCGGCAGCCTTATCTGCCCCATCAAGGGGTGTGGCTGCCGGCCTTTGCGGTACGTGCTACCTACGGGAGAGTTAAGATTTCCGCTCCATCGTCGGTGACAAGCAAGGTATGTTCAAACTGTGCGGTGCGCTTCTTATCCTTGGTGGTGACCGTCCAGTCATCCGCCCACATGTCCCATTCAATGGTTCCCAAGGTGAGCATCGGTTCAATGGTGAAAACCATGCCTGGTTCAATGAGCGTGTTATAGGCAGGGGCTGCATCGTAATGAGGAATGATCAAGCCCGAGTGGAAGGCTTCTCCCACACCGTGACCGGTGAAGTCCTTGACGACTCCGTACCCAAAACGCTTGGCGTAGGTTTCGATGCTACGGCCAATCACATTGATTTCACGGCCGGGCATGACGGCTTTGATGGCTCGCTTCAGCGAGTTCTCCGTGCGTTCCACCAGTAGGCGTGATTCTTCGTCCACATCGCCAACTAAGAACGTTGCGTTGTTATCGCCATGCACACCACCGATATAGGCAGTGATGTCAATGTTGATGATGTCGCCGTCTTGTAGCACGGTGCTATCAGGAATGCCGTGGCAAATCACTTCATTGAGTGAAGAGCACAAGGATTTAGGGAATCCCCGGTAACCGAGCGTTGAAGGGTAGGCATTATGATCCATCAAGAATTCGTGCCCAAGACGATCTAGTTCATCGGTGGTGATTCCAGGCTGGCAAGCCTTGCCCACTTCCTGCAAGGCTTGGGCGGCGATACGGGATGCCACGCGAATACGTTCAATAACTTCTGGGCTCTTGACTTCCGACGCCGTATTTTCTGCGGGCTCTTTTTTGCCTACGTACTCAGGTCGTTGAATATGTTTCGGGACCGGAAGCTCAGGTGAGACGATGCCGGCGGTGAGGTTACCAATGGGTGCGGTTGAAGCTGTAGCCATAGTTCATATTCTAACTTCACCTAGGCAATTGCCAGCTAAGGATCGTGGCGGATCTAGGGTGGTATTCCACCTATTTTTCGCGCCTTGAGCTAACGTGTAGTTGGAAGTAACACCCAAGAATTGAGGAGTTTCCCATGAGCTCAGCTGGCACCCCCGGTGAAGGACAGTACTGGTATAACGTTTCCACCAAAAGCGTGGAAAAGGGGCCTCAGTCTGATTGGTCGCAGCTACTAGGCCCTTATGATTCAGCTGCGGAAGCAGAAACGGCCATGAGCAAGGTCCAGGCACGCAATGAGGCGTGGGACGAAGCTGAGGAAGACGACCAGTAACCTGTAGGCTTCAGCTAATTCCTGAGATAGCTAAGGCGGCGCGTGGACTCATCTTTTTGACGAGTCCACGCACCGCCTTAGCTTATTGCACCAGTGACTTTATTCTTTGAATTCGTACTCTTCGGAAGGGAAAGTGCCGCTGAGAACATCCTGGTGGTATTCACTTACTGCCTGAGTGATGACACCGCGAAGGTCGGCATACTTTTTCACGAAGCGAGGGGTGCGTCGGTCGCCCAGGCCAAGCATGTCCTGCCAAACCAAAACCTGACCGGTGGTAGACGAGCCTGCCCCAATGCCGATGGTAGGGACATTCAACGCCGCATCAATTTCAGCTGCTGCGGGGCTAGGCACCATTTCCATAAGAATGCAGAAAGCGCCAGCGTCTTGTAGCGCTAGTGCGTCCTCTTTCATTTGAGCCAAAGTATCGCCTCGGCCCTGAATCCGATAGCCACCAAGTGCGTGCTCTGATTGAGGGGTGAAACCGATGTGCCCAATGACCGGCACACCAGCTAGAACCATGGCGCGAACGTGCTCAGCGTACTGTGCGGTTCCCTCCATCTTCACTGCTTGTGCGCGTCCCTCTTTCATGAGTCGCACAGCCGTCTCAACGGCTTGCGCAGGCGATTGCTCGTAACTGCCGAAGGGTAGGTCAGCTACTACCAAAGCGCGCTTGGCACCATTGGCTACAGCTTTGGTAAACACGATCATTTCATCCAGAGTGATCGGCAAGGTTGAGTCGTACCCAATAACAGTGTTAGCTGCCGAGTCGCCGACCAGCAGGATCTCAATTCCTGCTGAATCAAAAATTTCAGCCATCATTACGTCGTAAACAGTTAACATGGCAAATTTTTCGTTGCGATCTTTTGCCTGTTGTAGATGATGAATTCGGATGCGGGACGGGCCTTTATCAGGATTCCCTAGGTAAGGTTGAGGCATAAAATGACTTTATCGTACTTGAACAGGGCGATGCTTACTGGTTGCCTCGGCCAGAACCGATATAGTGTTGCCACAGGTCAATTTTTCTTACCGGCCGTGATCAGCGCCGGATATTAGGAATTCAAAGGTGGTGGAAAATGGATCGTCAGCAGGAATTTGTGCTACGCACCATTGAAGAACGTGATGTTCGATTTGTGCGAATGTGGTTTACCGACGTCGTTGGTTCTCTGAAATCCGTGGCGTTGGCTCCTGCTGAAGTTGAAGATGCCTTTGAAGAGGGTCTGGGTTTTGACGGTTCATCTATTGATGGACTGTCCCGGATTTCAGAGTCTGACATGTTGCTTCAGCCAGATCCATCCACTTTCCAGATCTTGCCGTGGCGTGGAGAGGTCGAGCCTACCTCACGCATGTTCTGTGACATCTTAACTCCCGAGGGCCAGCCATCGAGCGCTGATCCACGACAGGTTCTCAAACGTCAGCTGAGCGTAGCCTCAGATATGGGCTTTACCTGCTATACGCATCCGGAAATTGAGTTCTACCTGCTGGAGTCAGCAGAGCTGGACGCCAACGGACGCCCACGTCCTATCGACACTGGTGGATACTTTGACCATGTGCCAGACGGTGTTGGGCAAGACTTCCGTCGCGCATCGGTGACCACTCTAGAAGCACTGGGTATTTCGGTAGAGTTCTCTCACCATGAAACCGGCCCCGGGCAAAATGAAATCGATCTGCGTTATGCAGATGCTTTGCAGACCGCCGATAACATCATGACCTTCCGCACTGTCATCAAGGAGATGGCGATGCAGAAGGGAATCCACGCGACGTTCATGCCTAAACCGTTCTCAGAGCACCCGGGCAGTGGCATGCACACGCACTTCTCGCTCTTCGAAGGTGACAGCAATGCCTTCTTTGAAGCCGGTCGTGAATACCAGCTCTCAGATGTAGCTCGTTCCTTCATCGCCGGCATCTTGCACCATGCACCAGAAATGACGGCGATCACCAACCAGTACGTGAATTCCTATAAGCGCCTGTGGGGCGGGGGAGAAGCCCCAAGCCATCGCTCATGGGGTCACAACAACCGTTCGGCACTGTTGCGAGTTCCGCTATACAAGCCAGGTAAGGGCCAAAGCGCCCGGGTTGAGTACCGTGGCATTGACTCCGCAGCCAACCCTTACCTTGCCTACGCTTGCTTGTTGGGTGCTGGTCTTAAAGGCATTCGCGAAAACTACGAGCTCGAAGAGCCAACCGAGGATGACGTATGGAACTTGTCAACCGCCGAACGCCGCGCTTCGGGCCACGTGCCACTACCAGGTAGCCTTCACGACGCATTGCGTGTGATGGAAGAATCTGAATTCATGGCCGAGGTTCTCGGCGAACAGGTCTTCAACTCCTTCATCTCGAACAAGAAGGCTGAGTGGGAAGACTACCGTCAGGTTGTTACCCCCTACGAGCTAAACAAAAACCTCAGTATCCTCTAGAAACGTCGCCGTGTGTTCGCACACGGCGGCTCGTGGGAGTAATAAGAAGTAGCATGTCGGACATATCCTCACGATCATTGATCAACGCTGGTTTCAGCGATATTGAACGGGCCAAAAAATTCCTTCAATCAAAGGAATTGGCCCCGATTGATCCGCAATTGATCGTGAGTAAGATGGCGCATGCCCCCGACCCTGATCAGGCGTTGCTCCTCGCACTGCGTTTAGTTGACCGGCATCCAGCTGCCATCGACATCTTCAAAGACCCCGAGAGCTGTCAGGGGCTCGTGCGCTTACTGGGTAGCTCATCGGCCCTGGGCGAATTCCTGATCCGCTGCCCCCAGGCACTAGAGACGGTCAACACGGCGCCGTCTACTGAATTCGCCCAAGCCACCAGCGAGCAGCTGGTTCAAAGCATGCTTGAGTCCATCGATGCTCAGCGTACCAACGGCGGACATTGGGTCTCCTCCATCACCGGCGCGGAAGCCCGGCAACGGCTGCGCACAAGTTACCGGATGGCTCTGCTCTCTTTGGCTCACCGTGATCTAGGGGCAAGCAACCCTCAGCGGATCCTCCCCAATGTGGCAGCAGAGTTAGCCGACATGGCAGGGGCGGCCTTGGAAGGTGCCCTAGCGATCGCCCGCGCTGAGGCAGGCGAACAATATGATCCAGATGATGTTGATCGCGTAAAAATCGCCATCATTGGCATGGGAAAGTGCGGGGCACGAGAACTAAACTACATCTCTGACGTGGATGTAATTTACGTTCACGGTTCAGGCCCTGGAATTGATGAAGATCTGGCGGCGGCCATTGCCACCGTGATTTGCGGCAACACAGCTCGGGCGCTGATGGTCCCAGGCCCAGAACCAATGCTGTGGGAAGTGGACGCCAACCTGCGCCCAGAAGGTAAAGACGGCGCGCTGACCCGTACCCTTTCCTCGCATGAAGCCTACTATCGCCGGTGGGCCCATTCGTGGGAGTTCCAAGCATTGCTCAAAGCCCGTTGCATCGCTGGGGACAAGGAACTTGGGCGCTCTTATGAGCGCATGGTTTCTCCCATGGTCTGGTCCAGTTCTGAGCGAGATGGTTTCGTTGAATCTGTCCAAGCCATGCGTCGAAGAGTCAGTGACAATATCGCCAAAGAAGATGTTCCTTGGCAGATCAAGTTGGGTCCAGGTGGCCTGCGAGACGTTGAATTTACCGTTCAGCTACTGCAACTAGTTCATGGGCGTGTTGATCCCGATATTCAAATCCCAACGACGACTCTGGCCATCCACGCTATGAGCGAGATTGGTTATATTGGCCGGGATGACGCGACGAATTTTGATGATTCTTATCGTTTCCTGCGCTTACTAGAGCACAGAATTCAGCTAAGCCAACTGCGGCGTACCCACCTGATGCCGCGAGTGGAGAATGCCCAGCGAGTCTTGGCTCGTTCGATTCGTGGTGCGGGAGACCTGCAACCTACCAGCCCAGAAAAGCTCATGCGTCGTTGGAATGAAACCAAGCGCATGGTGCGTTCCTTGCACGAACGTATCTTCTATCGCCCACTATTGGTCAGTAGCTCCAATCTCTCAGCAGACGATGTCAGGCTGACCGCTGAATCCGCGCAGGCTCGTCTTCGTGCACTGGGATATTTGGATCCCAAGGCCGCGATGCGACATATTGAAGCGTTAACCGGGGGAGTCTCCCGTCGTTCGTCACTACAGCGACAGCTACTACCCGTGCTCTTAGACTGGTTTGCCCGAGGTGTTGACCCCGACGCCGGACTCTTGGGATTCCGCCGACTCAGTGAAGCGCTCGGAAAATCACACTGGTTCCTGGGCATGCTTCGCGATACCAACGCTGCCGCCGAACGGCTAAGTCATTTGCTGTCGAATACCCGGTTCCTCACCGATTTGTTGGCTAATGAACCGGCCGCAGCTGCTTGGTTGGGTTCTGATTCGTCCTTGATGCCACAGAGCCTTGAAAGCCTGTTGCAGCAGAACCTCTCGATCATCCATCGCACCAAGCAGCCTGAGAGCGCCATACGCATGATTAGGATGGTCCGCCGTCGAGAGTTCCTACGTGTCGCACTGGCGGATGGAGCTGGGCTACTGTCCGTTGACGAGGTGGGTCAAGCCCTCTCGAATATTGATGGGGCCATGATTGATGGTGTCCTCCAAGTGCTGCTGGCAGCTGACCGCCAGAAACACGGCGAACATGCTGTCATTTCAGTGATTGCCATGGGACGCCAAGGCGGCAAGGAAATCGGCTATGGCTCCGATGCGGACGTTCTATTTGTCCAACGACCGTTGCCGGGAGCCGAAGCCCAAGCTGCTCAAGAGCAAGCTCTGCGCGTGGTGACCGAACTCGTCTCATGGACCTCCAAACCACTCAAACCAGCAATACCCGCTGAAGTGAAACTCAAGGTCGACTCTGACCTGCGCCCTGAAGGTCGACAGGGAATCCTCGTTCGATCCATCGATGCCTACGCAAGCTATTACGATCGTTGGGTTGAGGTCTGGGAACGACAAGCGTTACAAAGAGCTCGTCCTTTTGCTGGAGATGCATCACTCGCCGAAGACTTTATCGAACTGATCAAGCCGGTACGCTACGGTAAAGGTCTTGACGAGAACGAAATTCGTGAGATCCGTAAGATCAAGGCTCGTGTTGAATCTGAGCGTCTGCCACGGGGCGCCGATCCGAACCGCCACCTGAAACTGGGACGCGGCTCATTGTCCGACATTGAATGGTTGGTGCAGTTCTATCAGCTACAGTACGCCTGGCAACATGAATCACTTCGAACTCCTTCTACTTTGAAGGCCCTAGAAGAACTGGCGAAGCTGAAGCCCATCACCGAAGAAGATAGTGAACAACTAGCAGTCGCTTGGCGGTTGGCAACACGTATTCGTAGCGCCGAAATCATTACCTCAGGACGCTCCAGTGACGTGTTGCCAAGCTCTTCAAGGGACATGGAAGCAGTAGCAAGATGGTGCGGCTATGAGCCACACTTCGGAGTAGAGCTTGAAGAGGATTACCTGCGAGCCACCCGCCACGCACGAATCATCTTTGAACAGCGCTTCTACGGATTCGAAGACTAGAATCCCATGTCGCTGACCAAGATCCGGCAGACACATTGGGCTCCGACTACTTCCCAATTCCGTGTCTGGAAGCGCCGTCACTACCTCGGCTCAGGGGACGCCTTCTGGGGCGAAGCAGCAGAATCATTGCTTCGGTGGGAAATCAAGACGCGCAGCGGTTTTAGTGTCACCCCTGCCGATCCGGTGCAGATCGGAACACGCCCTCGACTCAACGCTAGGCTGGGCCCGATTATTATTGATGAGCCCATAGAGGTCGTTGATACGGTGCGCAGTGCAACGAGGGTGGGCTATGCCTATGCAACCCGTAGTGGCCATCCGGTTCGTGGTGAAGAAGCTTTCATTCTTGTACGAAGTTCGCAGCACGTGTTCTTGGAGATTCGTTCATTGACGGCACCCTCAGATCACATCGGATGGCGGATACTCTACCCACTGCTGTTGGTGGCCCAAAAAATCACCAGATGGCGTTATGGAAAGGCCCTGGCAGAGAAACACAGCTGAAGCGCGGCTTAGATTTTTGGGCGCGGTAACTTATTTATTGGCAGCGCGGGGGATAGCAGGTGTTAGGCGCCCGGTGACATCGGGCCAGTCAACATGGATCCGAGGTGTTGGCGACAGTGCTTTGGTATGTAATGCGTCGGCTAAGACAATGCCATGAGCAGAGAGTTCTAAGATCGTCAGCTCGCTTGTGCTCTCGCCTTGCTGAGCATCAAGTATCCACGGGTGCATCAGCTCGCCGATTCCGCGTTCTTGGAGCAGTTCTTCGCCTTGGAGATATTCAGTGGGATCATCGATAGCATGACCGAGAACATTGCGAGGCAGGACACTGCTGAAGTCGTCTGCCAACGGTTCGAGATAGCCGACAGTTTCGCCATCCTCGCGTTGCACGCTAACCCACTGTGAAGTATCCATGCTAGTAGCCTATCAAGCACAAAAAAGTTGGGCCTCACCGTGGTGAAGCCCAACTTCTAGCTACCTATTGCGAAATGTATCCGGAATCGGGATTAGCAACCGTAGTACAGATCAAATTCGTATGGGTTTGGACGCAGGCTCAGTGGTTTGATCTCGTTTTCGCGCTTGTATTCGATCCAAGTGGAGATCAGGTCCTCGGTGAAGACGCCGCCTTCAAGCAGGAAGTCATGGTCGGCTTCCAGGGCCTTCAGTGCCTCTTCCAGGCTCTCAGGAGCGCGCTGGATGTCCTTGGCTTCCTCGGCAGGAAGCTCGTAGAGGTCCTTATCGATTGGCTCTGCAGGCTCGATACGGTTCTTGATTCCGTCGAGGCCAGCCATCAGCTGAGCTGCGAAAGCCAGGTATGGGTTCGAGGAAGCATCTGGCGCGCGGAACTCAATGCGCTTAGCCTTAGGGTTCGAACCGGTGATTGGGATACGGATACCAGCCGAACGGTTACCCTGCGAGTAAACCATGTTCACTGGAGCCTCGAAGCCCTTGACCAGTCGACGGTAGGAGTTCACGGTAGGGTTGGTGAATGCCAGCACTGCCGAAGCGTGCTTGAGCAGGCCACCGATGTACCAGCGAGCCGTATCGGAGAGGCCAGCGTAGCCCTTCTCGTCGTAGAACAGTGGCTCGCCAGCGGTCCACAGCGACTGGTGAACGTGCATACCCGAACCGTTATCGCCGAAGACAGGCTTAGGCATGAAGGTTGCAGACTTGCCCCAAGCGTCAGCCACATTCTTGACGATGTACTTGAAGAGCATCAGCTCGTCAGCAGCGTGAACCATGGTGTTGAACTTGTAGTTGATTTCAGCCTGGCCGGCAGCACCCACTTCGTGGTGGCTACGCTCAACCTCAAGGCCAGCGTTGTCTAGCTCTACGCAGATTGCGTCGCGCAGGTCAGCCTGCTTGTCGGTTGGTGCAACTGGGAAGTAGCCACCCTTGAAAGCGGTCTTGTAACCCTGGTTGCCACCTTCTTCCTTGCGGCCGGTGTTCCAAGGAGCCTCGTCCGAGTCAATCTTGTAGAACGCGCCTTCTGGCTTGGACTCGTAACGAACGTCTTCGAAGATGAAGAATTCTGCTTCTGGAGCGAAGAATGCGGTGTCTGCAATTCCGGTGGATTCGAGGTAAGCCTCTGCACGCTCAGCAACGCCACGTGGGTCACGGTGGTAAGGCTCACCGGTACGTGGGTTGATGATCGAGAAGTTGAATGCCAGGGTCTTTTCGATGCGGAATGGATCGATGAAACCGGTGGTGACATCAGGGGTCAACTGCATGTCTGATTCAGAGATGCCAGCGAAGCCGCGGATGGAAGAACCATCAAAGAGCTGGCCGTTGACGAAGAAGTCAGCATCGACCGACTTGGCGGGCACGTTGAAGTGCTGCTGAACGCCTGGAAGGTCGGTGAAACGGATGTCGACGAACTTGATGTCCTCTTCGGCAATGTATGCCAAGACTTCTTCTGGACTGGTAAACATGTGCAGGTTACTCCCTGGTGAGATATGAGATTTGGTAAACAGAACGATCAGATAGAAGGTCCTATCTGGTTCCCTTGCTTACATATAGAGCTTACCCACTATCCATTTCTGAATGGTGTCTCTATTGTTTCCAGCCTGTTACAGAGCCGATGTCCGGGCGTGTCGTATCCCGCTGATCTGGCATGATGCAGTTCGTAACATACTGACTCGGAATCTTAGTCGGTCTGATCAGGGTATTCAGGACGATAAAACGAGTGCACAGAATCCCTCGATAGACTAGGTAGGTGGAAAGAAAAGACTTTAGTTCGTGGCTCGAAGGCCCGCCACAACATAACTCGCAACAATGGCCGGGGCAGGACTTAGGTCGTCCGGAGAGCGGACCAGGGTCAATTGGCCGTTTCCCTCGTAGGCTCGGCGCCTTGTTCATTGACTGGGGCCTATCAATGCTTCTGAGCTGGTGGCTCTTCAATTTCAGTGATCTTGCAACGTTGCTACTGTTTTGTGCTGGTCAGATTATTGGCGTGGGATTCACTGGCCACACAATTGGTCACCGCACCTTTGGCCTCCAAGTGCAGTCCATGGACGGCACGGCTGTGAAGCCTCTGCAAGGTTTGAGTCGCTCATTATTGCTTTGCCTGGCGATTCCGGTTTTCGTTACCGATAAAGATCAGCGGGGTCTTCACGACAGACTTCCGAAAACAATCTTGGTCAACATCAGATAAGTTAAAGACAGAAAAATATCGAAGCCGCAACAGGAAATCCTGTTGCGGCTTCGATATTTTTATGAGGTTTTTAGCGACCGCGAGTAGCGCGACGGTTCGGCCGAACTCGGTTCGGATCCACGCCCTTCGGGATAGGCAAACGGTTTGCGGTCAGCGTGCTTAGACGCTTGTCGATGGCCGTGACTTCAAGCTTGGTGATGGACTTAGGAAGTTTCTTCATTTCCTTGCTGACATTAACCAAACTGGTCTGGTCTTCGTCTTGGCCAGCGTTGATTACGTGTACTGGTACGTTCGGCAGAACGCGAGCAATGCGCTTACGCTCGGAAGTTACCAATTCGCGTACTCGCGACTTAGGTCCTTCAGTAACCAAGACGACGCCTGGACGGCCAATGGCAAGGAAAACCAAGTCCTGGTGGCGGTTGTAGGCGACTGGTTCCTGCTTGAGGATCCATCCACGACGCAGAACGCTCATGGCTGCACCGGCAGCACCTGGGCGTCCTTCAAGTTGGGAGAAGGCAGCTTTTTCAGCGCGACGGGACATGATGAACATTGCCGCAAGAAGAGCCAACGGAATAGCAATGATCAACATGGTGATCCAGTTGTTGATCAAGATACCGATAACCAAGCAGACCGCGATTACTGCCAAGGCTGCCAGTGCCATCCACCAAACGACCATCGGGTCGTTGCGGCGCGTCATCTGGAAGACTTGGCCGATTTGCTTCAATCGACCTGGTTCTTTGTTCTTCTTCTCAGCTTTTGGTTTACGCGAAAACAAACCGCGCTTTGATTGCGCAGCAGCGTCGTTGTCGGAGTTTTTGGCCATAGTTCCTTAATTCTACGCGATGTTGACGATAGTTCTAAGTCGCGTCAGCTAACGAAGGAAATTTGAAGCACAACGGGACGATGTCAACAGACCACGACCCCGAAGCCATGATGTCAAAGTTGCCATCGGGCTACGGGGTCGTGGTCTGGAACGCACTCATTTGATCATTACTTGATCAATGAAGCAGCTTCCTGACGGGTGTTACCGGAGGACTCAATCTGCGAGAGAGCCTCAGGGATTTCGCGCCCCTTCTTACGCATGGCGCCAGCCCACAAGCGACCTGCACGGTAAGAAGAACGAACCAGCGGACCAGACATGACACCGGCGAAGCCGATTTCTTCTGCCTCCTGCTGTAGTTCAATGAATTCCTGTGGGGTAACCCAACGATCGACAGGAAGGTGAAGATCGGTAGGGCGTAGATACTGTGTCAAAGTCAGGAGGTCGCAGCCGGCCTCGTAGAGATCGCGCATGGCTTCAGAAATTTCTTCGCGCGTTTCGCCCATACCCAAGATCAGGTTCGACTTGGTGATGAGTCCTCGCTTGCGACCGTGAGAAATGACGTCCAAGGAGCGGTCATAGCGGAAGGCCGGGCGAATGCGCTTGAAGATACGAGGAACGGTCTCCACGTTGTGGGCGTAAACCTCGGGAGCGGAATCGCAAATGGCATCCAGGTTTTCTGGCTTGCCGGTGAAGTCTGGGATCAACAACTCAACACCCGTAGTTGGGTTCATCTTGTGAATCTGGCGAACCGTCTCGGCATACAGCCACACGCCCTCATCCTCGAGGTCATCACGGGCTACACCAGTTACAGTCGCGTAGCGCAGATCCATCTTCTTGACGCTCATTGCAACCTTAAAAGGTTCGGAGCGATCGATAGGGGATGGTTTGCCGGTAGCGATCTGGCAGAAATCGCAACGGCGGGTGCACTCGGAACCACCGATAAGGAAAGACGCTTCACGGTCTTCCCAACATTCGAAGATATTTGGGCAGCCTGCTTCTTCGCAGACGGTGTGCAATCCTTCAGACTGCACGAGATTCTTCAGGCCTACGTATTCAGGACCAATGTTCAACTTGGCCTTGATCCACTCGGGCTTGCGCTCCACGGGTACGGCAGCATTGCGCTTTTCAACCCGCAACATACGACGGCCTTCAGGTGCGACGCTCATTATCGGCTCTTTCTTTTGGAGGGAATGATTGTCTAGACGACTTGTGGGGTGAGAAGACGTTCGAGTTCGCTCTGTACTCGGTCAACAACATCTTCTGGTGTGACGGTTTTTCCTAGCTCTTGGGAGATGGAAGTGACGCCAGCATCGGTGATTCCGCACGGGATGATCTGCTCGTAGGCTGCTAATTCATTAGAGCAGTTCAGCGCAAAGCCATGCATGGTGACACCATGGCTGATACGAAGCCCGATTGCTGCAATCTTTCGATCTTGCTCGCCGTTTTTTCCCGGAACCCAAACGCCAGATCGACCTTTGATCTGTGTCGTGGGAATGCCCATGTCGCTGACTACGTTGATCAGCGCTTCCTCGATAGTTTCCACGTAAAGCCGAATTGCGCTCATCTTGCGCAGTTTGACGATGGGATAACCGATTAGTTGTCCGGGGCCGTGCCAGGTGAGCTTGCCGCCTCGATCTACATCTACGACAGGGGTTCCGTCTAAGGGAAGATCTTCTGGTTCAGTTCTCTTGCCTGCGGTGTATACCGCTTCGTGCTCTAGGAACAGGACTTTCGGGGACTGTTCGTCCGCGGCTACCGCATCATGCAGTTGGATCTGGTAGTCCCAAGCTTCCATGTAGGGCACAAATTTTGAGCCTAGTCCGACTCGTTCGAATTCGATCGCCATGAGGGTTACCCTACGCCGTTGTAACGCTGGTCGCTAATTCGATTGAGGGCGTTAAACCTGTGGATAACGAACTTGTGTTTTCTAATTTTGCTCTACAACAGAGCTATGGATGAATCAACAAATGTTTTAGCGTGGCCAATGGCCCCGGGGCATGTCACTGTTAGACCCTTAAGCGCCAAGTCACCTTGTAAAGTCTGGTTGGTGCGCAGGGAGAGTGACCAAACTTACATGGTGTTAAAACTAAGTTTGACTATGGAAGATGTCTCCTCCTTGAGGCAAAACTCGGTTACGCAGTCGAGGAAATATGTCGTTGATTTTTACGGCACGCTCAGCACTCAGTTGGGTGATGGATTGATCATGGAATACTGTCCTGGCGGTAGCATCGGTGATCTCGTGAGCAGCCGTGGTGTGTTCAGTTTGGGAGAATGTATCACTGCCTTGGCTCCGGTTGCGCAAACACTTTCTACTATGCATGCTGCTGGTTTTCGACACGGTGACATCTCACCGTCCAATGTTTTGCTAACTGCAAGCGGGATGCCAAAAATCATTGACTTTCAGGAGACTACGTCCGGGATACTCGAGTCTTCCGGGGCCGGGACGCCGGGGTTTATGGCTCCAGAGATTGCTCCAGGGGTGCGCGAAGTTTCCACAGGAGAGCAGGACGTCTATTCTCTGGGCGCGTGTTTATGGTTTCTTCTGTCTGGAAGGCCCCCAGATGAAGAGCTCATTCGTCCGCCAGTGCGCGTACAGTTTCCGAGCATCCCACGGATCATTCAAGAACTTCTGATCGAGTGCCTCAGTACGGATCCGAGTCAACGGCCCAGCGCCGAGCAATTTGCGCGAACGCTCTTTGCAAGCGCTAGTGCTGAAGCAATTCGATGGGAGGGCCATGTTTCCTCGGATGCAACGCATCTGATGGAAACTATTCACCCAGAAGTGGGGCAAGGGCGTCGGCGACCAAAGCGGGCAAAGCAAAAGGCTGTAAAAACTTCTAACGTTAAGCAGGAAGCGGATGAAGGATGGGAAGTTCATCGGCTTCGAAGCACGCCCGGCGCGATGAAGGTTGTAGGCGCGGTTGTCCTGGGCATTGCGGTCATAGCAGGCAGCCTTGTCGGCGTAAATCATCTCGTGGCAGCAACTGCATCCGACACGGAGCAGGTGATCGAGGTTCCTGGCGAATCTACGTGTCGTATCAATGATGTTGCTGAAGTTCCCGCGTGTGCGTTTCAGCAGGACACGATAGTATCGGCCTTCCTCAGCCTGACACAACGACGTGATGCTGCGATGAGTAAGCTATCGAGCCGTGATTTGAAGACTATCTACGCTGCGGGTTCTGAGCAGTTGAAAAGAGATCAAGAAACTATTGCCACTTTGCGTGATATGGATTTGAATTTTCGTGGCTTAAAAACGCATCTAGAGAATGTTTCAGTCGTCGCCAGAGGGCAAGGTAATACGGTGATTTTGAGCGCAGATTCAAGTCAAGGGGAGTATGACTACGTGGATCAAAAAGGCCAAGCGATTCACACGGTCAAAGCCACCGCGACGCAGAGGATTGAAATAGAACTAGTGCTCTCCGATAAAGGTTGGACGATAGGCAAAGTTCTACGCCATTAAAGGAAGGAACCGCGTCCAAATGTATGCTCAGTACATTTGACCGCGGTTCCCAGATAGTCCTTATGAAGCTTAGGACCAGAGTGTGGCTACTGCGATGTTGATGAAAGCCATGCCACCAACTGCGTGGGCGATGCCGGTCGAAACTTCTTCGCCAGCCTTGACCTTCTTGCGTCCGATAAATGCTGCCACTGCGATGACGATTGCAATAACAAGTTTTACGCCAATTTTTGCGTGGTTGACCGGATCGGTGCCAGCTTCAGCGATACCTACCAAAGCCAGACCAGTAATCAACTGGACCAGAGCACCGTACCACTGCCAAACATTGACGGTGGGGGTCTTAAAGTTTGCCAGCCAGCCGCCAAAAATCGCGCCCGCTCCAAGAATATGCACAAATACTAAAATGAGTTTCAGGAAATCCATACTCCTAGCCTAATCCAAATTCGACTGAACGTAGAAAAGCGATGATCGCCCCTACCGAAACATCGGTAGGGGCGATCATCGCTGTAGCTAGAAGAGCTTTTTAGAGCTTAGAGCCCCAGATCGCCTTCGAAAGCGCCACCCTCAAGGCGAGCCTTGACGGTCTGCAGGAATCGACCTGCATCGGCGCCGTCAACGAGACGGTGATCGTAAGTCAGGCACAGGTACATCATGTGACGGATGGCGATCGAGTCGTTGCCCTCGGCATCAGTGATGACCGCTGGACGCTTCACGATAGCGCCAGTGCCCAAGATGGCGACCTCTGGCTGGTTGATGATCGGGGTATCGAACAGGGCGCCTACCGAACCAATGTTGGTGATGGTGAAGGTGCCGCCGGAGAGCTCGTTTGGACCGATCTTGTTGCCACGGGTACGTGCTGCAACGTCAGCGATCTTGTTGGCCAGGCCAGCAAGGTTCAGATCGCCAGCGTTGGAGACAACAGGAACCAGCAGGCCCTTTTCGGAGTCTACCGCGAAGCCGAGGTGCTCGGCGTTGTGGTAGGTGATCTCCTGCTTTTCTTCATCGTAGTTGGCGTTCACCGATGGGTGAGCCTTCAGTGCCTCGGTAACAGCCTTGGCGATGAATGGCAGGTAGGTCAGGTTGACACCGTTGGTGGCCTTGAAGCCGGCCTTGGCCTTGGCTCGCAGGTTCACGATGCGGGTCATGTCGATCTCGTGGACCTGGGTCAACTGAGTCGAGATATCCAGCGATTCGCGCATTCGACGGGCGATAACCTGACGGATGCGTGGAGCCTTGACGGTGGTACCGCGTAGCGAGGAAGCCTCGACTACTGGTGCCGCTGGCTTTGCTGCAGCTGGGGTTGCTGCTGCGGCTGCTGGAGCGGATGCAGCTTCCTTGGCAGCGACGGCGTCAAGCACGTCCTGCTTGCGGATGCGACCGCCAACGCCGGTGCCCTTGACCGAAGCGATGTCAATGTCGTGCTGGTTAGCCAAACGGCGGACCAGTGGGGTGACATAGCCCGACTCGTTGTTTGCCTCTGCAGCCGCTGGCGCCGGAGCGGCAGCTGGTGCTGGGGCTGCTGGAGCCGGTGCTGCAGGTGCAGCTGGTGCGGCAGGGGCAGGAGCGGCTGGAGCCTCTTCCTTGACCGGGGCTGGAGCAGCAGCAGGTGCTGGTGCTTCTTCCTTCGCTGGGGCAGCGGCAGGAGCAGCGCCTGCAGCACCGATCACTGCGAGAACTGCACCAACTTCAGCGGTCTCGTCTTCGGGAACACGAATTTCCAGCAGGGTGCCGGCAACTGGCGAAGGAACTTCAGTGTCGACCTTGTCGGTGGATACTTCGAGCAGTGGCTCGTCGACGGCGACTTCCTCGCCAACTTCCTTCAACCAGCGGGTCACGGTGCCCTCGGTTACCGATTCGCCCAGTGCGGGCAAGGTAACTTCGGTGCCCGAAGCGGAACCAGCAGGTGCAGCGGCAGGTGCCGCTTCTTCAGCCGGTGCTTCTTCAGCAGCTGGTGCCGCTGGAGCTTCTGCCTGAGCTGGTGCTTCTTCAGCAGCTGGGGCAGCTAGTGCAGCCTCGCCCGAACCGGATCCATCACCAATGCGAACGAGGGGAGCGCCAACCTCAGCGTCCTCGTCTTCTGCAACAAAGATTTCCTCGATGACGCCGGCAACTGGCGAAGGAACTTCAGTGTCTACCTTGTCGGTGGAAACTTCCACCAACGGCTCGTCTACCTCTACACGGTCGCCAACCTGCTTCAGCCAGCGAGTTACCGTACCTTCGGTAACACTTTCACCCAGTGCGGGTAGGTTTACGGTTTCAGACATCGTCCCGTATCTCCTTGGTTTTTAAATCTTGAATTGTGGTTGGAGGCTGTGCCTCCGAGCTTTGTGCACTAGGCAGCGCGTTGACAACGCGCTGCCTAGTTGGGGAAAGCCTATTAGCCGTGCAGTGGAGCACCGGCGAGAGCCATCGCAGCTTCGCCGAGGGACTCGTTCTGAGTTGGGTGCGCGTGGATCAGCTGGGAAACGTCCTCTGGGTATGCTTCCCAGTTCACGATCAGCTGAGCTTCACCGATCTGCTCACCGATGCGACCGCCGATGCCGTGAACGCCCACGATTGGACCGTTCTTGACGCGAACCATCTTGATCAGGCCGCTGGTGCCCAGGATCGAAGACTTGCCGTTACCGGCGAGGTTGTATTCGGTGGTTTCGATCTGATCGGCGCCGAACTTCTCCTTAGCCTTTGGCTCGGAGTAGCCAACCGAAGCAATCTCTGGCTCGCAGAAGGTCACCTTCGGGATGTTGATGTCCTCGATGATGGTTGGCTTCAGGCCGTGGATTTCCTCAGCTACGAAGCGACCATGCTGGTAGCCACGGTGTGCCAACTGTACGCCTGGGACAATGTCGCCGATGGCGTAGATGTTGCCGACGCCGGTGTGCAGACGCTCGTTGGTGATCACGAAACCGCGATCGATGGTGATGCCCTGCTCTTCAAAGCCCAAGCCTTCGGTCACTGGACCGCGGCCGACTGCAACCAGAACGATGTCTGCTTCCAGTACGTTGCCGTCAGCCAGGGAGACCTTGACGCCGTTGGCATCCTGCTCGACCTTTTCGAAGAAGACACCGGTGTTGAACTTGATGCCGCGCTTCTTGAACGCACGCTCCAAGGTCTTGATGATTGCTGGGTCTTCGTTTGGAACCAGCGAAGGAAGACCTTCAACGATGGTGACATCGACACCGAAGGAGTTCCATACGGAAGCAAATTCAACGCCGATGACGCCGCCACCGAGCACGATGGCGCTCTTTGGCAGATCTTCCATATTCAGTGCTTCGGTGCTGGTCAGTACGCGACCGCCGATTTCAAGACCGAAAGTCTTGGAGGTGGAACCGGTGGCAAGGATGATGTACTTGCCCTTGTAAACAGTGCCATCAACGTCGATGGAATCCTGCGAGATGAGGCGGCCGTTACCGGTGATAACGTTGACCTTCTTCATCTTGAGCAAGCCCTGCAGGCCCTTGTGCTTTCCAGCAACAATGCCTTCCTTGTACTTGCGCACGCCAGCCAGGTCGATGGACTCAAGCGAGGAGTTGATGCCGTACTTGGCACCCTCGCGAGCGTTTTCTGCCAACTCTGCTGCGTGCAGGTAAGCCTTGGTTGGGATGCAGCCGGTGTGCAGGCAGGTGCCACCCAGCTTTTCCTTTTCAATCAATCCAACGGTGTAGCCCAGCTGGATGGCACGCAATGCTGCCGAGTATCCAGCGGATCCACCGCCGAGGATGAGGACATCAAATTCTTGCGTTGCTGCCGAATCGGCCACGTGAACGCTCCCTCGTATTCGCTAAGTGTGGCCGGCTTTGGCCGACCAGGGGATCGGTCGCAGATCTTTGGGAGCGTGACGCTAGTGGGCGCGCACCATTGATCCGCGGTGATGTTTCAAAACTTACCTTAGTACCGCGAACCGGCTAGAGTCACCTTCGCGGGCGTAAAAGTCAGGCATGTCTCTTATTTTTAGTCCGTTCCCGGCATCAAGCGCTATGACACGATGATGCCGGGATGCGGGATTCTTGCAATTCTGCCCGAATATCGTGGGCAGTTATGCGGTCATTAGTTTGCGGCCAGCTGTTCTGCGTACGCTACAAGCGTGCGAACCTGCGAACCAGTACCGTTCTTCGGGGTGTAGCCCCAGGCACTGCCTTCGTTGAACGCTGGTCCAGCGAAGTCGATATGTGCCCAAGGGATCTTCTTGCCGTCGACCTCGCCAACAAATTCTTCCAAGAAGACTGCCGCGGTCATCATGCCACCCATGCGCTCACCAATGTTGGCGAGGTCTGCAACCTGCGACTCAATGCTTGGACGCAGTTCTTCCGGAAGCGGCATGGCCCAAGCCAATTCGCCGACCTTGTCTGATACTGCAACCAGATCATCACGTACCTGCTCGTTGCCCATGATGCCGGCAGTGCGTAGACCCAAAGCAAGCATCTGTGCGCCAGTCAGGGTAGCAATATCGATCATGACGTCTGGCTTTTCCAAGCTTGCTGCGGCCAAACCATCAGCCATAACCAAGCGGCCCTCGGCATCGGTGTTCAAGACCTCAACAGTCTTACCACCGAACATCGTCAGTACGTCACCCGGACGGGTGGACGCGCCGCCTGGCATGTTTTCTGCCAGGCATAGCCATGCGGTGACCTTGACGTTCAGGCCCAACTCTGCGACGGCTGCGATGCTCTGGAATACCGCGGCAGCGCCAGACATGTCCGATTTCATGGCGTGCATACCAGCGGCAGGCTTCAAAGAGGTACCACCGGTATCAAAGGTGATGCCCTTACCGATGAGTGCAATATGCTTGGTTGCCTTGGCAGGGGAGTACTCGACCTTAACCATTCGAGGCTGACGTACTGAACCACCACCGACGCCAAGCAAACCGCCAAAGCCGTCCTTAGCCAGACGCTTCTCGTCGAAGACCGTGACCTTGAGCGGCAATGACTTGGAGTAGTCCTTGACTGCGGTTGCGAAAGATTCTGGGTAGAGCAGGTTTGCTGGGGTGTTGATCAGATCGCGGGTTCCACGTACGGCACGACCCAGGACCGCAGCACGCTTGAGCACTGCCGGCAGATCCTTTGAAGTTGCGACTGCGGTGGCGATTTGTGCATCGGCGAGTACCGGCTTCTCGCTCTTCTTCGACCGCTGATTTTCGTAACGGTAGCTACCGAGGGCGATACCTTCAGCGATAGCCGCCACTTGCTCGACACTATCCGAAGGCAGGGCGAAGATCGCGGTTTTAGCGTTGGATAGCTGTCGAGCTGCTGAACCGGCAGCGCGACGCAACAGTTCATCGGTCAGGTCAGCCAATTCTGCAACACCCAAGCCGATGAAGAGCAAGACCTTAGCCTTCGAAGCCTCGACGCCGGGAAGCAAAGTCACTTCGTCGGCTTTACCCGACACGCCAAGAGCGGTCAGCGACTGCTCTAGAGATGAAGTCGTTTCCGGAGTAAAGGGGGAAGCGACGATGGTTGCTTTTCCATCATTCTTCAACACACCCAATATCAAGGTGTCTGCGCTCTTGCGTTTGATGTCGGTGCCAATGGCGCTCAAAGTGAGATCACTTGAGTTGATCACAAAATCATTCCTTCTGTGCCTTTGTAGGGTCCAAGGTCTAGAACTCCGGAATGGTAATCCGGAAGGTAATGCATGCTCAGAGGCAATACATCTTTATAACTCCGATGGTATCCGAGGAATCAGTTCATCGTGCGTCACTTCACAGCAAGCGTAAGTGCATAAGCGATAGTATTGACTGTCAGCCAGAATGTAGGGTGACAAGTAGCGTCTACGGGCGCAGGACCTGGTTTGAGAGTATTCGGAATTGAATGAGGAGAAAATGTCCAAGGAATCGCTGATGACGATGGTCGCAGAGAACTTGGATGATCCACGCTTTCAAGGCCTTGGAATGTATGTCTTGCTCAAGTCCATGAGCGACGCGGGGCATACCCACTCCCAAGTGACCAACGAACTTTTTGGACGTCTTGAGTCCAAACTCTTTGCGACCTTTGACGCTGACGAACTGGTTGCCTACACCTCGCAGCGACCTCGACTGACTTTTCTTGGGGATCACTTCGCCGGTTATCAAGCACCGCGCATCGAAATCTATTTGATGACCGACGAAATGGACCGCAATTTCTGGTTCCTCACCGGGGTTGAACCAGACCTCAAGTGGGAGCGCTTCATCTCCGAAATCTTGAGCTTTATTGAGGCTTTTAACGTTTCGCTTGTTGTTGGTACGGCTTCCTTGCCAATGCCGGTTCCGCACACCAGGCCAGTTGGCGTGACCGCTCACGGAAATCGTAAGGATCTCATCGAGAACATCTCCACCTGGAGCCCCACCGTAGAGTCCCCTGCGGGCATTACTTCATTGCTGGAAATCCGCATGGCTGAGGTGGAGCGTGACATCGTCGGCTACTCCTTACACACCCCGCATTATCTGGCAGAATCGGAATACCCGGCAGTGGCTGTGGCCACCTTGGAGTATGTCGGTGCTGCCCTGAAACTTGCACTGCCAACGGATAAATTGCGCGAAGCTGCGCGTCTGGTTGAGCAACAATTGGCCGAACAGCTGGAAGCTAATAACGACGTTCGGCAGATGGTTGACGGATTTGAAGAACGTTTTGATGCGCATGTTCAAGAACATGAGCCACGTTCGCTATTGCTCGATGAAGACAAACAAATGCCAAACGCCGAAGAATTGGGCGCAAGTGCTGAAGACTTCTTGGCCGCCATCGAAAATACTGATGATTGGCTAAGGAACGGACAAGACGATACGTCATCAGGTGATCAAGACTAGTGAGTCAACCGCATCTAAATTCTGGCAAGGCGTGGTTGGTTTACGGCTTCGCAATTCTGGCCTATATATCCGCAATATCGCAGCGCACTAGTTTTGGTGTGGCTGGTATTGAAGCGACAGAACGTTTTCATGCCAGTGCTCAAATCCTTGCGACGTTCTCCGTCGTCCAGCTCATAGTCTATGCTGGTGCGCAAGTGCCGGTCGGATTGCTCCTCGATAAGTTCGGTCCCCGGATCTTAATCACCTGTGGCGCTTTCTTGATGGCCGCCGGTCAGGCCTTCCTCGCCATCTCGGTGAACGTTCCCATGGGGTTGATTGGCCGTGTCATGGTTGGCATGGGTGATGCGATGGTATTCGTATCTGTGCTCAAACTCTTGCCACTGTGGTTTTCCGGATCAAGAATTCCGGTCCTCACTCAGCTCACCGGAACGTTTGGCCAACTAGGCCAACTCATCAGTATATTCCCTTTTCACATGATGTTGCTCAACGTCGGGTGGTCCCCAGCTTTCTCGGCCATGTCCGGATTCGCCTTCGCCACCTTCATCACCACCATCGCCTTTGTCCGTAATGGCGACAGCTGGACCGGCCCGGGACAAGGAACGCACTCTTCAGACTCACGTATTGTTCAAGCGCTCAAACAACCTGGCACCCGGCTAGGTTTCTGGACGCACTTCACCACTGCATTTATGATCAACACCTTCATGATGACCTGGGGCTACCCATTTCTCGTTGAAGGACAGAGACTGGACAGCTCGCTGGCTTCAGGATTGATGTCGATCTTCGTTGTTGTCGCAGTTGTTGTTGGGCCCATGCTCGGTGCCCTCACCGCACGCCACGCAGAACACCGCTCAAACTACGCGTTAGGCGTCATCGGTTTAATGCTGGCGCTCTGGGCCGTAGTTTTGCTGTGGCCGGGACAAGCTCCACTGTGGGTACTAATCGTCTTGATGATTACCGTTGCAGCAGGTGGACCTGCTTCAGTCATCGGATTCGATTTCGCGCGAACCTTTAACTCACCACGAGTATTGGGGACGGCAACAGGGTTAGTAAACACCGGCGGTTTTGTTGGTGCGTTCATCACCATTTATGTCATCGGATTCATCCTGGACATGCTGAACAAAGCTGACGGTTCCACCGGAGAGCTATACAACCTCGGATCATTCCGCATCGCGTTGTCATTCCAATTTGTCATGGCTGCTGTGGGCATTACTTTCATGTTGATTGAACGTCGCAAAGCACGACGTTTTTTGGCGGAGCAATAGGACCAGTCACTGGGGTGCTGCGGTTCTCCACAATTGGTTGAGGTAGTTGAGTTGTAAGATTCAATTTCTAGCACCGTGGGTGCATGACAACTACTCCAGAACGCCATCCAATTTCACTGTCCAGCTACCGGGACATCTTGGCCTATGTTCCACATGCCCTGGGATTTCATCCAAAGAATTCTGTTGTGTTGCTACTCGTCGACGATGATCGGCTCGAAGCAACGCTCAGGGTAGACCTTCCACCAACAGAGAACCTATCTGATCTAAAAATGTGGATCACTCAGGTAACTCGCTTGCTGCAACGGATTCCCAATATCAAGGACATTGCTGTGGTGGTCTACGCCCCAGACGATGCGAATGAGGATAACCGTGTGCCCTTCGCGAACCTCATTTCTGAGCTTGAAGTCGCATTGGCGCGTCAAACAATTGGATTGCGGCATGCGTGGTGTCGGCAGTTTTCGAGAATCTGGGACTATGACAGCGCAGAAGATCCGGTTCTTCAGATTGTTCCTGCTCTCGATACGAATGAGACGAACCTGTCCATGGTGTTGGCAGGATCAGCCCCGCTGGAGAAACCGTGGGATGGCACCGGGATACCAAAATGGTCGAACGCCCAGGAAATACAACAAGTGGCCAGCACGCAGGAAACCAACATCATGTTGTCGCTGGAGGCATGGCATGAATCGCTGTCTTTGCCCTTCACCGAAGCAACGGCAAAACTTCATGCAGATCCCGCGCGAGCTTCAATTCACGTTGCTTCATTGGACACAAAGCTTGTGCGGGACTTGCTGCCTTTTTTGGCGGGCGAGGGATTGGAAAGCGCGCTAGATGTCCTCTTTGGAATCTCTATCGATGAACGAGAGGGTGCGATCGCTCCGTTGGCGGATTACTTGTTGGGGCGTGGCTGGTACGCGCCAGACTGGGAACGTATAGATCGATTGTGGGCGATATCCCGTGATCTTTTAGGGGTTGCTCAAGGAGAGCCAAGACAAGCGTTACTTTGCTTATTAGCGTGGGTTGAATGGGCGAGGGGTCGGGGCTCAATGGCATTGGTCCTCCTGGAACAAGCAGTGAAGGAGAACGCAGAATATGAACTAGCGGGGCTTCTGCAACGGCTCATGGAACACGGGGTAATGCCTGCTTGGGCTACCGATCAGCTACGTGCATGGCGCGCAAACTTTTCCTGAAAGGTCGATGGGGAGAGTGTCTCAAGTGGTGTCTTGGTGGTAATTCGTGGATAATGAGATAACAGACCCGGTTAGGTTCGAATTGCCTTTGCCTGAAATCTACGGATTTTGGGAACATAAGGCGGGCTTGAAGCGTTGATTACAATGTGCCAGCCCTGCGGCGTTTAGTCATTGATTAGACGTCATCGGACTTGACAGGGTCATAGTGGTGTTACCGGCAGGTGCATCCGGAACGCATCGTTAGAAAGGTTATTCGTGTCATCTTCTGAGACGAACGCTAATCGTCAAGCAACTGAAGTTGAGGTCGACGAGACCGAGGCAACTGCAGAAAATTCTGTGGCGAAAAAGCGTGCTACCAAGGCCAAGCCTCGGACCAAAAAGGTAGCTGCAGATAATGCAGCGCAGGACGAATCAACCGAAGCGGTGGCCGAAGGCGAAGAGGGTCCCGAGAATGGTGCCGATTCTAAGCCTGAGGACGACTCCAAAGGCTTTACCCTGTCCACCGGTGATGACGATGCCCCGCAGCAGCAGGTCATGGTTGCCGGCGCAACCGCCGACCCAGTCAAGGATTACCTGAAGCAGATCGGTAAGGTTGCCCTGCTGAATGCTGAGCAGGAAGTCGACCTAGCGTTGCGTATCGAAGCTGGTCTGTTTGCAGCAGACAAGCTGGAGAAAGACGACGGCTCGATGGACCAGCGTTTGCGTTGGGATTACGAGCAGATTATTCACGACGGCAAGATCGCTAAGAACCACCTGCTCGAAGCAAACCTTCGTTTGGTTGTGTCCCTAGCTAAGCGCTACACCGGTCGTGGCATGCTCTTCTTGGACCTGATCCAGGAAGGCAACTTGGGTTTGATCCGTGCCGTTGAAAAGTTTGACTACACCAAGGGCTTTAAGTTCTCCACGTACGCAACGTGGTGGATTCGTCAGGCGATTACTCGCGCAATGGCTGACCAGGCTCGTACCATCCGTATCCCTGTGCATATGGTTGAAGTCATCAACAAACTGGCCCGCGTTCAGCGCCAGATGTTGCAGGATCTTGGCCGTGAACCAACTCCAGAAGAGTTGGCAAAGGAACTGGACATGACCCCTGAAAAGGTCGTAGAAGTTCAGAAATACGGTCGTGAACCGATTTCCTTGCACACCCCACTGGGCGAAGACGGCGACTCGGAATTCGGTGACCTCATCGAAGACTCTGAGGCAGTCGTTCCAGCCGACGCCGTGTCGTTCACTCTGTTGCAGGAGCAGCTGCACTCTGTGCTGGATACTCTCTCAGAGCGTGAAGCGGGCGTTGTAGCAATGCGTTTTGGTTTGACCGATGGTCAGCCTAAGACTTTAGACGAAATCGGAAAGGTCTATGGCGTGACGCGCGAGCGTATCCGCCAGATCGAGTCTAAGACGATGTCGAAGCTGCGTCACCCTTCGCGCTCCCAGGTTCTTCGGGACTACCTCGACTAAGTCAGTAGAACTTATGGCCAGCAGAACAAAAAGTTCTGCTGGCCATATTTTTTGTCTGAAAACATAAAAAACCGGTGGCCCAACGATCGTTGAGCCACCGGTATATTCAGTCAGTAACGAGGTTAGTCGTTAACGTCGACCTTCGGCTTTTCGTAGAGTCGCGAAGATTCGTCCTGCCAAACTGAAGACTGAGGGCGCAGTTTAGGTTCCACGTCGCGGGCGTGGTGAGCGCAGAACAGCAGTTCACCGCCGGTTGAAGCCAGCACGGCTCGCACGTAGGCCTGTGCACCGCAACGGTCGCACCGGTCGAGGGCGTTCAGTTCACGACTAGCGGTCGTAGTAGTCATTGCCAGCCTCCTAAAGTTGATGGTTACTCTATACAACCAGTTCGGGCTCTGACTTTATCCCGAAAAGGGGTGTCTTTCGCTCACCGCGTAGTAGATGTGGATAAGGTCATAGCTATCTGTACCGCACGCTGCCGGTGGACAATAGCCAATATTCGAACACATTAACGATTAGAATAGGACTCACGACGTTCTTTCTTATGTAGGTAGGAGACAAAGGCCCAGTGGCTTCATCCGACAATTACAACGCTCGACATCTCTCGGTCCTCGAAGGATTAGAGGCTGTGCGCAAACGTCCCGGTATGTATATCGGATCCACCGACTCCCGGGGTCTTATGCATTGCCTCTGGGAGATCATTGACAACTCCGTTGACGAAGCGCTGGGCGGTTTTGGCCAAGCCATTGGTGTAGTACTACACGCCGATGGATCCGTTGAGGTTCAAGACGATGGCCGCGGTATTCCGGTGGATGTTGAACCTAAAACGGGGCTGAGCGGACTGGAAGTCGTGTTCACGAAACTTCACGCCGGCGGTAAGTTTGGCGGAGGATCATATAGCGCTTCTGGAGGACTCCATGGTGTGGGTGCTTCGGTCGTCAACGCACTTTCCGCGCGTTTGGATGTAGAAGTTGATCGTGGTGGCAAGACTTACGGCATGCAATTTCGTCGTGGGGAGCCCGGAAAATTTACAGACAAGGGTCGCAAGAAGGCTGACGCAACCTTTACTCCACATGAATCGGCGACTCCGCCAGAAATCATTGGTAAGGCCAAACGCGGAGTCACCGGTACACGTATCCGGTATTGGGCCGATGACCATATCTTCACGCCAGATGCGAAGTTTTCCTATGAAGATCTGCAGAACCGCGCTCGTCAAACCTCATTTTTAGTCCCTGGCCTGCGAATTACCCTGCGTGATGAACGCGGCTTGCCGGGTACACCTGGAGCTGAAGGTCCACATGAGGAGATCTTCCAGCACGATGGCGGCATCAGCGAGTTCGTTGACTACCTCAGCAGTGATTCACCAGTTACTGATATTTGGCGTTTTCAAGGAAGCGGCTCGTTCCACGAAAAAGTTCCAGTCATCGACAACAACGGTCGTAGCCATATCGAAGATGTCCAGCGAGTCTGCGAAGTGGATGTGGCCTTGCGGTGGGGGATTGGGTACGACACCTCCCTGCGAACTTTCGTCAACATTATCGCCACTCCCAAAGGTGGCACGCACAGCGCCGGGTTTGAACAAGCCCTGCTTAAGTCCTTCCGTAAAAATGTGGAGGCCAACGCCCGCAAGCTCAAATTTGGTCAGAAGGACAAGCTTGAGAAGGACGATGTTCTCGCTGGTTTGACAGCAGTGCTCACTGTGCGTCTTGCTGAACCGCAGTTCGAAGGACAGACGAAAGAAATTTTGGGCACCCCTCAGGTGCGTCAGATTGTGTCTAAGGTGGTCGAGAAGGCGCTCAACGAGCGCTTGGGCTCAACTAAACGCGCCGAAAAGGCAGAGGCCTCCACTTTGTTGGAGAAGGTCGTCAACGAGATGAAATCTCGTGTTTCTGCGCGTATGCACAAGGAAACTCAGCGTCGCAAGACCGCGTTGGAGTCCTCGACGTTGCCGACTAAATTGCTGGATTGCCGTAGCAAAGAAGTGGGAAAGTCTGAGCTTTTCATCGTCGAGGGTGACAGCGCGCTCGGTACGGCACGCCTTGCGCGTTCAAGTGAGTACCAGGCGTTGTTGCCGATCCGAGGCAAGATCCTGAATGTTCAAAAGGCTTCAATTTCGGATATGCTCTCCAACGCCGAATGCGCAGCCATGATCCAGGTGATTGGTGCTGGTTCGGGACGAAGCTTTGATATTGAGCAAGCTCGATACGGGAAAATTATTCTCATGACCGATGCTGACGTGGATGGTGCGCACATCCGTACGTTGTTGCTCACGCTCTTCTACCGGTACATGCGGCCAATGATTGAACATGGCAGGGTCTATGCGGCCGTGCCACCGTTGCATCGTATTGAAGTGATCAATCCTGGCTCAAAACAAAATGAAGTGGTCTACACCTATTCAGAATCCGAGATGAACAAGCTACTTGCTCAGCTGGAGAGAGACGGGAGACGGTACAAGGAGCCGATCCAACGTTACAAGGGTCTAGGCGAGATGGATGCTGATCAGTTGGCCGAGACGACCATGGATCCGCGTCACCGCATGTTGCGTCGCGTTGGTATCGACCATGCGCAGGCTGCTGAGGAAGTCTTTGATTTGCTAATGGGATCTGACGTTGCGCCACGTAAGAAATTCATCATTGATGGCGCAGATGACTTGGAACGCGAACGGATCGACGTCTAGTCATCAAAACTGAAGCCGTTGGTACGGGCTCTTTTGCCCATGCCAACGGCTTCACACTTTAATGCTAGAAATCTAGGGAACAATCACCAGGTCAACAAGCGAGGCGCTACGAGAAGAACCGTAGGGCAAACAAGTAAAAGGATTGTGCAGGTCAAGACCAGATATCGAGGCAAAGGCTTGAGTGGTGCAACCGGAGTCAATAGTCGTTGGAGACGCCGAGACGAAACTTCACCGCCGGGCATGCCAACTAGTTCTGCGTTCGAGGAGTTGTTGGCTGATGACACTTTATCGACATCGCTAGCTGCCGTGGCAACCGTGATGATCGCCTTGAGCAGCGTCTGCCGGTTCACCTTCTCTAGTGCTTTGTCGTCGGCCAGCATTTCAATTAGTTGACGCACTGCTTCAAGAGCCAGCTTCGAGGTCGGCAACCAAGGCAAGGCTTCATTCCATGCCGTGAAGGCTAGGATCAGCAAGTCGTGGCGTTGGTCCAGATGCGAGCGTTCATGGGAAATCACTGCCTGCTGTTCTTCAGCAGTAAGTTGCGTGATCAGGCCGCGAGATAGAACAGTAACGGATTGCGATATCCCGGGGACGCAATAGGCTACGGGCATATCGTGGTCAATGACTAGGGTATTTGGTCGAGTCTCCGATGGGTTACTTAACAACCGCAGAAGCTGTCGATGTTTAGCTCGCTGTCTTGAAGTCCGCCATGCGGCGCGAATCAAGGTCAGAACCAAATGGAATCCGAAGAGGAATGCCGTGCTCAAGGCAAAAAGATGAACAACCCCGGGATAGGCGACGCTCGGATCACCAGTGAGCAGGCGCCAGCCACCTTGCAACGCCGAAATTAGGTCATCACCCAGTGGCGTGAGACCCCAAACCAGCATCGAGCCAATCATGGATAGACCACCGCCTAATGCGATGGCTTGCCAGAGGAGTACGGCTTGGACCGGTGCACGGGTGGTCCATTTAGCTTTTGATAAGGCCAACGGCGTCGGCCACGCTAATGCGATGGCCAACGCCGCAAGGAAATATGAGGTGAGAAGCACTCAGTCCCCGAAGTTTGAATAAATTATGCGGACTTTACAGAGTCCAAGATAGCACGCAGTGAAGCTGCTTCATCCGCCGAAATACCGCCAATGAATCGCGCAAGTACAGCTTCGCGATCCTGTGCAGTACCCAGCGCTTCGTTGAGCAGACCGACGGTGTGGTCTTCTCGCGAAGAAGAAGCTGCGTAACGATGTGGGCGGCTCGAGCGCTCGCGCTCAACTAGCCCTTTCTTTTCAAGGCGTGCAAGCACGGTCAGCACCGTGGTTACTGCGAGTTCTTTCGCATCGGTGCCAAGTGCCGCGAGATCATCGCGAAGATCGTTCGCGGTGAGCGGTTCTGTGGAATCCCACAGCAGATCCATGACGGAACGTTCTAGATCGCCAAGGCTGGCCACTAGGTCTTACCTCACTTGCTTTAGTACTGTCGCCGAATACTCGAGTAGCTAGACCCGAGCACACTGCTTGAGACACCAATTGTAGCGATTTTTGATCAATATTTCTACGACGCGTAAAAGTGTGAGGTATTCGTGTCGATTTAATCTCGAGCTCGGCTCTAAGTACGGCGCTCACCTGCGTGTATGAGCAGCCTCGTATCCTGTGAAAATTCTGCGGATTCCCACCTCTCGCATTCGTGGTAACTAGGTTTTTATAATGTGGGTGGAATCTCTAGGTTTCGACTTCTACAAGCTGTCGAAATCGTCTATTGTGATACCTGAAGGCATTTCTACGTTGCGTAGAAAAGTCTTGATCGGTCTCCGCACGCGATAAATTGAGGATTCAATGGATGCACTGGAAATTGCCCGTTGGCAGTTCGGCATAACCACGGTCTATCACTTCTTGATGGTCCCTTTGACCATCGGTCTAGGACTAACGGTTGCCGTGTTGCAAACCATTTGGCACCGCACCGGCAACGAGCACTGGCTGCGGATGACCAAATTTTGGGGCAAGCTGTTTTTGATCAACTTCATCATGGGTGTGGCTACTGGGCTCGTTCAGGAATTCCAATTCGGAATGGCCTGGAGCGAATACAGCCGCTACGTGGGCGACGTGTTCGGCGCACCCCTGGCCATGGAAGCACTACTTGCATTCTTCGTAGAATCCACTTTTTTAGGCCTATGGATTTTTGGTTGGAAGAAACTGCCTAAGCGCCTGCACCTGGCAACCATCTGGTGCGCCTCATTGGCCACCATGCTCTCGGCATACTTTATTCTTGTTGCTAATTCATGGATGCAACATCCAGTCGGTACCGAGCTCATTGACGGTCGCGCCGTAATGACCGATGCATGGGCAGTCTTTACCAACAACACTGCACTCATCACCTTCCCTCACACACTATTCGGTGCCTTTGCCGTCGCCGGAGGTTTTCTCCTCGGCATCTCTTGGTTCCACCTTTACCGTCGCCGTAAAGAAGGAATCGACACGGTAGACGCCAACGGAAGAGTCATTGTTGGGGAGGACTTGAGCCTAGGCAAGAAGCGTGACAAGACCGACTACCAGGTCTGGATCAAGTCCTTGCGCATCGGCGCTAGCGTCGCTGTAGTCGCATTCCTTGGCGTGGCGTTGACCGGTCACGAACAGGCCAAACTCATGTTTGAACAACAACCTATGAAAATGGCCTCCGCTGAAGCTGCTTGTCACGACGGCACGGGCTTCTCAGTATTGTCGTTGGGAGATATCACAGCTCACGGTGCCACGAACTGTGATGATGTAGTCGCAGTCTTCGAGATTCCTGGAATCCTGTCATTCCTGGCTAACGGTGACTTCACCACAGAAATCAAAGGCGTCAATACGCTGATTCCTGAGTACCAAGAGAAATACGGCAAGTACTACCCGCAAGATGAATCCTTCGGCCAGTACGCCGGTCAGGAAATCGACTACTTACCTGTCATGGAAGTTACCTACTGGGGATTCCGATTGATGATCACTTTCGGTGGTCTCTCCGCAGTAGCTGCTGCGATTGCCCTATGGATTACCCGTAAGGGAACCGTTCCAGATAACAAATGGATCTCCCGACTCGCTGTCTTGGGTATTGCCGCTCCCTTCGGCGCCAATGCCACCGGCTGGATCTTCACAGAAATGGGACGGCAACCATTCACTGTGGCACCCAACCCTCAAATGGGCGGTGTAGACCAGGTCTTCATGTACACCGCAGCGTCAGTCTCACCGACCGTCAGCGCTGGCGAACTCCTCTTCTCACTGATCGCACTCACCTCTATCTATGCGGTTCTGCTCGTAGTCGAACTGGTGCTGCTCACACGCTATATCCGCGGTGGCGTAGCCTCGGCAATGCCAGAACTGGAGTCCGAGACGCATCAAGATTCCACTCATTCCAAAACACACGATGACAATGACGACGATGACGTCTTGGCATTCGCTTACTAGCCACACGAACGAAGGAGAAAACCATGGAATGGCTACCAACGCTCTGGTTTATTGTCATTGCAGTACTTTGGTGTGGCTACCTCTTTCTTGAGGGATTCGACCTCGGCGTGGGCATGCTCATTGGCCTTGGCCGAAACACCGAAAAGCGAAAGCGTTTGCTACTGAACACCATTGGTCCGGTATGGGATGGCAACGAAGTATGGTTGATCACCGCCGCAGGTGCCATATTTGCAGCGTTCCCACACTGGTACGCTTCACTGTTCTCGGCGCTTTATATCCCGCTGACCCTTGTACTGATCGCGCTGATCTTCCGCGCAGTCGCCATTGAATATCGTGGCAAGGCGATCACTGCGCCGACTCGAAAAGCATGGGACCTCGCCCTCGGCCTCGGTTCTCTGGTTGCCGCCTTCGGTGTTGGTGCAATGCTTGCATCCACTACTTTGGGGCTACCACTGAACGAAAACGGGGACCGGGTGGGAGGACCGTTCGCCTGGCTCACATGGCATGCGGTGCTCGGAGGAATCGCCGTCGTGGCATTCTGCTGGGTTCATGCCTTAGCGTTCCTACGGTTGAAAACCGACGGACCGGTACGTGAAGAAGCCGGCAAGCTCGTGGGGCGTTGGATGCCGGTGGCAATACTGCCCCTGCTGCTCTGGGCCGTTTGGGTGATCGCAAGTAACGAATCAGCAATTGCCTGGCTGTGCCTCGTGCTGTCGGTGATCGCACTCGGCGTCGCAGGGCTGACCGGACGAGCCGGTAAAGAAGGAATCTCCTTCATCGCCTTGGGTGTCACGATGTTGGCAGCAGTAGCGGCAATTTTCATTGCCGCATTCCCAGTGGTTTTGCCATCGACCCTGGACTCGGCCTTTGACCTCACGATACAAACAGCCTCAAGCACTCCGTACACACTCAAGCTGATGAGCATCGTGGCTGCTTTTGGTGTACCACTAGTCTTGGCGTACCAAGCCTGGAGTTATTGGGTATTCCGTAAACGACTTCGTGAAGAACACATTCCCGAGTCGCACCGCGTGAAGTCAATCGTCAAATAACCAAACCATTCCTGAAAGACGAGATATGCCAGCCCCAAGGTTTCTTCCCAAAGAATTGATCTCCCCACGACAATTTGCAGTACTGACGTGCTTTTCAATCTTGAAGGCCTTGGGGCTGGTACTCGTTGCATACTCACTGGGAACTTGGATTGCCAACATGGCATCCGGTGTCGAGAACGAAGCGCAGCTTCTGTATCTTGCAGGAGTTGGCGCCATCTTGCGGGCACTTGCGGCCTGGGGATTGAACGCGGGGTCCCGGCGTATGGGCCTGGGAGCCAAAGAACGAACGCGCCTACGGCTACTACGCTCCGAAGCCGCTCATCCGAGCATCATTCCGGCAACACAAAATTCGATTCCCATGGTGGCCACTTTGGCCAGCCACGGCATTGAGAAGTTGGACGATTACTTCACGAAATTCATTCCTGCGCTGATCGGAGCCGCCGCGGTTCCCTTGCTCTTGGGGATCTACATTTTGCGACTGGATTGGATTAGCGCAGTCATTCTGGTGCTAACCATTCCCTTGGTCCCGGTATTTATGACCCTCATCGGAATGCACACTCAAGAAACACTCAAAGAATCACAATCATCACTGGATCGCTTAGCTAACCAACTCTATGAACTCGCCCAGGGCCTGCCAGCGCTACTTGGGTTGGGGCGTGCTCTCCAACAGGGTAACGCTATCGCGCAGGTCGGCGCGAAGTACCGAACCGCGACCATGGCAAATCTAAAAACCGTCTTCATGTCTAGTTTTTGGCTAGAACTCATTTCAACACTGTCCGTAGCGGTATTAGCCGTCTTTATTGGTGTCCGACTGGTTAACGGTTCCATCGAGCTATCTGCCGGGCTGACCATCCTGATCCTGGCACCCGAGCTTTTCTCAGCACTGCGTGAAGTCGGCTCGGCTTACCATGCTGCTGATGACGGACTCGCTGCGTACCAGCGATATAAGACAATCACGGCTGTTGCTCCGCAAATTCCGGTATTTGCCAACGCACAGGAACAATCAACCAAGATTCTGGAAATTGAGAATCTCCGTGTGGGCTACGTCCATGACAAACCAATTTACGAGAACTTCAACCTCACCCTGGGCCCGGGGGAGCGACACATCATCTCCACGGCCAGTGGCACCGGCAAAACGACATTGCTGGCAGTGATTGCCGAAGCCATTAGCAGTGACAATGCCTTTGACCCAGAATTGATTCAGGGCAGCATTCGCATCTCCGGATCAATTGCCATGATCAGCCAGCATCCACGATTTGACGCGGAAACCGGCAAAGATCAATTAGCCCAAGATATCCCTAACGCGAAACCTGAACGGATAGCTCAGCTAGCGCAGCGCCTTTCTATGCAACGTATGCTCGGACACAAGATTGCCGAGTATTCGCCTGGTGAACTGCGCCGTTTAGAAGTTCTGCGCGCAGTACTGCGTTTGGAGAGCGAATCCAACTGCAGCCTGCTCCTAGCAGATGAACCAACGGCACACCTCGACGGCAAGAACGCTGCGGAGGTTCGCCAGATCCTCGGCGAGCTCCCACCACATTGCGCCGTTCTCCTTGCCAGCCACGATCCGTTGCTCAACAGTGCACAGGGAAACCAGAACCCCACATCCTTGGATTCCTCGTGGTCTGCCCGCGACGATGTTCTTGCTATTAACGACTCACTGCAAGATTTCGCAACTATTGAAGACAGCAAGAATAAGTTCAACCCGCGTCGTGAACTGCTGAAAAACTATCGAAGTGCCACCAAAGCGGTGGTGTGGGGAACCATTAGCATCGTGTGCGCGGTCGCTTTGGCAGCGCTCAGCGGTTGGCTGATCGTCGAGGCAAGCTACCAACCACCCATCCTTCATTTGAGCGTCGCCTTTGTCATGGTGCGTGCGCTGGGCATAGGTCGAGCTGCCTTCCGATACCTAGAGCAACTGGCCATCCACGATGCGGTCCTTGGCTACGCCGGGGAACTTCGTGAGAAGATCTGGAACGCTATGGTTGCTGACCCTGCTCGCTGGGGACTCTTTAGCCGGTCATCCGTTGTCCTAAGATTCCTCTTGGCGGAGGTCGATGAACTACGCGATCAACTGGCACGCGTCGTTTTCCCTCCCCCTTCCGCGATCGCTTTGTGGGTCGTGTCCACAATTGCCTTGTTCCTCATCCAACCAGAGTTCGGATGGTGCGCCGTGATCGTTGGGATACTGCTAGTATTCCCTGTTCGTTGGCTGGTTCAAAGGATCGAAGGGCAACACTTAGTGCGCCAGATGAACCACCGAATGACCATGAACCAATCAATTCTGAGCATCTTGCGACACAAATCTGCGCTCCGCATCAACGGTTCTTTGGAGACAGCCATCGGGTCAGTGCACGGTGCGGAGCAAAAAAATACCAAGGATGCGCGAACTCACGCCCTAGGCCAGGGAAGTGCGTCGGCGCTCGCCGTGTTGCTGACCGTGGTCATGGCCATCGTCATGACCTCGGTATCACATAGCTCTGCATCCTTGACGGCATTAGCGGTGCTGCTCAGTCTTGCCCTAGGGGATAGCGCGGCAAACGCCCTGGTGGCTGTCCAGCAGGGGCAAGCATTGAAACAGCTGACCCGACAATTAGAACGTCATGGGCTTGCTAGCCAAGGAAACGAAAATCAGGACAGCAAAAACGCGACAGAGCCAGCTGCCCAAGTCACCGGATTTGAACTGAAGAACCTCAACCTCGGATATGGCCATGGACCAAATGTCGTTGAAGGTCTCACGGCTAAAATTGAGCCGAACCAGTGGACCGCTATTGTTGGACCCTCGGGCTCAGGAAAATCCACGCTGCTCACCGCACTACTTGGAGCGTTGCCTGTGCGTTCTGGAGAACTCAACGTTCTTGATGAAACGGGGCAACGCCAGCCGATTCAAGATACTGAGCTGAACTCGGTAGCCTGGTGCCCACAAGAAGCGCATCTCTTCGATTCCTCAATCCGACGCAACCTGATGCTAGGCGTTCCCGAAGGACAACAACGCAGTGATAGTGACTTGATTCAGGTGCTTAAGCAAGTAGGACTGTACACCTGGTACCAGGTTCAGCCAGCAGGACTCGATACTAAGATCGGTTCGGGCGGGCATAACCTTTCAGGCGGTCAACGCTGCAAAATGGCCGTAGCGAGAGCCATACTCGGTGGACACCAAGTGATATTACTTGATGAGCCAACAGCGCATTTGGGAGTGGACGAAGCCGCTGAATTGATCGATACCTTGCGTCTGGCATTGAAGGAGCGCACGGTAGTGCTCATTACCCACGATGAACGATTGGCTTCTAGCTGCGACACGTGTATCGACCTTGGCGCCAAGGTCGGCATGACCCATTAACTCAAAAAGGTGCTGTAGCTGATCCGTAGATCCGCCACAGCACCTTTCAGTGAGAACCCCTTTTTAGAGGATTACGCCGCCATCATCGAATGGCAAGGTATCTTCGCCAGGGTTGAACTCAGGAGCAACCTTGGGACGCTGATCCAAAACTGGAGCATCAAGCGGTTCAGCGGTAGAGTCCTGCGGCGTTGTCGTTGCAGGGACTTGGCTAGGGCTCAGGGATCCGCCGAGGATATTGATGGACTGTGCCAGCGGGGCACCGGACCCATCACGTTTCGCGAACTCGGTAGGCAGTGCCCGAACCACACCGGCAGTAGAACTAGCTCGTGCCGGTCCTTGCCCAGCGTAAGCGAGTTGCAGGTGGTCTTCGCCCTTGACGAAGCGGTGAGCACGTACGCCGGCCGTAGCACGTCCCTTTGCCGGGAACTCGGCAAAATCGGTGAGCTTGACCGACTGGCCCGAGGTGCCAGGCAAAGTCTGCGATCCAGAAGCAATCGTGGCGACCACAGCATTCTGTGCCGTAGACGGGACGACACCGAAGAAAATTACATGGTCGTCGGCGCCTAGCTTGATTCCGGCCATGCCTCGACCGGTGCGACCTTGAGGGCGCACTGCGGAGGCAGGGAAGCGAAGCAACTGTGCACCACGGGTGAGGAAGACTAATTCGTCGTCTTCGCCGGCCACCGAAGCGGCCACCACCACATCGTCATCCTTGAGGGTAATTGCTTCAAACTCGTCACGATTCAGCGGGTACTCGGGCGTGACTCGCTTGACGACACCATTTCGAGTGCCAATGGCCAGTACCTCGTTTAATGGCACGAGAGCGATTACTGTTTCGTTTTTTGGCAGTTTCAAGAATTCAGCGACAGAAACGCCCTGGGCTAGCTGCGGGAAGCCATGCGACTCGGGAAGAACTGGAACGTCAATCAACGAAATGCGAATGATGCGACCGGTGCTGGTCAAGGCACCGATTTCACCACGTGCGCTGGACGGGACCTGCGAGAGAAGCACGTCGTGTTTGATTCGTGCAGACGTGAAGTCCAGCGCATTGCGATCATTCGTTCGCGCGATCTGACCGGTAGCCGAGAGCAATGCCCAACATGCGCTGTCTGAAATTTCCATTGCCAATTTGGCTTGCTTACCGCTACCCACAGCTTCAGGCAACGCGGTGCCCTTGAGTGGTGCGAGCTGAGCAGATTTGAGTAGCTTCGTACGACGTGGCGTACCGAAGGTTTCCGCCATGTCTTCCAACTCGTCGGAGACGACAGAACGCAACAACTGGTCCGATTCCAAGATGGCACGCAACTTCTCGATTTCTTCGCGCAGTTGCTCTGCTTCAGTCTCCAGTTCAAGTTTTGAATACTTGGTCAGCTGGCGTAGGCGCAATTCGAGAATATGGTTGGCCTGTGGCTCGCTCAGATCGAAGACTGTCATCAGCCGTTCACGGGCCTCATTGGTCTGCTCTGAGGAGCGGATGATAGCGATGACATCATCGATATCAACAATGGCAATCAGCAAGCCCTCCACCAAATGCAGGCGGTCTTCACGCTTTGCTAAACGGTGCACGGTACGTCGGCGAACCACGTCAATTCGGTGGTCGACATAGACGGTGAGTAGCTCACGCAGTCCCATGGTTCGTGGCTGGCCGTTGACCAGTGCCACGTTGTTGATGCCGAAGGAATCTTCCATCGGGGTGAACTTGTAGAGGCTTGCCAACACAGCATTTGGGTTGAAGCCGTTCTTCAGTTCAACAACCAACTTCAGACCATGGTGCCGGTCGGTCAAATCGACGACATCTGAGATGCCAACGATTTTCTTGTTGTTCACACCATCCTTGATCTTCTCGATCACCTTTTCAGGGCCCACCCCGTAAGGGAGCTCGGTGACCACCAGCGCCGACTTACGCGCTGAGATTTTCTCCAACGCGACCGTTGCACGGGTACGGAACAAGCCGCGCCCAGTGCGGTACGCATCTTTGACACCATCGAGACCAATGATGCTACCGCCCGATGGCAAATCGGGGCCAGGAATGAACTTCATGAGTTCTTCGACAGTAGCTTCGGGTTCAAGTAACAGGTGGCGTGCTGCCGCGATGACCTCGACGAGGTTGTGGGGTGCCATATTCGTAGCCATGCCCACTGCGATACCGGTGGTTCCATTAACCAACAGGTTAGGGAACGCGGCCGGCAGTACTTCTGGCTGTGTGAATTGGTTGTCGTAGTTTGGAATGAAGTTCACGACGTCTTCATCCAAGTTCGCGGTCATTGCCACAGCGGAGGCAGCCAAACGTGCCTCAGTGTAACGCGGAGCCGCCGGTCCATCATCGAGTGAACCGAAGTTTCCGTGACCGTCGATGAGCGGAAGTCGCAGCGAGAAATCTTGGGCTAAGCGAACCATCGCATCATAGATCGCCGCGTCACCGTGTGGATGTAATTTACCCATCACTTCACCCACGACACGAGCCGACTTAACGTGGCCCTTTTCTGGGCGAAGTCCCATCTGGGACATTTGAAAGAGGATGCGACGCTGTACTGGTTTTAGTCCGTCACGAGCATCGGGAAGCGCGCGCGAATAGATGACGGAGTAGGCGTACTCCAAGAAGGAGGATTCCATTTCATTGGTGACGTCAATGTCGACGATATTTTCAACGAAATCCTCTGGAATCTCTTCAGACTTCTTTCGAGCCATTACTCTATTTGTCCTTCATCTACTGTCGTGCGGCTGGAGCTGTCGATACTTCGTGTTGCCTCTGGGCACTTCACCGAAGTCGCGACTATCCTAAGCCTATGGTGGTTCGTAAACTTTCAGCGGCATATCCGGCGCATTGGGAAGCTGATGTTGTTCTTCGGGATGGGACAACAGCACATTTAAGGCCCATTACACCGATGGATGCGCAGGCCTTGCAGGAGATGCATAAGCAGCAGTCTGAAACCTCGGTCTACCTACGCTATTTTACGTACAAATCCTCGCTGACCCCTAAAGAGCTCGAACGGTTCACCAATGTTGACCACGTGAATCGAGTCGCCTTCACGGTGGTACGAGGAGCAAAAATCATCGGTGTTGGTCGCTACGACCGCCTTGATGATCCCCAAGAAGCTGAGGTGGCCTTCAACGTTGCCGATGAATATCAGGGAACGGGCATTGGATCCATTCTGCTGGAGCATTTGGCCGCAGCCGCGCGAGAGAACGGCATTGAGAAATTCTCTGCCGAAGTCTTACCTGAAAACCGCAAGATGCTGACGGTGTTCTCAGACGCCGGGTATGCAGTCGCCAGACATTTTGAAGATGGCGTGGTGATGCTGGAATTTTCCATTAGCCCCACAGAGAAGTCCCGTGAAGTGACCGAATCTCGGGAGCATCGAGCCGAGGCTAGTAGCGTTGCGGGCCTCCTCTCGCCGCAGTCTGTCGCGGTGATTGGTGCCAGTCGTACGTGGGGAAAACTCGGTCACGATGTTTTAGAGAGAATCATCGAATCCGGTTATACCGGCAGCGTCTATGCGGTGAACGATGCTGCCTTGGAAATTGGCGGAATGGTGGCCTACGGCAGAGTGACAGAGATTCCTGGTCCAGTAGATGTGGCGGTTTTGTGCATTCCGCGCGCTGGAATCATGGAGGTCATCAACGACTGCGCAAAACATGGCGTAAAGTCCTTGGTCATCATGTCAGCGGGATATGAATCAGCCCAAGGAGTTAGTGCTCAACGCGAACTAGTTGCTTTAGCCCGAGCAAACGGTATGCGCGTGGTGGGTCCCGCTTCCCTTGGCCTGATCAACACAGACCCCGAGGTCAACCTCCATGTCTCGGGAAGCTCCGTAGTTGCTACGCCAGGCAATGTTGGCTTTTTCAGTCAATCCGCGGCCATGGGAATGATCCTGCAAGGCGTGCGCGCTCAACAAGGTGTGGGCGTTAGTAGCGCCATTTCCGCCGGTCTTCGTGCCGACGTCTCAGGCAATGACGCGATGCAATTTTTCGAAGATGACCCGCGTACAGATGTTGTTGCGATGTATCTGGAATCCTTCGGTAATCCACGTAAATTCGCCCGGATTGCCCGGAGGCTCGCACGGCGCAAGCCAGTAGTTGTAGCCAAGACAGATGTTATGGGCCGCCGGCTGCCACCGGGTCATTCTGTTCGTGTGGGGCAAGCCCCCGCTGGTGCGATGAACGCGATTTTGCGTCAGTCTGGTGTGATTCGCGTCCGCTCATCGGAAGAATTGTTGGATGTCACCTCACTACTCTCGGTCTTCCCGCCACCCAAGGGCCCAAACGTGGCGATCATTTCGAATTCATTGACCATCGCCGAGGTAATTTGCGATGTTGCCGAGGACCGAAACCTCAACACCTTCATTCACGGCGAAGAACTTGATTACAGCATCGGACAGTCTCGGGCGATCCCGATGATTCGTCATCGTATTCAACAGCTCATTGAGGATCCGGAGGTGCACACGGTTATCCTGGCGCACCTGCCGTTTTCAGGGGTTGAGACCTCAGCTGTATTGAAGGTGGCCCGTGAATTCCTTGACCAAGACAAGCCAGTCGTGGCCTTAGTGCCAGGGTTATCCGACACGGAAATAACCGGTGGAGTAAAACAAGGTGTTCCTCTGTATACCTCACCAACCACAGTTATTGGTGCCTTGGCAAAGGCCTACGGATATCAGCAGTGGGTTGATGTGCCCTATGAGTCCATTGACGATCCGGACGGAATGGATGTCGATGGTGCCGCTGAGTATCTTGCACAACTGGTGACCTCGGTATCGGGCAGCAACCTGCTCGAACTATCCGAAGCTCAAGCACAAAAGCTATTGGGGTTTTATGGGATCCAGACCTACGGATCAAGGGTCGTCCATACGGTTGCGGAAGCTGTAGAAGCGGCAGATGAACTCGGATGGCCAGTGGCACTGAAGGCTAATGATCCCGATTTGCGCCAGAGATTGGACCTGGGTGGCGTTCGATTGAGCATTCCTGACAAGCAAAGCTTGGAAGTGAACTTCACACACATGAAGTTGCTGATGCAGACCTATGGCGTTGAAACCCTCGAAGTTCAAAGCATGGCTCCTGCTGGCCAAGCCTGTGTTGTTAAGGCTGTCGAAGATCCGCTGCTCGGTCCAGTGATCTCCTTTGGGCTCAGCGGTGATCCGGTGAACCTGTTGGACGATTGGGCTCATGGCGTTGCTCCGCTTTCAGCACATGACCTAGAACAACTGATTCGTCGACCGCGTAGCAGTGTGCGCTTATTGGGGTATCAGGGCCTTGCTCCAGTGAATCTGAAGGCGCTCAAGGACTTTATAACTCGCGTGTCGCTATTCAAGGACAATCATCCTGAAGTGACTGTGGCTAAATTCGCGCCAATTTCGGTGGCTACGACGTCGCTGAGTGTCCTCTCAGTCAATATTCAAATCAGCAACGCAGAGCAACGTACTGACAGCGTACGGAGGGCGCTAAGGAGCTGAGCTAAGTCGCAAAACGTGAATTGGTAGAACCTACTGAGTAGACTTGACCTATGAGTTCTCCAACATATTCGACTGCTCCGGGTGCTGAGCTTCTCGACGATCTAGTGCGGGCGGGCTTTTACCCGCAGATGGTCCAGGATGTCCTTGCAGAAGCCATGACCGGACAGCCTGTACTTGACCACTATGTACATCTGGAAACTCATTTCGACCACACCGAAGTGCACCGACATATTACGGTCATGGTGAAGAGCGAAAAAGTACTTTTCATATTGCACGTCGATGACCAGCAACTTGATGAACATGGCAATGAAGTCATGGCCCAGGTGTCTGTCGAAATGATTGCACTCTCGCGCATCTCTTCAGTGGCAACGAGCTACGTGTACCACCAGCCACAGCATTATTCCTCGGCGGATTCGGTGAAGGAACTGACCTTTGGTATGTCGTGGGGCGGTACCAAGCGCATCGATCTGGCACCGGCTGCATGTGGTGATCCTCAATGCGAGGCTGACCATGGACTCAACGGTACTTCCCAGCCCGAAGATCTCGTGATTCGGGTTAGCGCAGAAGCTGACGGGCAGCGCGCAGTCAACAAGGCACGCGAATTCGCGGTACGTCTACGATTGGCAACGATCGCTTGAACTCCAACGAGCCGCTGAATACAACTGATCTTCCGGTGCCAGCTCAAAAAACACCCGATGCACCACTGTATGGTCAGGCGACACTCTCTGAAATCCTTCCATCCGCTGCGTCAGCCTTAGGTGTCCCCGGATTTGAAAATGCCTTAGGTTTTAAGCCGACCAAACGCGTCGTGGTGATCATGGTTGACGGGCTGGGCTGGAATCAGCTCAAGAGCCATGTTGGTCACGCGCCGTTTCTACGTTCACTGTTTGCCGAAGGACGTAAGCTAGGCACGGGCTTCCCCTCCACGACTGCAACGTCGTTGAGCAGCCTCGCTACCGGTGTCGCCCCAGGCGAGCACGGCATGCTTGGATACGACGTGGTTGATCCTGCTCGGCGAAGAGTTGTTAATCAACTTGGCGGGTGGCCAGGGGACCTGAATCCAGAAGCCTGGCAGACTCGCTCTACCGTTTTCGAAAAGGTAGCCGAGCACGGAATCCATGTCGCAACCGTTTCGATTCCGATGTTTGCTAAGTCTGCGCTGACTCGGGCCTCACTGCGTGGTCCGAAGTTTGTTGCGGCGAACCAACCGATGGCTCGTGCGCGGGCAACACATACTGTTTTTGAGTCAGATCGCAATGCTCTGGTCTACACGTACTTCAACGAGTTGGATAAGACTGGACATAAGTTTGGTGTTGACTCCACCCAGTGGCGTGAGACGCTGGAAGAACTTGATTACGTCATTAAGAGCCTCGTGACTCGGTTGCCAGAAGAAACCACGGTTCTGATCACTGGCGATCACGGGATGGTCGATGTTCCACAATCGCAACGAATCGACTATAGCCAGTACCCGGAACTCATTGAAGGTGTGGAACTGACTAGCGGGGAACCGCGCGGGGTGCAGCTGACATTTGCATCCGAGACTGATGAAGCGACCCGGCTAAAAGTTCAACGAGCATGGCACAACGAATTTGGCACCAAGGCATGGATCATGACCCGAGAAGAGGCCATAGATCGTGGATATTTTGGTCCGATCTCTGCTGAATATCAGGCCAGACTAGGCGACCTGATGATCCTAGCTGCCGAATCGATAGCTTTTTACGATTCACGCCGCGTAGCGCCCATGGCCTTCGAGATGGTTGGTCAACATGGATCGCTGACAGCGGGGGAGCGGTACGTTCCACTGCTGATGCATCGGACCAAATAAAAAACGCGTTCGGGCAACACCAACCGGTGTTGCCCGAACGCGTTTGATCGGTAGCGGTCCTAGCTAGGAATCCGTATCCTTTTTGCGTTTACCAAACATGATGTCATCCCAGCTCGGTACTGACGAGCGTTTCGCCTTGCGTGGCGAAGAATCGTCATTGTTGGCATCATTTTGTTTGTCATCGGAACCTGAGTCGTTTTGATCAGAATCGGTGACCACAACCAACTGAGAAGTTCGAGGCGAAATTCCCTGTGGAAGGTGAGGCAACGAATCATCCTCATCAGCGTCGTATTTGCTCATGCCACGTTCGATGATGTCGTTAAAACGGGACTCACGCTCAGGGTCCTGATCTTTAGGCCGCTGTCCACGACGAGCGTTAAGTAGCGTGACCAACTCTTCAGTTTCATCAACTTCAGGGGTATTCGAAGCGGGTGGTTCTGGCTCTGAATGGTTCACCGCGGAGATTGGGCGAAAGTATTCTGGCGCAACCTGTTCACTGAGTGTTTGTGCCCAACGGTTGAGGTTCTTCAGTGTTTTGCGTGCAGGGGTGAACGCCCAACGAGCAATATTCTCGGTCGCCTCGGGTGAGTCGGCTCCCAGCGATTCGACGTTTTCGGTCGGTAACGGGGAATCAAATTCAACAGTGATGATCCATTGACCTTCTGGATCTTTCCAGGAGTTCCATCGAGCGGTTTCGCTATCGATGTGTAACTGGTTGAAACGGTGCACCACCATGGAACCCAGATCGGCTGGCTCTTCGCCAAAGACCTCGCGGTATTCTGCGTCGGTCTGTGGGCCAGAAACCTCTACGCGGCGGGCAAGCTCAGCCATGTGCTCACGTTCTGCCAGTACCGGGCCCTCGTATTTCACGATGTCCTCAACTGGTACATCCCATTCAAGGGACAGATCATAGGCAGAAGCGCCGGCGCGCACGCGTGCCTGAATCTCACGGGGCGAGGGGTTCGAGGACTCGTCACGATTCCTTGGCGCTCGTGAACGAGCTATTTCTGCCATTGCACTGCGCAGTGCATCGTCAACGGGAAGCTCATAGCTCATCCCGTCGTCACTGCTGACCTGAAGGCTGGAACCATTTTCATGAATTCCTACCAGTCTCAGCTGACGCATTAATACCCTCCACACGCTCTATTTCCTGAGTAAAACTCTGCCACCTTGAAGCCTGAATTCCTACCACCGCCCCGGGTGTGGCGCAAGATTCGTCATCAACTTCACGTCTTATTTCCCGATACTTCAGCCGGTGGCTGATGAATGAGGTTGAAGGAATGGATTTGCGCGAAGAACGTTATACTTTTATGCCGGTATGAGTTTTCACGTTGGTGGAGCTACCGGCTCGGAAGAATACCTGCAGGAAAGAGCGAAAACGATCATGGCAATGGAATCTGCTGCATCATCCGTTATCTCAGAAGAGGAACGAGCCCAGGAAATCGCTCAGCTTAAAGCAGGTAAAACTGCCCAGATGGCTAACTTGATCGATGAGTCTGAAATTTCCTTGGCTGAGGATTACGCCTTGCCTGGCGCAGAGGTGACTCAAGAGGAAGCTAGTGTCGAAATCCTGAGCGAACAGGCAGATGAATTTACCTGTGCTTCCTGCTTCATGGTTCGTCACCGCACACAGTTGGTGCGTGAAGAGAACGGCCAAAAATTCTGTAGCGAGTGCGAAGGATAAATCCCCAACGCCAAATAGTCAGCGCCGGGGATCAGTCAGTAATCAGTTAGATTCGTGAGCACGAGAACGAATCGAGATTAGTCCTCGATCACCTCGGATGAGTCATCTTCTGCTTCAGCTTGGGCTTTACCCTCTTCGGTGAACTCATACATGATGCCACCCAAAGCAGCAGTAAGTTCTTCGGGGCGACGAGTAGAAGTTAGCCAATACGGAGTGGTGTCGCGTTCGTCGGTAACTTCCATTTTGACCACACCATCGAGCCATCCGCGCAACAGCATGTAGGCCAGCCCATGCAATTTCTGTCCGCGCTGTTTGAAGGCTTCTTCTCCGCGGTAACCCACAACTTCGCCGATGAACTGGCGTTCGATGCTAGCCCTACCCACCGTGACCGTTGAATCAGTGATTTCAATGGTTGGTACACGGACAAGGAAGATGACTACTAGAGCAATGAGCATTGCTACGCCAACGCCCCAACCAAGAATTGTGTTGATCGGCGCTACTGCGACACCGGCGGTAATCGCGATAATGACTGGCCAGATCCAAGTGCTGGCTGAAGGCCAAAGTTTTTCGCTGTAAAGGACGCTCGATGCCGCAGGGCTGGTGTTACTCATGATTCCAAGTCTAGGCAATATTTCTTTGAGTCAAGAACGCAACCTGCGAGACAGCTCTTTCCTAGCTACGCACGATAGAGTTAACTCAACAAAACTATCGAATAATCACTTCACAAAACTCCTAGGGGATAACCAAACCGATGAGTGAGCCAACAATCTCGATTTCCATCAAGATGCTGGACAGCGATCTTCCTGTGCCGAATTATGCGCACCCTTCAGACGCGGGGGCTGACCTGCATGCCCGTGAAGGGCTGGTTCTTGAACCCGGTGAGCGTGCACTGGTACGTACCGGCATCGCATTGGCTATTCCTCACGGCTACGTTGGACTGGTACACCCACGCAGCGGGTTGGCCACCAAACACGGAATCACCGTTGTTAACGCGCCAGGCACTGTTGACGCAGGTTATCGCGGTGAGATCATGGTCACGCTGTTGAATACCGATAAGGCAGAAGCATTCACCATCAACCGTGGAGACCGTATCGCTCAGCTCGTGATCCAAAAGGTTGAGCAGGCTCAGTTCATCGAGGTTGAATCTCTCGAAGAAACAGCTCGTGGTGCCGGTGGATTTGGTTCTACCGGTGGCTTCAACGCCAACTAAGTACAGCAGATAGCAAACATAAGTTTTCTAAGGACACCATGATTTTCAAGCGTAAGAAATCCAAAGAGCAGGAAGCACCGGTTGAACCAACCGAAACTGACGCTAGTGCGACCGAATCAAAAGGCGGCCCGTACGACATCAAGGACGTCGAGGATACTAACGAGTATCTAGATTTTGGGTCGATCCTGATTAAGCCAGTCAGCGGCCTCAAAGTGCGAATGGACGTCGAGGAATCCAATAAGCGAGTCATCGCTGTTTCGCTGGAAATTGCTGAGTCACGCGTGCAGCTCATGGCCTTCTCGTCTTCGAAGTCGGAGTCCCTGTGGCCTGGGATCCGAGACAAGATCAAAAGCGATATCACCGCGCAAAACGGTGAGATTTTCAAGCGCGATGGTGAACATGGTGAAGAACTCCTTGCCAAGGTCCCACAGCAGTTGCCTGACGGACGCGCCGGGCACGTAGCTCTACGCTTCGTGGGCATTGATGGTCCTCGTTGGTTCCTGCGTGCAGTGATTGGTGGCAACGCCATCTCCAACGAAGAGGCAGCAGCAACTGTCGATGGAATTCTGCGCGAAGTTGTCATCAATCGCGGTGACAAGCCATTGCCCCCAGCAGAATTACTGCCGCTGAGTGTTCCAAGCAATGCTCAAACCCGCCCAGTGCAGGAAGAAGCTCAGCCCGAGATCAAGCGTCCCGAACGCGGTCCAGAGATTACTCAGATCGGCTAAACATGTCGTTGAAGGATAAGCCGGTTGATGCGCATCTAGGTCCGTCAGATCCGACGGTGAATTATCAGCGTTTGGATTCGCTGGACCAGTTGCCTGCCAAAGGCAGAGTCAAGCACACCGGGTACGTCCAATCTGTCAGCTATTCCGCGCCCACCGATCCACCATTACTCAAAGCTGTTGTGGTCGACAAATTAGGTGGCGTAGAAGCACGACGTGGCACCGCTGCACATGTGCGTTTGATTTTTATGGGACAAAAACATGTTCCAGGCATCAAACCAGGGGTAAAAGTCACCTATTCGGGAATGGTGGCACCCGTGGACCAGATCCCAACGATCTTTAATCCGCGCTACATTATCGTTCCAGTGCCTCGCGGATAATTGGAATCTATTTTCCGCAGTGGCGGGGCCGCCTTGTGGCTGTTTGAAATATGGAAGTAGGCATCATGCACAACGAGGAACCTGGTCGAGAAAAGGACCAGCAACCTGAAGATGAGGCTAAACCGAGTTTGGCCTCGATGATTGGTGCGAATTCAAACATCGCTCAGAACGCAGACGGCGGAATCGATGTGCTCTCCACAGTCGGTGGGGTTCGAGGCATCCTCGAAACGGTGCTGCCTGGCTTTATCTTCATCTTAGTTTTTGCCTTTAGCAGCAACCTCACGTGGGCCTTGATCGCCTCGATCGGGCTTGGCGTGATTTTCATGATCATCCGTCTGGCCAGACGCTCCACCTTGATCCAGTCAGCCTCTGGTCTGATTGGCATCTTGATCTGTGCTTTCGCTGCACGGCATACCGGCAATGCCAAAGACTATTACATTCCAGGGTTCTACACTTCTGGTGCGTATCTTTTGGCCATGCTGATATCAGTGGTTATTAAGTGGCCACTGATTGGGCTACTGTTTGGTTTCATCCGCAATGAAGGCGTGGAATGGCGGAACAAAGCTGATCGACTTCGGCGCTACCAAATTGCAACATGGATCGTTATTGGCGTGTTCGCCCTACGTCTAGTGGTGCAGCTACCGATGTACTACATGGACCACGTAGTTGCACTAGGTGTTGCCCGCGCGCTCATGGGGGTTCCGTTGTACGCAGCTGGACTGTGGTTCGCCTGGCTGGTATCTAAGCCAGCACATACCGCAGCCGACGGAACGCCCGGCCCGGTTACAAACTAACGGGTAGCTTCACGCAAGGTACGACGTAGAAGTGGCTCGGCCCCAGGGGTGGTGATGAAGAAGATTTCATCGCCACCCTCAACTACATCATCTGCACTTGGCGGGAACGGGGTCTTATCGCGGACCACGGCCATCAAGGTGGTGTCCTGAGGCCAAGGTATTCGCCCGATGGTACGTCCGATCAGCGCGGAATCGTGAGGCACGGTGAATTCAACCATGTACACTTCGCCGGTCTTTAGCGTCAGTAGGCGTACCAAGTCGCCAACTTCCACAGCTTCCTCAACCAGTGCGGTCATCAAGCGTGGGGTACTGACCGCAACATCGACGCCCCAGGCATCGTCGAACATCCACTCATTCTTTGGATTATTCACGCGGCCCACAGTACGACGGATACCAAATTCACTTTTTGCCAGCAGAGAGACAACAAGGTTGACCTTGTCATCACCACTCGCAGAGACGACCACGTCGTAATCTTCAAGCTGTGCTTGTTGCAGAACGGCAAGCTCGCAGGCATCACCGATCAACCATTTCACGCCTTCGAGGTCTTCGCGTTGGGCCATCTCGGGCTGGATATCAATCAGCAGGACTTCGTGGTCGTTGACCACCAGTTCGCGGGCAATGGAGGAGCCGACCGAACCGGCTCCAGCAATCATGACCTTCATGGGGGCCTCTCAGTTAGTCGTTGGGCAGTGGAGCAGGAGGACTGGCAAGAATTTTTTCGACATCCTTGAGCTGATCGATACGCATCATGACGTGAACCAAATCTCCGCCCTGCAGGCGAGTGCGACCTTGTGGGATGGTGCCTTCACCAAAACGCGTCAGGTAGGCGACACGCACACCTGCAGCGGCTTCCAAGTCTTTGACCAGGCGGCCGTACCAACCGCGGTTGAGAGCAACTTCGGTGAGTACCAGGCGCCCCGATGGTTCACGGAAATCTCCACGCATTGAATAATCCGGCAAGATTCTGCGCAGAACTTGGTCGGTGCTCCAACGCACAGCAGCCACCGTAGGTATACCGAGACGCTGATAAATTTCGGCACGTCCGGGATCATAAATGCGGGCCACAACATGAGGCACGTTGTAGGTTTCACGGGCTACACGCGTGGCAAGAATGTTGGAATTATCACCGCTAGAGACGGCTGCAAAAGCATAGGCGCCATCAATTTTGGCTTCTTCCAAGGTGTCTCGATCAAAACCACGACCGGTGACAGTGAAGCCGGTGAAATCCTTGCTCAAACGACGGAAAGCATGGGCGTCTTGATCAATGATCGCCACCGAATGTCCCGCCGAATCCAGTGTATGGGCCAGCGAAACGCCTACGCGTCCGCATCCCATAATCACAAAATGTGCCACCGAGAGCTCCTTGGAATTGCTGCTAATGATGATTCGTTGAAATGCCGTCAAACGGTACTCCAAATGCAACAATAGCGTTGTTCGGCACTAGTTCATCGGTGGTGCACCGCCCGTGTGCCTTGCACACCTGCGATAACGTTATGACGTGCCTGCATTATTTGATGGTCTCAAGAGGATCTTGGTGGGACGGCCCTTCAGCACCGAGCAGCTGAAAAAGAAGCCGTTAGCTCCTAACGTAGCGTTGCCGATTTTCTCCTCCAGCGCCCTGTCATCCTTGGCCTATGCGCCCGATGAAATTCTGTTGACCCTTGCAATGGCTGGCATCGCCGCGACGATGCTTTCCCCGGCAGTGGGTGTCGCAGTCCTTGTCGTGCTCGTGGTGCTGGTGCTCTCCTACCGTCAATCGGTGGTGGAGTACCCCTCAGGTGGTGGCGATTACGAGATCGTAAAAAAGAACCTTGGCGCACGTCCAGGCACTGCGGTGGCCGCAGCCTTGTTGGTTGACTTTGTGCTGACAGTGGCGGTTTCTAGCTCATCGGCAGCCGCCTATTTGAGCGCAATTTTCCCCGTTCTCGGGGAGCACAAGGCGTGGGTTGCTGCAGCGCTGGTAGCCATACTGGTGGTGGGTAATCTTCGCGGTACCGGACAGGGCCGTTGGACGCTGGCCATACCGGTGTATCTTTTTGTTGCTGGAATGCTCTTGCTCATTGCCATCGGCGGAGTCATGGCGCTGACCGGAAACTTGGGGCTTGCGCCGAGTGCTGAATTTACGATTGTCCCCGAAGCACAGTTTGATACCGGCCTGCATGGGGTTGTGGGTGCGTTACTGATCCTGCGCGCTTTTAGTACTGGTTCTGCGGCGTTGACGGGTATTGAAGTACCGATTTCCAACGTCCAAACCTTGGCTAAGCCTCGGGCTAAAAACGCTGGGCGTATTCTCTTGGTGCTGGGACTACTCTCCGGTGTGCTCACTCTCGGAACACTGATGCTTGCCCGAGCTACCGGCATTAAGGTTGTCGCGGACCCACATGAATCGTTCCTGCTCAACGGTGCGCCGATTCCCGAAGATTTTGTTCAAGTCCCGGTACTCGGGCAGTTGGCGCAGGCCGTCTTTGGCGACTACACGCTGGGGCTCATCTTGGTTTCGGTATTGACCATTGCCGTGCTGTTGCTCGCAGGAAATCAAGCCTTCAATTCCTTCCCGCTTCTGGCCAGTCACTTGGCCACCGATGGGTTCTTGCCACGTCAGCTACGTACTCGTGGTGATCGACTAGGATTCTCCAACGGCATTTTGTCTTTGGGCGTCGCTGCGATCATTCTGGTGTTGCTGTTTCAGGGCGATGTCACCCTGTTGGTTCAGCTTTATGTCGTGGGCGTGTTCGTCTCGTTCACGCTGAGCCAGTTAGGCATGCTCAAACACTGGAAGCGTGTGCTGGTGCCCATCGCGGACCGGAAGATTCGTGCGGCTAAACAACGCAAACGCATGCTCAATCTACTGGGGCTGATCCTGTCGGCTTTGGTCCTGGTGGTCGTGTTGGCGACGCGTTTTGTTCACGGTGCCTGGCTGGCCCTGTTGGGAATCATCGTGCTGATGCTGATTATGGATTCCTTACAGCGCCACTACCAAAAAGTTGATGCTGAATTGGCTGTCGATGAGGACTATGCGGTGACCGCGTTGCCATCACGAGTGCACGCACTGGTCTTGGTCTCAACGGTTCGTAAGCCCGTCCTTCGGGCAATGGCCTTCGCTCGTGCATCGCGGCCATCCAAGCTTGAGGCCATCATTGTGGACGTCGAGCGTGCCAAAACCGAAAAAACCCTTGCGGACTGGGAACGCTTAGGAATTCCCGTGCCTATCACCGCCCTAGCCTCTCCCTACCGAGACATTCCTGGTGCGCTGATCGAACATATCCGTTCCATTAAGCGTGAGTCACCCCGTGAATTGATCGTGGTGTACATCCCCGAATACGTGGTGGGTCATTGGTGGGAACAGCTGGTGCACAACCAGACCGCGCTACGAGTGAAGAACCGTTTGCACTATGAACCAGGCGTACTGATCGCCTCAGTGCCGTGGCGTTTGCTCAGCGCATCGCGCGCTGTTGGTGGCGGAGCCACTGAAGAGTACTCGGCACATCGCTAACCTTGCTTCTGATGAAAGACGAAAAGATGACTGAAACACCACTGCTACAGGTTCGTTTGGGCAATATCGCCCACGGAGGGCACACGGTAGCCCGTCATGAAGGTCGTGTGATCTTTGTGCGTCATGGCATTCCCGGCGAGCTGGTCTCGGTTCGATTGACCGATTCTGCTCCCGAGGCAAAGTTTTGGCGCGGTGATGTTGTCCAGGTGCATGAAGCTAGCGAACATCGAGTGCCACATTTCTGGGATGCTGCCGACGCCCTGAAACACCGTGACCCCGTTGGCGGCGCCGAATTCGGGCATATTTCCCTAGAGCATCAGCGCACGCTCAAGGCACAGGTAGCGGCCGAGCAATTCACCCGTCTGGCTGGATTGAAGGCCGAGGACTACAACTTCCCATCGGTGCAGTTCGTGGCGGGCGCCGAGGATGGGCTCGGATGGCGTACCCGTATGTCCTATTCGGTGGATAGCGCAGGCCATCTGGCGATGAGCGGGTTCCGTAGCAATAAACTCACGAGCATTGATTCGATGCCTTTGGCGCACCCAGCGATCGAAAATAGTGGCATTTATGGTGTGGACTATTCGGGCATTGACCGTGTGGAAGTTGCCGTGTCCAGCGCCGATGATCAAACGATCTTGGTGCTACTTGCCGAGACTGTGCCTGGGGCTGCGGCTAAGGTCGCCAAGCAGTTCCCCGAGGGTGTCAATCTGGCCTCGTTCAGCCAGCAGGGAGGATCTGCAGCTGACGGTAAAGGAAGCTTGCAGGTTCTGGCCGGAAATCCATGGCTGAGCGAAAAGGTCCTGGGGGAGAAGTACCGCATTACCGGTGAAGGGTTCTGGCAGGTGCACCGTGCTGCCGCGGGCTTGCTCAGTGAACGAGTCATCGATCTGCTTGAACCTTCCAAGGGTGAGCAGATTGCTGACCTCTACGCCGGGGCCGGGTTGTTCTCGTTGCCGTTGGCCAAGGCTGTGGGCCAAACAGGTCGGGTCTTTTCGATTGAAGGTGCTCCAGGGACCCATGCCGATGCGAAGAGGAATTTGAAAACTTTCAGGCAGGCGACGGTGATTCGTGGGCGCGTGGAACGAGTTTTGTGGCAGGTTGCCACGGACGCTGCATTGGATGCGGTGGTCCTTGATCCGCCACGTGCCGGAATTGATAAGCAGGTGGCCGCAGAGTTGGGCTCCAGCGGTGTATCACGCATTTGTTACGTCTCCTGCGACCCGGCTTCTTTTGCCCGAGATATAGCTCGGTTGTCCTCGCGTGGTTACGAATTAGAGCACGTGGAGATTCACGATTTATACCCGCACACGCACCATATGGAGTCCATTGGGCTGTTTGTGCGCCACTAACCAGCTGAAAACGTCCGTTCAGACACGAATTTCGCTGAAAGTTTATTCCGAGGAGTCTTTTTCTTACAGTTGGCGATAGACTGTTTTTAGCTCTGCCGCGCTAGGACCCTGACTATCTCAGTTAGGAACTCCTAACTGGAATTACAGTGTGCGTGTGCAACAGAATTGAGTGTCTGGCGAGAGGAGTCCCACGTGAGCAATGTGGACAGCTTCGGTGCCAAGGGCGTACTTGACGTCAATGGAACCGAATATGAAATTTACCGACTGAATAAAGTCGAAGGCTCGGAAAGCCTTCCCTACAGCCTTAAGGTTCTGTTGGAGAACCTGCTTCGTACCGAAGATGGCGCGAACGTAACTAGCGATCACATCAACGCACTGGGTCAGTGGGATGCTTCGGCTCAGCCGAACACCGAAATCCAGTTCACCCCAGCACGTGTGATCATGCAGGACTTTACCGGTGTGCCTTGTGTCGTTGACCTGGCCACCATGCGTGAAGCCGTCAAGGATCTTGGTGGCGACCCAACCCGTGTAAACCCACTGGCACCTGCAGAAATGGTCATCGACCACTCCGTGCAGATCGACACCTTCGGTTTCGAGGGCGCAGTTGAGCGCAACATGGAAATCGAATACCAGCGCAACGGCGAACGCTACCAGTTCTTGCGTTGGGGCCAGACCGCATTTGATGACTTCAAGGTCGTCCCACCGGGCACCGGCATCGTGCACCAGGTCAACATCGAGTACCTGGCACGCACCGTCATGACCCGCGAAGTTAACGGTGTCCTGCGCGCTTACCCAGATACCTGCGTTGGTACCGACTCGCACACCACCATGGTCAACGGCCTGGGCGTGCTGGGTTGGGGCGTTGGTGGCATCGAAGCCGAAGCAGCAATGCTCGGCCAGCCTGTGTCCATGCTGATCCCACGTGTTGTTGGCTTCAAGCTCGCTGGCTCGATCCCAGCCGGCGCAACCGCAACCGACGTGGTTCTGACCATCACCGAAATGCTGCGTAAGCACGGCGTTGTTGGCAAGTTCGTTGAATTCTACGGTGACGGTGTCGCCGAGGTGCCGCTGGCTAACCGCGCCACCATCGGTAACATGTCCCCAGAATTCGGTTCCACCGCGGCGATGTTCCCAATCGACGATGTCACCCTCGACTACCTGCGCCTGACCGGCCGTAGCGAAGAGAACGTCGCACTGGTTGAGGCTTACGCCAAGGAACAGGGCATGTGGCACGATCCAAGCCGCGAGATCCGTTTCTCGGAATACCTCGAGCTGGATCTGTCCACCGTTGTTCCATCGATTTCCGGCCCGAAGCGTCCACAGGACCGCATCGAGCTGTCTTCGGCCAAGGAACAGTTCCGCAAGGACCTGCACAACTACGTATCAGACTCCGAGGACACCCAGGGCGCTGGCCGCCCATCGGTAGCCGTGGAAGTAACCAAGGAAGATGGCACCGCCTTCACCCTGGATCACGGTCTGGTATCGATCGCTTCGATCACCTCGTGCACCAACACCTCCAACCCTTCGGTCATGCTGGCCGCAGCCGTCCTGGCTCGCAACGCTGCCAACAAGGGTCTGTCCTCCAAGCCATGGGTTAAGACTTCGGTCGCACCAGGCTCGAAGGTTGTCACCGAGTACTACGAGAAGTCCGGCTTGCTGCCATACCTGGAGAAGCTCGGCTTCTTCGTTGTTGGCTACGGCTGCGCTACCTGCATTGGTAACTCCGGTCCACTGGATGCCGAGATCTCTGAAGCCATCCAGGCTAACGACCTCGCAGCTACCGCGGTACTCTCGGGTAACCGTAACTTCGAAGGCCGTATCAACCCAGACGTGAAGATGAACTACCTGGCTTCCCCGCCACTGGTCATCGCTTACGCACTGGCTGGCACCATGGACTTCGACTTCGAGACCGACGCACTGGGCCAGGACGCCGAGGGCAACGATGTCTTCCTGAAGGACATCTGGCCATCGCCTGTTGAGGTTCAGGAAATCATCGATTCCTCGATCGACAAGGACATGTTCGCCAAGGGCTACGAAGGTGTCTTTGACGGCGACGATCGCTGGAAGGCACTGGATACCCCAGAGGGCGACACCTTCGCATGGGACGAGAAGTCGACCTACGCACGTAAGGCACCTTACTTCGAGGGTATGACCGCAGAGCCTCAGCCAGTACAGGACATCGACGGCGCTCGCGTTCTGCTCAAGCTGGGCGATTCGGTCACCACCGACCACATCTCGCCTGCAGGTTCGTTCAAGTCGGAAACCCCGGCTGGTCGCTACCTGATCGAGAACGGCGTGGATCGCAAGGACTTCAACTCCTACGGCTCGCGCCGTGGTAACCACGAAGTCATGATCCGCGGTACCTTCGCTAACATCCGTATCAAGAACCAGTTGCTGGACGGCGTTGAGGGTGGCTTCACCCGCGACTTCACCCAGGAAGGTGCTCCGCAGGCATACGTTTACGATGCTGCAGAGAACTACAAGGCTGCCGGCACCCCGCTGGTTGTTCTGGGCGGTAAGGAATACGGTTCGGGCTCCTCGCGTGACTGGGCTGCTAAGGGCACCGCACTGTTGGGTGTCAAGGCTGTCATCACCGAGTCCTTCGAGCGTATCCACCGTTCGAACCTGATCGGCATGGGCGTTCTTCCACTGCAGTTCCCAGAGGGCGAGTCCGCTGATTCGCTGGGTCTGACCGGTACCGAGACCTTCGCAGTCGCCGGCGTGACCGAGCTGAACAACGGCACCACCCCGAAGACCCTGAAGGTTACCGCAACCGCTGAAGACGGCAAGGTCACCGAGTTCGACGCAGTTCTGCGCATCGACACCCCAGGTGAAGCTGACTACTACCGTAACGGTGGCATCCTGCAGTACGTACTGCGCCAGATCGCTGCTGCTAACTAGTAGAACCACCCCGGCACCTGTCGGAGTGACTCTCAAGTAATTACGCAACACCCAAGATTTGAGGCCCAAGGTATTAGCTTTGGGCCTCAATTCTGTTTAATCCCTCAACAACCTCAGCGTTCGAGCCGGGCCACGATCTGCCCGTGGCGACGGGCTCCAGCGCGATCCCGTGTTGCGTGATCAATGATGGTGAAACCGGCATTGGCCATAAGCTCAGACAATTCAGCGACAGGCCAGTACCACGCTGGAGCCACCTTGTGGTCGAAGGGCTGGATCTTCTCGGCTGCGAAAAAGCCCGCCAATAAGTCTCCGCCTGGTTTCAGGACCCTCGTCAGTGAATTCAGAATTGACGGCAGGTCTTCTGGCGGCGTGTGGATGATCGAATACCACGCCAGGACCCCGGAAAAACTATCATCCGGGAAGGGCAAGGAGGTCATGTCTGCCTGCTGGAAAGTGCAATCTGGGTAGCTGGACTTGGCGTGTTCCAGGAATTGGGGCACCATGTCCACGCCGGTGGCGGGTCGACCAGGCCCGGAAATCACGTGGGTCCAGTGTCCGGGGCCGCACCCTGCATCCAGAATCGGCCCTATTTGTTCCTGGGCCCACTGGGTGATCAGTTCCAGATCTTCTGCCTCAGCTTGCTCGACGCGTCCGAAAAGCTCGATATATGCTTCGGCTAGAGAGGAATAACGCCTGGCTGTGGAATCTGCTGGTTCTCTCGGTTCCATGTATTTAGCGTAGCCGGCCGATACACAGTCCACGGCTGAACTTTGGGCTTTATCTTGGCGAGAAAGGATCATCTGTGAAAGAACTTCACACTCAGCGATTGATCTTGCGCGCTGGGGAACCCGAAGATGCCGCGTTCTTGCTTGACCTGGAATCGCGCAGCGAAACCGTGCAATATTTGGGACCGGATCCAATGCCCATGACGACCCTTGAACAAGCAGCAGTCTCTATTGTTCGACGTCGCGCTGTTCATGAAGATGGGCAAGGTATTTGGGCCATAACCCTGCGCAACGGCGGTGAGCTCGTCCGTAACCTTCTATGCAAGCCGATGAGCGAACAAATGCAGCGGTTGATCGGCATGGGCCTGGCGGATCAGCCCAGGGAAATTGGCTGGCATTTGCATCCTGAGGCCAAGGGACAAGGCTACGCCACGGAAGCCGCCCGCGCCGTGATTGACTATGCCAATCAACGGAACGTGACTACAGAAATTCTCGCCATTGTCGACCCGCGCAATACCCCGTCGCTACAGCTGTGCGAACGATTGGGGCTGCAGTGAATCGGCTCGACCACCGGCTACGTCAGCCCTGAACACGTGGTCTTTCTAGTGCCATCGGCCAATGGTGATGGGGAAAAGGTCCGTGATGATGGTCGATGATCTTGCAAAGTATCTAACCACGAAACAAGCAGCACAGGTTCGTGTCTGGTTGGGAAATGTTGAGGTTATTCGTGACCTTTCGTGGAATCTCACCGACACAATAGTTCTTCGTCTGCGGTCGGATCAGCGCGATATCATTCTCAAAACCGGGGGAGCAGGAAACCATCATATTTCTCGTGAGCTTCAGGCACACCGACGATACACAGGTACGTTGAAATCTCTTGGCCTCGCTGCGGGAATGTTGTTCCACGACGAAAAACTGCGTTTGATGGTGTTGGAGTATTTACCGGGCACACTATGCGTGGGTACACGCCATGAATATAGTCCCGACATCTACCATCAAGCAGGGGCCGCGCTGAAGGTCTTCCATCAACAAACTCAGCACTTCGACCATCACTACGAGTCGCGCTTGACCGAAAAATTCCGTCACCTCTTGTCATTGCAACATCGAATTAGCCGGAATCATTGCCAGCAGATGGAACGCATATTAGGTGCTTACCTTCCGAGAGGCGTTGTCCTTGTGCCAACCCACGGGGATTGGCAACCACGAAACTGGCTAGTCGAAGAAGGGCGCCTGCGCGTTATCGATTTTGGAAGGTTCGATTTCCGTCCGCCAGCCAGCGACTTCGCGCGACTGGCCAGCCAACAGTTCAAAGAACTCCCAGCGCTGGAATCAGCATTCTTGGAAGGCTACGGCGAAGATCCTCGGCAGGAACCGGCATGGTCGATCATGTTATTGCGGGAAGCGGTCGGCACCGCGATCTGGGCATACGAAGTGGGTGACGATGAGTTTGAGGCGCAAGGGCACCAGATGATTCACGAGGCGCTGGCGAGGTTCGAATAAATACGCACTGTTCATCAACGAGGTGGAAGGTATTCAAGGTCATTGCCCAGAAATTCGCGCTATCTCCGGCAGTGGCGGATAATAGGAGAAGCTTCCAACGCGGTAGACTAAGTATTTCGCATGGGCTCACGGCCACCACGGGCGAATTTGTAAAGGGGACGAGCGTGTCTTTGCTGAAGACCATCAAAAAACCAAGCGATCTGCGGGCGCTGACCCTGGAACAACTTCATGAGCTCGCGGACGAAATCCGCACCTTCCTCATTGACAATGTGGCACGCACAGGCGGCCACCTAGGACCCAACCTCGGCGTCGTCGAACTGACCTTGGGCATCCACCGCGTATTTGACTCGCCACAAGACTCCATCGTCTTCGACACCGGCCACCAGTCATACGTTCACAAGCTCGTCACTGGGCGCCAGAACTTCGAATCCCTTCGCCAGCAAGGCGGCCTCTCAGGTTATCCGGACCGCGCCGAATCAGAACATGACGTGGTCGAGTCCTCCCACGCTTCGTCGTCACTGTCGTGGATTGACGGCATCTCCCGCGCCAACAAGCTCACGCACAACAACGACCGTTATGCGGTGGCGCTGGTCGGCGATGGCGCCCTAACAGGTGGCATGGCTTGGGAAGCCGTCAACAACATCGCGGCCGACAAGGACCGCAAAGCCGTGATTGTCGTCAACGACAATGGCCGCTCCTACGCCCCAACCATCGGCGGCTTGGCAAACCAGCTCTCCGGCCTTCGACAGCAGCTCGATAAGTTCCGCACGCATCCTGCCTACGAAACGGCGATGGAAAAGCTCAAGGACAAGCTCAAGGGCTCGGGTCCTGTTGGTGGATTCACCTACAAATCCCTGCATGCCACCAAAAAGGGCATCAAGGACTGGTGGGCTCCGCAGGGTCTGTTCGAGGACCTAGGGTTGAAGTACATTGGCCCAATTGACGGCCACAACCAGCGGGCCGTTGAAGAAGCCTTGCAGCAGGCAAAGCAATATTCTGGACCTGTCCTCGTGCACGCCTTGACCGAAAAGGGCCACGGCTACGCGCCTGCTCGCGCCGACGAAGCCGACCAGTTCCATGCGGTGGGCATCATCGACCCGGTTACCGGTCTTCCAGTCTCGAAGCCGAGCGCGCAAAGCTGGACCAGCGTCTTCGGCGAGGAGATCGCGCAAGTCGCCAATGAGCGCGATGACATTGTTGCCATCACCGGTGCCATGTTGCAGCCTGTGGGCCTGAAGAAAATGGCGCAGGAACATCCCGAACGCGTGATCGATGTTGGCATCGCCGAGCAGCACGCCATGACCACCGCGGCAGGCCTGGCCTTCGGTGGTTTGCACCCAGTGGTGTGTGTCTACGCAACATTCCTCAACCGCGCCTTTGACCAGCTGCTCATGGACGTCGCCCTGCACAAAGCAGGGGTGACCATCGTCCTTGACCGTGCAGGCGTAACCGGTCCAGATGGCGCCAGCCACCACGGCATGTGGGATATGGCTTTGACGCAGATCGTGCCGAATCTTCATTTGGCCGCGCCGCGCGATGCCACCCGACTCCGCGAAGAACTGCGCGAGGCACTGGATATCAACGATGCGCCAAGCGTCGTTCGTTTCTCCAAGGGTTCCGTCGGTGAACCCATTGATGCAGTAGACCGCCTGCCAGATGGCGTCGATGTATTGGCCCGCTTGGGGGACCGGGCTGCACCGGACGTGCTGATTGTATCCGTCGGCGCCATGAGCGAATTGTCCCTGGACGTAGCCCAGCGGCTGAACAGCCAGGGCGTATCCGTAACAGTCGTGGATCCGCGCTGGGTGCTGCCAATGCCGAAATCCGTCATTTCCTTGGCAGCACGGCACCGCATCGTGGTGTGCATCGAAGACGGCGTAAGGGCAGGCGGCGTCGGATCTCGCCTGCGCACTGAAATGCGCGCGGCAGGTGTTGACACCGCACTGAACGAAGTCGGGCTGCCGACTGAATTCCTGGCGCACGGCTCACGCTCCGAGGTGCTCGAACGAGTCGGACTCACCGCGCAGCAGGTAGCTCGCGATACCCTCGCACAGGTACTTGGTACCAAGGTTCCGTTTGCCCGTCCGTTGCCGGGCCAGGATCTGCCCACGGGACAGATTCCCAAGCTATGAGCAACCTGCACGGTTTCCCCGTAGATCTGCCGCGCAATCCTGAGGACATCAGTTTTGGTGCCTTGGTGGTTGCCCGCGCATGGAAATACAACGGGCTGCCCCACTGGGTGGTTCCGGGCTTTTACCTTGGAAGCGACGAGCACGGCCACTGGTTGCACCAGCCGGCCGGATCACTGGTCGCGAGGCCTGGTGCCGCGCATCTGGCCCAGACCAACGCACTGTGCCTCATTCCCTTTGAAGGTTCATGGGTCGCCACCCTTTATGCGGATCCCGCTGACGATTTTGATGTGTACATCGATTTGTCCCATGGCACCGGATGGCGTCCATTGCAACAGGGCGGCTGGGAAGTGAACTCGGTGGACCTTGATCTTGATGTCATCCGGTCTCGGAGCCGCGGAACCTTCCTCGATGATGAAGACGAATTCGAGGAGCACGGCCTGTCCATGGGCTACCCCGAGGAACTCAAAGCCGAGATCCGGGCAGCCAGCGGCGCACTACTTGATGCCGTACGCCGGGACGAACCTCCATTCAACCATTCGCACCGCCAGCATTGGCTGGATAAAGCCAACCAGCTGCACAACGCATAAAACCCAGCACCTCATTGTTCTACTGACCTGTAAAGGGAAACCAATGGCGATTATTCGCACTTACCGTTTGGACGAGAAAAACGTACTTCACTTCCGTGAGGCGTGGTTCCAGCAATTCGAAGATGAAGAAGTAGGCCAGTTCGTCATCAACCACGGCAGCGTGGGACACATGTCCACCACCAGCGACGTTCAGGACGTTAATAACGACCGTGCCGACGAGTTGTTCGCAGGATTCATGCAGGCATGCTCCGATGAGGGCTATGCCGAAATCCAGGACGAAGACCAGTCGTGGGTCATCGTGCAGTACTCGTTGAAGTCTGCGACGGGTACCGAACGCGATCGCTACTTGGAGAAGAAAGCCAAGGAAGCATTGACCGGTCACCTGGCTTGGCGCGGCTTGGGCACCGTGGAATCGAGTGACTTCGCACCGCGCAAGTTGAACATCCGCATCCTCACTCCTGCTCCAAAGCTTGCCGTCGCCGCAATCAAGACCTGCATCCGCGAAGCGAAGCTGGACTTCACCAAGATGAGCATTGGCACCGCCGATTACGCGACTCCTGGGAAGATCAAGAGTGTTCATCCCATGCCGCCCAAGCCAATGACCCTCGACTAAGTAGCAATGCGCGCCTTTGAGCCAGTGCCGATGAAGGCTTCAGACCATGAAGCCATACGCCTGCTCTCCAGATCGCTAGGACGATCCTCGGAACCATCGCGCTTCGGGGATTTAGAATGCCAGTTGGTGCTCAAGGACGAGAGCGGTCGTCTCATCGGGTGGGGCCGAGCGGCATGGTGGGATCCTAATGACGACTCGGCTCCAGCGGGGTACTACCTTTCAGGCGTCGAAATCGCCCGTGAATTCCAACAGCGCGGTTATGCATCACGGTTGACAGCTGCGCGACTGGCCTGGATCGCCCAGAGAGCGCAGCAGGCCTGGTGCGTTGTCAATGAGCGAAATAGCGAATCACTGCGCTTGCAGGCCTCCTTCGGTTTTAAGGAAATAACCCGGGCAGACCACTTCGGATCCGTTGGGTTCACTGGGGGCAGCGGTGTATTGCTCCGCAAGGATCTTACGGAAGCCGCCAGGAACCTAACGGCAGACTTGATATAGGAAATTAGGAGACATGATTCCTCAGGAAGATCGGGATGAAACTCCCGGCGCCCCTCGCAAATCGCCGCAAATGGGCGCCACGCGCACACCGCTTCATCTCGTATTCCAGGCCTTTATCGGTGCCATCATCGGCATCGGGATTGCGTCATTATTCTCAGATGTTGCACCGGCGCAGCTGGCCTTGGCCGGTGTGCTGGTAGCCGTGGCGGCTTGGATCGTCGAGCATGGATTCAACTTGCCACCGGTTAATTCCAAGCCAGGTGCGCGGGTCCGTCTGATCCTGCGCATGGTTTCACTGGTCGGTTTCACCCTCGCTATCAGCCCGCTGCTGGCACTGCTGGAAGCATGAGCCAGGCGGAACAACCCCAGTCCGCCAAACGCGAGCGCATGAAGCGGAGCTTATGGGTGCTTGCTCAAGCTGTGGCCGGAATTGCCATCGGATTGGCCATGGCCAAATCGATGGCGCTGCCGGAGGAACAAGTCGCGCTGATCGGAACCCTGATCACCTTGGTGACATGGCTGGGTGATGAAGTATTCAAGCTTCCGGCGAAGGACACCAAGGCCGGAGCCTTCATCCACGGTTCGCTTCGGCTGCTGGCCTTGATTGGATTCATCATGGCATTGCAGTCCCTTGCCGCTTTGAACGGATTCTCCCGCTGAGAACTGGGTTCATAAGCAAAATGACCGGCGCTACTTCCTGAGAAGTAGCGCCGGTCATTGCTTATCTAGCGGCAGACCTTAGTCGGTGCCAGCGTCGAAGGCAGCCGATTCAATGGCGCGATCGGTAGCAAGATCATCGCTATCCACAGCGGTGGCGTTGACGATGTCGTCTGCTCCACCGGCTTCTAGCGAGCCAACGAGCTTTGCGGTGGTGCCACCGACCAGACCCATGTTGGCGTACTGCTCTAGACGACCACGGGAGTCGGCAATATCCAGGTTACGCATGGTCAGCTGGCCGATACGGTCAACCGGACCGAATGCTGCGTCGCCTACGCGCTCCATCGACAGCTTGTCTGGGTGGTAGCTGAGGTTCTCGCCCTCGGTGTTCACGATCGTGTAGTCGTCGCCGCGGCGCAAGCGAATGGTGACGGTACCGGTGATGGCCGAGCCAACCCAACGCTGCAGTGATTCGCGCAGCATCAAAGCCTGTGGATCCAACCAGCGGCCTTCGTACATCAGGCGACCCAGGCGGCGTCCTTCGTTGTGGTAGCTTGCCACGGTGTCTTCGTTGTGAATGGCGTTGACCAAACGTTCGTAGGCAATGTACAGCAGCGCCATGGCAGGTGCTTCGTAGATGCCACGCGACTTGGCCTCAATGATACGGTTCTCGATCTGGTCGCTCATGCCCAGACCGTGACGTCCACCAATGATGTTGGCTTCGTTGACCAGAGCCACCGGATCGGTGAACTCCTGACCATTGATGGCCACCGGGCGACCGGCGACGAAGGAAACCGAGACATCTTCAGTCTTGATCTCAACGCTTTCGTCCCAGTACTTCACACCCATGATTGGCTCAACGGATTCAATCGAGCTGTTGAGCAGCTCCAGGGTCTTAGCCTCGTGGGTTGCACCCCAGATGTTGGCGTCGGTCGAGTAGGCCTTTTCAGCCGAGTCACGGTAAGGGAAACCGTGCTCCTGTAGCCACTCGGACATTTCCTGGCGGCCGCCAAGCTCAGCTACGAAGTTAGGGTCAAGCCATGGCTTGTAGATGCGCAGCTTAGGGTTGGCCATGAGGCCGTAGCGGTAAAAACGCTCAATGTCGTTGCCCTTGTAGGTCGAACCATCGCCCCAAACATCTACACCGTCTTCACGCATCGCGCGTACCAGCAGGGTGCCGGTAACCGCACGACCCAATGGGGTGGTGTTGAAGTAGGTCTTGCCGCCGGTGCGGATATGGAAAGCGCCGCAGGCTAGGGCTGCAAAGCCTTCTTCGACAAGTGCTGGCTTGCAATCAACCAGACGCGAGTTCTCGGCACCGTACTCCAGTGCGCGGCCAGGAACGGCATCAATATCTGGTTCGTCGTACTGGCCGAGGTCACCGGTGTAGGTGTATGGAATGGCGCCCTTGTCGCGCATCCAAGCTACTGCCACCGAAGTGTCGAGGCCACCGGAGAACGCGATTCCGACGCGCTCACCTACAGGAAGATTGGTAAGAACTTTAGACATGTTTCCATCCTAATGGATAAATATGCAATGCAGTGAATTGTGTCTTGAACTCTTCGGTCATGGCACCTACCCGATAGCCTATGGGTATAAGGTCGCGCAGAAAAGCGGCGAAGGAAAAACAGTGAGGTGTACATGGAATTCCGTCAACTAGGCCACAGTGGATTGAGCGTTTCCGTCGTCGGGTTAGGCTGTAACAATCTGGGACGAACCGGTACCGCAACTGAATCTCAGGAAGGCACTGATGCTGTTGTTCATGCAGCCTTAGATGCCGGTATCACTTTCTTCGACGTCGCAGACAACTATGGCAAGACTGCTGGCCTTTCGGAACAGCGCTTGGGCAAAGCCCTAGGAAAAAATCGCGAAGATATTGTCTTGGCTACCAAATTTGGTATGGACGTCAGTGGCGCTAACGGGCCCGACTTCAACGCGCGGGGATCACGTCGTTACATCATGAAAGCCGTTGAGGCTTCTTTGAGCCGTCTGGGCACCGATCACATTGATCTGTATCAGTTCCACACCCCTGACGTGAACACTCCCATCGATGAGACTCTTCGCGCCCTAGATGATTTGGTAACTAGTGGCAAGGTCCGTTATATCGGTCATTCGAACCGTGCAGGATGGCAAATCGCCCAGGCCGAGTACGTGGCCCGCGAACTCGGAACCGAGCGATTCATCTCGGCACAGAATCACTACAACCTCATCGACCGCCGAGCCGAACTCGAAGTACTGCCGGCCGCGCGAGAATTCGGACTCGGTGTACTTCCGTACTTCCCACTGGCTAATGGTTTGCTGACCGGAAAATATTCCAAGGGTTACGCGCCAGAGGGAAGCCGACTGACTCATGCTCGTCAGCAGCTCGTGGAAACAACCGACTTCGATCAGCTGGATCGTTTCGCTCAGTTCGCCGCTGATCGCGACTTGGCACCTATCGAGTTGGCCTTCTCCTGGCTTGCAGCTCAGGATCCGGTAGCCTCCGTGATCGCTGGCGCCACGCGACCTGAGCAGATTCAGATGAATGCCAAGGCGGTACGTTGGATTCCAACTGACGCCGAGCGCGCTGAACTGGACGAGATTTTCCCGGCCCCGCAAAAAGTAGCGCTCTTCTAAGTTGATGAACTGACAGAACTCGAGGCTGCAACCCACATGGGTTGCAGCCTCGAGTTCTGTCATGAAGTTTTTGACTGATTATGATTCGGTAATAAAGACCACGACCTGGTCATCCTTGATCTCAGTGGCATAGCGTCCCAGGGGAGCGATTGCCGGACCATCAGTCACAGTTCCGTCCGACGGTTGAAAGCGTGAGCCGTGGCAGGCACAGAAGAAATCCTCTTTAGTGGACTTGGTCGTGACAACGCAGCCCTGATGCGTGCAGACACTGGAATAAGCAAGAACAGTTTTTTCATCCGGGCGGAAGAGCAACACAGGAATTTCGGCACCGCTTGAATGCTTTGCCTGCACGGTAGCTCGCGCACCGACCTCTATCTCCGAAAGAGCTATCACTGCCTGACCCTCACCGGTGGGGGATGGGACCGGCGAAGCTTCAGGGGCCTGTGCTTCTGAATGCCCGTCGCCACAGGCGGTTAACAAAGCTACGGATCCAAGGGCAGCGGAAGCGCACATGACGGTGCGGCGTGCTGGTTGAGCGAAGTCAGTCATGGGTTTATTGTGACAGATCAGCCTGTGCCGGTGCTAAGAGTTGAGCCTAAATACATGACCGGCAGTTCAGCGCCGTGCTCAAGTACTGGCCTGGGATTTGCCCGCAGCCAAAGGCCAAACCACCCGGAACAGACTTTGGGCTCCATTCCGTGTGGAATGGAGCCCAAAGGAGATGACGGAATTTAGTTATTAAACTTCTTACCGTTCACACGCTCGGACGCGCCAACCTGATCCAGGTATGGGGTGATTCCACCGAGATGCATTGGCCAACCAGCACCAGTGATCATGCACAGGTCAACATCCGCTGCCTCAGCGACAACACCTTCATCAAGAAGCAAACCAATTTCCTGAGCGAGCGCATCTTGCACGCGAAGAAGAATTTCTTCCTTGGTGGAAGGGTTAGAGCCCTGGACGAGCAACTCTTCGGCCTGAGGATTCAGGACCGGTTCGCCTTGCTCGTTTTTCACCCACAAGGTAGTAATCTTTGCGTCGATCAGCTTCTGCAGGTTTTCGGAAACTTCGAAACGATCACCAAAGGCAGCGTTCAAAGACTCATTGACGTGTTGCGCCACAGGCAGGCCGACCATGGCCAGCAAGGTAAACGGACTCATCGGCAAACCCATTGGCTTCAACGCCGTATCCGCCGTTACTGCATCGGTACCCTCGTCAAACGCTGCCTGAACTTCACTCATCAGCCGTAGCAGAACTCGGTTGACGACAAACGCCGCAGCGTCCTGGGTCTTGACGGTGGTCTTCTTCAGTTTCTTGCCCAGCACAAAAGCTGTGGACAGCGAAGACTCGTTAGTCCATTCCGTGGCTGCGATTTCCAATAGTGGCATGACAGCGACAGGGTTGAAGAAGTGGAAGCCAACCAGGCGTTCTGGGTGCTTGAGATCCCGACCCATCTCGGTCACCGACAGCGATGAAGTGTTGGTGGCCAGGATGCACTCAGGGGAGACCACGGCCTCTACCTCGGCGAACACTTGCTTCTTGACGTTGAGCTCTTCGAAAACGGCCTCGATAACAAAGTCTGCCTCGGCAAACGCATCCTTGGTCACCGATCCGGTCACCAGTGCCTTAGCACGGTTCACCGCATCCTGGCTCAAGCGACCCTTGCTGTGCAGTTTGTCGATTTCACCATGAATGTAGGCCAAACCCTTATCCACGCGCGACTGGTCCAGATCGGTGATGACCACTGGGACGTTGAGGCGGCGGACAAAGAGGAGTGCCAACTGGCTGGCCATCAGTCCGGCACCGACAACGCCTACCTTTGAGACCGGACGGGCCAGCTTTGCATCTGGTGCTCCAGCTGGACGCCGTCCACGCTTCTGGACTAGGTCCAAGAACGCGTACACGGTGTTCTGGAATTGGGTGGTCCGGATCAGACTGGTCAGTGCTTCTACTTCCAGCTCAGCTGATTCTGGCTGGGAGAGAGTCATCCCCTTGCGGAATACTTCCAAGACCTTGTAGGGAGCAGGTGCGGCACCAGAGAGCTTTGCATCAACAAACTTCTCGGCCTGATCTGCTGCCTCCAGCCAGCGTCGTGCCACCTCAGGGTCGCTAGGATCCACTTCGTTAGGACGCTGAACCTGTGTCTGTCCGGACAGAACGTCAGCAACAAACTTGGTGGAGTGTTCGATGAAGTCTGCTGGTTCGAAGATCGCGTCGGCAACGCCCATCTTAAAGGCGGCCGGTCCGGAGAGGGTGCGGTTGTTGTTCAGCGGATTTTCGATCATCACCTTCAACGCGTTTTCCGGACCCACCAGTCGTGGCAGTCGGTAGACGCCGGCCCAGCCGGGAATGAGACCAAGGAAGGCTTCGGGAAGTCCCAGCGCACCTGCAGCGGTACTGACCGTGCGGTAATTGCATGCCAAGGCAATTTCTAGGCCGCCGCCGAGGGCTAGCCCATTGATGAAGGCGAAGGTAGGCACACCGAGATCTGAGAGCAGTTCGTAGGTGTAGTGACCCAGGGATGCCATCGCGGTGGCCTGTTCTGGGGCGTTGAGGCGAGTCACTGCGGAAAGATCAGCACCGGCGATCAGGAAGTATGGTTTGCCGGTGATGGCCAATGCGTGGATTTCGCCTGCTTCAGCGCGGGCTGCTTGCCCTTCGAGGGTGGCTCGCAGTTCCAGCAAGCTGTTGGGGCCCAGGGTGGTGGGCTTCTTGTGGTCTAGTCCGTTGTCTAGGGTTAGCAGGGCTAGGGTCTTGCCACTTGGCAGAGCTACATCGCTGACGTAGGAGTGGGTGACGGTCTCATCATGCATCAATTCCGCGACCGTCGCGAAGTTATTGGTGGTTGCAGTCATGGTCTTTAGTCCTTACGCCTTGCTGCCAAAATCTGGATGATTAGGGTTTTCCCAAATGACGGTGCCGCCCATGCCCAAGCCGATGCACATGGTGGTGATTCCATAACGCACGCTGTGGTCTTCGGAGAACTGGCGGGCTAGCTGGGTCATGAGTCGAACACCTGAGGAGGCCAGTGGGTGCCCCACGGCAATGGCGCCACCGTAACGGTTGACTCGCTCATCGTCCTGGTCGATGCCGTAGAAATCGAGGAAGGAGAGTACCTGAACGGCGAAGGCCTCGTTGATTTCGAAGAGGCCGATGTCATTAATGCTCAGCCCTGCCTTAGCCAAAGCCTTCTCGGTGGCCGGAACCGGGCCATAGCCCATGACATCTGGTTCTACGCCGGCAAAGGCGAAGGAAACCATGCGCATTTTCGGTTCTAGTCCCAGCTCACGAACTGCCTGACCGCTCGCCAGTAGTGCAGCGGTAGCGCCGTCGTTGAGGCCGGCGGCGTTGCCGGCGCTGACGCGTCCATGGGCACGGAATGGTGTGCGCAGTTCGGCCAGCGATTCCATGGTGGTGCCGGGGCGAGGTGGCTCGTCCTGGGTGTTCACGGCCCAGCCTTCACCGGGACGCTTGGCAGCCACGGGAATCAGATCTGGCTGGATCTGTTGGTTTTCATAGGCCTTGGCAAGTTTGGACTGTGAGGCAACTGCATATCGGTCTGTCCGTTCCTTGGTGATCGCAGGGAAACGATCATGCAGGTTCTCGGCGGTATTGCCCATGTTCAGTGCCTGTGGGTCCACGATCTTCTCCGAGAGGAAACGTGGGTTAGGGTCGGCGCCAGCCCCCATAGGGTGGTTGCCCATATGCTCAACGCCACCGGCAACGACGACGTCGTAGGCGCCAAAAGCAATGCCACCGGCGGTAGCGGTGACTGCAGTCATCGCGCCGGCGCACATGCGGTCAATGGCAAAGCCGGGAACCGACTTGGGAATGCCGGAGAGCAGTCCTACGGTGCGGCCCAAGGTCAGCCCTTGGTCGCCGGACTGAGTGGTGGCTGCAATGGAGATTTCGTCGATCTTCTCGGCGGGAACTTCCGGGTTGCGTTCGAGTAACCCGCGCACGGCCTTGACGGCTAGGTCATCTGCACGGGTTCCATGGTAGATACCCTTTTCGCCAGCTTTGCCGAAGGGGGTACGGACTCCATCGATAAACACGACATCGCGATTTTCGAGCGAAGGGTGCGCGGTATTGGGTACGGTCGAAGCGTTGGCACTCACCGTCGGGCTCCTTGAGGGTTGGTTCATGCTGCCCATCGATGGGCAGTGGCCAGCATCACTGTGACCTAAACCATAGGTTACTCAGGAGTAACTTGAAGTGCAAGTGCAACACATCACAGGCGAAAATTGCCCGGGCTCCAAGGCGCTGTTAGAAGACCTTAAATGGCCGTAAATGCCTGCGCAAACGGTGCCGCCAATAGCTCTTGCTGCCACTGACGAGCCCCCAGAGAGGCAAGTTTTTTAGCTACGGCTTCGGTACTGAGTGAAGCCGGCGGATTCCAGCACAACTCACGCAGGTATTTTGGTGTCAAAAGATTCTCGGCAGGAATATTCCAATGCTCACTGACTGCACTGAGCACTTCCTTAGCCGCCTCGTGACGGGTTGCGGCTGCAGGTTTTTTCTCCGCCCACGAGCGTGGGTGCGGTAACCCAGTCTTTGCCGAACGTACTTCGGGTAGGTCACGAGTGTTTCGGCCGCGTGAGATGGCATCCATCCAGCGGGGAGCATCGCGCTTTGCGTGACGGGTATGGAACCCCGGGATCTGCAGCAAGCTCGGAACGCTGGAGGCTTTCTGCTCAATGGCTGCGAGAATCGCGCGATCGGGTAAGAGTCGCCCAGGAGCGATATCTTGGGTGCGAGCCAGGGATTCGCGTGAGAGCCACAACTCGCGCGCGATCGCCAGATTGCGTCGAGACTTGAGCTTGTGGATTCCCGAAAGCTTACGCCACGGCTCTTCAGCTGGCTGGGGATCAGGTAAATTCCGCTCGTACTCAAACTCTTGAAGTGCGAACTCAAGCTTGCCCTGCTCTTGTAGGATCTTGGTAATTTCCTGGCGTAGCTCTTCGAGGACTTCAACATCCAACGCGGCGTAGTTCAACCAAGATTCTGGTAGCGGGCGGGTGGACCAGTCTACCGCCGAATGTTCCTTGGCCAATTGCAGGCCCAGTAATTCTGCCACCATGGTGCCCAGCGAAACTCTGGGGAAACCAGCGAGCCGGCCAGCTAATTCGGTATCAAAGAGTGCGGTGGGGGACATGCCTAGTTCATGGAGGCACGGCAAATCCTGGGTCGCGGCGTGCAGAATCCACGGCTGCTCATTCATAAAGTCGCGTAGCTCAGCCAGGTCATCTAAGACTTCAGGGTCGATCAGCCAGGTGCCGGCGCCTTCGCGGCGAATCTGTATCAGAAAGGCTCGTTGCCCATAGCGGAATCCACTGGCACGCTCGGTATCAACGGCCAGATCACCGGTTCCTGCGCGCAGTGCGCGCACAGCACGACGCAGGGCAACTTGGGTGTTGATGACCTCCGGGATGCCATCACGAGGATGGGTCAGTGGGGTCAGTACCGGTGGGTTAGGTTCAATCTCAGTGGTGGATGATTCGCTAGCGGGGGAGTCAGAATTCGGCATGATGCTTTCATTCTAGTTCCAACTGGCTTAGCTCACAGCGCTTGAGTCGCTAACTGAGGCGACGATGCGGCAGTTGCTGCACGCCTTCGGGCAATGGTGGCAACCCGGCGAAGGTGCATACCAAATCTGCCCAGGCACTCAAATGCGGGCCGAGGTGATCCGAATCGGGGGACCATGAGGCGCGAAGTTCAATATCGATATGGTCTTGTTCCCCGGCGAGGTTGCCGAAGGACTCTGAAATTACTCGGGTGGCGGTACCGCCAGCTGAGTGGTGGAAGGCTTCGCGTTCACGTAACGAGTCTTCAAGCCAGGACCAAGCCACCGTGGCCAGCATGGCATCTTGGCCCATCTCATGATCTAGCCGAGCACGGATATAGGTGACAATGCGGAACTGTCCGTTCCAAAGTTCCTGGCCGGCAGGATCGTAGAGCAGGATGAAACGCCCGGTTGCTAGCTGTTCTTGTGGTTGCAAGAAAGGGGTACGGCCGATCTCCTGCCCCTGTGGCCCGTGGTCGGGGGAGACAACGTCGATCACGTCGCCACTGAGCGCCAGAGCGAAAGGAGCTAAACGACCAGGGGCTGGAATTTCGGTGAACTTCAGCTCTTTGCGTACCTTGGCATGCGACAACTCATCAAGGGCCTTCGCGAAGGCACTGGGGATGGCGGAAGCGGGACGTTCATTGGTCACAATTTGAGTCTAGACGTGCCGTACCTAAGGTGCGGTACGGCACGCCGGACTCGGTTCTCAAGCTACGCGCTACGATGCGCTGCCATCAGCTCGCGCAGCTTGGCGATGAACGCGGCCACATCCTCTTCGGTGGTGTCGAAGGAGCACATCCAACGCACTTCACCTGCGGCACGATCCCAGTCGTAGAAGCGGAAGTGCTTGCGCAACTCATCGCTCACCTCGGTCGGAAGCTGCGCGAAGACTCCATTGGCCTGCGTTGGATACACCAGCTGTACCCCGTCGATCTGCTCCACTGCTGCAGCCAGCTTGGCGGCCATCGAGTTGGCATGACCAGCTAGCTCACGCCACAGCTCGGTACCATAAAGTTCGATCAGCTGTGCCGAGATGAAACGCATTTTGCTGCCCAGCTGCATATTCATCTTGCGCAGGTACTTCATATCATCGGCAAGTTCTTTGCGCAGGGTCAAAATTCCTTCGCCGAGCAGGATGCCGTTCTTGGTTCCGCCCAAAGAAACGATGTCAATGCCAACATCCGTGGTTAATGCGCGTAACGGGACACCCAAGGCGGCCGCAGCGTTAGACAGGCGCGAGCCATCTAAGTGAACTTTCATCCCCAGCTGATGCGCGTGCTCGGTGATGGCTTTGATTTCCTCCGGGGTGTACAAGGTGCCCAATTCGGTGGCCTGAGTAATGGAGACTGCCAGAGGCTGGGCACGGTGTTCATCACCATAGCCCCATGCTTCCTGATCGATCAGCTCTGGGGTGAGCTTGCCATCGGGTGTTGGAACCTGGAGCAGCTTAAAACCACCTACACGTTCCGGGGCACCGTTCTCGTCGACATTGATGTGCGCTGTGGTGGCACAAATGACGGCGCCCCAACGAGGTAACAATGACTGCAAGGCGGTGACATTGGCTCCGGTGCCGTTGAACACCGGGAAGATCGTAGCTTCCGGGCCGAAGACCTCGTGCGCTACCTCGCCCAGGGCTTCGGTGTACTGGTCTTCGCCATAGGAAATTTGGTGCCCACCATTGGCCCTGGCGATCGCGTCGAGGATCCGCGGGTGCACCCCCGAGTAGTTATCAGAAGCGAATCCTCGCACGGTGGTGTCGTGAAGAGTGGTCATCGTGGTGTCGTCCTTAAAGTTAAGAGAAATACTTGCCGGAGGCAGGGTGAGCGTAGTGGAACCAGGCTGGTTCAGGCTTGCGGCAGGGCTACTCTTGTGCCGTTCAGCTTAACGGTTTGATCGGAAAGTAGCTCAAGGGCTGCCTGCGCGAGCCATTGCACCGGGGTGTGACCGGGTGTGGTCTCTTCTGGCGACTTCTCACTCAGTGCCTTTACTACCCAGCTGATTGCGGCCGCGTTGGAGGCGTTCTTGCTGAACAAGCGCGCGATCGCGTTCACCCAATGCTCCGCCGCAGCCTTGACGGCACCGTAGTTAGCGTTAGACGGTGTTGGATTTTGCACGGCTTCAGCGCTGACAATTGCCAATCGTCCCGCAGGTGAACTGATGAGGTCATCCACGAAGGCCCGAGTGGTGTTGCGCAGGGTGGTGAGCACACTGCGGTGCAAAAAATCCCAGTCCTCATCACTCTGGCCCACGATGGACTTGCCACCACGCCAGCCGCCCACGAGATGGATCAACCCGTCAATGGTTCCGTAGCTCTCGTGGATACGTTCAGCCAGTTGCTGGACTGCCGTGAAATCCGTGAGGTCGCATTCATAACGGGCTTCGACACCCCCGAGTCGTTCATCCAAGCGCGCCTGATTGCTTCCTATGGCAATGACTCGTACTCCGGCATCAGTCAGCGCCTGGGCACAGGCGACGCCGGAGGCCGAGGTAGCCCCGGCGATGAGCACTAATCGTGGTTTCTGGTTCAAGAAGAATCTTTCTTTGCTCACACTTCCTACCCTAAAGCAGAAACGCTAAATTTCGGTGGCGCCGGTCATACCCTTGGTGGACTCGATCACGCTGGACATCTTCTTGCTCAATGCCTCGTAGAACATCGACAGCGGGAACTCATCGTCCATCACCTGGTCGGTGATTTCCTTCAGGGGAGCGGTCAGTGGCAAAGCATCAGGACCCTTGGCCCACTGCGAGGCAGGGTTAGGGGTCACCGTTGCCGAAACCAACTCATAGGCGGCCAACCAGTGAGCTAGCTTCGGACGATCGATGGACTTCCAGTACAGTTCGTCGATTGCATCCCCCAAGGCTGCAACCACTTCTGGTACTTGATCCCAATCGATACTCAACTTGGTATCCGTCCAGTGCAGGACATGGTGCTGGTGCATCCAAGCGAACAGCAGCTGACCGCCCAAGCCGTCATAGTTGCGCACTCGCGAACCGGTAATGGAAAAGCGGAAAATACGATCGAAGATCACCGCGTACTGCACCAGCTTGGCCATCTTCGCGGTCTTCTCATCGGTCTTTGGATCACTAGCGATCTTCATAGACTCACGGAAGGCGGTCAGATCGCAACGCAACTCTTCAAGGGAATACAGGAAGAATGGCATGCGCTGCTTGATCATGAAGGGGTCAAAGGGAAGATCTCCACGCATGTGGGTGCGGTCGTGGATCAGATCCCACATGATGAAGGTTTCTTCGCTCAGGTGCTGATCTGCTAGCAGTTCGGCCGCATCAGCCGGTAGTTGCAGATTGGTGATCTCGGCAGCTGCCTGCAGGACCTTACGGAAGCGTACGGCTTCACGGTCTTGGAAAATGGCGCCCCAGGTAAAGGAGGGAGTTTCGCGAATAGCCACGGATTCGGGGAACAGCACCGCAGAGTTGGTGTCGTACCCATCGGTGAAGTCAACAAAGCGCAGCGGAACGAACAGGGAGTTGGTGTAATCCTTGCTTTCGAGATTCGCGATGAACTCGGGCCACATGACCTGCACCAGCACTGCTTCGAGGTGACGGTTCGTTGACCCGTTCTGGGTGTACATCGGGAAAAGTACCAAATGCATCAGTCCGTCGATGCGTTGGGTCTGTGGCTGGAACTGCAACAATGAGTCGAGAAAATCTGGTACCCCAAATCCAGCATCCGACCACTTTTGCAGGTCGCGCACGAGCTGCTCAAGGTATTCGGCATCGTGTTCAAAGTGGACCTGCAGGTCCCGAATCGAACCGATCACCGTGTCGATCAGCTCCGTGGCCTGCGCGGTGGTAGAGGCATCGGTCAGTGACCCATCTTTAGCTTGCAATCCCTGGAATTGTGCCACGGCTGCCTTCAGTGAGAGCCATGCTTCACTGTTGGCAATTTGCAGTACCTCTGCGTCACTGGCCGGGATTGGCTTTGCGGAAATCTGAGTCATGTCAGTACACCTTCTTTTCATGGTCGGTAGCGCTCATGTGCTTGACATGAACGCTACGCCCAAACAATAGAAAGTGTAATGCTTAGTCACCCATGAATAAGTAACTCTTGTTCTAAATGTGATGCCGACCGCGTTGCAGGCAAAGCCCTTATGCTCCGGCTTCTCCCGCGCCGCGCAAGGAAAGGCTCAGCGAGTTCATGCAGTAACGCAGATCCGTAGGCGTGCCAAAGCCCTCACCTTCAAAAACGTGCCCCATGTGGGAATCACAGTTTGCGCAACGAACTTCAACACGCTTCATGCCCAAAGTTTCGTCGGAAATATAACGAACTCGGTCCTCAGCCAGAGGCGCATAAAAAGATGGCCAACCGCAGCCAGCGTCGAACTTTGTCGTACTGGCAAATAACTCAGCACCGCAAGCACGACAGGAATAAACGCCCTCCGTGTTCGTATCCCAGTACTCACCGGTAAACGGACGTTCGGTTCCAGCCTGACGTAACACGTGGAATTCTTCGGGAGTGAGGATTTCTTGCCACTGCACTTCGGTTCTTGCGCTAGCATCCGGGGCCGAAGCGGTCTTCTCGTTCAATGATTCTTCGCTCATACCCATGGAACGTTCGGAGCCGACAGATGATTCCCACGCGACAACGTGGAAAGATAAAAGTATGGCTCGGAATATCGTAGATACCTTGCAACCACGTAAAACGATCCCCGCAACACTACTGGGCGTGGGACTCGGAGTTGGCGCTGGCTCGCTCATTGCCGCCAGCGTTTCGGCGCTCGCCGGATACTTCGCCCGGCGGGTTGTCACGCCCGAAGAGCGACGCATCGGCAATTCGATGATTCGCGAAGTTGTCACCGACGCCGAAGGCAAGCTCTGGTTGCACTTCGTCAAAGATTCCGACACCAACCAGCCTGGCCCCTGCATTTTCCTCACCGAGTTCGACGCCTGCGCCCTGCGCCTCTCGGCTCCGGCCGACGTTCCAGGAAAGCCCCGGCTCGTGGCACGCAAAATTGAACATGTGTACCGGGGGAGTCTGGAAGGGGTACGACGCGGATACCTCTCCGGGGCGATCTACGAGCATCCAGAAGACCTTGGATTCACCGCAGAAGACGTCGTTGTTCCCTTAGAAGGTGGGGATGGTCCGGCCTGGCTGGTCCGCGGCACCACCAATAAAGACGTATGGGTCATCGGAGTTCACGGTCGCGGAGCACGCCGCAACGAATCCATTCGTGCATTGCCAGCTCTTGGCTCTATGGGGGTCACCGCACTGCTGATGAGTTACCGCAATGACGGGCTCGCCCCGCATGCACCCGACGGCCGCTACGGACTGGGTGACACCGAATGGCTCGACGTGCAGGCCGGCATTAAGTTCGCACTGGATCACGGGGCACAGCAAATTATCCTGCTCGGCTGGTCCATGGGCGGTGCCATTAGCTTGCAGACCGCCGATCGAAGCGAACTGGCCGACCGGATCGATTCGCTGATGCTCGTTGGCCCAGTGATCAACTGGGTGGATGTTCTTTCACATCAGGCGCGTGCCAATAAGATTCCGCAATCGGTGGGCCGTTTTGCCCAGTGGCTGTTGTCCAACAAAGCCGGGCGCTGGGTCACCGGCCAAGCAGCCCCAGTCAACCTGCGCAGGCTCAACTGGGTTGACCGTGCCAGCGAACTGAAACACCCGACGCTGATCATGCACAGTCGCGATGACGAATTTGTGCCCAACGGACCCAGCCTGAAACTCGCGGCCCTACGCCCCGATTTGGTGACATTAAGGACCTTCACCAAAGCGGGACATACCCGCGAGCCCAATGTTGATCCGCAAGGCTTCTCGAATGCGATCACAAGCTTCTTGACCAAGCGCATCGCCGCCAACGAGCCATCTTCGCAACACTAATCCGCCACAACACTAATTCGCCCCAACACCCAACAGACCCTGCGTCGTAATGGTCAAAAACCTTTACGACACAGGGTCTGTTGTCTCTGCATGCGGGCTAACTAGTAATAGAAGCCCACACCGCGTTCGTGGCCTTAGCCGCATCCTGCGGAGCAATCTCCAAGCTGAAGCCACGTCGTCCGCCGGAGATAAACACCGTCTCAAATTGCTGGGCACTGCTATCAATGACGGTAGTGCTGCGCTGCCGTTGCCCAAACGGCGAGATGCCACCCAAAACGTATCCACTGCGACGTTGGGCGGCAGCCTTATCTGCCATCTGCGCTTTCTTCTTCCCCAACGCTGTACCGATAGCCTTCAGATCCAACATGGCCGCCACCGGGACGACCGCCACCGCAAGGTCCTCGGTGGCATTAGAGCCGGTGGACACCATCAGGGTCTTGAACACTCGATCCCCGCTCACGCCCAGCTGTTGCGCGGCCTCAGCGCCGTAACTTTCGGCCGAATCACTGTGCGTGTAGCTATGTGCCACATAGCTAATGCCCGCAGCATCCAAAGCCGCCGTGGCCGGAGTTGATGCTGCCTGCTTTTTCTTGCTCACTACTTCTTGTTCCCTTACTTCTTCCCTTACCTCTTCGCTAAGCAGCCAGTTGCTCGGCCACTTGGCGCTTGATCCGCCCAAGCATGGCCGTCATTCCGCGCATACGAAGCGGCGACAGTGCCCGAGTAAGCCCTAGTTGCTGTGGCATATCGTCAGGCACATCCAATACGGACTGCGCATCAATGCCGTCCAGACCGGCAGCCAAGACCGAAGCAAACCCACGAGTGGTGGGAGCCTCAGGAGGAGCAGAGAAGAACAGGCTCACCGTCCGATCAGCATCCTGCGCCACTTCCACCACCAAGAACAACGGCGACTGGCATTCCACGACCTGCTCAAAAAGTTCCGGGTGATCCGCTAAACGATCTGGCAACTGTGGAAGTTCACGCGAATATTCGAGCAAAAGCTCCAGCCGATCCGCCTCGGGAACTTCGGTGAACTCTTCGACGATCTCTTTTAGCTCATCAGGCAAACGACTCATGCGCGAACTCCACGCTGTGCAGGCACTTCACCGGCAGCCTCGCCACGGACGATCGGCACACCAACCGTATTGCCCCATTCGGTCCAGGAACCATCGTAATTGCGGACATTTTCGAAGCCCAAAAGGTGCTTGAGCACAAACCAGGTGTGGCTGGAGCGTTCACCGATACGGCAATAGGCTACAACGTCATCGCCGGGCTTCAACCCCGCACCGTCGAGGTAAATGGCTTCCAATTCTTCACGCGAACGGAAGGTTCCATCTTCTGCCGCGGCCTTGGCCCATGGCACCGAGGCGGCACTGGGAATGTGCCCTCCGCGCAACGCGCCCTCTTCTGGGTAGTTAGGCATGTGGGTACGCTCACCGCTGTACTCTTCCGGCGATCGAACGTCGATCAAGGGGTTACCCAAATGTGCCAAAACCTCGGGCAGGAAGGCACGAATTTCAGAATCGGCACGCTCAATGACCGGGTAGTCGCTGCTGCGCACTTCAGGCTTGTCGGTGCTCAGCTCCCGACCTTCGGCGATCCACTTATCGCGGCCACCATCCATCAGTCGCACGTCAGGATGTCCAAAGAGGGTAAAGACCCACAGCGCGTAAGCAGCCCACCAGTTGGACTTGTCACCGTAGATCACCACGGTGGTATCTCGCGAAATTCCCTTCGCTGCCATCAACGCGGCAAAACCCTCGCCGTCCACGTAGTCACGGGTGAGTTCATCGTTCAACTCGGTATGCCAGTCGATCTTCAGCGCGCCCGGCACATGCCCGGTGGAATACAACAAAATGTCTTCATCGGACTCCAGAACCACGAGGTTTTCTTCGCCCAAATTCTCGGCAACCCACCCGGTGGAGACAAGTCGTTCAGGATGGGCGTAGGAAGCGTACTTCTCGTTGGACTCAACAGGCAATGGCATTGATGATCACGATCCTTGCATTTCTTGGTACTAGGCCACACTTCAATCAGCTGGCACGGAGCATTACTTCTACCCTAATCCCGAACCGCAGAATTGACGGTGTGGGATACGACATTTTAGGCAATCAGCACCCTGTTTCAAGGTAAACTGACCGGTGGGCTTGCCATGGCAACCCGGAAAATCTGAGTAAACAACTGAAGGACTCCCACAGCCAATGGCGACAATCACCCACCTGAGCGAGACCAAGCCGAATGTTTCAATCGAAGAATTGTTGGCCGGTTTCCACCCGTCCTATCGCTTTGGTGAAGTGTCTTTCAATACCTACCGGCCCGACCCGAGCCAGCCTTCGCAGACCGAGGCCGTCAACAAACTCAAAGCCTTCGCCGAAACGGTAGGGAAAAAAGACTCCGGTTCATTCCTGACCAAACTCTTTGGTAAGAAAAAGGAAACCAAGAACGGCATCTATCTTGATGGCGGATTCGGCGTGGGCAAGACCCACCTGCTGGCCTCACTGTGGCATGCCGCACCGGGCCGCAAAGCTTTTGGCACCTTCGTGGAATACACCAACTTGGTTGGTGCGCTGTCCTTCCGGCAGACCGTCGACGTGCTCAGCCAGTACTCACTTGTCTGCATCGACGAATTCGAGCTGGATGACCCGGGGGATACCGTCCTGATGTCACGTCTGATGCGTGAGCTCTCCGACGCTGGTGTGAAACTCGCCGCGACCTCCAACACCCTGCCAGGTGCATTGGGTGAAGGCCGATTCGCCGCAGTGGACTTCCAGCGAGAAATCAAGACCTTGTCTGAGCAGTTCGATGTGCACCGCGTGGAAGGCGAAGACTTCCGTCACCGTGGTCTTCCCGATGCCCCAGTGCCGCTCGAAGATCAGCAGATCGAAGGCTTCGCCGAAGAGCGCTACCCGAACAAGACCCTCGCGGTGGATCACTTCGATCAGCTCGTTGCACACCTTTCTCAGGTACACCCTTCACGGTACCGCCAGCTACTATCCGAAACCGATGCACTGGTTCTGCATAACGTTGATACCATCACCGATCAGGCCATCGCCTTGCGTTTCGTGGTTCTTGCCGACCGTTTGTACGACAAGGACGTGCCGATCATCGCTTCGGGCAAGCCATTTAGTGAACTGTTCACCCCGGAGATGATGTCTGGTGGCTACCAGAAGAAGTACTACCGTGCCGTCTCGCGTTTGACTGCCTTGGCCCGCGAAGGCCAGATCGGCGAACCAGCGATCTAGAACAGATCCACACCGTTCATTACTTCATCGTCGGGCACTGCGCTCGGCGATGAAGTGCGTTAACAGCCCTGCTACCAGTGCCCAAAACGCGCCGCCAATGCCGAAGAGCGTGAGATTACCGGCGGCGACCAAGACCGTGACCAGCGCGCTCAATCGCCAGGTGGCATCACCCATGGCTCCCAAAAGTGAGCTTGCCAGGGTGGCCAGGAGCGCCAGTCCGGCCGCTGCTTGAAATAAGCCTTCTGGAGAGGTGTTGGCCACCGAAACGATCAACGCGCTGAACGCACCGAAGATCAAATAGAAAATTCCGGAACTCACCCCGGCCCGCCACCGCAGTTTTGGATCCGCGCTGGCTTCTTCACCAGCGGCCAATGCGGCAGTGATGGCCGCGAGATTGATCGCATGGCCTCCAAAGAGTGCCCCCACTCCAGAACCGATACCGGTCATGACCATGGCAGGGCGCCACGGAAGCTGAAAACCAAAAGAACTTAGCACGGCCACACCGGGAATGTTTTGTGAGGCCATGGTCACGATAAACAACGGAATGCTAATGCTGACGATCGCTTGAAACGAAAACTCGGGAGCCACGAATTCGAGTTGTGGAAGAACATGTAGCTGATTCCACGCCTGGTTCGCCCCGATGTGCCACAGCCCAAAACCGACGGCCGTGAGCATGCTCAACGCCACCGCAAATTTCGGCAGTACTCTCAGCCCGATCAAAAACACCAACAGAATCCCCAGCGCCGGGAATGTAATTGTCCCAAGCGACGTAAAAGGCTTGATGCACAGCGGTACCAAGACACCGGCCAACATGCCCTGCGCGATGGGCACGGGAATCTTCGTCAGTAATTTATGAAGTCCAGGTAGCAGCCCGGTCAGGATAATCAGCACGCCACTGACAATAAACGCGCCAATGGCCTGTGCGAAGGTGAACGACCCCGGAGCCAAGGAAGCGAGCATTGCTGCACCCGGTGTTGACCAAGCGACGCTGATGGGCATGCGGTGACGCCAGGATAGGACCATCGTGCAGACGCCGACGCAAACGGTCAGTGCTAGCAGTCCAGAAGCGGCTTGGGTCGGTGTCGCTCCAACCTGAAACAGTCCGGCGAGTACTACAGCGAAGGAAGCAATAAAGCCAACCATTGTGGTGATGAATCCAGCCATCACGGCTTGGCTTAAGCTGTTGTCGGTTGAGGGGCGATGAACCATAAGTCTTTTTTACAGGCTCGCTCCGGCTAGGGCGTAATCCGTTCTCAATATGAAGTTAAACTCAAAAAGGTACCGACCGCAGTCGATACCTTTTCGGGATGCTCGGGCAAGCCGAGGGGAGTTATGCGAGGGGATTAGCCCTCGTTGTTCTCGCCTTCGCCACCCTGCTCGTTTCCGCCAAGTCCCTTGACGAAGTCGTTAGCGCCCTGCTGGACACCGTCGACCTGCTCAGCGAACTTGCCACCGGTCTTGTCGTCGATGAAATCGCCGACCTGATCGATGCCTTGGGAAACCTGCTCTGGGTTCTCTTTTGCGAATTCCTCTGCCTTGCCACGCAGATCATCAAATCCTGCCATGCTGCACCTCCATTCGTATGTGGGAACCCCTTTAGCTCCACAACTGTTTTCCACCCTAGGGCGAAAAGTGTGATGAGGGAAGAGCGGTGGAAAACTCGGGCGTGTCGGCATGTCGCTGGTTAAACAAAAGTGGGAACCACTTGGAGTGATTCCCACTTTTTCATTTGGAGCGGTCAACGAGGTTCGAACTCGCGACCTCAACCTTGGCAAGGTTGCGCTCTACCAGCTGAGCTATGACCGCAAAACTTATATTCAATTATGGAGCGGTCAACGAGGTTCGAACTCGCGACCTCAACCTTGGCAAGGTTGCGCTCTACCAGCTGAGCTATGACCGCATGAATATCACTAGGATATTCAGTGCGCGATACTGGGATCGAACCAGTGACCTCTTCCGTGTCAGGGAAGCGCGCTACCGCTGCGCCAATCGCGCCGAAGATTCAATGAAGAATCTCGACAGAATTCAAATAGAATCTGAATTCAACGAGCGGTCAACGAGGTTCGAACTCGCGACCTCAACCTTGGCAAGGTTGCGCTCTACCAGCTGAGCTATGACCGCATAATATTTACTTATTATAGATTCATGGTCTGGTGAACCATAAGTCTGTGCGCGATACTGGGATCGAACAAGTGACCTCTTCCGTGTCAGGGAAGCGCGCTACCGCTGCGCCAATCGCGCTAAAAAGATTAGCAATCTTCATTGCGAGGTGGGGACGGGATTCGAACCCGCGTAAACGGCTTTGCAGGCCGCTGCCTCGCCTCTCGGCCACCCCACCATACTGGCCGAAGCCAGAGTAACTAGTTTTACCTAGTCGGTGAATCTTTTTGCGAGCGGACAACGAGGTTCGAACTCGCGACCTCAACCTTGGCAAGGTTGCGCTCTACCAGCTGAGCTATGTCCGCAAAATTTGTTGTTTTCTGAACGTTTCCGTTCTTTCCAACGAGTAAAAACTCTATACGAGATTTCGCATCCGTCCAAATCGAAACGCTGAGATCTGGTTCACAACGCTCAAAAACCGCGAAACTACGCGGAAAATTCAGATTTCCGTCACGACTAGGAGCGAAGTGGGGGAGGCGCATGTCATGATCGTGTGCATGACGTCTCCAAAATTAGCCACTCAGACCGATTCGGGTCGCATGTACAGTCGCAAGGTCGGTGCTGAGGCGATTGTCCCATCCATCACCACCGTGATCGGCATGGACAATATGGATTTGTCGGGATGGGCAGGATATATGGCAGCCAAGTCATTATCTGAAGATCAGCGACTTAGCCAAGCTCTGACAGATACACGTCAGCTACGTTCATTAGTCAGGGATGCTGCCAGTGCTGCTGAAATCTATCGGGACCAAGCCGCCGCACGCGGAGACAGGGTGCATAACTACGCGGAGGCCCGTGCGCTACAAGCACTGGGACAACCCCACGATGTGACCGGCGCCAGAAACGAGCTTGAAGTCAATAATGAGCTGGCCTACGCGCAGCACTTTGAATCGTGGTGGGACGAATACCGGGTCGAGCCGCTAGCTGCCGAAGTCACGGTATGGAACGACACTGTGGGTTATGCCGGAACAATTGACCTGGTAGCAAAAATCGGGGGACGCGTATGCATTGTGGACTACAAGACTAAAACTTCCGATCGTCACGGGATCGTCAAGCGCCCCGACGACAAGGTGATCATGCAATTGGCTGCAGCATGTAAGGCCGAAGAGCAGATTGTGGATGCCGAGGCAGGACTCTGGAAGCCGTGGGAATTTGGAACGGACACAATGCTCCTAGCTGTCGCATTAGGTGACACAGGAACCAGGACATTTATGGCACCGCCACCGGCATTACCGGACTATTGGGCCAAGTTTTATGCGTTGCGTCGGAATTGGGAAGCTTCGCACCGGATCTCACAAGCCCGAGCCACACTGGCCGAAATCACGCCACCAGCCCCATAATCTCAATCGTTAAACGCGTAGACTAGAACGGTTAGCCCTAGCGCGGCACAACCTCAAATCAACTGTCAACGACAAAGAAGGTACCAGCGGATTATGGCGATTTTGGGAATTCGGATCATTGGAGATCCCGTTCTACGCACCCCAGCGCAGGAGGTGACCGACTTTGGCCCGGAGCTCCAGAAGCTCGTCGAAGATATGGATCAGACCATGGAAGATGTCCATGGCGCCGGCCTAGCAGCTCCCCAAGTTGGGGTGTCCCTGCGAGTTTTCACCTATCAAATAGGTGATGAACGCGGCCATATCGTCAATCCCGTTCTCGAACTGAGCGAGGACTATCAAGAAGACCAAGTAGAAGGCTGCCTTTCCATTCCCGGTGTGGCCGCTCCAGTGCCACGACGTCGCTACGTCAAGGCCACCGGCTTCGATAAATTCGGCAACCCGGTGGAGCTAGAAGGCGCAGACATGCTCGCCCGATGCTTCCAGCACGAAACCGACCACCTAGACGGGATCCTCTTCCTTGACAGGCTGGCACCGGAGGAAAAGAAAGCAGCCTGGCGCACCCTGCGTTCGACCAACTATTCACAAACCGCAAATGCGACAGTTCAAAAGCGTTCGGGCGCATTAGGCTCCAGCTTCGGTGCCGGATTGGGGAACTAACAAGTGCGAATTCTTTTTGCTGGAACACCTCAGGTGGCCGTGACCTCGCTGGATTACCTAGTTGAGGCTGGATTCGACATCGCAGCGGTACTGACACGGCCGGATGCACCACTGGGTCGCAAGCGAGTACTCACTCCTTCACCTGTGGCCGCACGCGCCGAAGAACTGGGCTTGCCCATTATTAAGGCCGCAAAAATCACCGAGGAAACCACCGCCGAGCTGAAAGCTCTAGACCTCGAAGCCGCCGCGATCGTCGCCTACGGTGGACTGGTTCCGGAAGCAGCTTTGAAGGTGCCGACCCACGGTTGGATCAACCTACACTTCTCCCTGCTGCCTCAGTGGCGTGGCGCCGCCCCGGTGCAACATTCGATCATCAATGGTGATGACATCACCGGCGCTGTGACCTTCCAGCTGGAAACCGGGCTTGATACCGGACCGGTCTTTGGTCAGGTTACCGAGCGAATCGACGAGTTGGATACGGCAGGGATCATGCTGGAGCGCTTAAGCCATTCTGGTTCCACCCTCTTGGTTCAGACCCTGCAGGCGCTCGATGCCTCACAAGCAGTTGCGGTGCCACAGCAGGGTTCACATACCTATGCTCCTAAAATTACCGATGTCGATGCGGAACTAGACTTCACGCGACCCGCAACCGAAATTAGGCGTCGCGCCCACGGGACCACGCCCTTCCCCGGCGCATGGATCAAGGTCGAGAATCAACGGTTCAAATTCGGCCCACTGCGTGAGCATCGTACGATCACCGATCTGGCCCCGGGTGAAGTGCGCATTGAACCGGGCAAACAGCCCAAGGTGTTCATCGGCACCGCAACCTGGGCTCTTGAACCCACCGAAATCCAGCCTCCGGGCAAAAAGATGATGATGGCCTCCGACTGGGCACGTGGCGTGCTCTCACAAGGAACGAAAGTGAGTTTCGCATGAGCACGCAGGAACCACGCGGCGGATACCGCGAGAACGAACCACGACGCAATGCGCAAGGACGCACCCGCAACCGCGGTCAAGCAGGGCCCCGCAAATACTCGCAAGCAGCCCCCGGGCAGCGTAAACGCCAGGCCGATCCGGCCCGACTGGTAGCCTTCAAGGTCCTGCGCGAAGTCTCCGGCTCGGATGCCTACGCCAACTTGGTCCTACCAAAATTGATTCGTGAGTACCAGCTGGATCGTCGCGATGCCGGATTTGCGACCGAACTGGCTTACGGGGCCCTACGCGGTCAAGGCTTCTACGACGCGATCTTGAGTACCCTGGTCGACCGACCGCTCACTGAACTTGACCCAGCCATTTTGGATGCCTTGCGCCTAGGCGCACACCAGCTACTGGCCATGCGCGTACCAAAACACGCGGCTCTTGATGAGACGGTGTCCCTGGCCCGAGCCCAGATTGGTGCCGGGCCCTCGGGACTGATCAACGCGGTTCTACGTCGTGTCTCCGCACAAGAAGTCGAAGCCTGGACCAAGCAGCTCAGTGATGCCGCCAGTTCAGAGTCCGAACGCCTATCGATCAAGCACTCGCATCCGGACTGGATTGTCCGCGCGCTCCGCGGAGCGTTGATCGCCCACGGCCGTGACGCAGCTGAAATTGAGGCCCTACTTCAGGCCGATAACCTGGCACCACTGGTCAATCTGGTGGCCCTGCCCGGACTCGGCGAGCTGAGTGGCGCACTGGAACTCGGCGCAGAACCTGGCACCCTTGTACCCGATTCCGCCACCTACAAGCACGGCGATGTCGCTCGCGTTCCTGGTGTTAAAGAAGGCACCGTGCGAGTGCAGGATGCTGGTAGTCAGGTGATGGCTCGGACCCTGGCCAATGTGCAGTTACCCGAATCCGGCGAAGACCGCTACTGGCTGGACCTCTGCGCTGGCCCCGGTGGCAAAGCAGCCCTACTTGGTGCCATCGCCGTTGAACGTGATGCCCGCTTGACTGCCAACGAGCCCACCGCTCACCGCGCCCGCCTGGTCGCCAACTCCCTGGACGCCGTCCCACACGACTACTGGATGGTAACCGAAGAAGACGGCCGCACCTTCGGCGGGGAAGACTACGCGGGGGACTACGACCGCATCATGGTTGATGCCCCGTGCTCGGGATTGGGTGCATTACGTCGCCGACCAGAGTCCCGTTGGCGCAAGGCACCACGAGACATTCCAGAGCTGACCGCGCTTCAAGGCGAACTCCTGGACGCTGCCTTTAACGCGGTACGCGTGGGCGGTGTCATCGGATTTGTCACCTGCTCACCACACCAGGCTGAAACCCGACTTGTGGTTGAGGACTTCCTCAAACGCCACGAGGACGCGGTTCTGCTGGACACCGCCGCAGCGGTCTCCGACGTGGTTTACGCCGACGCGCCGGCCGCAGGTCATGCATTAGCCGAAGGCAGCACCGTGCAACTATGGCCACACATCCACGGTACCGACGCCATGTTCATGGCCATCTTGAGTAAAAAAGCCTAGCCAAGTACGAGCTTTCCAAGGAGCAACTATGCGCAACGCACGGATCAATCCCTCGATCCTCTCCGCCGACTTCGCCAATCTGGCCAGTGAGTTGGACCGGATTCATACCGCCGACGCCGTGCATGTGGACGTCATGGACAACCATTTTGTTCCGAACCTGACGCTCGGTCTGCCAGTGGTCGACGCCCTGCAAAAAGTCAGCAAGCTACCCATCGACGTGCACCTGATGATTGAAGACGCCGACCGCTGGGCGCCCGAATACGCACAGCTCGGCGTGGACTCGGTCACCTTCCATGCCGAAGCGGCCAGCGCACCTATCCGTTTGGCCCGTGAACTGCGTTCGGCTGGGACCAAGGCTGCCATGGCCTTGCGCCCGGCAACCCCGATCGAGCCCTACATTGACATGCTCGACGAACTGGATATGGTCCTGTTGATGACCGTGGAACCAGGCTTCGGCGGTCAGAAGTTCCTGGACCTGGTTCTGCCCAAGATTCGACGTGCTCGGGCAGCGATCGAAGGAAGCGGCAAGCCCATTGCCCTTCAGGTTGACGGTGGCATTTCGCGCGACACGATTGCGCGTGCAGCGGAAGCCGGGGCCGACGTATTTGTGGCCGGATCCGCGGTGTATTCGGCCCCAGAACCATCTGTGGAAGTTGATGTGTTACGCAATCTTGCTTTGGGTGGTCATTAATACCGCTCCAAGTGTGTCAGAATAATTTGTAGTAAACACGAATACGTGCTCCGGGGTCGGTGAAAGTCCGAACCGGCGGTGATAGTCCGCGACCCGCAACTAAGGCCACAAGCCAAGGTTGCGGTTGAGCCGGTGAAATTCCGGTACCGACAGTTAAAGTCTGGATGGGAGAAGCACGAATTTGATTTGCCTTTTGGTACCGCCGGTAGCCCGCGATAGGGCTACCTTCTAAAGCGGAGCCACAGGCCCATCAAATGCACCCCCGGAGCCGCCGCTTCGAGAAGGGTGGAATGATGGATTTCCTGCGGTGGCTCATTGAAGCTTTTAACTCACAAATTGCGATCGGCTCCTCAGCACTACTGGTGCGTGAAGTTGTCGGCAACATCTTCGGTCTGGCCAGTGCCGTTGGCGGAATGCGCCGCAAAGTCTGGGCCTGGCCGGTAGGCATCATCGGCAACCTGCTGTTGCTCACGGTCTTCCTCGGTAGCCTCTTTGATACCGGATACACGGCCAACCTCTGGGGCCAAGCCGGCCGCCAAATCATGTTCATTTCCGTCTCTGTTTTCGGTTGGTACCGCTGGAAACAAGCGAAAAATGGCACCGGGCACGCGGTCACCCCACAGTGGGCCTCAAACAAGACTAGGATTGCGCTGATCGCGGTTCTCGCCCTCGGCACCGTGGCCCTGACCCCGCTGTTCCGGATTCTGGGGTCCTACGAACCGGTCTGGGCCGACGCATGGACCTTCGTCGGTTCACTGCTGGCCACCTACGGAATGGCCAAGGGATGGGTCGAATTCTGGCTGATCTGGGTCGCAGTAGACGCGGTCGGAGTGCCCCTGCTCTTCTCAGCTGGCTACTACGCCAGTGCATTCATGTACCTGTTCTACGGGGCCTTCACACTCATCGGGTTCTTCGTTTGGGCCAAATCAAAGCGCGAAGAAAAACCACGGATCGAAACCGAAATGCCGGATCCAAGAATTTCGCAGCAGCGATCTGGAGGTGCGTAAAGAATGGTGACACTCAGAGACCTAGAAGCCGCCCTAGCCACAGCACTAGAAACTGCTGGACGAGGTCATCGCGGGGCCAACCCGCTGGTGGGTGCCTGCATTTTGGATCAGGACGGCAACTTGATCGCCACCGGATACCATCTTGGCGCCGGACACCCGCATGCCGAGGTTGATGCCTTGCGCCGACTGGGCACCCTAAGTTCGGCAACTGCCCGCACCCTGACCATGGTCGTGACCCTCGAACCGTGCAACCACACCGGTCGCACCGGCCCATGTGCCAAGGCCATCGCTGATGCCGGCATCGGCACGGTGTACTACGCGGTCAGCGACAACACCGCAGCCAGCGGGGGAGCCGAGTACCTGCGTAGCAGGGGAATCACGACCCACCGGCTTGATGACGATGCCGCGGCGCGAACTTTGAACCATCGCTGGTTCCTATCCAAAAAGCAGCAACGCCCGTTCATCACCGTGAAGTTGGCGCAGTCCTTGGACGCACGCATTAACGCGCCCGATGGCACCAGCCAGTGGATCACTTCCGAACAGTCACGCAATCACGCCCATGGCTTACGGTCCCGCGTGGATGGCATCCTGGTCGGCACCACCACGGCGCTTGTTGATAATCCGCGGCTCAGCGCCCGCACAAAGGACGGCCAGCTTCACAGCAAGCAGCCGTACCGCCTCGTGATGGGCCACCGTGAACTTCCCAGCACACTGGACCTCATTCGAGGCGATGACTGGGAACAAATCAAGACCCACGACGTGCATGAAGTGATCCAACGCGCCAACGAGCTGGGGCTGGCACACCTATTAATCGAAGGTGGTGCCACGGTAGCGTCAGCTTTTATCGAAGCCGATCTAGCCGATGAGCTCTACTGCTACCAGGCACCATTGCTCATCGGGGCAGGTAGCTCGTCGGTGAACCTGCCCACCACCACCTTGAGTCAAGCTCATCGCTACCGGTTAGACACCGCCAGCAATGAATCTCTGGCCCGGCTCGGTGAAGACATCATGCTGCATCTTGAACCACTGCCGCGCGCCTAACGCGAACCCACAAATTTTTACCGAGGAGAAACCATGTTTACCGGAATCGTTACCGGCCAAGGGATCATCGAAGACATCAGCACCGATCCCGAACAGGACCTAGCGGTCCTTACCCTGCGCGCACCGGGTCACACCGAAAACCTAGGATTGGGAGGTTCTCTGGCCGTCAACGGTGTCTGCCTGACCGCCACCGAACTGCACGGCGATACGCTCAAGGTTGATGTCATGGGCGAAACCCTGCGACGCACCACCACCGGATCCCTAGTGACCGGTCAGCGCGTGAACCTTGAACGCTGCACCCAGGCCGGCGCACGTCTTGACGGCCACGTCGTCCAAGGTCACGTCGATACCGTCGGCGTTGTACTAGAGCGCATCGACAATGGCCAGTGGACCACCTTCCGTATTTCCATCGACGATCAGTACGCACCATTGACCGCTGAAAAGGGCTCCATCGCCTTGGACGGTATTTCGCTGACCATCACCGCGGTCTCCCCAGCGAACAATGCCGGTTCGCACTGGGTAGAAGTGGGCATCATCCCGATCACGCTGGCCGAGACCACCATGGGCACCCGTCAGATCGGCGACAAGCTCAATATCGAGGTCGACGTGTTGGCCAAGTACGTTGCCCGGTTGAACGAATTTGGCGGTGCCCGATCATGAGTAACTCAACACTTGATCCGATCCCAGTCGCGCTCGCTGCCCTAGCGGCTGGACGCGCAGTGGTGGTCGTTGACGATGAAGATCGTGAGAACGAAGGCGACATCATCTTCGCCGCACAGCATGCCACCAGCGCGCTGATGGCCTTCACCATCCGCTACACCTCTGGGGTGATCTGCGTTCCACTTGAGGCTGAACGGGCCGATGCTCTGGGTTTGGGCCCGATGGTGGGTATCAATCAGGATGCCAAGGGTACCGCCTTCACAATCACCTGCGATGCTGCTGAAGGAATCACCACTGGAATTTCAGCGGCCGATCGTGCGCTGACCAGCCGCTTATTGGCCGACCCCGCCACCAATCCCGCACAGCTTTCGCGCCCTGGGCACATCTTCCCGCTGCGTGCTGCTTCCGGCGGCGTGCTTGAACGCCGTGGTCACACCGAAGCTGCGGTGGATTTGTGCCGAGCTGCCGGGCTGGAACCAGTGGGCGTCATCGGCGAAATCACCAAGGATGATGGCGAGATGATGCGCCTTGACGATCTGCGAGTCTTCGCCGCCGAGCACGAGCTACCACTGATCTCGATCGATGATTTGGCACGTTGGCGCCGGGTCAACGACGAGATCGAACTGACCGATCCGATCACCCTGCCCACGGCTTTTGGCGACTTCACCGCCCGTGCAGCCACGGCCGAGGGACACGAGCATATGGTCTTGAGCCACCAGCCTCCCGAGGGCCACGCTCCAAGCAACCTCGTGCGGATCCACTCCGAATGCCTCACCGGAGACATTTTTGGCTCCTATCGTTGTGATTGCGGGGAACAGCTGCATGCCTCCATGGCGCAGATCGCGGCCGAAGGCGGGCACATTATCTACATTCGCGGACATGAAGGCCGTGGCATTGGTCTGGCCAATAAGTTGCGCGCCTACGCGTTACAGGAAAACGGGATGGACACCTTGGATGCCAATTTGCACCTCGGTTTTCCGGCCGACGCACGAGAATATTTTGCGGTGGCCGCGATCCTGAAGGCCATGGGACTGGACACCATCCGGCTCTTGAGCAATAACCCGGACAAACAACAGCAACTAAGCGATGCCGGGATCAAGGTCGAGGAATTGGTGGGGCTGCGCATCGCCCCGCGCGAAGAAAACTCAGCCTACCTGCACACCAAACAAGCGCGCTTCGGTCACCACTTGAACCTTCAGGACAGTGAGCTTTCCGAAAACGCAGCCGACGCCTATCACGGCGCCTAAAACGAGAACCTCAAGAGGAGCACAATTATGAGCAAGCACGGAGCACCAACAGACGTCACCGATCAGCTGAAAGCATTGGCCGGTACCGCGAAGTTCGCCGATCTGAAGGTCGCCATCGTCGCGGCAAGCTGGCACGAGGTCATCATGAATGGCCTGATTGATGGCGCGCAACGTGCCGCTAAGGATGCCGGGCTTCAAGCGAACACCACACTGATTCGTGTACCTGGAACTTTTGAGCTTCCGGTCGCGGCGGCCACGCTGGCCAGTGACTACGACGCGATTATCGCCCTAGGCGTGGTCATTCGCGGGGGTACCCCGCACTTTGACTATGTCTGCCTGGCTGCGACCAATGGCTTAACCAATGTGAGTGTCGACACCAAAACCCCGGTCGGGTTTGGTGTGCTTACCTGCGATAATGAACAGCAGGGCTTGGACCGTGCAGGCTTGGAAAACTCCAGCGAAGACAAGGGGTATGAGGCCTACTCGGCAGCTGTCATGACGCTAGCCGCGCTGGCCTGAGCCGAGGGTTGCCCGTCATAAAGGGCCACCTGAATGCAGATACGTTCAAGAAAAACGCTAGGATTGGTTCCGTGAAAACTTTTGACGAGCTCTTCAGCGAACTATCGCTCAAGGCACAGCAACGCCCGGAAGGCTCTCGTACCGTCACCGAACTCGACTCTGGTGTCCATGGCATCGGTAAAAAGGTTGTCGAGGAAGCCGCCGAAGTTTGGATGGCTGCGGAGTACGAATCCGACGAGGCCGCAGCAGAGGAAATCTCCCAGCTACTCTACCACCTTCAGGTTCTCATGATCGCCAAGGGCATGACCTTGGCCGACGTTTACAAGCATCTATAGCCGTCGCGCCGCTGCGCCCGGATCACCTACGATCCGGGTGCAGCGCACGCACGGCAGAAACAACGGCCAACGAAATTAATCCTTGGCGCTTGTTTATGGCTAAACGCCGCAGCGCCACACTGACGAAATGAGTCAACAATGCTCCGCGTAGCCCTACCCAACAAGGGTGCCCTCTCAGAAATCGCTTCCACCATGTTTAAGGAAGCCGGTTACCTCCAGCGTCGCGATTCACGCGAACTGGTTCTTGTCGATGAAGAAAACCAGGTGGAATTCTTCTACCTGCGCCCTCGCGATATCGCCGTGTACGTCGGCCGAGGCATTCTCGACGTGGGAATCACCGGTCGCGACCTCTACCTCGATGCCGACGTGGATGACGACGTTGAAGAGCAGCTGTCCCTAGGCATCGGCAAGTCCACGTTCCGCTTCGCTGCTCCCATTGGTGCGTTCAACGACGCACAGCAGCTTAACGGCAAGCGCATCGCCACCAGCTACGATGTCTTGCTGCGCCACTACCTCGAAAAGTCCGGTATTGAAGCTTCGATCGTCCGTCTTGATGGAGCCATCGAATCTTCGGTTCGTCTTGGTGTGGCAGATGCCATCGCCGACGTGGTCGAAACCGGTAACACCATCAAGGCCGCCGGCATGGAAATCTTCGGCGATCCACTGCTGAAGTCCGAGGCCGTGCTGATCGGCCGAGTCAATCACAAACCAGCCGGCCTTGACGTGCTGATCCGCCGTCTCAACGGTGTGTTGGTTGCCCGCCAATACGTCATGCTTGACTACGACGTTCGTCGTGAACAGGCTGAGCAGGCTTGTGCTTTGACCCCAGGACTAGAGTCGCCGACCGTCTCCGATCTGGCTAACTCCGAGTGGGTTGCCGTCCGTGCGATGGTGAAGAAGTCACAGACCAATAACATCATGGATGAACTTTACGACGTGGGCGCCCGAGCCATTCTGGTCAGCCAGATTCACGCCTGCCGTATCTAGTAGACAAGGAAACTACCTTCGATGAGCGTTGCTATTCGCGTTATTCCTTGTCTTGATGTTGATGCGGGACGAGTCGTCAAGGGCGTCAATTTTGAGGGTCTTCGTGACGCTGGCGATCCGGTCGAACTGGCTCGCCGCTACAACGAAGCCGGCGCCGATGAATTGACCTTCCTCGATGTCACCGCTTCCAGCTCAGACCGCGAAACTACCTATGAGGTTGTTCGCCAAACTGCAGAAGAAGTTTTCATTCCGCTCACCGTTGGTGGTGGCGTGCGAGCTGTCGAGGACGTTGATCGCCTTCTACGAAACGGTGCCGACAAAGCCTCGATCAATACTGCTGCGGTAACCCGTCCGGAAGTCATCAACGAAATCACCGAGCGCTTCGGCTCTCAGGTCCTCGTGCTCTCGGTTGATGCCCGCCGCACGTCGGATCCGTCGATCGCCTCCGGCTACGAAGTCACTACCCACGGTGGTCGTACCGGCACTGGCATGTGTGCCGTTGCTTGGGCTAAGGATGCTGCCGATCGTGGCGTAGGGGAGATCCTCCTGAACTCGATCGATGCCGATGGCACCAAGGATGGATTCGATCTGGAAATGATCCGAGCCGTTCGTGCCGCAGTATCGGTACCCCTGATCGCTTCTGGTGGCGCTGGAAAGCCAGAGGATTTCCCACCTGCGATCGAAGCTGGCGCAGACGCCGTCCTTGCGGCTTCTATCTTCCACTTTGGTCCGAAAGACATGATTGCTCAAGTGAAGCAAGCAATCCGCGATGCTGGTTATCCAGTTCGCTAGTTTTAGAACAGTAATGGCTCGACACTTCGGTGTCGAGCCATTATTCTATGGTTTCAATCATTGGCGATGAGTTCCTTCTTAGTTCGCCACACGTCAATGGGCAGGGTGTTGCTAGGCACCGCAGCTTGACCCGGAATGGCTTGCCAAGGTCCACCTTCCACACTGAATTCGCCTCGGTACAAGGTCGTCACACTGACACCGAATTTTCCGGTTTCTGAGTATGAGTGGCTTGTTGCTGTTTCATCGTGCAATGTGTGCGACGGCATTGCTTCTCCAGGAAAGCTCAGGTTTCTAGTGGCCCCATCGCCATAGTTCCAGTTCCATTGGATTGGAATCGCTTTGATGCGGACGTTGGAACCAGACAAGTTGGAATTAAACTCTTGCGTGTTCTCGCTGGCCCAGAAATGTGTATGGCCATTACGCAGAGAGAACTTATTTGGGGCGCTCTGAATCACGGATCCCTTGATCGGGTAGGTTCGGAACTTCTCGATGGTGATGATAATTGGATCTGGTTCAACTCTGATTTCTTCTGGAACCTGAATCCTTGGAGGTTCACCGGGGCAGTACCTGAATTGCAAAATCACATGACCGTTTCTATCTAGGATTTGTCGATCAATCGGATACGTTCCGTCAGTGCATTTTTCTTGATCAGGGTTGCTATTGCAAGCATTAATGTTCTCGCGTCCTGGAATGCAAACGTCATAGTCCCGGATTCTAAAGTTCTCATTTTTTCGTTTAATTTTCTTTGGCGCATGAGTATCTCGTTTTTCTGGAAGATTTGAGAGGAGTATTTCTTTTTCTTCCTTATCCGTCTCCTCAACGTCTTTTTCAGTGAAGCGAATGGCCGCAGATTCTCCAGTATCAAATGTGAGTTCAGTTGCCACACCATTTGCCGGAATCACGAGTAGTAAGAGCGATAGAGAAGGCGCGAGCAGTTGGGCTGGAACGCTCATCAGTTGGCTCCGATGATCTTGTAGACACGCCAACCTTTGTCGTATTCGAGATCGAATGCAAGGCGATTCGACTCTATCTCTTTGAGCTCCTCTTGAACCGTACCTGGCGACGAGTATATTTTTGCAGGATCGGCTGTGTATTCTACTGTGACGATTGCAATATTTTTCCCCGAAATATAAGAATCGAGTATTGTTGGGTGGTGCTTACCGCCGACCTGCCATTCTCCACTCTTTTGAGCTTCTTCGGCCTCGTCGATAATTGACTTGTTGCAAAGGCTGCACTCTTTGAATGAAAGATCCTTAATTTCTTCGGCGTCATTTGATTCGATAGTGTAATTCAAGAGTTCAAAGTAGTATTCAACAAAACTGGATGCGCCCTTTTCGGAAAATTCTTGCGCATCTTTTGGCATGGCCGGTAAAACAACATTTTTTGCGGGACCCTCAGAAGTGGCTTGAATGTACGAAGGAGTCGTGTTGGGCGCTGTTTTTGAATCATTTCCGAACGACGTCTCAGAACTCGCCGAACCGGAAACCTCAACTCCTTCGAGAGGTCCGTTAACCGTAGTATTGTCGCATCCGCTGAGTAGCAGAGCCGTTCCAATAGCCGCGACTAATAACCTACTCTTATTCATTTCACTTTCGCCCCGCACCTTTGGTGAACTTTGGTGAGTCACATACTATGCTCAAGTTCCGTTGAAGAGTAGAGGCTGTCAAAATTTGTGGAGAAACCTGATGAAGTCAGGCGCAACTGAATGTTTATCGTGCATTCGGTGGACTTCTCAAAAGAGAGTTGTGAATAGGTGTGGTCAGCTTCTTGAGCAGGTAGGGAAGTGGCGCGTCCCTGTGGGGCCACTAAGGATACACCCGCGATGAACGCCCGCAGTGGAGACGGGGCGGACCTAGAACCCGGGCTTGTAGCCCTTGACGATCTCTAGAGCGGTTTCGCCACCTTCGAAAAGCACAAGGCTTTGATCGATACGCCCGAAGCCATAGAGCATCAACTCGGTGACGGGCCCGGTGATCGAGACAGCATTAGGTGCCTTCTTGGCCACATGGCGCTGACCGTCGGGACGCGTCAGAATGATGCCAACCGGCGCCTTACGGAAGAGCAAGCGCGACATACGAGTCAGCGACTGCCAAAGAAGCTCGGTGTATTCCTTATCGAGAACACGCGGGGCCCACTGTGCCCGAGCGCGTCGCACGTCTTCGGTGTGGATGAAGTACTCGGCAAGATTGGCGACCTGGTCGACCTTGTCAATAACAAAGGGCGAGTACTTCGCTGGACCCGAACGGAAAGCACGGATCAGGGAAGCATAACGTTCAGGTGATTGGGCTTCGGCAGCGAGCTCATTGACCTTCGCGTCAAGTTTCTTGGACAGCGGTTTGAAAACCACTCCCGCTGCGAGCAGAGATCGTTCGCGAACAACAAGGTGCGCGGCAAGATGACGGGTTTGCCACCCGTCGCAAAGAGTGTCAGCGGTAGGACCTGCGGCAAGCAAGGTCTCGGCCAACGCGAGTCTGGAAGCCTGAACTAAGTGCATCACTTCTGAAAGTAGCACGGTGTACGCGCCGAACAGTGCAATGTGTGGGCAGTGTCGCTGAACAACTGCCACGCTTTGACTGCGACTACGTCACAGGGCAATGAAATAGCGGTAAAACCAGTATGCTAAAGGGGATGTCTACTTCTAACGACGGCTCGAATTTGAGCTCTGAAACACCAAGCCTGGATCCAGCAATTGCCGATCGTCTCAAGCGCGATGGCAATGGGCTGGTCGCGGCTATCGCACAGCAATACGACACGGGCAAGGTCCTGATGCTCGGCTGGATGGATGACGAGGCGCTACGCCGCACTTTGAGCACCGGACGCGTGACCTTCTACTCGCGCTCCCGGCAGGAATATTGGCGTAAGGGCGATACCTCCGGCCATTTCCAGTTCGTGAAGTCCGTCGCCTTAGATTGTGATGGCGATGCGTTGCTGGTGCAGGTGGATCAGGTGGGCGCTGCATGCCATACCGGAACCGAATCCTGCTTTACCGATCGAGCACTTCCTGCCGTGCTCGGCAATCGCTCCGAATAGTACTTTCCAAATTTCTGCCCGCTCACGAGCAGCGAGCGGAATTTGATGCCTCCTGGACGGCAACCACCGAACAGGATTAACACGTAGAAGAAGAACACTGATGAAAACTCTGGGCAAGATTTCCCCGTCGCGTGAACACTTCCGCGCCATGGCCACCGATCGTCGCGTGATTCCGGTGACGGTCACGGTCCTGGCTGACTCCTTGACTCCGATCGGACTGTATCGAACATTGGCCCAGGGCCGGCCAGGCACCTTTCTTATGGAGTCTGCGGCCCCGGGTGGCGTGTGGAGCCGCTATTCCTTTATTGGTGTGAATTCACCGGCGACCTTGAGCACCCGTGGGGGAGAAGCCTACTGGCAGGGGCACGCCCCCGAAGGCCTACCCACCGGAGGCGTCGGCGTTGAGGTGCTAAGAGACACGGTCCGTGCCCTGAAAACCGAACCAGTGCCGGGCATGCCTCCACTGACCGGTGGCATGGTCGGATTCGTCGGCTGGGAATGCGTGCGGCACTGGGAGAAACTGCCTAATCCTCCGGCTGACGATCTGAACTTGCCAGAGCTCAGCATGAACTTGGTGGCCGATATGGCCGCGCATGACTCGGCAGAAGGCACGGTTACGCTGATCGCCAACGCCATTAATTTCAACGGCAGTGACGACAATGTGGACGAGGCCTACGACGACGCCGTAGAGCGCTTGCAAGCGATGCTCGACCAACTAGCTCAGCCGGTAGAAGCCACTGCCTCGGTACTGACCGGAACGGATGTGCCACGCGAGCAGCTGATGGATCAGGTCACTCACTCCTGGGCGGAGAATCAGTACCTTGAGGCCCTGGCCAAGTCCAAGACCGCGATCGTCGACGGTGAAGTCTTCCAGATCGTGGTATCACGACGCTTCGAACTGGAAACCCAGGCCGACGCCCTGGACGTTTATCGCGTGCTGCGTGCGACCAACCCGAGCCCCTACATGTACCTGTTCAACTTCGAAAACGAAGACGGCGAAACCTTTGAGATCGTCGGCTCCTCGCCCGAAGCATTGGTAACGGTCAACGATTCGCATGTGGTGACTCACCCGATCGCCGGATCACGTCCCCGCGGCGCCAACTATGAGGATGATCAGCTCTTCGAAAAGTCGCTGGTGTACGACGAGAAGGAACGAGCCGAGCACCTGATGCTGGTCGACCTTTCACGCAATGACCTCTCGCGAGTATGCCAGGCTGGCACCGTGGAAGTCACCCAGTTCATGGAGGTGGAGCGCTTCAGCCACATCATGCACCTGGTCTCCAACGTGGTGGGTAAAACCCGTGATGATGTTGACGCCTACGATGTGCTCGCCGCGACGTTCCCGGCCGGAACGCTTTCCGGTGCACCGAAGCCGCGCGCCCTGCAATTGTTGGATGAATATGAGCCGTACCGCCGTGGCATCTACGGTGGGGTCGTGGGCTACCTCGACTTTGCTGGCGACATGGACATGGCCATTGCCATCCGCTCCGCCCTGCTCAAGGGTGGGCGTGCTTATGTTCAGGCCGGCGGCGGCATCGTGAACGACTCGAAGTTTGCCGATGAGGCCCTGGAAACAGTGAACAAGGCGGCTGCACCCCTGCGTGCTGTGTGGGCCGCACAATCCATGCACGACGCACACACCATCAACGCCGAACAAAACGCCGAACAAGGTGAACAGAAGTGAAAAAATTAACCAGTGCCCGCTACCTTGCCATGCTTGGTGTGCTCGGGGCCCTGCTGGGATTTTGGTCCGCAACCAGAACCTGGATCACCGTGGATGTTCCCGCCAGTTCCGTGCAGATCCCGCAGATTGTGATTGATGGTGCAACCGCGGCAGCCTCCGTGACGGCCGTGTGTGTTGTGGTGCTGGCCGGATCGCTGGCCCTGCTGATCGCCGGCAAAATCTCGCGCTATATTATCGCTGCGCTGAGCCTGCTGGCCGGTGGGGCTGCCATTGCGGCTGGCGCCAATGCCCTGGGCGACCCGCAGGCCGTCGCCGCCACCGCCGTGGCTGAAGCGACCGGACTGACCCAAAATGTTGGGGAATACACGCTGACCGCTTGGCCGGTCTTGGCCATTGTGGCTGGTGCGCTGATGGCCCTGCAGGCACTACTGATTTTTGTATTCGCTCGTAGGTGGCCAACAAAGGCCAGCAAGTACGACCGCCAGGTCGCGAAAAACGCGCAGGTGAACAAGGACGATTCATCGCGTAGCATCGCCAATTGGGAGCAGCTTTCAGCCGGCGAGGATCCAACTACCGAAGCGAAATAGTCGCACCGCACCGGTGATTCACAGCACCGACGCGAAACGAAAGCCCGGCCAAATAGGCTGTGACCGGGCACAGATGGCAGAATGGTCTGTGAAGACCAACGTCGCTGGCTCCGAGAAGAGCCACGGCGCATTACCAAATATGAGGAGAACGCGAGAAATGTCGCAGAACACCGAGATCGATCCGGTATACACCGAAGAGATTGGCCACGGTAACTCCATCGCAGCATGGAGCTGCGTGCTGATCATGACCCTAGGTTTCATCGTTGGTGGCATCGCTTTTGCGAACCTGGCTTGGCCCATCGTCTGGGTTGGCTGCGGCATCGTCGTTCTGGGCCTAGTCGTCGGCGCGATCTTGAAGGCAGCGGGCTTCGGCGTCGGTGGCGCACGCAGTGGAGCAGCGCACTAAATTGAGCGTTCTTGACGAGATCATTGCGGGCGTCCGGGAAGACCTGGGCGCCCGTCGCGCACTGACAAGCCTTGAGTCGATCAAGGCTGCTGCTGCTGCCAGCGCTCCGGCACGCGATGCCTTTGCAGCGTTAGGCGGCAGCGAGGACCAATCTTCGCGCGATCACACCCTGCGGGTTATCTCCGAGGTCAAGCGTAAGTCCCCATCAAAGGGCGCGCTGGCAGAGATCGCCGATCCGGCCGTGCTGGCTGCCGAATATGAGGCAGGTGGCGCCTCGGTGATTTCGGTACTGACCGAAGCCCGGCGTTTTGGTGGTTCACTCGATGACCTTGATGCGGTGCGTGCGACCGTGAATATTCCGGTGCTGCGCAAGGACTTCACCGTTGATGAGTACCAAATTTATGAGGCCCGTGCCCATGGGGCCGACCTCGTATTGCTCATTGTTGCGGCGCTGAATGACCAATTGCTGAAATCTTTCCTAGAATTAACGCATCAGCTGGGAATGAATGCCCTAGTCGAGACGCATACCGAGGAAGAAATTCAACGGGCGATCAAGGCCGGAGCAAAAATCATTGGTGTCAACGTGCGCAATCTGAAGACGCTCGACGTTGATCCTGCGACCTTTGGCAAACTTGCCCCGCTGATCCCTGCCCACGCGGTGATCGTCGCCGAATCAGGTGTTGAATCAGCCGAACAGGTCGCCCTTTACGGCAGCGCCGGCGCTGATGCCATCCTGGTGGGTGAGGCCCTGGTGAAACACGCAAATCCACGTGCCACCGTCGCCGAATTCATCACTGCTGGAACCGAAGCCAAACCGCGACGCTAATCGCCGCAAAGCTTAGGGCGCCAGAGAAAACTTTCACGTGCCCCGCAGGAGTTTCCGGCGGGGCACGAAACTTACCACGAATCAAGCTTCGTTTGAGAAAAGAGGGAATCGATGAGCACCCCGGAGAATTCCGCGCATGGCCAGTCGATCGATGCACAGTCGCTAAGGCACGCAAGTGGCCCCTATTTTGGTGCCTACGGTGGACGATGGATGCCCGAGTCCCTCATGGCCGCCATGGACGAACTGAACGAGACTTTCGAGGCCGCGAAGAACGACCCAGAGTTCATCGCGCAGGTCAAGGACCTGAACACGAACTACTCGGGACGCCCCTCGCTGCTCACCGAAGCCAAGCGTTTTTCGCAGCAGTACTGCGGCGGGGTGCGGATCTTCCTCAAGCGCGAAGATCTGAACCACACCGGTAGCCACAAGATCAACAATGTGCTCGGCCAGGCGTTGCTGGCTAAGCGCATGGGTAAGACCCGCATTATCGCCGAGACCGGTGCCGGGCAGCACGGTGTGGCTTCGGCTACCGCTGCAGCCCTGATGGGTCTGGAATGCGTGGTCTACATGGGCGCCGAGGATACCCGCCGCCAGGCACTGAACGTGGCTCGCATGCGCCTGCTGGGCGCGACCGTCATCCCGGTAACCGTGGGTTCCCAGACGCTGAAGGACGCGATCAACGAGGCCCTGCGTGACTGGGTCGCCAACGTGGAAAACACCCACTACCTGTTGGGAACTGCCGCCGGTGGGGCACCCTTCCCAGCCATGGTGCGTTACTTCCACGAGGTGATCGGCGACGAGGCCCGCGAGCAGATCCTTGCCCAGACCGGTCGCCTGCCTAACGCGGTCACCGCCTGTATTGGTGGCGGGTCGAACGCGATCGGCATCTTCCACGGTTTCCTTGACGATCCCGAGGTCGAAATCTACGGTTTTGAAGCCGGCGGCGACGGGGTAGAAACCGACCGCCACGCAGCGACCATCACCCTGGGTCGCCCGGGCGTGCTACACGGCGCCAAGTCCTATTTGATGCAGGACGAAGATGGCCAGACCATCGAATCGCACTCCATTTCAGCCGGTCTGGACTACCCAGGAGTGGGCCCGGAGCACGCGTACCTTTCGGACATTGGCCGCGTGAGCTACGAACCGGTGACCGATACCGAAGCCATGGACGCCTTCAAGGCCCTATGCCGTACCGAGGGCATTTTGCCGGCGATCGAATCCGCGCACGCCCTGGCTGGTACTATCCGCTTGGCCCAGCGCAAGATCGCCGAAGGCGCCAACCCGGAGGAGACCATCATCATCGCGAACCTTTCCGGTCGCGGCGATAAGGACGTGGGCACGGCTGCCGCCTGGTTCAACATGATCGACGAAAAAGATGCTGAAGCCGAAATCAACGCGGCGAACTCGCAGAGCTCCGGCTCGCAGAATTCCGAGGAGAAGTAGATGACCCGCGTGACTAGTGCGCAGAAGATCGCAGCCGCCCGTGCCGAGGGCCGTCCGGCGCTGATCGGCTACCTCCCAGCCGGATTCCCGGACGTGCCAACGAGCATTGAAGCTGCCGTGGCACTGGCCGAAAACGGTGCGGACATCATCGAGATCGGTATTCCGTACTCCGACCCGGTCATGGACGGTCAGGTCATCCAGGAAGCCACCGTCCAGTCGTTGGCCAACGGCTTTAAGGTGTCGCAGGTGTTTGACATCGTCCGCGGCATCACCGAGCGCACCGATGCGGCAGTCATGGTGATGACCTACTGGAACCCGGTACTTCGCATGGGCGTAGATGAATTCTCGCGCCGTTTCGCTGAAGCTGGGGGCGCCGGGCTGATCACCCCAGACCTGGTGCCTGAAGAAGCCGGCGAATGGATCGAAGCGAGCACCAAATACGATCTGGAGCGCGTCTTCTTGATCGCACCTTCCTCCGGCGAGCAGCGCGTACAGCGCACGGTTGATGCCTCCAGCGGTTTCATCTACTGTGTTTCGCTCATGGGTGTCACCGGGGCTCGCACCGAAGTATCCTCGGCGGCCCAGGCCGTGGTCGCTGCCGCGCATGCAGCCGGCGCCGAAAACGCCTGCGTTGGTTTGGGCGTCTCACGCCGCGAACACGTGGAAGAAATTGGTGCCTATGCCGACGGCGTGATCGTTGGTACCGCACTGGTCGCCGCCCTGCGTGATGGGGGAGTGCCTGCGGTAGGTCGCCTCGCCGCCGAACTGAGCGGACGCGCCTAATGCCTAGCCTTTCCCAGCTGGCCTTGGCCGTGCCTGCCTCGATCCCTTCACCGCCTACCGAGTTCTCCAAGTTCAGTATTGGACCGCTGACCATCCACGCCTATGCGCTGTGCATTCTGGCCGGAATTCTGGTTGCGCTCTGGTTAACCAATAAGCGCATGCAGGCCCGTGGCGGTAATTCGGACATGCTGTGGGATATTGCGATCTGGGCGATTCCTTTTGGCATCGTCGGCGGTCGGCTGTACCACGTGCTGATCACCGACCCGATGTACTACTTCGGTCTGGGTGGGCAGCAGGCCCACTGGGCAGAGATCCCGCAGCTCTGGCTGGGCGGATTGGGCATTATGGGTGCGGTCGCCTTAGGTTCCCTCGGGGCCTGGATTGGTGCGCGTAAGGCCGGAGTGCGGCTCTCGGCCTTTGCCGATGCCGCCGTCCCGGGACTCTTGCTGGCTCAAGCGCTGGGGCGTTGGGGTAACTGGTTCAACCAAGAACTTTTTGGGGCGCCGACCACCTTGCCCTGGGGTCTGGAAATTGACCCGAACAGCTACAACTTCCCGGCAGGACTGCCGGCGGATACGCTCTTTCACCCGACCTTCCTCTACGAATCCTTGTGGAACGTACTGGGCGCACTGGTGTTGATCGGGCTCGATCGTAAGTTCAAACTTCGTCGCGGTGCCTTGTTCTGCTGCTACATGATTTGGTACGGCATTGGTCGCACCTTCACCGAATCCCTGCGTCTGGATCCAGCGGAGATCATCAATATCGGACCCGTGGGTCTGCGGGTGCACCAGTGGTTGGCGATCGCCGTGGCCGTCGCCGGTGTGATCGCGTTGATCATCGTGCTTAAGCGAACCCGAGGCGATAGCGCCGATCCGTTCTTCCTGCCCGGGCGCCAGCCAGTTCCGGTCGCTACCGGGGAACAGGCAGTCGATGGTGAAGAAGCTGATCAGGCCTCGCACGAGCAGAAGCCGCAGAAGCCAGATACGCCAGATGGGCCAATCAAGAAAACCGAATAACGCTGCCTACCACAGGGTTCAAGACTCCGTGCAGTAAGCGCACCAGGCCGTGGCCGACAAGTATGCACACTTGTCGGCCACGTCCGTTTAACCCCGAGTTGTGGGGCAGGCGCCTGGCTTTCATGACGTGCCATCGGCGAAGTGTGGCGAAACTTGGAGAAAAATCCAAAAAATTTTCGGCTACCCAGTGAGAAGTCTGCGCAACATGCTCGAAACATTAGAGTCAGCCAAAACCGGTAGGCAAAACCGGTTTTTCAGGATTTCAGTCGCGGGCAGGGGGTGGAGAGCCTGTGATCTAGGCCCTGCTTTTAACATTCCCGAAACACAAACGGTCGCACCGAAGAAACATATTTTGCGTAACGTGTGGTGTTGGCATCGTGATGGACCACTCAACCCCTGGAGTGCGCCCTGCGATGCAGCACCACAACGAGGTGGGAAATGTTCGTCCCCGGAACCTCGATACGCAGGCACACCCCGCTTAGCACTGTCGAAAAGTTTCAGTTCGATGAAACATCTAGGCGGCCTTTCGCCCTTGCAGGACATATCCTCATAGCCCAAGGGCCTGGCGCGCCGATCCTGCATGAACCACAGAAAGGCACGCTCATGAGCATGACCGGAGTCCAAATGAACGCCTCGCCAGGTTATGGCGAGGACGTTGCCTCGCCCTACACCCGCTTCGCTGCGCTACCTAGCGCGCGGGGGCTGTATGATCCAGCGGCGGAGAAAGACGCCTGCGGTCTGGCAATGATTGCGTCCCTGAAGAATGAATCCAGCCACGAGATTGTCTTGCACGCCCTGACCGCCTTGCGCCGTCTGGAACACCGCGGTGCCATCGGCGCTGACGAAGGCACCGGCGACGGTGCAGGCATCCTGCTACACATGCCCGACGCATTCTTGCGCAGTGCCACCAACTTCCCCCTCCCAGCGGCCGGATCCTACGCCGTGGGTATGGGCTTCTTGCCCGCGCAGTCCAAAGAGCGCGACTTTGCCAAGGCAGAACTTGAGAACCTCGCCGCCGAAGAAAACCTCTCAGTCCTCGGCTGGCGCGAAGTTCCCGTCGACGCCTCGGTCCTGGGTGCTTCGGCACGCAAGGTCATGCCGTACATCACCCAATTCTTTGTCGCCGGCCCGACCGGTGCTCCGGCGTTGAGCAGCCGTGAACTCGACGCAGCAGCCTGGCGTATCCGCCGTCGCGCGCACAATAAGATGGGCGTCTACTTCGCCTCCTTCTCCGCACAGTCCATCGTCTACAAGGGCATGGTTTCCACCGCGCAGCTCGAACCGTTCTACCCAGATCTGTCCCAGGCCAGCTTCGCTAGCCGTTGCGCGATCGTGCACTCCCGCTTCTCCACTAACACCTTCCCGTCGTGGCCGCTGGCCCAGCCCTTCCGCACCATCGCCCACAACGGTGAGATCAACACGGTCAAGGGCAACCGCAACTGGATGCGCGCCCGCCAGTCCACCTTGGACTCCACGCTGCTTGGTGAAGTACCGGAAGAGCTGTTCCCGATCTGCACCGCCGGTGCTTCAGACTCGGCCAGCTTCGATGAGGTCGCCGAAATGCTCATGCTTTCCGGGCGCAACGTCACCGAAGCGATCATGATGATGATCCCGCAGCCGTGGGAAAACGACACGCAGATGGATGCGGACCTGCGCGCCTTCTACCAGTACCACTCGATGCTCATCGAACCATGGGACGGGCCGGCTGCCGTGTGCTTCACCGACGGTCAAATGGCCGGTGCGGTGCTGGACCGTAATGGTCTGCGCCCGGCACGTTGGTGGGTTACCGATGACGACCTGGTCGTGCTGGCCAGTGAAGTCGGCGTGATCGACGTCGACGAGGAGCACATTGTCTCCAAGGGCCGTGTGGCTCCGGGCAAAATGTTCGCCGTTGACCTGAACGCCGGCCGCATCGTTGAAGACAGCGAAATTAAGGCCGAAGTTGCCGCCGCAAAGCCATGGCGCGAATGGGTCTCACAGAATCTGAAGACCCTGGCCGACTTCCCAGACCTGGAGCATGTGCGCCACAACTCGGCCTCCGTGCTGCTGCGTCAGCTGACCTTCGGCTACACCACCGAAGAGCTGCGCATCCTGCTGGCGCCGATGGCTTCCACCGGTGCCGAGCCCCTGGCAGCCATGGGTACCGATACCCCGATCGCCGCCTTGGCCGATCGTGCACGCCTGCTCTTTGACTACTTCACCCAGTCCTTCGCCCAGGTCACCAATCCACCCTTGGATGCCATCCGCGAAGAGCTGGTCACCTCGATGCGCACCACCATTGGCCCGGACGGTAACCTGCTGAGCCTGGATAAGGTGCCACAGTCGCAGATCGCACTGGATTACCCGGTGCTGACCAATGACCAGCTGGCCAAGATCGTGAACCTGCGCGATGCTGCCGGATCAAAGCTTTCGCTGAAGGTCCGTGGGCTGTATCGTCCGGCCGGTGGCGAATCCGAGCTGCGCGCCCGCCTGCAAGAAATTTGTGAGAAGGTCTCCGCTGCAGTGAACCGTGGGGTGCGCTACATTGTGCTCTCCGATCGTGATTCTTCGGCAGCCTGGGCTCCGATCCCTTCCTTGTTGCTGACTTCCGCGGTGCACCACCACCTGCTCAAGAGCTCGAACCGCACCCGTGCTTCGCTGATCATCGAGTCCGGTGACGCCCGCGAAGTGCACCACATCGCGCTGCTCATCGGCTACGGCGCTGCCGCCATCAACCCGTACCTGGCGTTGGAATCGGTGGAGCAGATGGCTGAAGAGGGCGAACTGCCCGGCATCGATGGTGCCACCGCCAACTCGAACCTGATCAAGGCCCTGGGCAAGGGCGTACTGAAGATCATGTCCAAAATGGGCATCTCCACGGTCTCCAGCTACTGCGGTGCGCAGACCTTTGAAGCGGTCGGCCTGTCTCAGCGCGTGGTCGATCAGTACTTCACCGGGACCACCACCAAGCTCTCCGGGATCGAACTTGACGTGGTGGCGGCCGAAGCTGCTGCCCGTCACGCCCGCGCCTACCCAGAGATCGACGGCTCCTCGCAAGCCAACGAGCTCGAAGTCGGCGGCGAGTACCAGTGGCGCCGCGAAGGCCCTCCGCACCTCTTTGACCCACAGACCGTCTTCCGCCTGCAGCACTCCACCCGCACCCGTCGCTACGACGTGTTCAAGGAGTACACCAAGGCAGTGGACGATCAGGCCGCTGAACTCAAGACCCTGCGTGGCCTGCTGAAGTTCAAGACCGAAGGCATCACCCCGATCGACATCGATGAGGTTGAGCCGGTGTCCGAGATCGTCAAGCGCTTCGCCACCGGTGCTATGAGCTACGGTTCGATCTCCGCCGAGGCCCATGAGACCCTGGCGATCGCCATGAACCGGCTGGGCGGTAAGTCCAACACCGGTGAAGGTGGCGAGGATCCAGAGCGCCTGCTGGACCCCGAGCGTCGCAGTGCGGTCAAGCAGATCGCCTCGGGCCGTTTTGGTGTGACCAGCTTGTACCTGTCCAACGCCGAGGACATCCAGATCAAGATGGCTCAGGGTGCAAAGCCCGGCGAGGGCGGCCAGCTGATGAGCCAGAAGCTCTACCCCTGGATCGCGAAAACCCGCCACTCCACCCCGGGCGTTGGGCTAATTTCCCCGCCACCACACCACGATATTTACTCGATCGAGGACTTGGCTCAGCTGATTCACGACGCCAAGTGCTCCAATCCATCGGCCCGTGTGCACGTGAAGCTGGTTTCGGAGTCCGGAATTGGTACCGTGGCCGCCGGTGTGGCCAAGGCCAAGGCCGATGTGGTCCTGATTTCAGGGCACGACGGTGGTACCGGTGCTTCGCCGATGAACTCGCTGAAGCATGCCGGCACCCCGTGGGAACTCGGTCTGGCCGAGGCACAGCAGACGCTGATCCTCAATGGTTTGCGTGACCGCGTGACCGTGCAGGTCGACGGCCAGCTCAAGACCGGCCGCGACGTTTTGATCGGCGCCCTGCTGGGTGCCGAAGAATTCGGTTTCGCGACCGCACCGCTGGTGGTTTCTGGCTGCATCATGATGCGCGTGTGCCACCTGGACACCTGCCCGGTGGGTGTGGCCACGCAGAACCCAGTCCTGCGTGAACGCTTCAGCGGCAAGGCCGAGTTTGTGGTGAACTTCTTCGAGTTCATCGCCGAAGAAGTCCGTGAGTTGCTCGCCTCCCTGGGTGCTCGCACGCTGGATGAAGTGATCGGCCGCGTCGAACTGCTGGACACCGATACCGAACAGCTCGGCGCCCATCAGAAGGTGACGGGCTTGGCTCTTGCTGCGATCACCCATGAGCCAGCGGTGGAAGTTGCCGCGCGTCGACGCCGGATCTCGCAGGATCACGGTTTGGAGTCCCACCTGGATCAGCGCTTGCTGGCCGCGGCAGCTCCCGCCTTGTCCGATCGCATCGGCGTGAGCATCGACGCGCCAATTGTGAACACCGACCGTTCGGTGGGCACGCTGCTGGGCCACCACGTCACCAAGACCTTCGGGCTGGAGACCCTGGATGAAGACACCATCACGGTGAACCTTTCCGGGCGTGCCGGTCAGTCGCTCGGTGCCTTCCTGCCAGCTGGTGTAACCCTGTCGCTGGATGGCGACGCCAACGACTATGTCGGCAAGGGCCTGTCTGGCGGCAAGATCGTCATCCATCCTCCGACCAGCACCCTGTCTGCGCCGGAAGAGCAAGTGATCGCCGGCAACGTGGTGGGCTATGGCGCCACCAGCGGTTCGATGTTCATCAACGGTATGGTCGGCGAACGCTTCGCTGTGCGTAACTCCGGGGCGACCATCATCACCGAAGGCATCGGCGAACACGGTTGTGAATACATGACCGGCGGTGAGGTACTCATCTTGGGTCAGACCGGACGCAACTTCGGCGCCGGGTTCTCCGGTGGTGTCGCCTGGGTGCTGGACTTCGATGAAGCCAAGCTCAACCCATTGGCGGCCAGCCAGGGCGACCTGTTGATCACCGAGATCACCGATGAGGAAGCCGAACGCATCCACGCACTGCTCACCGAGCACATTGCACAGACCGCCTCGCCTCTGGCACAGCGCCTGGTGCTGAATTGGGAAGAGACCCGCAGCCGCATCACCAGCATTACCCCACGCGACTTCGCTGCCGTGCAGCAGGTCCGCAGTGATGCACAAGCCAACGGTGAAAACCCTGATTCGCCACAGGTATGGAACAAAATTTTGGAGGTGACCCGTGGCTGATCCACGCGGATTCCTGAAGGTGACCGAACGCGTCACCCAACCCAAGCGCCCAGTACCGGTGCGCCTGATGGACTATAAAGAAGTTGTCGAACGCCAGAAGAACGGCACCCTACAACAGCAGGCTTCACGCTGCATGGACTGCGGTATTCCGTTCTGCCATCAGGGCTGCCCCTTGGGCAACCTGATTCCCGAGTTCAACGATCTGACCTACAAGGGTCGGATGGACGATGCGGCTGCTCGGTTGCTGTCCACCAACAACTTCCCGGAGCTGACCGGCAAACTCTGCCCGGCACCCTGCGAGTCATCCTGCGTGTTGGGTATCAATCAGCCTGCGGTCACCATCAAGCAGGTGGAAGCCGAATTGGCTGGGCACCTGATGGATGCCGGTGACTTTGTCCCACAGCCACCAGCACGTCACACCGAACACCGTGTGGCGATCGTCGGTTCGGGCCCAGCAGGGTTGGCAGCCGCCCAGCAACTGACGCGCGCCGGTCACACCGTGGCCGTGTACGAACGTGATGAGGCTATTGGTGGTCTGCTGCGCTTCGGAATTCCAGATTTCAAATTGGAAAAGCAGATTATCGATCGTCGCCTGACCCAGATGCGTGAGGAAGGCACGATCTTCCGCACCGGCATCGAGATCGGTAAGGACATCACCTGGAAGCAGTTGCAGCGTGACTACGACGCAGTGATTGTTGCCACCGGTGCCACCGTGCCGCGTGAACTTCCGGTCCCCGGAAACAAGCTTGATGGCGTACACCACGCTATGGAGTTCCTCACTGAAAACAACCGTGTTGTCGCTGGTAGCAAGGCAACGCGCACCATCGATGCCAAGGGCAAGCATGTGGTGATTCTTGGTGGTGGCGATACCGGGTCGGACTGCATCGGTACCGCGCTACGACAGGGCGCAGCGAGCGTCACGACGCTGGCGATCGGCAAACAGCCGGGCACCGAACGTAGCGAAAACCACCCGTGGCCGATGATGCCTGTGCTCTTTGAAGTGCAGTCCTCGCACGAAGAAGGCGGCGAACGCACCTACCTTGCCTCGACTGTGAACTTTGTCAACGGTGAGGGAACTGAGCAGAACAAGGTGATCGGTGTTACAGTTGCAGAGACAGAATTTGTTGCTGGCAAGCGCCTCCCGAAGCCTGGAACCGAACGCGTCATCACTGCGGATTTGGTTTTGCTTGCCCTCGGGTTCACCGGGCCTGAAATTTCAGGACTGGACGAACAAGTCAGTATCGAATTCGACAACCGGGGCAACGTCGCCCGAGATGGCTACTACATGACAAACACCGAATCGGTATTCGTCGCCGGAGACGCCGGTCGGGGACAGTCGCTGATCGTGTGGGCTATCGCAGAAGGTCGCGCTTGCGCTGCCTCGGTCGATAAGTTCCTCATGGGCTCGACGACCCTACCTGCACCGGTAGCTCCAACCGATAGGGCCATCAGCATCATTTGAGTGTCATAGGCTTGAATGCGGCGCATCCGATTTCTGGGTGGGCCGCATTTTGCCTATGTGAACATGAAAGGCATTTGGCTGACGGAATGAGACGCGCAAAGATTGTGGCAACCTGGGGTCCAGCCCTGGCGAGCTATGAAAACACTGTAGCGGTACTAAAGGCGGGCGTAGACGTAGCCCGTTTAAACATGAGCCATGGAGACCACTCCATGCACGCACAATCCCTGGCGAATGTGCGTAACGCGGCAGCAGAGATCGGCCGTGCGGTAGGTATTTTCGCCGACCTGCAGGGACCAAAGATCCGTTTGGGTCGCTTCAAGGACAACGCGAAGTACATCCTGGAAGCCGGCGAAGAGTTCACCATCACCATTGATGACGTGGAAGGCACTCGTAATCTGTGCTCGACCACTTTCAAGGGCCTGCCTAACGATGTGAAGCCAGGGGATTTCCTGCTGGTCAACGACGGCAAGGTCAAGCTCAAGGCTGTTTCGGTTGACGCTACCTCGGTGCACTCCGAGGTCGTCGTCGGCGGCGAAGTGTCCAACAACAAGGGCATCAACCTGCCAGGCGTTGCTGTGAACGTTCCGGCATTGAGCGAGAAGGATGAGGACGATCTGCGCTGGGCCCTGCGCGCCGGCATCGACATGGTCGCCCTGTCCTTCGTGCGTAACGCCGAAGATATTTCGCGCGTGCACGAAATCATGGATGAAGAAGGTCGCCGCGTACCGGTGATCGCCAAGATTGAGAAGCCACAGGCCGTGGCTGCTCTAGAAGAGATCGTCAACGCGTTCGACGCCATCATGGTGGCCCGTGGTGACCTTGGTGTGGAACTGCCACTGGAAGAAGTTCCAGTGGTGCAGAAGCGCGCCGTTGAGTTGGCTCGCCGCTGGGCTAAGCCAGTGATTGTTGCCACCCAGGTGCTCGAATCGATGATCGAGTCGCCAACCCCAACCCGTGCTGAAGCCTCGGACTGCGCTAACGCGGTGCTTGATGGTGCCGACGCGGTCATGCTTTCGGGGGAGACCTCCGTCGGTGCCTACCCAGTAGAAACCGTGGAAACCATGTCCCGGATCATTGCTTCGACCGAAGAGCATGGTCTGGATCGCATCCCTCGTCTGGGCTCGAAGCCTAAGACCCGTGGTGGCGCGATCACCCGTGCTGCGGTGGAGATCGCCGATCAGCTCGACGCGAAGTACATTGTGGCTTTCACCCAGTCCGGTGACTCGGCACGACGTTTGTCGCGACTGCGTCCGAAGAAGCCAGTGCTCGCGTTCACCCCGCTGCAGCAGACCTACAACATCATGACGCTGATGTGGGGCATCCAGGCTCGCTTGGTCGCCTACGCTGATCACACCGATAAGATGACCGCCCAGGTGGACGAGGCTTTGCTCTCCGAAGGCTTGGCTGACATCAACGACCTGGTCTGCATCGCGGCTGGTTCCCCTCCAGGCCAGGCTGGCTCCACCAACTCGCTGCGCGTGCACAAGATCGGCGATCTGGCCGACGCAGGTCAGCTGGTTGACGGTAAGCCAATGCCAGCTCGCGAGAAGGTTGGCCCTTGGGCACCGGAGAATGTTTCAACTCCAAAGTCCCTCTAGTACCTCCCGCTAGGGGTCAGTTTTTACGCTGATGCCTTAAAAGTTCCGCTGTTTGAGACCGCTGGGTTTCAGGCAGCGGAACTTTTTTGCGCTTAAGGCCCCAAAATCTCTTGGTGTGGACTCGCTCACACTTGGGCTAAAAATGGGCAGAAAAAAACCGTCGGACCAGAGAATTTCTCTGGTCCAACGGTTACTTTGTTGTGCCCAAGGTGGGACTCGAACCCACACATCTTTCGATACCGCATTTTGAGTGCGGCGCGTCTACCGATTCCGCCACTTGGGCTGGCACTTTGACTACTTTACTAGAGGTTTTCCAGATTTCCTAATCGGGATCCTCGCGTCTTCGCCTGAACCAGAGTACATGCAAGTAGGCTTAGATGTGAAACCGAGGCAATGTGGCTTCGCTATCGGAAACCATCTATCCGCTGTCCAGCGCACGGACAGGATTTTTGACCATAGAGGAAGGCGCCAATGAGCGAACTACCCGAAATCACCCGAATCCCCTCCGAGGTGCAGTCCACCCCGCGTCGTGTTCTCGTTGCTGAGGATGAAACTCTGATCCGCCTGGATATCGTCGAAATCCTGCGATCCGAAGGCTACGAAGTGGTTGCCGAGGCCGACAATGGCCAGGCTGCCCTGGAGAAGGCCCGCGAACTTAAGCCCGATCTGGTGCTCATGGACGTCAAGATGCCGGTCATGGACGGGATTACCGCCGCTGAGGCCATCGTCAAAGAGAAGATCGCCCCGGTCGTCCTATTGACCGCGTTCAGCCAGAAGGAACTGGTGGAGCGTGCCCGTGAAGCCGGAGCGATGGCCTACGTGGTCAAGCCGTTCACCCCGGCCGACCTGACTCCAGCCATTGAGATCGCCATTTCGCGCAATGACGAGCTGCGTGCCCTGGAAGAAGAAGTTAGCAACCTGGCCGAGCAGTTTGAAACCCGTAAGCTGGTGGACCGCGCCAAGAGCCTGCTGATTACCAAGATGGGCCTGACCGAGCCGGAAGCCTTCCGCTGGATCCAGAAGACCTCGATGGATCGCCGCCTGAGCATGCGCCAGGTTGCTGAAACCGTGGTCGAGCAGGTCAAGTAAGAACCTTGGGCTCATGTGCCTTCAATGAAGATGTGCGTTAAGACACTTTATGTTTTGACGCACATTTTTCATGTCACCGCAGTGCGGTGACCCGGGCAGAGAGCCTATCGCGTGCTGAACGCTCAAAGTTAATCTGAACGTAGCCTGTTGTTGGTTGACAGTCGAGATTGACGAACTGCTCAGTGCGCCTAAGATTGAAACTGCGCTTGGAACCAAGTCCTGCACAACATTGTCGATGGCGGGGAACTTATTCGAAGCCAGCAAATTTCCCCCTTGCCGTTCGACCTTTCAGGCTGGTACTACATGGATTTGACGCTGATCGTCGTCCTAGTCATTGCCTTGGCGTTGTTCTTCGACTTCACCAACGGATTTCATGACACGGCCAATGCGATGGCCACCCCGATCGCAACCGGTGCAATCTCCCCTAAGAAGGCAGTTGCCCTCGCCGCAATATTGAACCTTGTCGGCGCATTTCTCTCCACCGAAGTGGCAAAGACCATCTCTGGCGGCATCATCAACGAAGACCCAACCACTGGCGTTGCCATTGGGCCCGCCATGATCTTCGCTGGCCTGATGGGCGCAGTGATTTGGAACCTTCTCACCTGGCTCCTAGGCCTACCATCAAGCTCCTCCCACGCGCTCTTCGGCGGACTGGTTGGCGCGGCAATTGTTGGTGCAGGCTTTGCCTCCGTGAACTACGGCGTTTTGATCTCTAAGGTCCTGCTGCCGGCGGTGTGTGCACCGGTGATCGCTGGTGTCTCCGCCTACCTGTGCACCAAACTGGCCTACGCCATCACCAAACGCCAAAGCGGCGTTTCGCCTAAGCGTGGCGGTTTCCGCTACGGTCAGATTTTCTCCTCCTCGCTGGTTGCGCTGTCGCACGGTACCAACGATGCGCAGAAGACCATGGGCATCATCACCCTGACCCTCGTTGCTTCGGGTCTGCAAGACTCCGATTCGGGCGTGCACTTGTGGGTTGTTGCCGCCTGTGCTTTTGCTATCGCTTTGGGTACCTACACCGGTGGTTGGCGCATTATCCAGACCATGGGCTCGGGCCTCACCGACGTGAAGCCGGCACAGGGTTTCGCGGCAGAAGTCTCCACCGCTTCGGCAATCTTGGCCTCATCGCACCTAGGGTTTGCGCTGTCGACCACGCAGGTGGCCTCGGGATCAGTCATTGGTTCCGGATTGGGCCGCAAGGGTGGCGAAGTGCGTTGGGGCACTGCCGGGCGTATCGCGCTTGGTTGGTTGTTCACCCTGCCAGCTGCAGCGGTCGTCGGCGGAATAGCTGCCTGGATCACCCATCTGGGCACCGTAGGCGTCGTGATTGTTGCGATCTTGGGTCTGGCAGCAATGCTGGTCATCTGGTTTGTCTCGCGTAAGCAGCCGCATGGGGCCGAAACGACGATGTCTGACATTGATAATTCGGGTGCTGCGGTAAATATTTTGACCAAGAAGCAGCGTCGAGCCAAGGCTAAAGCCGATGCACAGCAGGCAAAACTTGCCGCGGCCCAGAAGGAAGCTGATAACTCATGATCGACTGGTCCGCCTTTGGGATCGTTGCCGTGGTCACGTGGATTTCGGCAATGCTGATCGTCACCGCTTATTCCTTCGGAGTGCGTCTGCTGGCCGTAGCCAAGGACGATGCAAAGAGCACTGGCTTGAGCAAAGCCGGGGCATACTTCTGCTTTGCTGTGGCCGGGTTGATCGTAGCCTTCGGCGTGGTACTGATCGTTCCTCAGCTCAGCGAGGCACTGCTAGGGTTCTCCTCGAGCCACTAGCGAAGAACTGACCGGACGATCAACTCGTATCTGGCTGGTAGAAACAACTAAATATTGCCTTCAACTCAGGCACCCCTAGACTAGAGCCATGACAAGCTTCAAGTACTATGTGGGTGCCTCAGTTGATGGTTTTATCGCTGATGGTGCTAAAGACGCTCATTGGTTCACCACGGTGGCCAAGAAGTCCGGGGTGAAAGAGCACTTTGACCGGTTCTTCGACACCGTTGGTGCGGTGGTCATTGGTGGGAAAACCTATGCCGACATTGCGCGCGAAGTCGCCGAAGGGCGAATGAAGTGGATGTTTGGCGACAAGCCCGTCTGGGTCTTTACCCACCACGAACTGCCCACCATTGAGGAGACCGACCTGACCTTTATCCGCGGAGAAATCGGTTTCTGGAGCCAGGACATCGCGCGCAGCGCGGGGGAAGGCGATGTGTGGATCGTCGGCGGTGCTGATCTAGCGGGAGGATTCGTGCAGGCGAAGATGCTCGATGAGTTGCTCGTGGTGACCGTTCCGGTGGTACTTGGGGGAGGAACCAGCATTTTTGGGCGCGGCATTAGCACCCCACTGTCCGCTGTGGACGTTCGTGATTTGGGGGATGACACCTTCGTCACCCGGTACTCGGTCGGCTAGGAGCTGATCGTTCGCTTATTATTCGCGCACGGGTAGTAGCATGTTGGTGATCCGTGCCGTGGCCAAGCGCTGATCGGCGTCGTTGGTGATGATGATTTCGTGGCAGGTGCTGCGTGTGCCCAAATGGATCGGCGTACAGACGCCGGTGACTAGGCCTGAACGCCCAGCCTTGTGATGGGTGATGTTCAGATCCACGCCCACTGGCTGGGCGGTGCCGGCCGCGTGCAGTGCGGCAGCCATGGAGCCAAGCGTTTCAGCTAACGCAGCCGAAGCCCCGCCATGCAGGATCCCGTATACCTGAGTGTTGCCGGCAACCGGCATGGTGGCCACCAACTGTTGTGCGCTGAACTGCGTAAAGACGATCTGCAGTTTCTCGACAAGCTCGCCGACACCGTTTTGGGTCAGATAAGGCCAGACCGACTGCGGAATGCCATGCCGGGTTAGCTGCTCGGCAAAGGGATGTGCCGAAGATTGCGTGGGTTGAGTAGTGAAATTGTCGTTCATGGCAACTAGGCTTTCAGGTGTGAGCGAAACTACCAAACCGACACCCGCGTCGGACAAGAGACTGCTGATTATTGACGGACATTCCATGGCGTTCCGCGCTTTTTATGCGTTGCCTGCGGAAAACTTCGCAACTAGCACCGGGCAACACACCAACGCTGTCCATGGTTTTGTGTCGATGCTGCTGACGATGATCCGACAGCAGAAGCCCACGCACGTGGCCGTGGCCTTCGACCTAGACACCCCAACCTTCCGCTCGTTGGAGTACACCGAATACAAGGGTGGTCGAAACAAGACCCCGGAAGAGTTTTACGGCCAGATCGACCTCATCCAAGAAGTGATGAAGGCGATGAACATTCCGGCCATCACCTTGGAGAGCTTCGAGGCCGACGACATCCTTGCCACGCTAGCGACCAAGGGTGAAGAAGCCGGCTTTGATGTGCTGGTGGTCTCGGGAGACCGCGATGCCTTCCAGCTGATCACCGAGAAGACCTTGGTGTTGTACCCCAAGAAGGGTATCAGCGACATTCCACCGATGGACGCGGCAGCGGTAGAAGCGAAATATTTTGTACCCCCAGAACGCTACTCGGACCTGGCAGCACTGGTTGGTGAAACCGCGGATAACTTGCCAGGTGTCCCGGGCGTTGGTCCAAAGACCGCTGCTAAATGGCTCAATCTTTATGGTGACCTTGCCGGCGTTCTTGAAAACATTGACGCCATCAAGGGCAAGGTCGGCGATTCGCTGCGTGAGCACGTGGACAATGTGACGCGTAACCGTCGGCTGAACCAACTTAAGCACGATCTTGAGTTGCCGGTAACCCTGGAGGAGATGGAACTTCAGGCACCAAACCGCGAAGAAATTGAGAACTTGTTCGACGCGCTGGAGTTTAATACCCTGCGCAAGAGGCTGTTCGACCTTTTTGCTGCCCAGGAAGAAGAAGTGGCACCAGAAGTGGCTGCCTTCACTCGCGTGGTGACCGACAACGCCGAAGCGCTACGCGGATTCATGGAGTCCGGTCAGGGTGCTGCGATCGCGTTGCAACCAGCAGTGGTGGATTCCGAAGCAGTAGGCCTGGCGCTCTACCGTGGCAGCGAGGCGGCGTGGCTGGACCTTGCTGAACTAGATGAAGAAACTCAAAGTGTGCTGGCGCAGTTCTTGGCTGATGAGCAGGCGCCAAAGATTTTCCACGATGCCAAGGCTGCCATGCACTTGCTGATCGAACGCGGGTTCACAGTAGCTGGTATTAAGGACGATACGCTGATTAGCGCCTACCTGATTCAGCCGGATCGGCGAAGTCACGATCTGGTGGACGTGGTGCAATATCACCTGAAGTATGCGGTGCCGGTGCATCAGGCGAAGAAGGGCGAGTTGGATCTGGGGTTGACCTCGGATCTTGCAGAACCCACTTTGGCGCAGGCACAAGCCATCCACGATCTGTCCGCGTATCTCGCCACGAAGTTGGTTGAGAAGCACGCCGATGAATTGGCGGCGACTATGGAACTGCCACTGATTCCGGTGCTTTTCGAAATGGAACGGGCCGGCGTGGCCGTGGATGTAGATCGACTCCACGAGTTGCGTGCCCACTTCACCACCCAGGTGGATCAGGCGACCAATGCTGCGTTTGCTGCGATCGGCCACGAAGTTAATCTTTCCAGCCCGAAGCAGCTGCAGGTCGTCCTGTTTGAGGAACTGGATTTGCCGCGCACCAAGAAGATCAAGACTGGTTTCACCACCGACGCTGAGTCTTTGCAGGATCTGCTGGTTAAGACCGGGCATCCGTTCCTGGTGGCTTTGATGGCGTACCGTGATGCGATTAAGCTGCGTCAAACCGTGGATGGGTTGCTCAAAGCGACGCATTCTGACGGGCGAATTCACACCACTTACGCGCAGACCGTGGCGGCGACCGGCCGACTTTCGAGCCTGAACCCGAACCTGCAGAACATTCCGGTCCGTTCCGAAGAGGGCCGACGAATCCGCGACGTATTTATGGTGGGCGAGGGCTATGAAACCCTGCTGACCGTGGACTACTCGCAGATTGAAATGCGCATCATGGCGCATCTTTCCGAAGATGAGGGGCTCATTGAGGCCTACCAAAATGGCGAAGACTTGCACCGCTATGTTGGTTCGCGCGTGTTCAACGTGGCGCCGGAGGAAGTCACCTCGGAAATGCGTTCCAAGGTCAAGGCGATGAGCTACGGCTTGGCCTATGGTCTGAGCAGCTTTGGTCTGTCCAAGCAGCTGAAGATCGGTGTGGATGAGGCTCGCAAGCTGATGAAGGATTACTTCGACCGCTTCGGCGCGGTGCGCACCTATCTTCGTTCCGTGGTCGATCAGGCGCGTAAGGACGGCTACACCGAGACGATCTTTGGTCGTCGTCGCTACCTGCCGGAACTAAACAGCTCCGATCGTCGTCTGCGTGATATTGCCGAACGGGCTGCGTTGAACGCACCAATTCAGGGATCGGCGGCGGACCTGGTGAAGGTTGCCATGCTCAAGATCGCCGAAGGCCTTGAAGCCGGGGAATACAAATCTCGGATGCTCTTGCAGGTCCATGACGAATTGATTCTGGAAATTGCCGCTGGTGAGCTGGATGCGGTGCAGGAATTGGTGACTCGCGAAATGGGGCAAGCCGCCGACCTGCTCGTGCCATTGGATGTCCAGCCGGGAATCGGCCGGACCTGGCACGAGGCGGCCCACTAGGCTGGTGGCTCAATAAGTCAGTTAGTGACTAGGTGCTGCCGGGATCGGACCTCTAAGCGTTCGCTCCCGGCAGCATTGTTGTATCTGTAGGTCTTGCTCACTGGGCGACAAGCACCTATACACAAAAATGGGTGCGCAGTTATGCTGAGCAGATTAGGTTGTGCCCATGAGGTTGAACCCATGAGGATGAACAATACGGGGAGAGCGTAGTGAAACACCACGAAACGGGTGCGTTGCACACCGTTACCTACAATGCTGCCGAACTGCATGGAGCGGATCGGGAACTGATTGGTCAGTTTCAGCAGGCGACGACCGTCGGTTTTTACGAAGAGCAACCTGATAAAGACTGCAGGACGACCTACGCGCAGCTGATGGTGGCACAGCAGCTTCGCTTTTCGATGGTCTTCGATCAGCAGGTTGAAACATTCTCTCGTCATGCCACAGCGCCGGTGCTGACCTATGGTTCATTCCCCGGAAACCTCAATGCTGGGGGAGTCCGCCCGGTTCCGGTGCATAAGATTACTGCAGTGACCGTTAGCCCGACACATCGTCGGCGTGGCCTTTTGACCCAGCAAATCACTGGCGATCTACACTTCGCGCAAAGCCAAGGGTTTGCCCTGGCGGCATTGGGCGCATCGGAAGCAAGTATTTATGGCCGGTTCGGGTTCGAACCTGCCACATACCAGACGCGCCTTAAAACTCAAGTGCCGTAACGGGTTGAAGTTGTTGGTTGAGCTTCCGGGATCGATCCTCGATATTGATCCTGAAAAATTTGAGACACAATTTGAGCAGCTGATGGTTTCTGCTTTTGAACACACCTTCGGTTCTGTGGATGGCACAGCGCACGACAAAGGGGTCGCGCTAGGGCGATGGGAGGGATGGGACACCCTGAGCAAGGCCAAGAACATGCGTCATGCCGCCTACTACGACGAAGCAGGAACCTTAGGTGGCTTCGTTACCTATAAATTTGGTGGGTGGGACGAACCGGAATCAAAAATGGTCGTGCATAAACTGGTAGCCACCAGTGATGTGGCACGGCTGAAGCTACTAGAATACGTTGCTAGCCACGATCTGATTCACGAGGTCCATGGGCAGGGCTCAGTCGATGATCCGTTGCGGCAGGTGCTCGCAGACGTGCGAGATTACCAGGTGCGTTCAGTTGACGACGTATTGTGGCTCCGCGTCCTGGACGTGATCGCTGCCTTTGAAGCTCGCGGTTATCACCACGATGGTCGATTAGCGGTCACGGTGCAGGATCGATTGGGGTTGGTGAGCGGCACCTATGTGTTTGAGGTGGTGCACGGGTCGGCCTCGGTGAGGAAAGTTGCTGAAGGGTCAGTACAGCTCGACGGGGTCGGGCAAGTATCGATGGGCGAACGCGAACTGGCTGGATTGTATTTGGGAACGACCACTTTGCAACAGCTTCTTGATATTGGACGTGCCCGGCGAGTTTCTGAAGCTACACTGTGTACCAACGTGGATTTATTTGACGTACGGCGTGCTGGATTCACCGCCCACGCCTTCTAAATAACCTGTCCGTGAACCCGATGTTATGACGAAGTTCACAAAATGCTGACGTGGATGTTAGTGGGTTACGCTTTGACCCGCACTCTGGTATACGCGTAGACTTGTTCAGTGTGCCATCGCACTAGTTGTGGCCGCAAACAAGTTATACCCGCTCGAAATTCCGGGACTTCCGGGGTTTCGACTGACCAAATCTATCCACATCGGAGTCCCTACTACATGACCATCACCTCGAACGAGAACAACAGCGCACCAGTCGTCGCAATCAACGACATTGGATCTGCTGAGGACTTCTTGGCCGCAGTCGATGCCACCATCAAGTACTTCAACGATGGTGACCTCGTCGAAGGCACCGTCGTCAAGGTTGACCACGACGAAGTTCTGCTCGACATCGGTTACAAGACCGAAGGTGTCATCCCTTCCCGCGAGCTTTCCATCAAGCACGACGTTGACCCAGGTGAAGTTGTCACCGTTGGCGACAGCGTTGAAGCCTTGGTTCTGACCAAGGAAGACAAGGAAGGCCGCCTGATCCTGTCCAAGAAGCGTGCTCAGTACGAGCGTGCTTGGGGCGACATCGAAAAGATCAAGGAAGAGGACGGCGTCGTTACCGGTACCGTCATCGAGGTTGTCAAGGGTGGCCTCATCCTGGACATCGGCCTGCGTGGCTTCCTGCCAGCATCGCTCGTCGAGATGCGCCGTGTGCGCGACCTGGCACCATACATCGGCCAGGAAATCGAAGCCAAGATCATCGAGCTGGACAAGAACCGCAACAACGTTGTGCTTTCCCGCCGTGCATGGCTCGAGCAGACCCAGTCCGAGGTTCGCTCGACCTTCCTCAACAAGCTGGAAAAGGGCCAGGTTCGTCCGGGCGTTGTTTCCTCCATCGTCAACTTCGGTGCATTCGTGGACCTGGGCGGCGTAGACGGCCTGGTACACGTTTCCGAGTTGTCCTGGAAGCACATCGACCACCCATCAGAGGTTGTCGAAGTTGGCCAGGAAGTAACCGTAGAGGTTCTCGAAGTCGATCTGGACCGCGAGCGCGTTTCCCTGTCGCTGAAGGCTACCCAGGAAGATCCATGGCAGACCTTCGCCCGCACCCACGCACTGGGTCAGGTTGTACCGGGCAAGGTTACCAAGCTGGTTCCATTCGGTGCGTTCGTTCGCGTCGAAGACGGCATCGAAGGCCTGGTTCACATCTCCGAGCTTGCAGTTCGCCACGTTGAACTGGCTGAGCAGGTTGTCTCCGTTGGTGACGAACTGTTCGTCAAGGTTATCGACATCGACCTGGAGCGCCGCCGCATCTCGCTGTCGCTCAAGCAGGCTAACGAAGGTGTTGACCCAGAGGGCACCGAGTTCGACCCAGCACTCTACGGCATGGCTGCAGAGTACGACGAGGCCGGCAACTACAAGTACCCAGAGGGCTTCGACCCAGAGTCGAACGAATGGCTCGAAGGCTTCGACACCCAGCGCGCTGCATGGGAAGCACAGTACGCTGCTGCTCAGGAGCGTTGGGAAGCACACAAGAAGCAGGTTGCTGCCGCAATCGTAGCCGACGCAGAAGCAGAGCCTGCTGCTGCAGGTAGCTCCGAGCCAGCTCCAGCTTCGTACTCCTCGGAGGCTCCAGCCACCGATGCAGGTACCCTGGCTTCCGACGAAGCTCTTGCTGCACTGCGCGAGAAGCTGACCGGCAACTAATTTCAGCTTCTGCCTCGTGCAGGAAACGTAATTAGCTTTAGCTGATACGCAAAAGTCCAACCCGAAAGGGTTGGACTTTTGTTTTTAACCCACTGAGAATGAGCAGTATGAATGCGCACATCGCGGGCTTAGCTTACACGGTGGCCGGGCTGATTCATGGGGCACGCCGATGGGCTTGCCCACGACAATCATGAGCAAGCCCAACGGACATTTCAACGGGGAATATTTTTGACCAGAGACTGACGTGTCGCTGGTTAGCGCGAGTTAGGCCGCTTGTACATCGTTATAGCGGTTACGCACAGGGGTCTGGGTCGGATCGACAAAGTTCGGGAGAATGACCTTAGGGACCCCGTCATCTGGAATGACCTTGATGAGCCCGGCATGGACATCATGATGGTGGGTATCGCAGAGCATCGCACTCCAGTACACGGAGGTGACTCCACCTTCCGACCAGAACCAGATGTGGTGGATATTGCAGCGTTCGGGATCCATGGTGCAACCGGGCACAATGCAACCCCGGTCGCGCACCGATATGCCTAAACGCATATAGCCAGGATGCTTGCGTTGGCTGCGCCCAATGTCCAGGAGCTCGCCCTTACCGCCCAAAACCATCGGAATGATTTTCGCTTTGGCTAGGGTTTGGCGAAGATCGGTGGCGCTGAGCTTAAAACCATGTCCCGTGATTCCGTGGGTTTCGGCTCGACCTTCCAACTCGGCCAGAGTCAACATGACCACTACCTGCGGTTTGATCACGGGTAAGTCCAGATCCTCGGTCTCAGGAGGCGAAGAATCTGGCGAATTTGCCCGTTTGCCCATCGCTTCTTGCAGACGCTTGAGCCGTTTAGCGTTGAGTTCGAGCAAATTCATGACCGCGTTGAGTCGACGGGCCGCTGGAGAAATGGGCGCGGAATCGGTGGACTCGGCGGTGGCGGCTTCCTCATCGGTGATGAAGTCCGGATGTTCGCCTGCGGACTCTTGCGTTTCAGCGTTTTCATCGACGAATGCTTCGCGGGCCGTTTGCCCTGCGCCGGAGCGTGGGTTGTCACTCTGAGTGAGTCCAGATTCGAAAAGTTCCGCGCGAACCGGTCGCAGCCCCATCTCATACCAAATGAGGCCACGACGCAGTCCCTTGCGGAAGATCCCTTCCTCAGCTTCGGGCTGTTCCTGGGATAGTTGTTCGCGCGCCGTCTTGATAACGAGGTTGACGGCCTTGTGTCGGGTGGCAGGTTCTGGCTCGTCCATTTCCAGGTTCAGTACTGACTCGACTAGCTGGCCCTGCTCATCGCGCACACTTGATGTGGTTGGAGGGGCGAATTCTGTGCGTTTTGGTTCCAGCGAGCCCAAACGACGTGCGGCGGACAGTGCTTCAGCCGGTGGCAGCGAGCCATCACGAAACCGTTGGGCCATGAGGGGGAACTGTGCAGGGTACACCTGATGATGGTAGTCAAACTGGGCAAAAACATGGTGCGCGCTGTCTGTTCGACGTTGAGCCTCAAAATGTTCTAGGCGCAACCAGGAGGCGAGCAAGTCAGTGCTGTTGCGAAAACTGGGGCGTTGGCCGGTGCACTGCGCGGGTTCGGTGAAGTCAGTGCTCCCTGCGCGGACGGCTTCCAGTTCGTCTGTCGTTAGGGTGTGGGCTGCTGTGGATTCGAGCAGATGTGCCGCGTACACCCGGGTGCGTAATGCTTGGTGGGCGGTCAGCTCGACCGATTGTGCCAGGGCCAGGGCGAAACGTGGATCCTGTGAGTAGGCCGGTTGGTTTTCCGGCCCTGCACCAGCAATGGGGGCGATGAACTGGTGCAGGTCCGGAATGAGTGCAGCGATAGCCAGAGCCTGATCGGCGGTGATTGCCGAAGTGCTCCTGATTGCCTGGTTGAGGTCGGCAATGGCCTGACCGATCGAATCACTCATGGACCAAGAACGCGGTGGTGGAGCGCGGGCGATAAACGTGCGATCGCGAGTTGTGGAAAAGTCCTAATGCCCCTTGACGGAAGCGGTCACGGTGAAGGTCTTATCTCTGGCCAACTGGGTGGTGGGGCCAACCCGCCGGACCAATTCGTTGCGGTAGCGCAGATGCGAGTTGAACACGCACACTAGGGTGCCGCCGGGTGCGAGGACTCGGGCTGCGTCGTCGATCAGTTTGAACGCGATGTCGGCGGTGACCGTATTGCCGATGTGGAAGGGCGGGTTCAGGGTTATGAGCGTGGCCGAAGCATTAGGCAAGCGACGCAGGGCATCGTCCTGAGTGGCGCTAACGCGGTGCGATAACCCGTTGAACTGCGCCGCGGCCAGTGTTGATGCGACGGCGGAAGCCGAATGATCGGAGGCGTCCACCTGAAGATGGGGGTAGGTGAGCGCTGCGTACATGCCGATGGAGCCATTGCCGCAGGCCAAGTCCACCAGGGTTTTGTGGCCGCCAAGATCGGGCAAGTTTTCCAAAAGCAGGCGAGTTCCGGGGTCTAAGCGCGCAGCCCCAAAGGTTCCGGCACCGGCGTGCAGGCTAAAACTGGTGCCCTTCACTTGGTGGGTTGCGGTGGCCGGGAAGCGGGATGGAGGCTGTTGCGCCAAGGGAAGTGAGGCGGTCAAAACACGGGACTTCTGCCGAGCCAGCGAGACATCGACCCGGGTAAAACGCGAGATCAGCAGGTCGTTGATCGACCGGCTCATATGTTTGATGCGGCCACCGGCAAAAAGCGTCGCTTCAGGCGTGGCAACGGCGGCGATGGCCGCGAGCTGTTCGTCCAGCACGTCCAATCCACGCGGCAGGGTCAGCAAAATGGTGGCGGCCTGTTCGGCGGCCTCGGCCAGGGAGAAAAATTGGAGGCGTTCGCTGGCTTCTGGCATGAGCTGGCGGATGTTGGCCTCGATGGCGTGGCGGGCGGTGAGCGAATCGGTGTGTACACGTACCGAGGTGCTACCCAAGGCCAGGGCGCCTAGGGTCAATGCCCCGTAGTGATCGCCGACGATCGAGATGTTGGCGGGCCAGCCGGCGTCGGCCACATGTTCGGCGGCGGTATCCAGGATCAGTCGGTCGGCGGCATCGGCAGCAAAAAGGTTGGGCGCTTGGACATCGGGCCAGCGGCTGAGCGACGCGAGCAGGGCCTGCAGATCGGGGGTGGAGTGGGGAACGAGATTCAAATCAGATCAACCCATCGGGTGGTGGTGTCGCTCAGCTCTCCGGCGCCGGAGGTGAGCGTGGCGACGTGGGTGTGCAACTGGTCGGTGGCTTCAGGGGTATCGGGAATACCAATGTGAATTAGCGCGGATTCGGCAAGCCATTGGGTGGGTTCGACCTGGTAGCCGGCGGCGCGCAGCTCATTTTCATAACGGGCCGCGAGGGCATGGGAAGCCGGCAGGGCGAAGATGCGCAGGCGTTCGCGGCGCAGTAAAGTGGCTTGGTCCAGGGCGGTGGAGACTGCCTCTGAATAGGCCCTCACCAGCCCGCCGGCACCGAGCTTAATGCCACCAAAATAGCGGACGACCACGGCCAGCACGTCGGAAAGGTGGCTGTGATCGGGCAGTTCGCGTTTGGCGAGGGCATCAAGCATGGGAACACCGGCAGTGCCCGAAGGTTCACCGTCGTCATTGGAGCGTTGGGTCATTCGATCGGGCCCAAGAATAAAGGCCGTGCAGTGGTGCCGGGCATCAAAATGTGTTTTGCGCAGGGCCGCAATGTGCTCCCGAGCTGCAGATTCGGAGTCGACCCGGTAGAGGTAGGTAATGAAGCGAGAACGCTTAATCTCTAGCTCGTGCACACTGTCTTCGAGCAGGGTGGTGTAGCTGGTCGCGACCGAATCGTTGGTGTTCATTGCTAATAGTTTATAGGGTGGAGACATGAAGCATGTGGGACTGACCGGGGGAGTAGCTTCCGGAAAATCTGCGGTGGCAGCACAATTAGCCGCGCTGGGAGCGGTCGTGATCGACGCCGACGCACTGGCCCGCGAAGTGGTCGCCCCGGGAACCAAGGGCTTGGCTGAGATCACGGAGCACTTTGGGCCGAGCGTCATACTCGCCGATGGTTCCTTAGATCGTCAGGCCTTAGGCGCGATCGTGTTTGCCGATGAGCAGGCACGCACGAAGCTTAACGGAATCGTGCACCCCCTGGTGCGAGAGCGTGCGGCCGAGTTGCGGGCACAAGCACCGGCCGACGCCCTGGTGATCGAAGACATTCCGTTGTTGGTGGAATCCGGGCAAGCCGAGAATTTTGATGCCGTGATTGTGGTGCAGGCACCACACGAAGAGCGGATCCGCCGGATGATCCAGAATCGTGGATGGAGCGCCGATGAGGCCCAATCGCGGATGGACGCTCAAGCCACTGATGAGCAACGCTCGGCGGTAGCAGATTATGTGCTGGATAATTCTGGCACCCTCGAAGAATTGCGGGCGCAAGTGAACGCCCTCTACAAGCAGCTAACCTAGGAACGCAGGAGAAGACGATGTACAAGACGTGCAAATGGACGATGTTTGTTTCCTTCGGTATTGCCCTGGTGCTGTGGCTTGGCTTTGGCGGACGGGCCGAATTTGTGAGCCAAGAGACCGGCCCCTACTCGCCGGTGGTTTATATTTCCGGGTGGTTGGCCCTGCTGGGAATTATCGCGGCGACGATCATGACCATGGGTTTCTTTAGCAATACGATCGGGCGAACGGTCAAGCGCAATGCGATCCGTTATGGCATGCGCAAGTAGCTCGCGCCCGCTTTAAGCTGAAAGCTGGCTAGAGACCGTCCTATTCGGTCCAACCAAGTCGATATGCTGGTTCTATGAGTCTTGCCCAGCCAATTAAGCGTGTTGTTGCCCCTTTCGAAGTCATCAGCGAATATGAGCCCGCGGGTGATCAGCCCCAGGCCATCGAACAGCTGACGCAGCGGATTAACAACGGCGAGAAGGACATCGTTCTGCTGGGTGCCACGGGTACTGGTAAGTCAGCCACCACCGCGTGGCTCGTAGAACAGGTACAACGTCCCACCCTGGTGCTGGTGCAGAACAAGACCCTGGCCGCGCAGCTGGCCAATGAGTTCCGCGAACTGATGCCGAACAACGCGGTGGAGTACTTCGTCTCCTATTACGACTACTACCAGCCCGAGGCCTATGTGCCTCAGACCGATACCTTCATCGAGAAGGATTCCTCCATCAACGAGGAAGTGGAACGGCTGCGCCACTCGGCGACTAACTCACTGCTCACCCGGCGCGATACGATCGTGGTCGCCACCGTCTCCTGCATTTATGGTTTGGGCACCCCGGAAGAATACGTCGCCGGCATGGTCACCGTGCGCACCGGTGAGGAACTGAACCGTGACGCGATGCTGCGCCAGTTCGTCGCCATGCAGTACACCCGCAACGACATGGATTTCCACCGTGGGACCTTCCGCGTGCGCGGTGACACCGTTGAAATCATCCCGATGTATGAAGAGCAGGCCGTGCGCATCGAGTTCTTCGGCGACGAAGTTGAAGCCATCTATACCCTGCACCCGGTTACCGGTGAAGTGATCCGCGAAGAAACCGAAATGTACATTTTCCCGGCCAGCCACTATGTGGCCGGTGCCGAACGCATGGGCAAAGCCATCAAGCGGATCGAAGATGAACTGGCGGTACGCCTCAAGGAGCTCGAATCGCAGAACAAGCTGGTCGAAGCGCAGCGACTGCGCATGCGCACCACCTATGACCTGGAAATGATGGAGCAGATGGGCTTCTGCAACGGCATCGAGAACTATTCGCGACATATTGACGGTCGTGATGCCGGTTCCGCACCGCACTGCCTGCTGGATTACTTCCCGGACGACTTCTTGCTGGTGATCGACGAGTCGCATGTGACCGTGCCGCAGATCGGTGCCATGTATGAAGGGGATATGTCGCGAAAGCGCACCCTGGTTGAACACGGCTTCCGCCTGCCTTCAGCGATGGATAACCGTCCGTTGAAATGGGACGAGTTCTTGGAGCGGATCGGGCAGACGGTGTACCTTTCGGCGACCCCCGGCAAGTATGAGCTGGGCAAATCCGATGGGTTCGTGGAACAGATTATTCGCCCGACCGGTTTGATCGATCCCGAAATTATTGTGAAGCCCACCAAGGGGCAGATTGATGATTTGCTCGACGAAATCCGCACCCGTGTGGACCGTGACGAACGAGTGCTGGTCACCACGCTGACCAAGCGCATGGCTGAAGACCTGACCGATTACCTCACCGAGCATCAGGTGCGCGTGCAATACCTGCACTCGGACGTGGATACCATCCGCCGTGTGGAATTGCTGCGTGAACTACGTATGGGCTCCTTTGATGTGCTGGTGGGCATTAACCTGTTGCGTGAGGGCTTGGACCTGCCAGAAGTCTCGCTCGTGGCGATCCTTGATGCCGATAAGCAGGGCTTCCTGCGCTCAGCGACCTCGCTGATTCAGACCATTGGTCGTGCCGCTCGTAACGTGTCGGGCCAGGTGATTATGTATGCCGATAAGATCACCGACGCGATGGATCAGGCGATCGAAGAGACCAATCGTCGTCGCGCCATTCAGGAAGCACACAATAAGGAACACGGGATTGACCCACAGCCGCTGCGCAAGAAGATCGCCGATATTACCGACCAGCTGGCCCGCGAAGACGCCGATACCCAGGAACTGCTGAACAATAACCGGTTGGCAAAGGACGCGAAGCGGAGTAAAGCCTCTACAACCGTGCGTAAGGACGGTTTGGCGGCCGCTCCGGCAGAAGACCTGTTGTCCCAAATTGAAGAGATGACCGAACAGATGCATGCCGCGGCCGCGGAACTACAGTTCGAATTGGCTGCGCGAATCCGTGACGAAGTATCCGAACTCAAGAAGGAGCTACGCCAGATGAAGGCGGCCGGGCACGCCTAAATGAAGGTTAAAAAAGCCTGTGGGGAGGCTGTGCGCTACACTAGATGTTTGGACGTAGGGGAGTATCCCAATGCTGTGAACGTCAACACGCGAACCAAAGACGTTTCGCCGGGCGCAGCAGCCGATCAGCACACGTGCTTTCTCGTTACAGGGAAGCTTGGATGACGGCGGAGAGACTTGCGGCGATTTTCCATACCCTCCAACGAAAGGTCGCTCGTCCGTGGGCACTCATGGGTTAACCATTCAATTTGAGATCATCGCGCTGGTTGTTTTGTGCGCGGTGCTCATCGCAGACCTGCTGTACGTCACCAAACGTCCGCACATTCCTTCCATGAAAGAAGCTGGCATCTTTGTCGGCATCTACATCGCCCTGGCCTTAATCTTCGGCGGAATCCTTTGGTGGCAGGCCGGAAGCCAGATCGGCCAGGAATTCTATGCCGGTTGGGTCACCGAATACGCATTGTCGGTGGACAACCTGTTCGTCTTTATCATCATCATGGCTCGCTTCTCGGTATCGCGAAAGTACCAGCAGGAAGTGCTGATGTTCGGCATTATTATCGCGCTGATTCTGCGCGCGATCTTCATCGTGGCCGGTGCAGCGATTATCGAACAGTGGTCGTGGGTCTTCTACATTTTCGGTGCCTTCCTGCTGTGGACCGCATGGAACCAGCTCAAGGACGATGATGAGGATGAAGAGAGCGGCTTGGTCAAGAAGCTGACCAGCCGCATGCCAATCTCCGACGATTTCGACGGCGCCAAGCTGCGTACCGTGGTCGACGGTAAGAAGCTGTTCACCCCGATGGTTCTGGTCTTCGTGACCATCGGCATGACGGACCTGCTCTTCGCTTTCGACTCGATTCCAGCAATCTTCGGCCTAACCAAGTCCGCATTTATCGTCTTCACCGCGAATATTTTTGCGTTGATGGGTTTGCGTCAGTTGTACTTCCTGCTCGGCGGATTGATGAACCGTTTGGTCTTCCTGAAGCACGCGCTGAGCTTCATCCTCGCTTTTATCGGCGTGAAGCTGGTCTTCCACGCACTGCATGAGAACAACCTGCCATTCATCAATGGTGGCGAGCACCTGGATTACGCTTGGTTGGACATTTCCACCGGACTTTCACTGCTGGTGATTCTTGGTGCGATCGTGGTTGCCACCGTCATGTCCCTGTGGACTCCGTGGGGCAAGCGGGCAGCCGCTAGCGCAGAAGCTGAAGAAGTCTCCAAGGCTTCGAACACCGCTACTGGCACGAACAAAGAGTAGCCGAAAAGAGCAACCCGTCGGTCGGTCTTTTAAGCCCGGCCGGCGGGTTTTCTCTGACCCTTTACTTATGGATCTTCTCCCAGGGGAATATGATGAGCGCAGAATCGCTTGACACACAGACCGTCGCCACCGACTTGGCGCTAGCCTCAGGAACCATGTCCCGCCTGTTGGGTCAGGCCGCCGGACAGGGACGCTCCGTCACGGCTTGGCGGGTACTCTCTTCCCTCGAACGACTTGGTGCCCAGCGAGTGGGCGATCTGGCTGTTGAGCAGCGTGTCGCCCAACCGACCATGACCGGGCTAATTATCCGACTGGAAAATGACCAGCTGGTGCAGCGTCAGTCCGATCCCAACGACGGCCGGGCCAGCCTCGTGAGCCTGACCGAGAACGGACTGCAAGAGATCCGTGGTTACCGCTCGCGGGCGATCAACGTGCTCTTGAGTGGGATCGGCGATTTCAGCCAGGAGGAACAACTAGCATTGGCTCGTGTGGTTCCGCTCCTGCAGCATATCAACGAACAGATCGCTGCCGGACTCGACGGCTAAATTCTGGCTATAGCTAAGGCGCGCTCCTTCCCTGCGGAAAGAGCGTGCCTTGTGCGTTGAGTAACTATTGGTCCTTGGCGGCAGCTTCTGGATCCTCACCATTTGTCATGGCCAAGAGCCGACGGAAAATTGCTGGCCCATCATCGCCGATACCATCGTGATGATATTCATCGGTGACCCACGGTTGCAGACCTGCGACCTGAGAAGCGGTCCGCAATGAAAGCTCACGATCCACATAAACGTCATCGTGATAAACGGCCGCTGCTACTGGCACGGTGTTCTTTGCCAGCACCTCAAGATCGTACAGTGGCCCAAAGTGCTCGTGCTCTGCCAAGATGCGGGCCACATCCTCCAGCGGGCGTAAAGCCGGATCCGTGGCAAAATGCCACCGGAAGATCATTTCACCGGTGAGCAGAGGCGTGTCGGCATGCGCTGTGAACTCTTCGAATTCCGGAAGCACTTGCTCGGCGGCAAAGTTCGTGGCAGCACCCTGGGCATAGATCGTTTCATGCATCAGGGCGTAGAGCGGGTTGGAGGCGAAGGAGGCTTGCGCCTGTAACGCATCGAGGAACGTATCCGAGAGTCGTGGCCCGCCGGTCGTTTGGACAAAGGCTTCCTCAAAAATGTGGTGTAGCAGATGGACTCGGGTATTGCCTCCGAGATACATGCCGAGCATTTGCACTAATTCGACGGTGACTTTTTGACCATTTGGCAATCGTTCATCGTCGTTGCTACGAAGATGCTGGTAAATTTCGTGCAATGTCTCGAAGTCCTGGGGGTACCAAGAAAAGTACTCACGATTGCGCTCTGCCATGCGCTGATAAGTAGCACGGTAGACAGTTCTTGCATCCTGATCCAAGGACGCTAGGCCACCGGTCACCAAGCAGCGGGTGAGGGACTGGGGGAAAAGCGAAAGATACGTGAGGGTGCAGAAACCGCCATAGCTTTGGCCCAACGTGCTCCACTTATCGATGCCCAAATGCTTACGGAATGCTTCTGCATCGCGCACAATCGAATCCGCACGGAAATGCGATAAGTAGCGGGCCTGAGCGGCCGAATCGCCACGCAAAGGCAGGGTTTGGCGGTTAGCAGGTGATGATAGGCCGGTGCCTCGCTGATCGAGTAAGAGGACACGGAAGTGTTTAACAGCCTCGGCCAACCATCCTGCCAGGGATCCCGGGCGTGGAGATTTTCCACCCGGTCCGCCCTGCAAAAACAGTAACCATGGCCTGCTGGAGTCGGTGCTGACTTCCCGAGCGAACACCGAGATTTTTTCGCCCTCGGGATTTGCGTGATCCAGCGGTACATCGATGAAATGGTCGGTGACGTCCATGCCCCGGTAATGGGTCATTACTTAGCTCCTTGTGATCCGAGGGCCACCAGGTCATCGCCGTCCAAACGACGGGTGGTCCACCCGTCGAGTGCGCCGGCACCCAGTGAGTCATAAAATTTGATAGCTGGTTCGTTCCAATCCAGAACCTGCCACTCCAGACGCTTGTATCCGCGATCTACACAGATTTTGGCGAGCGTGCGCAATAGGGCGTTTCCTGTGCCCAATCCACGCTGATTGGCACGGACGTAAAGGTCTTCGAGGTGAATCCCGTGACGGCCTTCCCACGTGGAATAGGTCAAGTACCAGATAGCAATACCCACGATGGTTCCAGATCCGTCATCGGCGACGTGGGCAAAGACCTGGGGGTTCGCCCCGAAGAGGTGCTCTTCTAGCGCCTGAACGGTGTTAACCACCGCGTCTGGTTCCTTCTCATAGTCCGCAAGTTCCTGAATTAGTTCTAGAATCTGCGGGCAGTCATCGATGGTTGCTTCGCGCACAATACTCATGTGTCCTAGCTTACCGCCGTCATGCCGCTAAAACGTCGGTGACCAGTCCTAAGGTTGAATGCATGATGGGTGGACACCACGCGGTGAGCGGCGCAGCCGCATGGTTGGCAATTACTACTCCGGTCACCGTAGGTTCGGTTAATCTCGGGCTGGGTACCTTCGAAATGGATCGTTGGGAAACACTCGCCGGTGCGATCGTATGCGCAGGGGCCGCATTGTTGCCGGATGCTGATCATCATGGGGCGACCATTGCCCGCGCCCTGCCACCCTTCTCCAGCATTTTTGCGCGGATCGTCGGTGAAGTCTCCGGAGGCCATCGAAACGGTACGCACTCAATCCTAGGTATGGCGTTTTTCATCTTCTTGGCGTGGCTTGCCAACGGCTGGGATGTTCAGACAGTCGCCCTGGGCACGGTCTATCCAGCAGCGGCGCTCTTTGCAATCCTGTTGATTTCCTTCGCTGTGAAGTCAGTGAAATTCATGCCACCGTTATTGTGCTGGATCATTGCCCTAGCGACCGGCGCCTTCGTCGGCGTCAACGCTCCCGAAGAGAACATGTGGTTCCTCTTGGCGGTGGCGCTAGGGGTAATCGTGCATGTACTCGGGGACATGCTGACCATCGGTGGCTGCAATCTGATTTGGCCCATCAAGATCGGTTCGCCGCGGTGGTTCCGCAAACTACCAGTCATTGGTGGTTGCTGGAAGTCCAATGGGCGGGTGGCTGTGCCAATCCTTGCTGAGACCGGTTCCACCGCTGAATGGCTCTTGGCCACACTCCTGACGACCTATGTGGGCATTGCGCTCATTGTTGCTTGACTTCTTGTTGTGCACGCCATGATCTGGAAGTATCCACTTCATGCGCATCCAATTCCCACAGCGAATATCTTGGCCCGAACTTCCGCAAGCTTTGCGGTCGACCATTGAAAGTCGACTGGGCTCGAACGTCGTAGAGGCCACGCGGCAAATCGGTGGGTTTTCGCCAGGCAGTGCTGACCTTGTGCAGTTGCAAGATGGACGCGTGGTCTTTGTGAAAGCCGTAGACGCTGAAGTCAACGATTTTGCAGCTCAACTGCACGCCAAGGAAGCGAACATTGCTGCCAAACTTCCCGAAACATTACCTGCCCCGAAACTGCTGTCACATGTGCAGTGCCAGGGGTGGCAAGCGCTCGTCTTCGCTGAAGCACCTGGAAATCGACCAGCCCTTCCGTGGAATCCAGACGAGCTCCTAGCTGTACTTGATTCCGTTGCGGACCTCAATTCGTCTGTTCCAGAATCCTTGGTTCGGGGACTTCCACGCCTAGAAGATGAGCTGCGAGACGACTTTGCCGGGTTCAGCCGAATCATTGACGACGATTTTGTTCCTAATGATCCGTGGATAGCTCAGCACCTTCAGGAACTTCATCAGCTAGCCGAACCCGCAGCATTATTGCTCGCAGGTGAGGAACTAGTACATGCTGATCTGCGTGCAGACAATATTTTGGTTGGAAACGATGGCGATATTTACCTGGTGGACTGGCCATGGGCTGCCCGCGGAGCTGCGTGGTACGACGCGTTAACGTTGCTGATCGAAGCGCGATTACACGAACCGTTACTCGATGTTCAATCCATTGTTGATTCACATCGAATCTTTGCCTCTGTGACATCAACTGAGCTCGTTAGTGCGCTCGCGGGACTCACTGGTTTTTATCTGGATGCTGCGCGTCGCCCACCGGTTCCTTCGCTGCCCACGCTGAGAAGCTACCACGCGCAACAAGCCGTGGCCTGTACTAGCTGGCTCAAAGAGTTACTTGAAAACTGACTACCTATTGCGCTGGGCTGCTTCGTAAGTTTTCACCTTGATACACCAGTGCCAGCCCCAAGATAAGGAGCCCGGCCTGAAGCAATGTGGAGAGCAGAGCATCGGCGGCAAAGAGCGCCGACCATCCGCTGAGCAGGCCGATCAATACAAACAGTAAGATGCATGCACCCACCAGGCGCAGCTGGAATCCGTTCATGGCCATACCTTACGACAATGCCCGCAACATGGCTATCGATTTTTCGACAGTCACTGCGGGCAGTATCGGTCACTGTGTGGTTACCGTAGAAATTCGGCGAGTTTCTTGCGGCTCAGCGGACTAGGGCGACTAATCCTGAAGTAACTCTAAAAGTACGGGCCGTTCGTGAGGAACCACGTTTTGTGGAAGATGACTAATATCGAACCAGCGCAGATTGGCGGTCCGATCCGGTTCCATAATTTGTGGTGTCCCGGACCAACAAGTCGTTAGATAAAAATCATCAACAACTTCATTGGCACCGATAAAAGGTTCCTGACGCAGCGCCGAAATGAATAAGTGAACATCGGCCGTACGGAGCTCTACGCCTAATTCTTCGCGGGCCTCACGAAGCGCAGCGTCCATACTGCCTTCATCTGGCTCGACATGCCCTGCAGCGGCGATACTCCAGTACCCATCCATGAAACCCGTGCCTTCGCGCAGTTGCAACAAGACTTTATTGCCGTCGACGAAAACGACGTAGCTGATGGCGAGCATCGTACTAGTCCAAACGCCCCACAGAAGTCACGGTCACGACTGGCGCACCGACCTCATCGGAATCATCCAAGGAGATCGTAGCGCTGATGCCCCAATCATGATGTTCGGAAGGATCAGCGAAGATCTGACGGACTTCCCATACTCGGTGAGGTAGCTCATTGACTATGAACAGTTGAGAGCTGCGACCAGTGGGACCATCGTCAATGTCATCATGCTCATCGAAGTAGCCATCCATCGCGTCGGCCCATGCATCGGCGTCAAAGCCATTGTGCTCGTCGAGTTCGCCGAGGGCCTGGTCCTGTTCGTCAGCAAAGAGCTTGACGCGACGGAACATCTCATTGCGAACCATCACTCGGAAGGCACGTTTATTGCTGGTCAGTTTTTCTGGTGCCGGTGGTGGCGCAGTTTCGGTTTCTTCGCTCAGTTCACCACGCGAGAGTTCTTCCCACTCGTCAAGAAGCGAGGAGTCGATCTGGCGAATCATTTCACCCAGCCATTCGATCAGGTCTTCTAGATCCTCACGCAGGGCGTCCTGGGGGACAGTCTGGCGCAGAGCTTTGTAGGCATCGGTGAGGTAACGCAGCAGCACGCCTTCCGAGCGGGCAAGCTGGTAGTACTGGACAAAGTCCGAGAAGCCCATGGCGCGTTCGTACATGTCACGAACGATCGACTTCGGTTGCAGTTCAAAATCGGCGAGCCACGGTGCACCGGAGCGATACTGCTCAAAAGCCGATTCCAGTTTTTCAGCCAGGGGCATCGGGTAGGTGATCTCATCGAGCGCGTTCATGCGATCGTTGTAATCCATACCTTCGGCCTTCATGGCAGCGATGGCTTCGCCTCGGGCCTTTTTCTCCTGGCCGGAGAGCACCTGGCGAGGTTTTTCCAAGGTGGCTTCAATGACAGAAACCACGTCGAGGGCGTAGCTGGCAGAGTCCGGATCTAACAAGTCCAACGCCGCCAAAGCGAAGGGCGAGAGTGGCTGGTTCAGCGCGAAGTTTTGCTGAAGGTGCACGGTCAACTCGTAGTAATTGCCGTATTCATCTGGTTCATCACGACGCACCACTACCTCGGTGGCAATCAGTTCACGTAGGATACCGATGGCCCGAAGCTTCAGCTTGCGTTGTGCTGCGGGCGTCTCGTGATTTTCGCTTAGCAGGCGCACGGCTGCTTCGAATGCATTGTCCTCGCGCTCCAAGAGGTTCAGCAGCATTGAGTGCGATACCTGGAAGGAAGACTTCAGCGTTTCTGGGGGAGCGGCGACAATTCTTTCGAAGGTCTTTTCGCCCCAGGTCACAAAGTTCTGTGGTGGCTTCTTCTTAGGGATCTGCTTAAGTTTGGACGAACCCTCACCATGCTTTTTGAGAGCCTTTTCCATGGCCTTGTGATTCTCAATGGCATGTTCCGGTGCTTGGACCAATACGGTTCCGGCAGTATCAAATCCGGCTCGTCCCGCGCGGCCAGCAATCTGGTGGAATTCGCGGGCGTTGACGATACGTGTACGGGTGCCATCAAACTTTGATAGCGCGGTGATGACGACAGTACGGATCGGAACGTTGATGCCAACACCCAAGGTGTCCGTGCCGCAAATGACCTTGAGTAACCCGGCCTGCGCGAGCTGTTCAACAAGGCGACGATATTTTGGCAGCATGCCGGCATGGTGGATACCAATGCCATGTCGCACCAATCGATTCAGGGTTTTACCGAAGCCGGCAGCAAAGCGGAAGCCACCGATCATTTCAGAGATTTTTTCCTTTTCTTCACGGGTGGCGACATTGATACTCATCAACCCGGTGGCTCGGTCGATCGCGTCAAGCTGGGAGAAGTGAACGATGTAGATGGGGACCTGCTTGGTCTTGATCAGTTCTTCCACGGCTTCTTGCACGGGTTCCATGGAGTAGTAGAAATGCAGTGGGATGGGACGCTCGGTATGTGCCACAGTCACCGTTGGCGTACCAGTGCGTTCTTCGAGTTCTTTTTCGAAGCGGGTTACGTCGCCCAGGGTTGCGCTCATAAGCAGGAACTGGGCTTGAGGAAGTTCAATGAGCGGTACCTGCCAGGCCCAACCACGTTGTGGATCGGCATAGAAGTGGAACTCATCCATGATCACGCAGCCAACGTCGGCTTTAGAACCTTCGCGCAGGGCGATGTTGGCCAGAATCTCCGCGGTGCAACAGATAATTGGCGCATCCGCGTTAACCGACGAGTCGCCGGTCACCATGCCAACGTTTTCCGCACCGAAGATCTTGCACAAGTCAAAGAACTTCTCTGAAACCAGGGCCTTGATGGGGGCCGTGTAGAAGCTGATCTGGTCGCGAGCCATTGCGTAGAAGTGGGCAGCGATGGCGACCATGGACTTGCCAGAACCAGTGGGCGTGGCAAGGATGACGTTGTTGCCACCAGCCAGCGCCATCGAGGCTTCATCCTGTGCCGGGTAAAGCGTGATGCCACGGGAGGCGACCCATTGGCCGAAAGCCTCGTAGATTTCGTCGTCGGATACGTTTTTGCTGTCTGCTGGCAAATATTCGGTGAGCAACATGATGTTACTAGCCTATCGGTTGAGAAGTATGACTGTGTGCTTGAAGTGAGCCAAGTTCAAAGGATTAGGCTAAGGGCATGAAATGGGATCCAGCAAAGTACACGGAATTCGCCGACTATCGGGGTCGCCCCTACAAAGACCTGCTCGGCCAATTAGTTGATCTCGACCCGAAAAAGGTTGTGGATTTGGGATGCGGCCCCGGAAATATGACCAGACTCCTGGCCCAACGATGGCCTGCCGCACAGGTGGTGGGGTTGGATTCTTCCCAAGAGATGATCGACAGGGCCTCATCGAGCGAGCATGAGCCGAATCTGCAATTCGGACTTGCGGATGCCACGACTTGGCAACCCGAACCTGGCCTTGATCTACTCTTCTCGAACGCGATGTTGCAATGGTTGCCGGAGCACCGAGAGCTGCTAGCGACGTGGCTGCGTGCGATGAAAACTGGATCCTATGTCGCGATCCAAGTACCGGGTAATTTTGATTCGCCCTCACATGTGCAGATGCGGGAGGTTGCAGAGAGTCCCAAGTGGGTTGGCAGACTTGGAGGGGTGCTGCGCCACGGAAATGTTGTCGGCCAGCCAGATGAATATCAACGACTCTTACTTGATGCCGGATTCCAAGCCAACGTTTGGGAGAGCACCTTCCAACAACTTTTGTTGGGTGAGGATCCGATCTTGGACTGGGTTCGTGGTACCGCTTTATTGCCGGTCAAAGCTGCCTTAAACGCGGAGGACTATCTGGAATTCGAAGATGACTATCGCACTGCGGTTTCCAAACACTACCCGTCGTTCCAAGCACCTGATGGGACGAAGCTGACGAACTTCCCGTTCCGCAGAATTTTCATGATTGGCCACAAACTAGCCCAATAATCACAGGCTCGGCGAATTGAGAATCATCGACCAACTTTCACAGTGATGCCCACCGACACGTTCGGTGGGCATCACCATGCGTTTGCCTACCAGCCGCGCTCACGCCATTCATCCAGGTGAGGACGTTCGGCGCCCAAAGTGGTCGCATCGCCATGTCCCGGTAGGACCTTGGTTTCATCTGGGAAGCGGTCGAAAATTCGTTCGGATACGTCGGTGATCAGCGAGAGGAAACGCTGTGGATCCTTCCACGTATTTCCTACACCGCCAGGGAATAGACTGTCGCCGCTGAAGATGACTGGCTGGCCGGAAGAATCTACCAACGCATATCCGATTGAGCCCGGAGTGTGCCCGCGCAGATGGATCGCTTCGATAATTACCTCGCCCAGTTTGAGTTGGTCCCCATGGTTGAGTCCGTTGGTAATTTGGACGCCTGATTCTTCAGCGATACCTGCCATATCGTCAGCACCAGCATAGGTTGTCACCGGGTGCTGTTCGACGATTTCGGCCAGCGCACGCACATGATCCCAATGCTGGTGGGTGGTTGCGATGCCGACGATTCGTGGATTGTCTGCATCATTCTTTGCTTCGTTGATCAGTTCAGCGATAGCTGGCGCATCATCTGCGGCGTCGATCAGCAATTGCTCGCCCGAGTGTCGGTTGGTAATGAGGTAGACGTTGTTCGCCATATCGGAAACTGAAATCCAGCGGATGGTTACATCGTCCAGCAATAGTTCGTTCATACCAACACACTACGACGGAAAATATGTTCAACGCGATAGGCTCGGGGTCAGAGGAAGTCAGAGTCCTAAAGAATGGAGCAGAGCATGAGTGAATTGGGATTCATCAAAATTGATCCGAAATCCGCTGTGGCGCCGTACCAGCAAGTCCGCGAACAGATCCTTTCGGCAATAGCTAAAGGAAAATTGGCGCCGGGTACTAAACTTCCCTCCGTACGTGCATTGTCTGGATCATTGAATCTTGCCGTTAACACGGTGGCCAAGGTTTATAAAGAACTTGAACTGCAAGGCGCCGTAGTAACACGAGGGCGTCACGGAACCGTTATCCAAGCAGCAGAGAACCGGGCCGAACAAGAAGTTAGTGATGCCGCGGCCGATTTGGCCCGCATTGCTCAGATGTGGTCTGTGGACGAAGCGACGGCAGTGAAATACCTACGCGCCGCATTTAGCTCACTGCCTCGCTAGATAGTCCCCTGAAGTGAGTTCCGCGGTCAAGAAGTAGAAGGCTGTGGAAAACCTTCGGGCGGTGTTTGGACTCGGGTCTACACTCTGGAACTAGCCAAAGTTCCCGAGGGCAGGAAAACACCGTGAGCTCCAACAGAAATGCTCACCTACACTCCGTGGGTGTCACCGTCATAGTTTTGGCCGTACTGATTCTCGGACATGGGCTTGCTGGATGTACGCCAACTACGGCAGAGCCGGTACCTAAGGTTTCGGAAGAACGTGGAGAAGTGCCCGCCAAAATCGCGTGGAAAAGCGATGAAGTGCTCGTCTCAGATGTTCAGGTATCCGGTGATGTGGCCATTGCTTATCGGCGGCAAGGTCCACAGACGGAAGTCATCGCTCGGAATTTGAAAAACGGCAAACAACTTTGGAAAGACGAAGCGTTGGGAGCCTCAGATTTCAGGGGCATCGCACCGGACATCAAAATAGTTGAGCACGAGGGTAAAAATTATGTGGCTTATTTGGGCACGAAGACTGGGACCTACGGGCAGCTGAAAATTGCTGACGTCTCCAATGGGAAACAGTATGCGTCCAAGGAGAATTTTGGCTACTGGGGTGAGCGTCCCTATATCTGCGGCAAGACCTTCTGTACAGAGGGCGCAAAAGCCCGTAAGGAGAAATTCTCCGAATACCAATATTTGAAATTTGATTGGTCCAAAAAGCAGTGGACTGAGAAAACGACAAACCAAATTGAATACGGCCTCCAACAGGGCGGAAGCAGGCTGGGGGAAGGGCTCATCGCATACTGGTATGACTCCGATCGAGAAATGTTGAGCTATTCCAACGACGCCCAGACCGTTTGGAAACGACCCTACGAGCAAGTATTTGCCAAGGGTATTTCTACCACTAGCGGATGGAAGTGGGACACCGTAGAAGACAATGAAGACATACTTCTCGGGTATGGTTCGCATGCCAAATACGATTTTTTTGATACCGACAAGAAGAAAGCCGTCTATCGTGCTGAAGACTTGTCGAAATTTGTTGCATTGGATGCGAACACCGGACGTACCCTTTGGCAACAAAAAGGTGTGGCAACATCCTGTGGCTCAGTAATGCCTTGGAAGATCAGCGCCACCGGCGACACAGTTGTGCTGTGCTACTACGACGGTGGAAAGCAAACGCTAACCACCACACGCAAAGATCATTACCGTACGAAAACGGATGATCTTACCTGGAAGGCCGTAGGAATCGACAGTAAAACCGGTAAGAGAAAATGGGAGTACAGACTCAGCGATCCCTTAGAGCATTCCAAAACAAATGAAGGTGCCGGTACTCCATTGCAGAATACGGCAACGCCCATCCTTCCATTGGATGAGGGCGAGCAAGTCGTAAACAACTCGGATGGTTCGATCGCCCCGTTAGAAAATGCAGTTGGAGCAAATGTACTGTGCACGGTCGAGCGCGATCCTTACTATATTTACTCCGCGACTCTAGGTACCAAAACCCCAGGAACGCACAAAGCATCAAGGGACAGCTATTTCACTGATGCTCAGACGGTTTGCAAAAGAGGTTCGTGGAAACCTACGGATGCCATCCCGAACGTGGAGGAATTTAGAAGGGCAGGATTTACACATGAAGATGTCGTTGTCCTAAGCCAGGTTGAGGGAATGGTGGCATACCGCTTGTCAGGTGCTTCGCAATAGGAGCGCCAGAACGGCGCTCGCCGAGACGGTAAATCAGCCTAGGGAAAAATTTCTGTGAGATAGGACCATTCGTACACTTATTCGAAGCAGTTTTCGATTAGTATGGCTTCGTGGCTATTACTGCAGAGAGCAAGAAAACAGATCTCACACGACTGGTCGTTAAGGGCGCGCGTGAGCACAACCTGAAAAATGTAGACATCGATCTGCCGCGAGATGCGATGATCGTCTTCACCGGACTCTCCGGATCCGGAAAATCTTCACTGGCTTTCGACACGATCTTCGCTGAAGGTCAGCGACGCTATGTCGAATCCCTTTCTGCCTACGCCCGAATGTTCCTCGGACAAGTGGATAAGCCAGACGTTGACTTCATTGAAGGCCTGTCGCCAGCAGTGTCGATTGACCAGAAATCCACGAGTCGCAACCCTAGATCTACCGTTGGCACGATCACGGAAGTCTACGATTACATGCGTCTTCTGTGGGCGCGAGTCGGCCGCCCACATTGCCCAATCTGTCATGAACCAATCTCTAAGCAGACACCGCAGCAGATCGTGGATCAGCTCATGGAGCTGCCAGAGAAGACGCGCTTCCAGATCCTTGCACCAGTGGTTCGCGCTCGTAAGGGCGAGTTCGTCGACCTCTTCGCCGAGCTCTCCTCAAAGGGCTTTGCACGTGCTCGCGTTGATGGCGAGACGATTCAGCTCAATGACCCTCCAAAGTTGGCTAAACAGGTCAAGCACACCATCGAAGTAGTGGTAGACCGACTGGCCATCAAGGAAGATGCGCGTCAGCGTCTGACCGATTCGATCGAAACCGCACTGGGGATCGCCGATGGCCGTGTGTTGGCGGACTTTGTTGATCTTGAGGCGTCGGACCCGCAGCGAGTTCGTGCGTTCTCAGAGAACCTGGCTTGCCCGAATGAGCATCCGCTAGCCATCGACGAAATCGAACCACGTACCTTCTCCTTCAATAATCCATTTGGTGCCTGCTCCGCATGCTCGGGTATTGGTACCAAGCTGGAAGTTGATGAGCACCTCATCGTCCCTGATCCGGAAGTTACCCTAGCTGACGGGGCCATCGCTCCATGGTCCTTGGGTAAAGCAACTACTGAGTACTGGAACCGCCTGATCGAAGGCCTGGGCAACGAGCTTGGCTTTACATTGAACACGCAATGGAAAGATCTGCCAGCCAAGGCTCGCGAAGCAATCCTTAACGGTAAGGACCACAAGGTTGTGGTCCAGTACAAGAACCGCTTCGGACGTGAGCGTAAGTACTCGACAGGTTTTGAAGGTGTCATTTCCTATGTGCACCGTAAGCATGAAGAAACAGAGTCTGATCATGCACGCGACCGTTACGAGCAGTACATGCGTCAGATTCCTTGCCCAACGTGTGGGGGAGCCCGTCTGAACCCGGCTTCACTCTCGGTGCTGGTCGGCGGACGTTCCATTGCTGAAGTATCCGCGATGGATTTGCGTAGTGCAGCGAACTTCCTATCGACCATCGAGCTTTCGGCCCGTGAAGCGAAAATCGCCGCACAGGTTCTAAAGGAAATTGACGCTCGTATGAAGTTCCTACTGGACGTGGGGTTGGAATACCTGACCCTTGAGCGTGCCGCTGGAACTCTTTCCGGTGGTGAAGCCCAGCGAATTCGCTTGGCGACGCAAATTGGTTCCGGTCTCGTTGGCGTGCTGTATGTGCTTGACGAACCATCGATCGGTTTGCACCAGCGCGACAATCGCCGCCTAATTGACACCTTGTTGCACCTTCGCTCCTTAGGCAACACTCTCATCGTGGTGGAACACGACGAAGATACGATCGCCGAAGCTGACTGGATCGTGGACATTGGACCAGGTGCCGGTGAGCACGGCGGTGAAGTGGTCCATTCAGGCTCTGTGGAAGGGCTGAAAGCCAATACTCAGTCGTTGACCGGCGACTACCTATCGGGGCGAAAGAAGATTGACGTTCCGGCCAAGCGTCGCAAGGTTGATAAGGGTCGCAAGCTCAAGGTTGTAGGAGCCAGCGAAAACAACCTGCAGAATGTTTCTGTGGAGTTCCCGCTAGGCTTGCTCACCGCGGTCACCGGTGTATCCGGTTCTGGTAAATCCACCTTGGTTAACGACATTTTGTACAAGGTGTTGGCCAACAAGCTCAACGGTGCCAAGCAAGTTCCAGGACGGCACACACGCGTTCTCGGCTTGGAACACCTCGACAAGGTTGTCCACGTCGATCAGTCACCGATCGGTCGCACGCCAAGATCAAACCCTGCAACGTACACCGGCGTTTTTGACCACATTCGTAAGCTTTTCGCGGAGACCAACGAAGCGAAGCTGCGTGGCTATCAGCCAGGTAGGTTCTCCTTCAACGTTAAGGGTGGACGCTGCGAAGCCTGCTCGGGCGATGGAACTCTCAAGATTGAGATGAACTTCCTGCCAGATGTTTATGTGCCATGCGAAGTTTGCCACGGTGCTCGCTATAACCGAGAAACTTTGCAGGTGCTCTATAAGGGCAAAAACATCGCAGACGTGCTGGATATGCCTATCGCCGAAGGAGCGGAATTCTTCAGTGCATTCACGCCTATCGCCCGTCATCTGCGGACCTTGGTCGATGTCGGATTGGGTTATGTTCGACTGGGACAGCCAGCGACCACGCTCTCTGGCGGTGAAGCGCAGCGAGTGAAACTAGCAGCCGAACTTCAGAAGCGTTCAAACGGTCGTTCTATCTACGTCTTGGATGAACCAACCACCGGTCTTCACTTCGAAGATATTCGAAAGCTACTGAAGGTACTTCAAGGTCTGGTGGACAAGGGCAATACTGTCCTGACCATCGAGCACAACCTCGATGTCATCAAGTCCGCAGACTGGGTAATTGATCTTGGTCCTGAAGGTGGCTCCGGTGGTGGCACGATTCTGGCAACCGGAACTCCTGAAAAGGTGGCTAAGGTCAGCGAATCACACACAGGAAAGTTCTTGGCTGAAATCCTTTAGAAAAAGGGACGCGGATCAGGAAAATATGCCTTTTCGGTCATGGATTCCTGACCCGCGCCTGCTTCATGGGAAGATGGCTAAGTGAATATGTCGGTAACAAGTGTGTTCTTTGATCTTGACGGGACCCTCGTCGACCCTGCAGGTGCCATTACTTCGGGGATTCGTCATGCCCTCGTGGCCCACGGTCTTTCGGATCCAGGTGAGGCACGTGTTGAAGCTCTAGTGGGACCACCATTGCAAGTCGGGTTGCGCACCCTTGATGGGGTGACCGACAAAAACATTGACTCCATCATTGCTGCATACCGCGACCGCTACGAAGAAGTTGGCATGGACGAGTCTCGGGTCTATCCGGGAATTATTCCACTTCTGGATGCCCTTCGTCGCGAGAATATTTACGTAGCAGTGACCACCGCAAAACCCGTGAACATCGCAAGGCTGCTTCTCGACCGTAAAGGCCTGACAGCACACCTTGACGCGATCCATGGGAATGCCGACGAACATGGTACCCACGGATCAAGCAAGACGCACATTGTGGCAGAAGCCTTGTCGCATGCCGGTGTTGATGCCACAACCAGCGTTGTCGTAGGGGACCGGTATTACGACCTCGACGCCGCCCGAGAGAATTCCGTTGCCTCGATTGGTGTGGCGTGGGGATTCGCTCAGGGCGATGAATTGGCTCGCGCCAACTACCAAGTCAACAACGTCAGAGAACTGGCAGGCGTTCTTCTCGGAGAACAAGCCGCCACTTCGATAGAAATGGAAACTAATGTCATGCAGGAAGGTGCAAAATAAATGAGCATCTACACCATGACCCGCGCCTCGATTCGCGGAATTATCCATGGCGTTTGTCGCGCCGAAGTAACCGGACTTGAGAATGTGCCCAAAGAGGGCGGATTCATCGTTGCTTCGAATCACCTTTCATTTTTTGACTCGCTAATTATCCAGGCACTGACTCCTCGCGATGTTGCCTTCTTTGCGAAGGCGGAGTACTTCACCACCCCAGGCATCAAGGGACGGCTGATGAAGAACTTCTTCGAATCAGTTGGCTCAATTCCTGTGCAACGTGGTGAACAAGCTGCTTCAGTGGCTGCGCTGGACTCTTTGGTTGACATTATCGAAGAAGGCGGCGGCATCGGCATTTACCCCGAAGGGACCCGTTCGCGAGACGGCAAACTCTACCGTGGGCGTACCGGCGTGGGTTGGCTCGCACTGACCACTGGCGTCCCTGTAGTTCCAGTGGGCCTCATTGGAACCGAGAAATTGCAGCCAGCAGGTTCAAAAGGTTTCAAGCCAGCAAAATTCCATATTCATTACGGTGAACCACTGCACTTCGATCAGCTGGGCCGCAAACATCCGCTACCTCAGCGTCGTCAAGCGACGGACCAGATCGTGGATGCTATTGCTGAGCTTTCTGGCCAAGAGCGTGTGGATTCATACAACCAGTTACCTCCAGACGCGAAATAACCTATGGCTGATCCAGCAAGTTACCGTCCGAAAACCTCGGATATTCCAACCAAACCAGGCGTTTACCGCTTCCGCGATGAACATGGCCGCGTGATCTATGTTGGAAAAGCCAAGGTCCTCCGTAATCGGTTAACCTCCTATTTTGCTAACCCTGACCGGTTGACGCCCAAAACACGGGCTATGGTATTTACCGCGGGTAGCGTCGAGTGGACTGTAGTCGGCTCGGAGCTAGAGGCGCTGCAGTTGGAATTCGTTTGGATCAAGGAATATAACCCTCGATTTAACATCGTTTTCCGAGACGACAAGACCTACCCGTACCTTGCTGTCACGCTCAATGAAAAATACCCCAGAGCACTCGTTATGCGTGGCGATAAGCGCAAGGGTGTCAAATATTTTGGGCCTTTTTATCCAGCCAAGGCTATTCGCGAAACTCTCGATACGCTCTTACGCGTCTTCCCCGTTCGAAGTTGCGCTCCGGGAGTGTTCAACCGGGCAGAAGCATCAGGCCGACCCTGCCTGCTGGGATATATCGATAAGTGTTCGGCACCGTGCGTGGGAAGAATTAGCGAAGAAGACCACCGTCAACTCGCCGATGACTTATGCACGTTCATGAACGGTGAAGCCACAAAATTCACCAAGGCCCTGACGACTAAGATGCAAGAAGCAGTCGCTGAACTTGAGTACGAAAAGGCTGCTCGATACCGCGATGACATCGCTGCACTGAATCGCGTCTTTGAACGCAACGCTGTGGTCCTTGACGATCGCACTGAGGCCGACATCTTTGGTGTGCATGGAGACGAACTTGAAGCCGCAGTTCAGGTATTCCATGTGCGCGACGGCCGCATCCGTTCGCAACGAGGATGGGTCGTTGAAAAAGTTGCCGACGCTTCCGACGCCGAATTCGTCGAGCAGCTCTTGACGCAGATTTATGCCGACCATGCGGATCGGATTCCACGCGAAATTCTCGTACCTGCATTGCCAGAAGACATCAATGATGTCACCACCTGGCTTTCGGAGCTACGCGGTTCGAAGGTATCTCTGCGTGTGGCACAGCGGGGGGACAAAGCAGCCCTAGCCGGCACCGTGAAAGAGAACGCGGAGCAAGCTTTACGATTGCATAAATCAAAGCGAGCCGGTGATATCACGACCCGTTCTTTGGCAATGCAAGAACTGCAAGAAGCACTCGGGGCCGAGCAAGCATTGCTGCGTATCGAATGCTACGACGCGTCCCACACTCAGGGCACGAACGTTGTGGCATCAATGGTGGTCTTTGAAGATGGACTTCCAAAAAAGAGCGAATACCGAAAATTTTCCATCACGGGTGAAGCCGCACGCGATGATACTGCCAGCATGTACGACGTGATCTATCGGCGTTTTAGCCGGTATCTCAAAGAGAAGGTCGACCCGTCAGTCTTCGTCACCGGGGCAGTAGAGGACGGCACAACAGGTGAGATGGAAAAGAAGAAATTCTCCTACCCACCGTCCTTGGTCATTGTTGATGGTGGTCCACCTCAGGTTGCTGCGGCGCAAAAAGCCATGGACGACTTAGGGATCGATGACATCCAAGTGGTTGGACTCGCCAAACGCTTGGAAGAGCTGTGGCTTCCCGATGACCCATTCCCGGTTATTCTTCCGCGTGCCTCGGCAGCACTCTATCTTGTGCAGCGACTTCGCGACGAGGCTCACCGTTTTGCAATCACCTTCCACCGCGAAAAGCGAGCAAAATCGATGATCTCCTCCGAACTAGACGCGATTCCCGGACTCGGCAAAGCTAAGCAAACAGCACTGCGTAAGCATTTTGGCTCAATGAAAAAGATCCGTTCGGCAAGCATTGAAGAGCTGTGCGAAGTTCCAGGTATCGGTGAGAAACTTGCGACCATCATCAAAGAAAACCTTGAAGATGCTTCACTTAGCGGTGTGAATATGACGACTGGCGAAATTGTCGACTAGCCTTGGAATATGACCGCTGAGTATGAAGCTGTAAAACCGCCTGAGTCGGAACTTGTGATCGTAACTGGCATGTCAGGTGCCGGTCGTACCACCGTTGCCCATGCTCTAGAAGACCAAGGGTGGTACGTGGTTGAGAACCTTCCACCAGCCATGCTTGGACCGCTGACCGAGCTAATGAGCCGGTCTCAGGGCTCGATTCCCAAGATGGCTGTCGTCATGGACGTCCGTTCAAAGGAAATGTTCCCAGAAATTCGAGATGCCCTGGCACATCTGACTTCCAGCGGCGTTAAATTTAGACTCGTTTACCTCAACGCCAGCGACGAAGTTCTCATCCGTCGTTTTGAACAGGGGCGTCGTCCGCACCCACTACAGGGTGACGGGCGAATTGTTGACGGTATTACCCTTGAACGCGGTATTACCGAACAGCTGAGGGAAGCAGCTGAAATCATCTTGGATTCAACCGCAATGTCAGTTCATGATCTGGCGCGCTCGGTTAATGAATTATTTAGCGAATCCGGTCCAATTATTCTTCGGATTAATGTCATGAGCTTTGGCTTCAAATACGGATTGCCGACCGACGCCAACTACGTCGCCGACGTTCGATTTATCCCTAACCCTCACTGGGTTCCTGAACTGCGCCCCCAGACCGGTAAGGACAAAGAAGTTTCAGATTATGTGCTGAGCCAAGAAGGTACCAAGGAGTTCATTGAGAACTACCTCAAGGCGTTGGAACCGGTGTTCGAAGGCTACCGCCGCGAGAACAAGCACTACGCCACTATTGCGGTGGGCTGCACCGGCGGTAAGCACCGCTCAGTAGCAACAACCATTGAGCTTGGACGGCGCCTTGCGCAGTTCCCTAACGTGCGCGTGAACATCAGTCACCGCGATTTGGGACGCGAGTAACTGTCATGGCTTTTGCAACTGGTCCAATTTCCATTCAGGGCCTTACCAGAGGTAGCGAACAACGTAATCCATCGGTGGTTGCCCTCGGTGGGGGACATGGTCTTTCCTCTTCGTTGTCAGCTCTTCGTAGGCTAACTACGGATCTGACTGCTGTGGTTACTGTCGCTGATGATGGCGGAAGTTCAGGCCGTCTGCGTGGTTCCTTTGACGTTCTGCCACCAGGCGATTTACGTATGGCTCTGGCTGCCCTCTGTGATGACAACGATTGGGGTCGCACTTGGCGAGATGTCATGCAACATCGGTTTGCGTCAGACGTTAATCAGGACGAACCACTGAACGGTCATGCGGTGGGAAACCTACTGATTTTGGCCCTGTGGGAACTACTGGATAACCCCGTGGCTGGTCTGCGTTGGGCAGGGGCGTTACTTGGTGCCCGAGGTCAGGTTTTGCCCATGAGCACCGTGCCGTTATCCATTAACGGCGAAGTTCTAGAGTCCGACGATAACGAGTCCTTGGTGCGTCGACGAATCGTGGGTCAAGCTAAGTTGGCTCGCGCTGGTTCCGGGGGATTAGTCACAAATGTTCACCTTGAACCAGCGGATGCACCGGCTTGCGCGGAAGCATTAGAGTCTATTGAACTGGCAGATTGGGTGATTCTCGGTCCTGGTTCTTGGTACACATCGGTGCTTCCACATTTGTTACTTCCAGACATGCGTCAGGCTATTGCTTCCACGACAGCGAAGAAACTACTGACCATGAACCTGTCGGTGGATACTGAGGAAACTGCTGGCATGGATGCCGCAGCGCACCTGGAAGTGCTCGGTCGGTATGCGCCAGGGGTGACTTTTGACGCGATCATCGCTGATGAGTCCAAGATTCATAATCGTGAGAGATTTGAGCTGGCAGCGCAAAAACTCGGCGCACGTGTCTTTTTTAGTACAGTAGGAGTATCTGACGGTCGTGCAGTGCATGACCCGTTGCGACTAGCGGCGGCCTATCATGAGGTGTTTACCGCGATCGGATCTTAGGAAGATCCAAGTAAGGGAGTTTAATTCATGGCATTGACGGCTTCCGTCAAAGACGAGCTGTCGCGGGTTGAGATTCGCAAGCCGTCGGTTCGTAAGGCCGAGGTTTCGACGATGCTCCGCTTCAGCGGGGGACTGCATATTGTCTCCGGGCGAATTGTCATTGAAGCTGAGGTGGACCTGGCCGCGACGGCCCGTCGCCTGAAGCTTGCCATTGGCGAGTTATATGGTCATGAAGCCGAGATCGTGATGGTCTCTGGCTCTGGCATTCGTAAGGGCAGTCGATACATCGTTCGCGTAGCAAAAGACGGTGAAGTTCTCGCCCGCCAAACCGGACTACTTGACCAGCGCGGTCGCCCCGTTCGTGGGCTGCCTTCGGTCATTGTTAATGGTTCCACGGCAGATGCTGAGGCGGTATGGCGTGGTGCCTTCTTGTCTCACGGTTCGCTGACCGAACCTGGTCGAAGCTCGGCACTTGAAATTACCTGCCCCGGACCAGAAGCCGCCTTGGCTCTGGTGGGTGCGGCACGTCGGCTCGGCCTGACTGTTAAAGCCCGCGAGGTACGCGGTGTTGACCGCGTAGTCATTCGTGACGGAGACGCGATCGCGCAACTGTTGACCCGTATGGGCGCCCACGATGCCTTGATGGTGTGGGAAGAGCGTCGCATGCGCAAAGAGGTCCGCGCCACGGCCAACCGGTTGGCAAACTTTGATGATGCCAACCTTCGCCGTAGCGCACAGGCGGCAGTAGCTGCCGGCGCCCGCGTGGAGCGTGCACTGACCATTCTTGGCGATGAAGTTCCCGAACATTTGCGTTACGCGGGATTGCTTCGCCTGGAACATAAGCAAGCCTCCTTGGATGAGCTCGGCCGCATGGCTGAACCGCCAATGACCAAGGACGCCATAGCTGGCCGTATTCGTCGATTGTTGGCAATGGCTGACAAAAAGGCTAGCGATCTGGGAATACCAGGTACGGAGTCCAGCGTTCCATTAGACGAAATGGAACACTAAAAGTGTCCCCATGGGAGCCCTCCCATGGAGATTCATCCGAAAGAGAAAATTGAGGAGAATCATGGCTGTATATTCGCTGCCAGAACTGCAGTACGACTACGCTGCTCTCGAGCCAAATATCTCGGCTCGCATCATGGAGCTGCACCACTCCAAGCACCACGCAACCTACGTTGCTGGCGCTAACTCGGCGCTGGAACAGCTGGCCGAAGCACGCGAAAAGGGCGAATTCGGTAACATTCCGAAGCTGTCCAAGGACCTGGCATTCCACCTGGGTGGCCACACCAACCACTCGATCTTCTGGAACAACCTTTCCCCAGAGGGTGGCGACAAGCCTGAGGGCGAGCTGGCTGCAGCAATCGATGAGTACTTCGGTTCCTTCGACGGTTTCCGTGGTCACTTCACCGCAGCAGCAATGAGCCTGCAGGGCTCCGGTTGGGCTGTACTGGCATACGATGCACTGGGTGGCCAGTTGGTTATCGAGCAACTGTACGATCAGCAGGGCAACGTTCCTGTAGCAACCACCCCACTGCTGATGCTGGACATGTGGGAGCACGCTTTCTACCTGGACTACGTCAACGTCAAGGCTGACTACGTCAAGGCATTCTGGAACATCGTGAACTGGGCAGACGTTCAGTCACGTTTTGAGGCTGCCCGCAACGGTGCAGCATCGCTGATCGTTCCAGGTAAATAAGTAATCTGGTAAGTTACCTCACATTCTGCGCCAAAATAGCGTAGTATGTTTCAAGTGTGTTGCGGATCCTGATGTTTCATCGGGATCCGCAAAGCACGGCACAACGGTGTGTCCTCTCAAAGAAGGCCACTACCGTCAGTGTGCGGTCGTGGCACAATCATCCCGTTTAGAGGAGATAGTCACGTGACAACCCGTGTTGGAATCAATGGTTTCGGTCGTATCGGACGCAACTTCCTGCGTGCAGTACTGGCCCACAAGGCAGACATCGAAATTGTCGCCGTCAACGACCTTGGTTCAATCGATTCGCTTGCTCACCTCGTGAAGTTCGACTCTGTACTCGGCCCAGTGGGCGAGGCAGTTTCCGTAGAAGGCGACACCATCGTCGTCGGAGAGCGCCGCATCAAGGTTCTTTCCGAGCGCGATCCAGCAAACCTCCCATGGGGAGAACTGAACGTCGACGTCGTTATCGAGTCGACCGGCTTCTTCACCAACGCTGAAGACGCTAAGAAGCACGTTGCAGCAGGTGCTAAGAAGGTCATCATCTCGGCTCCAGCCAAGAATGAAGACATCACCATCGTGATGGGTGTTAACCAGGACAAGTACGATCCTGCAAACCACACCATCATCTCGAACGCATCGTGCACCACCAACTGCTTGGCTCCACTGGCCAAGGTGCTGAACGACGAATTCGGCATCGTTGATGGCCTGATGACCACCATCCACGCATACACCGCTGACCAGCGCCTGCAGGATGCACCACACAGCGACCCACGTCGTGCCCGTGCTGCTGCACTGAACCTGATCCCTACCTCGACCGGTGCTGCTAAGGCTATCGGCGTGGTTCTGCCAGAGCTCAAGGGTAAGCTGCACGGTTACGCCATGCGCGTTCCAGTTCCAACCGGTTCGGCAACCGACCTCACCGTCAACCTGGCTCGCACCGCAACCGTTGAAGAAATCAACGCTGCATTCGAGAAGGCTGCTACCGAAGGTCCACTGGCCGACGTACTGGAGTACTCGACCGATCCACTGGTTTCCTCTGACATCGTCACCAACCCAAACTCGTCGATCTTCGACTCGGGCCTGACCACCGTTATGGGCAACAGCGTGAAGGTTGTTTCCTGGTACGACAACGAGTGGGGCTACTCCTCGCGACTTGTTGACCTTGTCGGATTCGTGGGATCAAGCCTCTAGTCGATAACCTAGAGATATGTCTTCTCACACTATTGACGAATTGATCGCTGACAACGGTGTCCGCGGACGGCACGTTCTGGTCCGAAGCGACCTGAACGTGCCGCTCGACGGTGCAACTGTGACCGATGACGGCCGCGTTCGCGCATCTTTGCCGGTCATCACCAAGCTGGTTGAAGCAGGTGCAAAGGTCATCGTGATGGCGCACTTGGGCCGCCCTAAGGGGCAGTTCGATGCGAAGTACTCGATCGCACCAGCAGCTCAGCGTTTGAACGAACTGGCGGATTTTGACGTAACGGTCGCCGAAGATGTTGTGGGCGAATCTGCTCGTAACTTGGCAGCAGACCTTGCCGAAGGATCCGTACTGGTTCTCGAAAACGTCCGCTTTGACGCTCGTGAAACCTCTAAGGTTGACGCCGAGCGCGAAGAGTTCGCCAAGGAACTCGCTGCATTGACCGGCGAGAACGGTGCTTACGTCAACGACGCTTTTGGCGCCGTCCACCGCAAGCACGCCTCCGTTTATGACATTGCCAGCCTGCTTCCTAGCTACCAGGGCGACTTGGTGGCTACCGAAGTCAAGGTCCTAAAGACCCTGACCGAGGCTCCAAAGCGTCCCTACGTGGTCGTGCTGGGTGGGTCCAAGGTATCGGACAAGCTTGCAGTGATCGATAACCTGCTGGGCAAGGCTGATCAGTTGCTGATCGGCGGCGGCATGGCATTCACCTTCCTCAAGGCACAGGGTTACGCCATTGGCGGCTCGTTGCTGGAAGAAGACCAGATCGCTACCTGCCAGGAATACCTCAAGCGTGCCGATCAATTGGGCTGCGAGATCATCGTTCCTGTTGACGTAGTTGTCGCCGAGAAGTTCGGCGCAGACGCGGCACATGAAATCTTGCCAGCTGACAAGATTGAGGAAGCAAGCTTCGGTTCCACCGGACTTGGTCTGGATATCGGACCAAAATCGGCCGAACAGTTCGCAAGCTACATCACCAGCGCAAACACCGTGTTCTGGAATGGCCCAATGGGCGTCTTCGAAATTCCGGCGTTCGCTGAAGGTACCCGCACCGTTGCTCAGGCACTGGCAAACTCTGAAGCATTCAGCGTTGTCGGCGGTGGCGATTCTGCAGCTGCAGTTCGCGCATTGGGCTTCTCGGAGGAGGACTTCGGTCACATCTCCACCGGTGGCGGAGCTTCCTTGGAGTACCTCGAAGGCAAGACCCTGCCGGGCGTTGCCGCATTGGAAGGTTAAGAAATGACCATTTCGCAGAACGGCGCCTTTGTGCGTCAGCCACTGATCGCTGGCAACTGGAAGATGAACATGGACCATGTCCAGGGCATCACCCTTGTCCAGAAGTTGGCGTGGACCCTCAAGGATCACGAGCACAACTACGATCGTGCTCAGGTGGCAGTATTCCCACCGTTCACGGATATCCGTGGCGTTCAGACTTTGGTTCTGGGCGACAAGCTGGAGGTCGTTTACGGCGCCCAGGATTTGTCGGCACAGGATTCGGGTGCCTACACCGGTGAAATCTCCGGTCAGTTCCTGAACAAGTTGGGTTGCACCTACGTGCTCGTAGGCCACTCAGAACGTCGTGAGTACCACAATGAAACCAACGAGGTGATTGCAGCGAAGCTGGGTGCAGCTTACCGCCACGAGCTGACCCCAATGCTGTGCGTTGGCGAAGGCTTGGAGGTTCGTAAGGCTGGCGAGCACGTTGCGTACACCTTGAACCAGTTGGCTGAATCGCTGGAAGGCGTGAGTGCTGAGCAGGCAGAGAACCTGGTTATTGCTTACGAGCCAGTATGGGCTATTGGTACCGGTGAAGTTGCAGGGCCTGCAGATGCTCAGGAAATGTGTGCTGCAATTCGTGGTGCACTGACCGAGCGCTTCGGTGAAGACATTGCTGAAAAGACACAGCTGCTTTATGGCGGTAGTGTTAAGGCAGCAAACGCGGCAGCGATCATGCGTGAGCGTGACGTTGACGGCGTGTTGGTTGGCGGAGCCAGCCTCGACGCTGAAGAGTTTGCTAATATTGTCAGGTTCGAGCAACATCTCGTTACCGACTGAATCTAGCTAAGGAACCGTCGACTTGGATATTATCAAGATCATTTTGCAGGTACTGCTGGGCCTTACCAGTGTCTTGCTCACTCTGCTGATCCTGCTTCATAAGGGTCGTGGTGGCGGTATGTCGGACATGTTCGGCGGCGGAATGACCAGCTCAATGGGTTCGTCAGGTGTCGCAGAGCGTAACCTGAACCGTATCACCATTATTCTTGGTCTGATCTGGGGCGCCGTCATTATCGGCCTCGCCCTAGTCCTGAGATTCAGTGCTGAAGGCTAAATGAAGCCCTAAGCCAAAAAGCAAACAACGGGTGCCTTCCACATAATGCGGAAGGCACCCGTTGAGTTTTAACGCAATATCCTCAAGTTCTCAGCCAGGTACTAGTGCTCGAGCAATTCAACGACTCGCTCGGCAGTGCCCCAAGACAGTGTTACACCACCGCCACCGTGCCCATAGGCCGCAATCACTGGGACTTCATGCCCGGCAACGCGTTCCAAACGGATGGTCTCGCGGGCAGGACGCAAACCGACCTTGTGCTCCAAAACGGCGCAGTCGGCCAGTTCTGGAACCAGACTGATCGCACGCGTGAGCATCGCCTGCGCGAGCTGCTCATCAACTTCAAGACGAGTATCGTTGGCAACATCGGTACCGCCGACAATGATGTCATCGCGTCGCGGAATAATGTAGGCAACACCGTCGGGATGATCATCATCGCTGAGCCAGTCACGCAGGCCCACAGTATTAGCTAGGCGAATCACCTGTCCACGGATGGGATAGACGCTCTGGTCATCTCCCAGCAGCTCGCCACCACGCAGGCCAGCTGCCAGAACCACTGCATCCGCGTCGGCAGATAGTTCGGCCATGGAGGAGACGGTGCGCTGTTCGAAAATCACGCCGAGCTGTCGGCACTGATTCTGCAGCCATTCAAGGTAGGTGGGCATGGTGATCACCGGAACGGTGCCGCTGGTGGCTGAGAGCGCGCCAGCGGGCACGGCAGAGGGCTCAACGACCTGAGCATCGGCGACATGACGAGTCCACGAACGATCGGCATCGGCACTGCGTTCAATGTCGACGCCGAAGCGGAGATCTACACCGGTCTCCGGTATCAGCGACAGTGCTTCGAAACGTGCCAGGGTCCGAGCCAGCAACACGTCGGCGGCCGGAGAATTCTCGGAATGGTAAGGGAACCAGATGGCCGCGGCCACCGCGGAGACGGTCTGCAGAGGTTCTTGATCGCTGATCACCCGAACTCTGTGGCCGTGTGAAGCCAATTCGTGGGCGGTGGACAGACCGATAACGCCTGAGCCAATCACCGTGAGATTCAGCGGGGAAGATAATTCTGGCATGAGAGTCCTTTTTGACGGGGTTAGCGCAAAAGGCCGGCTCTAAGAACCATGCGGTTCTCGGAGCCGACCTTTGCGGTACTAGCTAAAGTAGCGTTGAAGCAGCACGGTCAATGATCCACCGAGTTGCCTCGGTTCCATGAACAGCGCTGGCCGGAACAGTCACCTCGTTGATTTCGTGGGCGGCAGCAGCCAAGGCAGGGGCCTTGTCGGCGCCGGCAACAATGAGCCACACTTCACGCGCGGTATTGATGGTACCCATGGTCAGTGAGACGCGATGTGGTGGTGGCTTGGGGGAGTCATGAACCGCAATGGCACCAAGCTCTTCTGAACGTGTGTGGTTCGGGAAGAGCGAGGCGACATGCGAGTCTGGACCCATGCCCAGCATCAATACATCGAATACCGGAGAAGCAGCCCCTTCGGAGGCTTCGGCGGCGAGCAACTGCGTGTAGGCAACTGCTGCCTCTTCAGCGGTTTCGTACTGATCAGTGGAGCCCATAGCGTGCACAGTACCTCGATCTAACCCCAGCTCGTCTAAGGCAGCGAAGAGTTCCTCGGCCTGCAACACGTTGCGGTCTTCTGAATCTGCAGCGACAAAACGCTCGTCACCCCACCAGAAGTGCACCTGTGACCAGTTCACGCTGACCCTAGCCGGGTTCTCGGCCACCGCCTTGAGCGCAGCAATGCCCAAAGTACCGCCGGTAACGACAATGTGAGCGACCCCGCGCGCGGCCACTGCGTCGTTGATCGAGGTGATCAGACGGGCAGCAATGGCGTGCGCGGTGGATGCAACATCTTCATGGATGGTGATTTGCCTAGCGATCACTGGGAACAACGCTCCTGAGGTTGGTCAGATTCAGCCCCTTGGTGATGACTTCACCAAAGACATCGTCCGCATCCAGGCGACGCATTTCTTCGGCGAGGCATTCGGCGACCGAACGTCGTGGCAGAGAGATGCGCTGCGGTGCTGAACCTGGCAGGTAGAGGTGTGCTACCGCGCCGGAAGGGCGGGAGAGCTCCACATCGCCAGCTTCGCGGGTCAAACGCACGCTGGACAGGCCCCCAGTGGTTTTATCCGCAGCGATGGTCACCGGCACGTCCAAGCACATGGTCAGCCAAGCAGCCAGCAGGGTGGTGGACGGAGAATTCTCCGAACCCTTCACCGTAATGCCGGTCAGATCCTCGGTGCCCACCAGATCAATGATGCTGGCCAGCTGGGCACGCCAGAAGGTCAGGCGGGTCCACGCTAGATCGGTATCGCCAGCCTGGTAGGTGTCGATGCGGCCAAAGAGCGAAGCGGTCGGATCGTCCATCTCAGCTGAGTCGGTGATCCGTCGGTGAGCCAACTTGCCCAGCGCCGTACCGTAGGGATCCTTCGGCACACCATGCGGCCACCAAGCCACGATGGGAGCATCGGGCAGCAACAGGGCGGAAATCAGCGCTTCATCGGCGACCACGTCTGGGCCGTAGGTGCGCATGACGATGACTTCTGATGCGCCGGCGTCGCCACCAACACGGATCTGCACATCCAGGCGGTTCTTTTCGCTGGTATTGCCACGGACGACCACGATGATGCGGCAAGGGTGCTCACGGCTAGCCAAGTTCGCGGCCTCAATGGCGTTCTCCGCGAAACCCTCACGGGTGATGACCACCAGGGTCAACACGCGTGAGAGCGCCACCACGCCATGGGTGCGGCGTGAGGAGATCAGCTTCTTAGCCACCTTGGAGGTGGTGGTATTGGGAAGATCGATCATCATGGGCGTCGCCACGTCCTTCCATCTTTGGCCATGAGCTCGTCGCTGCTGGCTGGACCCCAAGATCCCGGTGCATAAGGATCAGGCTGAGTCGGCTGGGCAGCCCAGTACTCCTCGAACGGATCCAGGATGCGCCAGGACTGTTCCACCTCTTCATGGCGTGGGAACAGTGGCGGTTCGCCCAGCAGGACGTCTAGGATCAGGCGCTCATAGGCCTCGGGGGAGGACTCGGTGAACGCGTTACCGTAGCCGAAGTCCATGGTGACATCGCGGATCTCCATTTGGGTGCCTGGCACCTTGGAGGAGAAGCGGATGGTAGCACCCTCATCGGGCTGCACGCGGATCACGAAGGCGTTCTGACCAAACTCGTCGTCCTCGTGGTCGGTGAACAGCAGGTTCGGAGCCTTCTTGAAGACCACTGCGATCTCGGTGACGCGTCGACCCAGACGCTTACCAGCGCGCAGGTAGAACGGCACACCGTCCCAGCGTCGGGTGTTGATGTTCAGACGCACCGCGGCATAGGTTTCGGTCTTTGACTTCGGGTTGAAGCCTTCCTCATCGAGGAAACCGACGACTTCTTCAGCACCCTGCCAACCGGAGGTGTACTGGCCGCGGGCGCTGGCGGCGCCCAGATCCTCGGGCAGTTGGACTGCAGAGAGTACCTTTTCCTTTTCGCTGCGAAGGTGATCGGCGTTGAAGGAGATGGGCTCCTCCATCGCGGTCAGTGCGAGTAGCTGGAGCAGGTGGTTCTGGATGACATCGCGGGCCGCGCCCACGCCGTCATAGTAGCTGGCGCGTCCACCAATACCGATGTCTTCGGCCATGGTGATCTGCACGTGGTCCACGTACTTGTTGTTCCACAGTGGCTCAAACATCTGGTTGCCGAAGCGCAGGGCCAGCAGGTTCTGAACCGTTTCCTTGCCCAGGTAGTGGTCAATGCGGAAGACCTGGTCCGCAGGGAAGACCGATTCCACGATGGCGTTCAGCTCACGGGCGCTTTGCAGGTTATGGCCAAATGGCTTTTCGATGACCACACGTTCCCAGCCTGGGTTAGCGTCGTTGGCCAGCTGGTGCTCGGAGAGCTTCTGGCAGACGATTTCGAACCAGCTTGGTGGGATCGAGAGGTAGAAAGCGTGATTGCGTCCGGTGGAGCGAGAGTCAGCCAACTCGTCGAGGGTTTCGGCGAGTTTCTTATAGGCGTCGTCATCGTCAAAGGCACCGGAGATAAAACGCATTCCGGAGGCCAGCTGGGCGAAGACCGTTTCATTAAACGGGGTTCGGGCGCTGGCCAGGATCCATTCACGTGCCTGGTTCGCGAAGTCTTCAGCGCTCCAGTCGCGGCGGCCGAAGCCGACGATGGCAAAGTTTGGGGGCAAGAGCCCGCGATTGGCCAGGTCATAGACCGCTGGCATCAGTTTCTTGCGGGCGAGGTCGCCGGTGATTCCGAAGAACACCAGCGCGCCCGGACCGGCAATGCGGTTTAGCCGCCGGTCGCGGGCATCGCGTAGTGGATTACTCATTAGTGCCTTACTTCGCCGCCTCAAGCAGGGCAGCGATTCCGGCTGCGCGATCCGTGAGGTTCACGCGCAGCACTGGGCGGTTGTGCTCGGCATCCGAGAGCACTGCACCATCACCGATGGCCTGGGCAGTGATCAAGGTGCCGAAGGTGTACGGACGATCCGGGATCTCAAGGTCGTCCTTGTGATCGGCGGTAATCTGCAAGAACACACCCTGAGCCGGACCACCCTTGTGGTACTGGCCGGTGGAGTGCAGGAAGCGTGGACCCCAGCCGAAAGTGACCGGGCGTCCGGTCTTCGCGGCGAACAGGTCACGCAACTCTTGCAGCGCATTATCCGAGGTGCGGTTCAGGTAGGCCTGAATCGCCAGGTAACCATCTTCTGGCAGCTTTGCGGTCAGCTCGGCTAGGGCCGCATCCAGGGTGCTGGCGGTGGTACCAAACAGCTGTACGGCACCATCAACTGCATCTGGTTCGGCCACGGCCGGAGCATCGAGCATCGAGCGGGCCGCGACCTTAGCAGCCTCAACATCGGGCTGGTCGAAGGGGCTGATGCCCAGCAGGTACCCGGCCACGGCGGTGGCGTACTCGAAGATCATGAACGCGGTGCCCAACGGTGCGCTGAAGTGCACGCCGGTGGTTTCCTCATCCAGTTCTTCGGGCAGTTCGTCGTAGACAAACAGTGGCACCACGTCGGCCGGCAGGTTCTTCAGCTCCGGTGCGTCCACGTGGGCAGCCACGGGCAATACACCCTTGCCTAGCTTGCCGGTGGATTCAGCGATGAGCTGTTCGGCCCAGTCGCCGAAGCCTGGCAAAGCGTCACCGACGCAGGCGATCAGTAGCTTGTCGCGACCTGCGGTAGCCATGGCAGCACCCAAGTGCAGTGCCAGGTTATCCTCGTCGTCCGCACCCAGCACGTCGTTGATCAAACCGGACTCTTCGACCAGTGCCTCAATATCGGCACCGGCCAGACCGGAAGGAACCAGACCGAAAGCGGTTAGTGCTGAGTAGCGTCCTCCCACATTGGGGTCGGCGTTGAATACCGCGCGCACGCCCTCGGCGTTGTCCATCGGCGAACCTGGATCGGTGACCAGCACCAGGCGGGTGGCTGGATCGATCCCGGCGGCCTGGAAGGCTGCGGTGAAGGCACGACGCTGCGAGTCGGTTTCCACGGTGGAACCGGACTTGGAGGACACAACCACCACAGTGTGTTCCAGGTCGGTTTCCACGATCTGCTTGACCATCGAAGGATCGGTGGTGTCGCAGATGACCAAGTCAACCTCGTCATGTGCGGCGATCACTTCAGGAGCCAGGGAGGAACCGCCCATGCCGCACAACACGACGCGGGTCAGGTTCTCCGCAAGCAGTTCCTCGCGCAATGCCAAGATGGCGGGGATCAGCTTGCCGGCTGCTTCGAAGGGATTAACCCAGCCGAGGCGGATGGAGGATTCAGCTTCGGCGTCCGGTCCCCAGATCGTTGGGTCCTGGGCGGCGATGCGGCTACCAATTTTTGCTTCAATGAGCTTCGGCAGTTGCGCCTCAACAGAGGCCAGTGCCTCGCCAGAGGTCACCAAACCTAGTTCCATCTACTTGGCCCCCTTCAATGCGAGGGACATGTCTTCGAGCAGTTCGTTCCACGCGACCTCGAACTTCTCAACACCTTCAACCTCCAACAGGTTCACAACCTCGTTGTAGTCGATGCCCAGGGCTGCGAGCTTATCGAGCACGCGGTTGGCGGCGTCGTAGCTTCCGGCAATCGCGTTACCGCGAACCTCGGCCTCAGCTGCGGTGGCGTCCAGGGTCTTTTCTGGCATGGTGTTCACGGTCTGTGGGGCCACTAGTTCGGTGACGTACAGGGTCGATGGGTAGGCAGGATCCTTCACACCGGTCGAAGCCCACAGTGGACGCTGCACGTTGGCGCCAGCTGCTGCCAGTACCTCGTAGCGTGCCGAAGCGAAGGTCTCTTCGAAGACCTGGTAGGCAAGGCGGGCATTGGCCACGCCAGCCTGGCCACGTACTGCGGCTGCTGCTTCGGTGCCAATGGCATCCAGACGCTTGTCGATCTCGGTGTCCACGCGGGAGACGAAGAAGGAAGCCACCGAGTGAATCTTGGACAGGTCCAAGCCCTTAGCGTGAGCCTTCTCCAGACCGATCAGGTAAGCGTTGATCACTTCGCGGTAGCGTTCCAGCGAGAAGATCAGGGTCACGTTGACCGAAATGCCTTCGGCAATGGTCTCGGTGATTGCTTCCAGGCCCTCAAGGGTGGCTGGGATCTTGATCAGTACGTTTTCGCGGTTCACGCGCTCGTACAGGGCCTTGGCCTGGGCGATGGTTGGGGCAGTTTCGTGAGCCAGGCGAGGGTCAACCTCGATGGACACGCGTCCGTCGAAACCGTTGGAGGCATCGTAGACACCCTTGAACAGGTCGCAGGCTGCAGCCACGTCGTCGCTGGTGATCTCGGTGATCGCATCTTCAACTGACTTATCGCGCTGCTCGGCGATCGCTTCACCGTACACCTCAGCCTTGGACAGCGACGCGGCGAAGATCGCAGGGTTGGTGGTCACACCAACAACGTTCTTCTCTTCGATCAGCTTGGCCAGCGAGCCACTGGTCAGTCGTTCGCGGGAGAGGTCATCGAGCCAGATCGAAACGCCGGCATCGGACAGGGCCTGAGTATTTGGGTTGCTCATAATAGTTACTTCGGTTCCTTACTTTGCAGCGTTCTGTACGGAGGTTTCGGCGGCGGCGACAACGGCCGCGGTGGTGATACCGAACTCGGAGTACAGCTTCTTGTAATCGGCGGATGCGCCGAAGTGATCCAGGGAGATGATCTCGCCGTTAGCGCCGACCAGTTCACGCCACCCCTGAGCGACACCGGCTTCTACCGAGACGCGAGCGGTGATGGCAGCTGGCAGTACTTCTTCGCGGTAAGCCGCATCCTGCTTGGCGAACCATTCCAGCGAAGGCAAGGACACCACGCGGGCAGCGATGTTCTTCGCGGCCAGTTCTTCACGAGCCTCAACTGCCAATTCCACCTCGGAACCGGTGGCCAGCAAGATGACATCAGGGGTGACCTCTGCGCCATCGCGGACAGCTTCAGCCAGGATGTAGCCACCCTTCAAGGTGCCTTCTGCACCGCGGAAGCCGGTGGCCGAGCGGTCGTAGATTGGCAGGTTCTGGCGGGAGAGTACGATGCCCGATGGAGTATCGGTCAGCTCCAGCATGCCACGCCATGCGTAGGCAACTTCGTTGGCGTCCGCTGGGCGAACAACGTCGAAGTTCGGGATGATGCGCAGGGAAGCGAGCTGCTCTACAGGCTGGTGGGTTGGGCCGTCTTCGCCCAGACCGATCGAGTCGTGGGTCCACACGAAGATCGATGGAACACCCATCAGGGCGGCCAAGCGGATCGCTGGGCGCTGGTAATCCGAGAAGATCAAGAAGGTGCCGGAGAACGCGCGGGTTGGGCTGGAGAGCACAATACCGTTGACGATCGAAGCAGCGGCATGCTCGCGGATACCGAAGTGCAGTACGCGGCCATAAGGGCTGGCGTCCCACGATGCGGTGGAGCGACGCTCAGGTGCGAAGGACTTTGCCGTATCGATGGTGGTGTTGTTCGAACCTGCAAGGTCGGCCGAGCCGCCCCAGAGTTCTGGCAGTTCATCGGCAATGGCGTTGATAACCTTGCCCGAAGCGCTACGGGTGGCCATGGTGGAACCTGGCTCGAAGACTGGGAGCTTCTCGGTCCAGCCCTCAGGCAGCTTGCCCGATTCCAGACGCTCTAGCAGGGCAGCCTGTTCAGGGTTAGCGCTCTTCCATGCTTCGAAGCCTTCGTTCCATGAAGCGTGCAGTTCTGCACCGCGGGTGACAACTTCGCGAGCGTGATCCAGAACTTCCTGGTCGATGTGGAAGTTCTTTGCTGGGTCGAAGCCCAGAACCTCCTTGAGGCCTGCAACTTCTTCAGCACCCAGCTTCGAGCCGTGGATACCACCGGTGTTCTGCTTGGTTGGTGCTGGCCAGCCGATCACGGTGCGCAGGGCGATGATCGATGGGCGGGAAGTTTCGGCCTTGGCGGCGCGGATGGCCTCGTCCAGTGCCTTGAGGTCTTCGACGTATTCGCCGGTGACGGTCCAGTCAACGCGCTGGGTGTGCCAGCCGTAGGAGTCGTAGCGACCCAGAACGTCTTCGGTGAAGGCAATGTCGGTGTCGTTTTCGATGGAGATCTTGTTGTCATCGTAGATCACAACTAGGTTGCCCAGTTCCTGATGGCCAGCCAGCGAGGAGGCCTCGGAGGTGACGCCCTCTTGTAGGTCACCATCGGAAGCGATGACATATACGGTGTGATCGAATGGGCTGGTGCCAGCTTCGGCAGCTGGATCCAGCAGGCCACGCATGCGGCGCTGGGAGTAAGCGAAGCCCACGGCGGAAGCCAGACCCTGGCCCAGTGGGCCGGTGGTGATCTCAACGCCGGCGGTGTGACCGTACTCTGGGTGACCTGGGGTCTTTGCACCCCAGGTACGCAGTGCTTCGATGTCTTCCATTTCCAGGCCATAGCCGGAGAGGAAGAGCTGCAGGTACAAGGTCAGTGAAGTGTGACCAGGGGAGAGCACGAAACGGTCGCGGCCGATCCAGTTTGGATCCTTGGGATCATGGCGCAGGTGCTTCTGGAAAATCAGGTAGGCAGCCGGGGCCAAGCTCATGGCGGTTCCGGGATGGCCATTGCCAACTTTTTCAACAGCGTCGGCTGCCAAGACACGAGTCGTGTCAATGGCCTTACGGTCCAACTCGGTCAGTGAAAACTCTTCTACTAAGGATTCAGTCGCCACAGCGGCGTTCCTTCCATTCAGGCTTGGACGGGAGATATCTCCCGCTGACACGCAATACGCCGTCGCCTCCCACATGTTCCAGAACTCTTCAGAGACCAGAAAGATGTAGGTTGCGACGGCGCAATCTCGTTCAACTCTATCGCGAAAACGATGTGTGAGGTGTTGGTTATAGCAAGATGACGCGCAAGTTTATTTCCTCGGCGTAACCATGGATTCACGCTAGACAAACAACGAAGCGCTTTTCTGTGCATTGTTACCCCGGTCACCAAGTTCAACTCAAGGAGTCTGCGGGTTACTTCCCCACGGTATTGGGGGAGACGATTGCGCGTGGTCTGCCGCTCTCTACAAATATGATTTTTTGTTTTTTGTTCCTCAACAAGCGTGTGTTTATGTGCTTGTCGATTCGGGCGTACATGACCGAATGCCAGACTTGTGCCGATTACGAAAAATTCACAGTCTGCGGCCTCCGGTCGGTGATCCGCTCACGCGCAGCTGGTTGGCCCGTCCACATAGCGAGACTTCGTGACGTTGAGTTGAGCGCCGAAGCTGATCGGAGTTCGCGGCGTAGCCGCTTCGTGTCGGAATTTTTGCGCGTGTCGCTATCTGTTGGCATGGTCAATTTGGTGTGGCGCTTGACTGATATCACCAACAAATACCGACGAACAGCGTGCTTTGGAGTTTCAAAGAATTTCTATCGGGCGTAGAATGATTGTGTCTATCTTGTACCCGTGAAGAACTGAGTGCGTTTAATTGAAGACTCAAAGTGTCGCCGGAGCATCAGTGCCACGCGCCTCGCGTCAGCCTGGTGAGAGCACCGGAGACTATATGAAGCGCAAGGCCAGCTCCTATCTGGCGTTGACTAAGCCTCGCGTGATCGAGTTGCTTTTGGTGAGCACCTTGCCGACTATGATCTTCGCTCAGCGAGGATTCCCGTCGGTATGGTTGATGGTTTCCACTCTCGTTGGTGGCGCCATGGCCGCTGGAGCGTCGGGAGCATTCAACTGCTATCTCGATCGCGACATGGACAAGTTGATGAAGCGTACCAAGGGTCGTCCGCTCGTGACTGGCGATCTGACCCCTAAGGAAGCGCTGATCTTCTCATGGGCCCTAGCGATTACGTCCTTGGTGGTGCTTTGGGTAGGAACTAATCCGCTCACCACAGCCCTCGGCTTGGCGGCGATCTTGCTGTACGTAGTTTTCTACACGATGATTCTCAAGCGCCGCACCGCGCAGAACATCGTCTGGGGCGGGATTGCCGGATGCATGCCAGTGCTGATCGCATGGGCTGCAGTTAAAGAGACCATTGAATGGCCAGCGATCATTCTGTTCTTGGTCATTTTCTTGTGGACTCCTCCTCATTACTGGCCTCTATCGATGAAGTATGCAGAGGACTACAACGCCGCTTCGGTGCCAATGCTCGGCGCTATCGCCAATGCTCGTCGCGTGTCGGTGCAGGTTGTGCTTTACGCATGGGCAACAGTGGTTTGTTCGCTTCTGTTGGTGCCACTGGGTCATGCAGGTATCGTCTACACGGCGATTGCCGGTGGCGCTGGTGTCTGGTTCATCTACGAATCTCATGTGCTCTACCGTGAAGCTCAGGGTGACCACAAGCCTGCGGTCGTCAATCGTAAGGCCATGAAGGTCTTCCATATTTCCATCACCTACCTGTCGATCGTTTTCTTGGCTCTGGCCATTGATCCGTTCGTGGGAAGCCCACTGTTCGGCTAAGTACTACTTTGGATTGTAAAATCTAATCGCCCCTTCGCAACATCAATGATGAGCGGAGGGGCTTTTGTTTGCCCATTAGTGGGTTTTCCTTCGTGGAGATTGTCTAATGTTTATATCTTGCTATACAAGTCTTGTTATACAAGGTATGGTGTTTCTATGCTCGAACAGCGCGAAAAGATAGCAACGAACATACGCAAGGGCGTTCTTGAATATTGTGTTTTAGGTTCGCTGGCAAATGACGACAAATATGGCCTAGAACTTGCTGAAGAGCTGACCAAACGTCATCTAACGGCGGGGGAAGGCAGCTTGTACCCGTTACTGGCCCGCATGAAAACCGCCGGGTTGGTTGAAACTCGCTGGGAAGAAGGCGGGGCAGGTAGAAAACGAAAATACTATTCAATCACTGAGCATGGACGAGTCATGCTCAAAGAGTTTCGCACCGTGTGGGCGGAAATTACGACACAGGTTGATGAATTGCTGGGAGGGCAACATGGCCAGGGGCACTAAGGATCAAAACGTCGAGGATTATTTGCGCTCACTGGACCGCCTATTACGGAACGTTCCGGTAGAAGCGCGACATGGGCTTGTTGAAGACATCGCAGAGCATATTGACGAAGGCCGAGAGCGCGGACGTACTGAAAGCGAAATTATTGCGGCTCTGGGCTCACCTGAATCTGTGGCGGCGCCCTATCTGGATGAAGTTTTACGCGAGGGGAATGCGCCCAGAATGCGACGGATACGGCGCATACTTGGCATTGTGGCACTGGTTACTGGCCTGTTTGCTGCGATCGTTTCACGTTCTTCAGATTCAACGGTTGTCAACATGGGGTTTGGCCCCGCCGAGGCCCAGGGGCTGAGTATCAATTACGGATACTCTGATGTCTTTGCCGCTACCCAACTTCTGGTTTTCATAGCATTGGCACTCATGGTGGCAACATCAGCCGTGATGAAGCCGGTGATTGCGCGCAAATACAGTATCGCGGCGGCGCTCATCATGACCTTTGTGGTACTTATTTGCGGAACGGGACTGGGAATGTTTTTCGTCCCATCAATGATTACCGCGTGGATGTTAGCCGGTGCGAATAATCTTAAACTTAGTCACCTGAGCCGGACTAAGCGATCCCGCAGGATTCAGATTATTGGCGGCGTAACCATGCTGCTCCCCGTCCTGTTAATCATTTCAGGAGTTATGACCGGTGCCGTTGAAGGTGCAGGTCCTTACATCTACTTAGTGGTTGGGCTCATTTGTGGGATTGGCTTCCTACTAAACGTGAGAGTTGCTCTTTGGGCTACCTGCCTCATAGGTGTAGCACTGTCTGTACTGTCGATCATTGATCAGGGAATGCTGATGGCGGCATTCTGGCTTGCTGGCATTGCCTACTTTTATTTTGGCTTATATGGACTCCTCTGGTTTGAGAAGCGTGCGATGGCTCAGTAGGCATTCGTCCTACAAAAAAGCCTGGGTGGCCCTGCAAAATTTGCAGGGCCACCCAGGCTTTTGAGTTGATGTTAGCTATCTACTCGTTGATATTTTGGAAGAAGATTAGCTCGATCCCAAACGTCTGTACTCGATACCAAGAGCAGGCTTGCTCCCAACATATGCAAGAGCACTAGAGCAATCGGCAAGCCAGTGAAATGCTGTGTGTAGCCGATGGCAGCCTGGATGAGGATGACGACTACTAACCACCACAGCGAAGCGCGTAAACGGGCATTCTCGCCGGCCTTATAGGCCAAAACAAGCAGGACGATCGTAGCGAGAATGAGCAGGTATACCGGAGCGGTATGCATGCGTGTGACCAGTAGCGGATCAAACATATGACGCGGGGTCGTCGCGTCGCCTGCGTGGGGTCCAGTTCCAGTGACAATAGTGCCTAGAATGACCGAGATGATGCTAAAGATCCAAGCAGCGGTAGCGACCTGGCGGATAGTCTTAGTAGTCGGCTGATGCTCTTGAGCCTTCAATTCGGTGCGCGTGCGATTGACCAATATCGTGGCCAAGATGACTAGCGTCCCTGAAAGCAGGAAGTGCAAGGAGACAACCCAAGGATTCAGTCCCGTCCACACGGTGATTCCGCCAATTACTGCTTGTCCCGGAATCCCAAGTAGGAGAACTAGCCCCAGTTTGAACAACGAAGCGTGGGTCCGTCGCATCGACCATACCGAAATCAGGAATGCGACGGCGATCGCCAAGAGTACAAACGTCAAGGTACGGTTGCCGAACTCGATGATGCCGTGGATACCCATTGCAGGCACTGGGGTCATGGAGCCGGGTACGCAATTTGGCCAATGCGAGCATCCGAGACCGGAATTGGTCAGTCGAACGGCACCGCCAGTGACGATGATGCCTACCTGCGAGACCAACGAAGCGATCGCGAGGCCATGTACTAGTCCGGTGACCTTCGTTGGTAGCTTTTCGGACCAGCTCTTAGTAGCTAGGTCTGAAGACATGGAAATCTCCCTTGAAGATGTGTGTGGTGGTTAGTTCCATTTGAAGAGCTTGATGGCCGCAAATGAGCCAGCAGCAGACCAAAGGACTAAGAAAATAAGACCAGCGATACTGAAGTGGCCTGAAATTAGTGCCTCACGCATGGCGTCACCAAGAGCTGCTGACGGTAACGCATTTAGCGTTGGCTGAATCCATGCAGGAGCCATGCTTAGCGGGTACAGCACGCCGCCGGCGCCAGCGAGCAAGATCCAAGCAAGGTTAGTGATGGCCAAGGTGGCTTCTGGTCGCACGGTTCCAGCAATGAGTAGTCCCAGAGAAGTGAACGCGGCAGCGCCAAGGAGCAGGAAGAGGATGCCTGGCGCAATACCCCAGAGGTTCGGGTGCCACCCCATGAACAGCGCAACGACGGTAATAAGAACTACCTGAATCACCAGAACGGTTAGTACTGCGATGACCTTGCCGAAAATGAGTCCAGTCTTTCCTAGGGGAGTCGTGGAGAACATTTTGAGAACGCCATAGCGACGGTCGAATCCGGTGCCGATGCCTTGTCCAGTGAACGCTGTTGAAATGACGCACAACGCCAAAACGCCAGGAACGGCAGCATCGATGCTTCGTTCGGCCACGTCGTCAAGAAGGTTCGTTAAAGTGAGCACGAATAGGGCAATCAGTGGCATCACCACCGCAAGAATCAGTTGTTCACCGTTGCTCAACATCTGCAAGGATTCGTATTTACCTTGGATGAGAATGCGTTTAAATGGCGAAACCGCATTGTTGGTGACTACTTGTTGGCTCATGCGTGTTCCTCCTTCTGTGCGAATTCGAGGAATACGTCTTCGAGGCTTCGGGACTGCAGGTTTAACTGGGAAGGCAGAATGCCTTCTTTGAGCCACCAGCTGGTGAGCCAGTGCAGATGCTCTGGGGAGCTGATCCCGTCCAAGCGATACTCGCCAGCCGAAGTCTCGGACAGGTAAAGTCCTGCGGGCGGTTCTGGCAGGCTGAGGCCTGGTTGTGCTGCAAAAGAAATTGGGCGGGCATCTTGGTCTTCGGCGGCCCGGTCGGTGAGTTCGGCAACTGTTCCCTGAGCTACCGTGCAGCCCTTGTCGATGATGTACACGTAATCGCTCAGGCGCTGCGCGTCATCCATCAGGTGCGTGGTGAGAATGATGGCCTTGCCAGCATCACGCAATTCCGCAATTAAGTCGAAGACAACTTGGCGCGATTGTGGGTCAAGCCCGGCGCTTGGCTCATCGAGGAAAACAACTTCTGGATCGCCAGCCAGTGCGATGGCGAGAGCAACTCGTTGTTTCTGTCCGCCAGAAAGCCGGCGAATTGTGCGAGTGCCAAAGGACTCAAGGTCTAGGCGTTTAATCAATGCATCGATGTCGATGGGGTTCTGGTAGAGCGAGGCGACATGTCGCAACAGGGGTACTGGACGCATCGATGGTGGCAAACCACCATCTTGAAGCATGACACCTACACGCGATCGGAGTTCGGGGTTATCGCCGTAGGGATCTTGACCCAGTAGCTCAACAGTGCCACCTTCTGGTCGTAAGAGCCCTTGGGCGCATGCCAAAGTTGTGGACTTACCTGCGCCATTCGCGCCGAGGAGGGTAGTGACTTGGCCGGGGTATGCCTTGAGGGATACCGATTCAAGGACGCGCAACATGCGATTGTCCAAGGCGGGGACAGGCCCTAAATCTTTGGCCAGTTCCTTGATGACGAGACTGGGGGTTACGGAAGACACCAAAACATTCTACGACATGTCGAACTTGTTATTTAGATGAACGTGTCACCAATGCTCGCCAGCGATACGCGTCAGCGGAAGAATAAAAAACGCTAGGCGCTAATAAGGTACGGATCTAGAAGTGGGCAAGCTCTCCCTTAGTAAGTCCTTCCTTACTAGACCGGGCGGGAAAATTTACGCATGATTGTGTTGTGTATTCATCAAATTTGGACTCAGCTAGTGACTCCACTGCAGAAACGCTTGGTGCAGTTGGGGATACCGAAGAACGCACGCGCGACCGTGTCCTCTACGCAGTACTTGAGGACGGGCCGGTTAGTGCGGCCGAGCTTGGCAACAAGCTAGGCTTCACGCCAGCGGCCGTTCGTCGCCACCTTGACGCGCTGTCAAAATCTGGGCTCGTCGAGGTGAAACTGGTAGCAAACCAGAAGTCGGGTGCAGGGCGTCCGTCCCGCCGCTACGTGCTCTCGCACCGCGGCCAGACAAAGCTCGGCAACGATTATTTGGAAATTGCCACCGATGCTCTAAAGATGCTCGGCGAAGCTGCCGGCGACGATGCCATTCGCAAGTTCGCTCGGAACCGTTTCGCTGAAATGGAAACCCGGTACGCCAAGGCGCTCACCGGTGTTGAAGGGCTGGAAGCACGAGCCGAAGTACTTAGCAATTTGCTTAGTGCTGACGGATTCGTAGGGTACACCCGAAAAGTTGACACCAAGGTGGCAACGGCACTGATGCATAGCGTTCAGCTATGCCAGGGGCACTGCCCGATACAAGATTTGGCACGAGAGTTTCCGGTGTTTTGCGACATCGAAACTGAAATGTTCGCCCGCCTGTTAGGCGTCGACGTTCGACGATTGTCGACCTTGGCCGGTGGCGGACACGTGTGCACGACCCACATCCCTGTGGGGCGTGAAAAGGCGCCAATGCGCGCTGAGAAGAGAACTCGAATTCAGTTCACGAAGCAGGAGAGGCCGCGATGACGGATCAGATTGCACAGGAGTCTGCCGACCCAGGTGTAATTTCCGAAATTCTGGAGAAGAACCCCGAACTCCACGGAATCGGCAATTACGAATATGGCTGGTCAGATAAGAATGACGCGGGTGCCAATGCTCGCCGCGGCGTCGACAAGGACGTTGTGGCGAATATTTCCGCCCTCAAGTCCGAGCCGGAATGGATGCTCGAACGCCGCCAGAAGGCACTGAAGTACTTCGATCGCAAGCCAATGCCAACCTGGGGTCCAGACCTCTCGGGCATTGACTTCGACAACATCAAGTACTTCGTCCGCTCCACCGAGAAGCAGGCAACGACCTGGGACGAACTTCCTGAAGACATCAAGAACACCTACGACAAGTTGGGTATTCCTGAGGCTGAAAAGCAGCGCCTGGTTTCCGGTGTTGCAGCTCAGTACGAGTCCGAGGTTGTTTACCACCAGCTGCGTGAAGACCTCGAAGCTCAGGGCGTGATCTTCCTCGATACCGATACCGGTTTGAAGGAACACCCAGAGATCTTCGAAGAGTACTTCGGCTCGGTTATTCCTGCGGGCGATAACAAGTTCGCTTCGCTGAACACCGCAGTGTGGTCCGGTGGTTCTTTCGTTTACGTTCCTAAGGGCGTACACGTAGAGATCCCACTGCAGGCGTACTTCCGTATTAACACGGAAAACATGGGCCAGTTCGAACGCACCCTGATCATCGCCGATGAGGATTCGTACGTTCACTACATCGAGGGTTGCACCGCACCGATCTACCAGTCGGACTCGCTGCACTCCGCCGTTGTGGAAATCATCGTGAAGAAGGGCGCCCGCGTCCGTTACACCACGATCCAGAACTGGTCGAACAACGTATACAACCTGGTGACCAAGCGTGCCGTCTGTGAAGAGGGCGCAACTATGGAATGGGTCGATGGCAACATCGGTTCGAAGGTCACCATGAAGTACCCTGCGGTTTACCTCGTTGGCGAACGCGCCAAGGGTGAGACCCTGTCCATCGCTTTCGCAGGCGAAGGTCAGCACCAGGACACCGGATCGAAGATGGTTCACATCGCTCCGAACACCTCCTCGGCCATTGTGGCTAAGTCGGTGGCTCGTAACGGTGGCCGTTCGGCTTACCGTGGTCTGGTTCAGGTGCAGGAGGGTGCCAAGGGCACCAAGAACTCGGTGGTTTGTGACGCGCTGCTGGTTGACCAAATTTCGCGTTCGGATACCTACCCATACATTGACGTTCGCGAAGACGATGTCACCATGGGCCACGAGGCAACCGTTTCCCGCGTTTCCGAAGAGCAGCTGTTCTACCTCATGTCCCGCGGTATGGCCGAGGACGAGGCAATGGCGATGATCGTGCGTGGCTTCGTTGAGCCAATCGCCCGTGAGCTTCCAATGGAATACGCGCTGGAACTGAACCGCCTTATTGAACTTCAGATGGAAGGATCGGTCGGCTAAGAATGTCGGAGACCACCACCCATATCCCAGATGAGAAGGTGCGCATCGGCGCCCCATCCATTCCTGGTTTCACCGAAGAGGGCGAAAACCTTTCGCCAATCAACGAAAACGACAGCTCACCTTTGGGTGGAGCTTCCGCTAAGGCTCACAGCCACGGCGGGGGAGTTGGCGTGCCGGATTCCTCACGTGCAGGTCGTCTGACCAGCACCAACGTTGAGGACTTCGCCAAGCTGACCGGTCGTGAAGAGGATTGGCGTTTCACCCCGCTCAAGCGCCTGAAGGGTCTGCACAGTGACGAGCTCACCGGAGCTGCTCCAAAGGTTGAGCTATCGGGTAACGACATCGCCACCTTGACCGTCGTTTCTTCTGACGATGCTTTGAACGGCGTTGCGCACACCCCAGATGATCGCGTCTCGGCCAATGCTTGGAAGTACGCTTCCGAGACTCAGGTTGTGACCATTCCTAAGAATGCAGAGGGTGCCAAGGCAAGCGTTCGCATCACCGGCGAATCGCTGGCTCCAGCAGCTCAGCACTTGATCATCGTTGCCGAGGAAAACTCGGAAGCCACCGTGATCTTGGACCACGTTGGTTCAGCAGTGCTGGCTCAGAACGTTGAATTCGACGTTCACGCCAACGCTCGCTTGACCGTTGTCTCCTTGCAGGCTTGGGAAGATGACGCAGTGCATGCTTCATCGCAGCAGGCACTTGTCGCTCAGGGCGCATCCTTCAAGCACATCGCCGTATCCTTCGGTGGCGATCTGGTGCGCGTGAACCCATCGGCTCGCTTCACCGGCGAACGTGCGGAAATCGAGCTCTACGGTCTGTACTTCGCAGATGCCGGACAGCACCTGGAACACCGCTTGTTTGTTGACCACGCTGTGGCCAACTGCAAGTCGAATGTTCTTTACAAGGGTGCCCTGCAGGGCAAGGATGCACACACCGTTTGGGTTGGCGACGTGCTGATCCAGAAGGAAGCGGTTGGCACCGACTCGTACGAAGCCAACCGCAACCTGGTGTTGACCGATGGCGCACGCGCGGACTCGGTTCCAAACCTGGAAATCGAAACCGGCCTGATTGACGGTGCGGGTCACGCATCGACCACCGGTCGCTTCGATGATGAGCACCTGTTCTACCTGATGGCTCGCGGTATCGACGAAAAGACCGCACGCCGCCTGGTAGTACGTGGTTTCTTGAACGAGATCGTTCAGCAGATCGGTGATGAAGCTCTGCAGGAGCGTTTGACCGACACCATCGAAGAAGAACTGGCTGCAACTGACAACTAGTCAGTGCCTGCTTCACCAGCTTTTTAGCCATAGAGCTTTTTAGAAAGAAACGGAACGACGTATGTCTACTCTGGAAATCAAGGACCTGCACGTCTCGATTGAAACCGAGCAGGGCGAGAAGGAAATTCTCAAGGGTGTAACCCTAACCATCAACACCGGCGAGACCCACGCAATCATGGGTCCTAACGGTTCGGGCAAGTCCACCCTTGCTTCGACCATCGCCGGTCACCCACGCTACACCGTCACCTCGGGCTCCATTACCCTTGACGGCGAAGATGTGCTGGAGATGAGCGTCGACGAGCGCGCCAAGGCTGGCCTGTTCCTGGCTATGCAGTACCCAGTAGAGGTACCAGGCGTCACCATGACCAACTTCCTGCGCACCGCCAAGACCGCCATCGACGGAGAAGCTCCGAAGCTGCGTACCTGGACCAAGGATGTCAAGGAAGCAATGAGCAAGCTGAAGATCGATGCTGACTTCGCTGGCCGTAACGTCAACGAAGGCTTCTCCGGTGGTGAGAAGAAGCGTGTTGAGATCCTGCAGCTGGAACTGTTCAAGCCTAAGTTCGCTGTTTTGGACGAGACCGACTCGGGTCTGGACGTTGACGCGTTGAAGATCGTTTCCGAGGGTGTTAACCGCGCTCAGGACGAGAACAACATGGGTACCCTGCTGATCACCCACTACACCCGCATCCTGCGCTACATCAAGCCAGACTTCGTGCACGTGTTCGTGGACGGCCGTGTTGCAGAACAGGGCGGCCCTGAGCTGGCTGACCGCCTTGAAGAAGAAGGCTACGACCGCTACCTGAACGTCAAGGCCTAAAGGTAATTTTATGAGCGAATCAACCGAACAGAGCCAGGGAGCCGTTTCGACTCCTCTGGAAGATGTTGAGGAAGCACTCAAGGACGTTATTGACCCCGAGCTCGGTGTTAATATCGTCGACCTGGGGTTGCTCTATGGCCTGAAGTACGCAGATGACGGCGTACTGCTACTGGACATGACCTTGACCACCGCGGCTTGCCCGCTCACCGATATTATCGAAGAGCAGGTTAGCAAGGCGCTGGAGAACATCGTTGATGATCACCGTCTGAATTGGGTCTGGATGCCACCTTGGGGTCCAGAGCGCATTACTGACGATGGTCGCGACCAGATGCGAGCCCTAGGGTTCAATATCTAAGTTCGACCAATCCACAGAGGCTGCAATCATTTTTCGAATGATTGCTGCCTCTGTGTTTTTAAAGCGGAACTAGGTTTCCCATTGAGTAACGTGGAGATGAATGTTCACAAATCTGTCTTTGCATGACGTATGAAGCCAAAAATTGGCTAACACCCTAAAAACGTGACTATAGTGTCATTAAATAGATTTAGGTAAACCTTATAGGTACGCGTGGGGTGTTCAATGAGCGAAGCTGTGCCAACTGCGCAGACGAGGATTGCCCGTCCAATTGAAGAGATCGAAGAAGCGCTCAAAGACGTCATTGACCCGGAACTTGGGGTCAACATTGTCGATTTAGGACTCGTTTATGGGTTGCGTTTTGTTGAAGGCGCTGTGCTTGAAATTGCTATGACACTAACAACGCCAGCATGCCCGCTGACTGACATCATTGAGGAGCAAGTTAGCCAAGCCCTAGAGCACCTCGTGACTGTTCACCACATCAATTGGGTATGGACTCCACCATGGGGACCAGAACGAATTACCGAAGATGGTCGCGAACAGATGCGTGCCCTAGGTTTTAATATTTAGCCTTCTCGGTGTTTGACTTCAGGAAACGACGGATTCGAAGGCGATAGCACTTCCCGTTCCGCCCGCTGCGGCCATCAGTGCCAAGGCGCGCTGACCGGAGAGTCCCTGTTTTTGAGCCTGCCGGAACAGTCTCGTAGTCAATATCGCGCCACTAGCACCGTATGGGTGTCCCAAGGCTAGTGCGCCACCGTTGCGATTAACTGTTGCCGGGTCGATACCCAAGATGTCTAGGCAAGCTAATGCCTGAACAGCAAATGCTTCATTAAACTCAATCAACGGCGCATGATGTGACGGTTCTTCCCCTAGCTGATTTTGGAGTTTTTGATAGGCAGGAACGGCAGCCATCCCGAGAAGCTCTGGATCATACGCGCCCGAAGCTGCAGTCAAATACTTCAACGCGAAGGATGGGCTCAATGACTGCCTTACCTTCTCACTCACCAGCAGCACGACGCTGGCCCCATCATTTATGGGGCACGAGTTTCCTGCCGTAACGCTTCCACTCTCCACAAAAGCTGGTTTGAGCGCGGAGAGTTTCTTGTCGGTGAGTGAAGGCCGGGGACAGGTGTCTTCAGAAACGAGTCCTGTTGACGTGCCTATGGGGAGCAACTCATCGTCAAATACGCCTTCTGCTTGCGCTTGCACGGCCCGTTGGTGGCTTTGTAAAGCGAAACTATCTTGGCGCTCCCTGCTGATGTTGTACCGGGTGGCGATATTTTCGGCTGCGACGCCCATTTCCGGGTCAGCATTTGGAACCGGGGTGAACCTTGCACGTGAATATAATTTTGGTGGCACCGTGACGGATTCTTGTTTCTCAACCCGCCATGGTGCCGTGCTCACGGATTCGACGCCGCCAGCTAGAACGATATCCGCTTCACCGCAACGAATCATCCGAGCCCCCGCTGCAATTGCTTCTAAGCCACTGGCGCACTGGGCATCCATACTGGTGGCGCTCACCGTCTCAGGCAAGACCGATGCGAGAACGGCTACACGAGCGATATTTCCACCTGGGCCAGCTGCATTGCCAAGAAACACATGGTCAACATCAACTGCATGTATCCCAGCTCTTTCCACCAAGGCAGTTAGCAGTGGAGCAAGAAGCTTGTCGGCGCTGATGCGAGAGTATTCTTTGCCAGCACGGACGATAGGAGTACGAAGGGCATCAATGATGTAGGCGTTATTCATCGTATTTGTATTCTCTTAAGTATTTCTGGGGCATCGTCCGACAAGGTGGTAATCGAGGCTTTACCGCTAAATCCTTGAGGCCAGCTATTAAGTGACACAACCTCGTGTGGAATCTTGAATACTGGCAACTGCTCAAAGAGCTTTTCTCGAAGAAGTTCACCGTCAATAACGGGGGAGCGAACATAGGCAATCAGCCGAGGCTTATCGCTTTCGGTATCGCGATGAATTTTGACTTCAGTCATGTTCAAAGTTGAAAACACGGCGATGATTTCCGCGGGATGAATATTATTGCCATGCAGGTTGAGCATTCCATCCTCGCGGCGAATGAAGGCAATCTGCTGGTCGCTGATTTGCCTTGCCTGATCCAATGTACTGGTTGAAGCGTTGCACCGAGCTATAGACGGTGCCGTTTGGGGATCGTATCCGATGGCGTTAAAAGGACTGTCTACGTAGGCAGTGCCGATCCCCGTGACTGGATCGACTTCATGAAGGTGCACTGAAACCGTCGGAAAGAGTTGTCCAGAGAAACCATCGCTTAGTTGTTCATTGGTGTCTCTATGTGAATAAGCGATCAGGCTGTGCTCGCTACTTCCGAAATGCTCAACGCACGATTCGTAGGATGGCAACGTTTGAAGTTGAGCCACGATCCGCGGTGATAATGATTCACCACCACTGATGACCCAACGAATGCTCGCGAGCTGTTGCAATTCCATATCGGAGAATAAACGATCAAGTATTGTCGGCACAGTGACTACTCGGTTGCATCTGAGGCGACCTAAAAGATTCTTGGCTCCTTGTGTGCTCCATCGTCCGGACCCAACAAATGTTCCGCCTGTGTGGATGGACTCCACTAGCGAGTAGAGACCAAGTCCGTGAGATATCGGTCCGGGCGACAAAGTAATACTCGCTTCGGTGGCTTTCAGTATCGGAGCTCCGACTTCCACTGAACACTGCCAAGATCTGGCTGTTCTAATGATGGCTTTAGGCCGTGAAGTAGTTCCTGAAGTGCAAATGATCAGGAGTTCTCGGTCCTCTGGAAGCTCTTGGGCAACCCACGGGGCATTGTCGGCACCCTCTGAAATCGTGAAGACTGTGGCGGGGATTTTCTGTAGATCCGCGGCACTGAAGTCAGTCATGATGTGGGCGCATTTGAGGGTTGAAACCATCGTGTGAAGTAGAGCCTCTGGCCAGGATGGGTCGAGAATGACCAAGGTTTTTCCTGCCAAAGCCGCTCCGTGAAACCCGACAGCCATTGTTATCGGGTCGTTCGCCAGTATTCCCACACGCTGTTCCGGTAGTTCACGCAGCGTATGAGCCAAGTGTTGGGCGCGTCCTGCGAGCTGGGCGTAGGTCAACTCACCAGTTAGTGAAACAACTGCAGACTTGTTCGGTAAACGTTCCGCCCAGCTCGTCAGAGCATCCCAAAAGTTCATGTATTTAGCTCATTAGTCCTCGGTAGCTGCGATGAACCGTGAGGGCAACGAGTGTTGTCACGACGGCTTTGAACAGATCGCCTGGGAGGAAAGCTGCGGATCCGATGAGGGAAGTTCCAACATCAATACCTGTGGCCACGGAGGTCCACGGCACACCACATAGGTAGATCACACCGATTCCACCAATAATGACCGATGCGAGTCCGGCAAGGAAGCGTGCAGTATTACCGGTCCTGCGTAGAACCCAATACTTGAACAGTGCGCCGATCACTAGTGAACCGAAAATCCAGCCGACCAAATATCCACCGGTGGGTCCGAGCAAAACGGCGAGACCACCGCGACCACCTGAGAGCAGTGGAAGCCCGGCGACAGCGAGGACCACGACCACCAGCGACGCCATAGCGCCTCGCCATGGGCCCAGCAGGGCACCAGCGAGCATCACGCCGAGGGTTTGGAGAGTAATTGGTACCGGGATGATGCCCAAGGTAATTGGTGGCAGCAACCCCATTGCTGCGATCATCGCCGCAAACACAGCGATGTACACCGTATTTTTAGTTTGTGAAGAAGAGGGGTTTCGAGACATTGAAGTTCCTTGATATTGATCGAGTGATGACATGGTTTAGCGTCGGAATGCTGCGGGCTCTGAATCGTAGCCACGAGCGTCGAGTGCCTCTGCAGTTTCGTCAGCAATTTTTAGTGAGCGGATGACTAGCGGAACCGTAACAGCCAGCGGATTGTTGGCTAGTCCACGAGCATGCTGTGCTTCACGAACTTCTACGTACACCTTTTTTAGCTCGGGAATGAAGCGAATGGTCATCGAAAGTGCCAAAGCTATTTGTGCCGGGTTCCCACCGACAAAACGGACTGGCGAAGCGACTTGTTGAAATAGTTCCAGCATGGCTTCAAATTTTGTGGTGAGACTGACCGAATAGGCCAGAAGGCACATGGTCAGCAGCCTGAGAACCGAGCGCAGTGCATTGAGCCAGTCAGTTTGGATGCCCAACAGAATGAAAACGACACTAAGGATGACCGCCAATGAAATGAGCGGTAGCCGGATCTGTTTAAAATTCACGCGTGCCGTCAGAAGTAATACGACACTTACGATGAAGATCGACAGTAGGACGGTCCACGAATTGATGAGGTACAACGCAATGCTCAAGACGAGCAAGGCACCGAACTTCCACCCAGGCTTTATACGCGCAAGATAAGACGTGTTATTTGCAGCGATCATGCGTGACTCCATTGTCGGTAGTGGGCAATGGCATCGGCAGGCTGACCGTCGAAGGCAACTGTGCCGTCGGTGATGACGAGAACTCGTTCGAAGTCTTCGAGGATTTCTAGGTCGTGAGTGACGACGATCGCTCGTTGGGATAGCTTCGAGATCTCATGTTGGAAAGCCAAACGGTTACGCAAATCCAGCATCGTAGTAGGTTCATCAAAAATGATGGTTTCAGGTCGCATCGCTAGTACCGAAGCCAGCGCCACCATCTGCTGTTCGCCGCCGGATAACGTATGGCTTTCCCGGTCAGCCAGATGCGAAATATTTAGTTCATGCAGGGTCTCGTTTACTCGTTGAATGCGTTCGGCTTTGGGCAGTGACAAGTTCTTGAGGCCAAAGGCTATGTCGTCAGAAACGATAGGCATGATGATCTGGTTGGCAGGATTCTGAAAAACGAACCCGACCTGTCGTCGGATTTGTTTAGCATGCTGGCTGGTGGTTAGGTCACCAATGCGAACAGATCCTTCGGTGGGGAGCACAAGTCCGTTGAGCAGTCGAGAAAGGGTGCTTTTCCCAGCACCATTGGCGCCAATTACACCGATGCGCTGCTCGTTAAGACTGATGTTGATGTCCTTGAGAACGTCCCGGTCACCGTAGCGAACCGAAACATTTTCTAAACCTATTGAGGGTAGTTCCACACTTGCTCCAGCGCGATGCTCGTGGGCCTTGCTTGCACGGCTATTTGGATTGCCGGGTTCAGACCGTATTTACAGATGGTTGAAACACCACCGGTAAAGAGCATACTTGATCACTGTTCAATTGTCTTGATCAGTGTTCAATAAAGTAGCAATTAGACGAAAAACTGCTCAAAGATCAATGCGAGTGACAACAAGATCATGATGATCCCGGAAACTAACGTGACAACTCGTGCTGCCAGCGGCCTGGAACGAAGGAGGGCGCGCGAGGCAAAGGCCACGCTGAAGTAGACCGCAATAGAAACGGTGAAGTGCGTTAGTCCTAGTATGCCCGTTTGCAGGGGCACAGGTAGAGATAAATCTGAATCCAAATATTGGGGGATCAATGCCACGTACAGCAGCAGTGCTTTCGGGTTGGTTCCGCTTGTGAGGAGCCCTTTGAAGAAGGCCGTTCGCGCAGGAACTTGTTGTACCGGTGGTGATGCTAAAGCAATTGACGTGCTGCCAGCCAGCTGAGAGTTGCTGGTCTCGCCCAGCTTGGGCTCGCCTTCGGTGATATCGATGGCGGATGGTTGCGGGGCACTGAAAAATGTTGCGGTTTTGCTCGAGCGTAACGTGGAGATTCCTAGCCAAAGTAGGTAGATGGCACCAGCTGCCGTTAGCCACGAGAGAATGGTGGGCGAGCTGGCTACGAGCGCGGCAATTCCGCAAACCAGTAAGACGGTATGCACAAGATAACCCGAGAGTAGTCCCCAAACGGCTGGCTGATAGCTCTGTTTCCGGAGTGCAGAGGAAATGACATAAGCCCAATCAGCGCCTGGCGTGCAAGCTAAGGTGACTGAAATGAGCAGAAAGGCCGTTAGCTGAGCGAAGTCCATGGTCCATCCTTAGCGTGAAATTGCTGATGACTTCACCTTAGAAAAAATCCGCCCAAATGTGTTTGCCAATTTTTGGGCATTGAAGTTCAATCGCGCAAAGAAAAGACTAGGTTGGAGGAGTAGGCGCAAAATATTTGTGTTGTACTCTGAATTCATGGATGAATTGGATCGTGCGATACTTGCCGAATTGCAGCTCGATGGAAGAATCAGCGCAACCGCACTGGCTGCCAAAATTGGCTTATCAGTAGCACCTTGCCACCGGCGCATTCGAGAACTTGAACGTGCAGGCGTGATCACCGGATATCAGGCAGTAATCGCACCTGAGCGAGTCGGTCTCGGGTTTGCGGCGTTGGTCTTTGTCACGTTGAAAGACCGTGCACAACTTAAGGATTTTGAGTTAGCAGTTGAACGTGAAGAGCTGATTGTTGATGCACAGCGCCTATTTGGTGAGCCTGACTTCTTACTGCGCGTGTTTGCAGAAGACTTGAGTCACTATCAGCGAGTTTACGATGATGTCCTCGTGGGACTACCTGGTGTTGAAAAACTGACTAGCACCATTGTCATGCGCAATATCAAGGAGCGCGCTGTCTTACCCGTTTAGCGTGAGATGCTGGATGCGTTTGGCCCGCGGCTGACCCGTGGAGTGAGCACGAGGGAAACGATGAGGATCGCCACACAGATCCACAAGGCCTGGGGCAGTCCCACACTGTCTACGACAAAACCTATGAGCGGGGGACCGCCAAGCATTGCGCCGTATCCGAAGGCGCTGATGATACTCACTGCTCTGGGGCCTAGGCGTTCAGTTCTAGAGGCGGCGATGCTCATTCCGACGGGGAATCCAAGTGAGCTACCAAGACCCCACATTGCTGAACCTAAGCCAATGAAATAGGGGTTTGACTCGACGATAAAGAGAACGACGCCAAGGAGCCCGATCGTCCCCATTATCAAGAGAGTGAACTTGTGCCCGAGCCGGTCGACAAGGAGACCGCCCAAGAAGCGGCCAAGTGTCATGGCTCCAACGAAGAGCGTAAACATGAGGGCGCCATCTTGATGTTCCAGTCCATGGCCGTTAACGGTAGCGACGGCAATCCAATCATTGGCTGCCCCCTCGGTAAAGCTCAGTCCAGCCACCATGAGGCCTAACAGAAGCAGTAGACCGAGTTTCCCGGTGGCCCTTGAATCACCTTGTGCCTTTTCTTTGGCGCGTTCGGCGAAGTTTTCGTTCTCCCACTCCGACAGCCCGAGGTGGGCAATGAAAGCAAAAGCGATAATCAATGTGGAGACTAGTGCAAAATGCCAAATACTTGGCAATTTCATTGTGATTGTAGCTGTTGCCAGCCCAGCCCCAAGAAGTGAGCCGAGACTGAAAAAGCCATGGAACGACGGCATGAGGCTACGACCAACGCTTCGTTCAATTCTGGCTCCGCTGACGTTCATCATAATGTCGAGGCAACCGAAAATGATGCCATTTACAAACAAGGTTAAGTACGCGAGCCAGGTACTTTGAGTAATTGAGATGGCCACACCAAGAAGGGGAAGGCAAAGAGCTAGGCCGAGTGGGAGGATGCAGAGTAGTCGCTTGGTAGCGACATACTTGCTGATGGTTGGAATGATGGACAAACCGATCAAAGTACCAAGGGTCATGCATAGAAGAAACGAGCCGAGTCCAAGCCCTGAAAATCCCAGCACATCATCGATGATTGAGAGTCTGCCGGCCCATGAAGCGAACGATAATCCTGCCAACAGGAATATAAGGTTGATACTGGTTCGTTCGGTAGGCAAAAGTCGCGTTCTAATGGCGACCGGTTGTGTCATGTGACAGTTTTCCCTGTTCCCTCTCGATTTCTACAATGCCTAGAGTTTATCGCAATCTTGACGCCTAAGTTACTCTGCAGTTGCTATTGGGCACTATTTTGTGTGGATATGTTGGTGGTGCTCAGTTCTTGCCCAGAAACCGGCAGTGTGAGCGGGTGTCTTCTGGCAACACAGGTTGATTCTGTTGCGCAGGAAATTGATGACCAGCAGAAATTCCGGGCGCCCACGCATGTCAATTAGACCTGGAGTGCTGCCGGTGTCCGCGGCTGATTTAATGAGCATCGCATGTAGTTGGGCCCTGTTGCACGACGGCAAGTTAACATCTGAACCTCAAGAAAAACTATGGTCAAACTATGGTCAAAACGCTGATTTTGGACAAATGAAAAAACCGCCGTTCACTTGTTTTACCAAGTGAACGGCGGTTTATTTGTGTGCCCCCGGCGGGATTCGAACCCACGACCTAGAGATTAGAAGGCTCTTGCTCTATCCAGCTGAGCTACGGAGGCATAACCGAAATTAGTTTAGCTTATTGCTCACCGAAAATTCGACTTGGGGTCGGTAGGGTGGAAGTATCGCTGAACTTTGGAAACTGATTAGGGATACTTAAAGTGCCGGTATTGAGATTTGGTAGTCGCGCGAGCATCGTTTGTTTTGCGGTGTTGAGTCTCGTACTAGCGTGGTGCGTCGCGTTGCCCCTATGGCTAGGGGACGGGCTCAACGAACCCTACTTCTCTACTGTCGCTTCACTGATGATGTTCACGCCGGCCGCAGCGGCACTAATCGTCGCCTTGTTAGAGCGTCGCGGGTCTAAATTTGTACGTGACACAGGTATTTGGCCTATTCGTAGACCACTACGGGTCGTGGTAGCTGTCGTTTTTGCATTTGTTGTCCCAGTCTTATTGGTGATTCAAGCTCCCTTCGTTGGGACATGGCTCGGAGTGTTTCCCGGTGACCTCGAAAACTTTGCGCTTTTGCATTTTGTAGCCGGATCGAAGGGACCACTGCTGTACTTGGCAGATCAAGCGGCGCTAATTGTTCTTGCGGGGCTGATGAATGCTCTTTTGGCAATCGGAGAAGAAGTTGGCTGGCGGGGCTGGCTTTGGCCTAGGCTCGCTCGTTCCGGGAAACTAGGGGCAATCCTTATTTCAGGCGTTATTTGGGGAGCTTGGCATGCCCCATTGATACTTCTTGGATACAACTATCCGTTCGCACCCGAATGGGGAGTTCTTGCAATGTGTGGGGCTTGTGCCGTGCTCGGCGCGTTTCTCGGCTGGATTCGTTCCTATAGTGACTCGGTGTGGCCGGCCGCGCTGGCGCATGGTGTTTTTAACGCCAGCTTCGGTTTGACTTCACTCTTCATGACATTGGGTGCGCCTCTTGATACGACTCAGGCTTCAATCTTGGGCTGGACTGGCTGGATTTTGCCGGGGTTAATTATTGCGATCATCTTGTGCGTCACGGCTTTCCGCGATCGGTCCAAGAACGTAGTTTCCACAGTTCGTTAGTGCGGGGATTCCTATGTGCTGCTCGTGCTGCACGATGAGAACCAACACCGAGAAGAGTCCTTGGTGTTGAGAGTCTAAGGAGTAGGTACTCGTGAGTGATCTGGTTACCATCCGTGCCATCGTTGGCACCGATCCACAGTTAAGCGTGACAGCAAAAGGTGTTGCCGTGTTGAAGTTTCGAGCTGCGACGCATGAACGGAAGAAAGATCAGGAATCAGGCCAGTGGGTCGATGGTCCTACCAACTGGTACTCGATATCAGCGTTTAGGGGCTTGGCTGAAAACTCGATGGAGTCTCTGTCGCAAGGAGACCACGTGATGGTCTTCGGTAAGTTGCAAATCCGAGAATATGAACGTGCGGATGGCACTAAAGGAACCAGTGCTGATATTGAGGCGTACAGCATCGGCCATGATCTGCGATTTGGGACGACTTCCTTCACCAGAGTTCGTATTGATACGGGTGAAACCGAGAGGGCCTCGCATCAGGACTCCTTGAAAGATGGAGATTCGAGTTGGCCGAAAGATTCGGATCAAGCCGCCTAGATTTGGGATGATTGGCGCTGTTCGGTTCGAATATGTGAAACCGGACACCGCCAACTCAAAATAGTTGGGTGATAATTCGATATTGCCCCCTCACACCGACTAGCCTTAAGTACATGGCGGAATTCATTTATACGATGACCAAGGCTCGCAAAGCCGTTGGTGACAAAGTCATTCTCGACAATGTCAGCATGTCGTTCTTCCCGGGCGCAAAAATTGGTGTCGTAGGACCCAATGGTGCTGGTAAGTCAACGATCTTGAAGATCATGGCGGGTCTCGATACCCCGTCCAATGGTGAGGCTCGACTCTCGCCAGGATATTCGGTAGGCATCCTGATGCAGGAGCCACCACTGAACGAGGAAAAAACCGTTCTGGGCAACGTCCAGGAAGGCGTTGGCGAGATCTACGAAAAGATCACTCGCTTTAACGAGATTTCAGAAGAGATGGCCCAAGAGGGCGCAGACTTCGATGCATTGCTTGAAGAAATGGGCAAACTGCAAGAAGCCATTGATGCGGCCGACGCTTGGGATATCGACAATCAGCTCGAACAGGCTATGGACGCATTACGTTGTCCTCCAGGCGACGAAATGGTCACCCATCTATCCGGTGGTGAACGTCGACGCGTCGCCCTGTGTAAGTTGTTGCTACAAAAGCCAGACTTGCTGCTTCTGGACGAGCCTACTAACCACTTGGACGCAGAGTCTGTTCTCTGGTTGGAGCAGCACCTAGCTGCTTACCCAGGCGCCGTCCTTGCGGTAACCCACGATCGCTACTTCCTTGACCATGTCGCCGAATGGATTTGTGAAGTTGACCGTGGCCGCTTGCACCCATATGAGGGCAACTACTCCACTTACCTGGAGAAGAAGCGCGAGCGCATGGAAGTTCAGGGCAAGAAAGATCAGAAGCTTGCTAAGCGACTGGCTGAAGAACTCGAGTGGGTTCGTTCGAACGCCAAGGGACGCCAGACGAAGTCCAAGGCTCGTCTGGCTCGCTATGAGGAAATGGCTGCTGAGGCAGAGCGTACTCGCAAGCTCGACTTTGAAGAGATTCAGATCCCGCCGGGCCCTCGTCTGGGCCAGATCGTCATTGAGGCTAAGGACCTGAAGAAGGGCTTTGGCGACCGTGTTCTGATTGACGGCCTGTCGTTCTCGTTGCCCCGAAATGGCATCGTTGGCGTCATCGGTCCGAACGGTGTCGGTAAGTCGACCCTGTTCAAGACGATTGTCGGCATGGAGGAACTTGACAGCGGATCGCTGAAGATTGGCGATACCGTAAAGATCTCCTACGTTGACCAGAACCGAGAAAACATCGACCCTAACAAGTCATTGTGGGAAGTTGTTTCTGATGGTTTGGACTACATCAACGTTGGTCAGGTTGAAATGCCTTCCCGCGCTTATGTATCGGCGTTTGGTTTCAAGGGACCAGATCAGCAAAAGAAGGCTGGTGTGCTTTCCGGTGGTGAACGTAACCGCTTGAACTTGGCACTGACCTTGAAGCAGGGTGGCAACTTGTTGCTTCTCGATGAGCCAACTAACGACTTGGATGTTGAGACACTTTCATCGTTGGAAAATGCCTTGCTTGATTTCCCAGGTTGCGCTGTCGTGGTCTCTCACGACCGTTGGTTCCTGGACCGAGTTGCAACGCACATTCTGGCCTACGAGGGCACCGAAGAGAACCCGTCGAACTGGTACTGGTTCGAGGGTAACTTTGAGTCCTATGAGGAGAACAAGGTAGAGCGTTTGGGCGCTGATGCGGCTAAGCCACATCGTGTAACCCACCGTCGCCTGACTCGCGACTAGGATAAACGCAGCAATGGCCGCCAATATTGGCGGCCATTGCTGCGTTAACCGAAAATCTGGTTGGAGGTATCACGCTTGTTGTATACCGGAGTGAAGTCCTGAGAGCCGGAGGTACTTACGATCCTGGTGGAGCAGGTGTTGTTGAGGGGTGCCTTGGATAATTTCGTGAACTTCTGCCGCGATCAAACGTGATCCACCAACGCTTATCGAAGAATGGATACTGGAGCGAAAAGCGATGGGCGCGCCGGCAAAGTATGGTTCCCCTGTTGGTAGGAATTGGAAATTCTGTTCTGGGGTGAAACGGGGAGCACCGGGACGTGCGAAGTTAGTTGCTAGTTCTTCGTGTTCTTCACCAAGCATGTGAATCATGAAACTTGGGGCAGCCAATACAGCTCCCGCTGCCCCCGATTCCTTCGAAAGCGAGAATGAAACTGACACTGGGGCAATTGACAGTGAGGCCAAGGATGAAATCGTTAGCCCGTAGGGAACTTCATCCACTGTCGCGGTTATGAGCGCCACTCCAGCTGGATGATGACGGAATGCGGTTCGAAAGTCATCTGATAGTTGGCTCATTAATTGCTCCTTTGAGCTGAGACGAAAGGCGTTGCTCAGCTGTAGATGAGGAGTGCATAGGCACTCCCAAAGATCATACTGATTACTTCAACACTAAGACCTCAAGTAAACTTGAGGTCAAGGTGAGGAGGGGTGATGATTCGCACATCAGGCGAAGAAGGGTGCGGTCAAGAGCCACCTGCTGAAGAGCTTCTCTCTATCGGCCAGGTGAGTGATCGCACCGGTGTGGCTCGATCTGCACTTCATTATTACGAAGAAGTTGGCCTCATAGCTTCATTGCGTACGGCAGGTAACCAACGTCGTTACCCCCGGCACTTACTTCGCCGGATTTCTCTGATAACAGTTGGTCGACAATTGGGTATTGGGCTTAGCGAAATAAAGAGCGCTCTCGCTCCAGTTCCGATGCATCATTTACCATCCGAGGAAGACTGGCTTCGTGCCACAGCCCAGTGGAAACTTGTGCTCGAAGCGCGTCGAAGGGCCATAGAAGAACTGGAAGACCGCCTTATGGGCTGTATTGGTTGCGGGTGTTTATCGATGCAAGCTTGCACTTTATTGAACCCACACGACCAGCTTTCTCAGCAGGGAGCGGGAGCTAGGCGACTTGACCCAGCCGAAACTGCCGAATAAACGCTCTGATTAGGCGAGCCTCTGGTTGTTCGTCTGGGTTCATGTGGTGATTATTTGTTGTTATGTGTCACTAGACTAGGTACATGAGAATTGATCAGCTGTTCCGTTTTCCAATCAAGGGTTTGCCTGGCGAATCAATCGCATTCGCACCCGTGGAGGCAGCCGGAGGAATACTCGGTGACCGCGCCGTGGCATTCTCAAACGGAACAGTGGAAGTCTCAGATGGTGAATGGAATAGTTGTCTCAGCTTCACCATCCTTAAGAACGACAAGAGCTTGCAAAAATGGTCAGTGACATCGGAGCCGCCATTGATCACTGTTGCTGCGCCACAGGCATCGGCGGAAGAATCACTGACTTTTGATTCTTCTGAATCGAGCGGTAAACAAGAGTTACGTGAGTACCTATCTGAGTATCTTCCCACCCAAGGCTCTCACCGCAGGGACGTTGTCTCGACATCCCATGGGATGTTCGATTCTCGACTATCTGGGATTTCGATTATCAACCCAAATACCGTGAGGCAACTTTCAAAAGCAGGATCTATCGAGCTCGACCCGCTTCGTTACCGAGGCAACATCTTGGTGGAGGGGCTTCCTGCATTTGCAGAGTTCGGTCTGATCGGAAAAACATTGCGAATCGGTGACGTGAAAATCGCGATCACGAAGTCCATCGAACGGTGCTCTGCGACTTCGGTTAATCCCGCAACAACCGAAGTTGATACCAACGGCCCTCGTTTACTCGCAACGCATTTTGGCCATCTTCATTGCGGAATTTATGGCACGGTCATAAGTTCAGGAACGTTGAAAGTTGGGGAACAAATCGAAGTTGAAGAGGCTTGGGATGGAGAAGTTGGTCCTGTCCCATCAAAGCGTTCACCGAGGTTTGCTACTGTGCTCACTGCAGTGCGACCGAATCCCGAAACTATCGAGCTTACCCTCAGTGACCCGTTTGGCTGGTTCGCTGAGCATGATGAAGCTGGAAAGTATCTTCGCGTTCATTTTGCCGACCCACTGTGGAGAAACTATACGATCATCGCGGTAGAACCGGGTGAGGTTAAGATCGCTGTGCGAGTTCAGGGGGAGGTTTCGCGGCGTCTGGCTATGTTGAAATCAGGCGATGAGCTCTTAGTTTCCGGACCATATGGAACGATGACTGCGCCCAACGTGCTTCGTTCTAGAACTGCCATTGTCACTGCTGGGATTGGAATCACGCCCGCGCTAGCTCTGCTTCGCAATACTGAGATATATTCACGCGTTGAAGACTTGCACGTGTTACGCGTAGAGCGTGGTGTGCCGAGTCAATTGTCGGTCCAGATGCAGGATCTCTTGAACTCTGTTGATGCGAATGTTGAATATCAACACTTTGATAGTTCAGAACGTCGTCCCACTCATGAAGAAATCGCTCGATCTGTCGCCGGTTGTAATAGCGTCGTTATTTGTGGGCCTGAAGGTTTCACACGTCTGGTTCGCGACGTATGCATTGAACAGGGAATTCTGCCAGAAGAAATCCACAGCGAGACTTTTGTATCGCCCCAAACTGACTTATCCAAACTCTTCCACGATTTCCCAAGCGCGAGCGTGAGCTGCGAAGGTTCGGGTACAAGTTTTACTTGGAAACCGGAAGATGGTGTTCTGCTTGAAGCGCTAGAAGCACAGGATGTTAAAGCGCCGAGCCAGTGTAGGGCTGGGTCTTGTGGGCAGTGCGCCGTCAAGTTGCTCAGCGGAAGTGTTTCGTACCCGATGGAACCTAGCGCAAGCATTCCCGCCGGACAGATACTGACTTGTGTATCTGTCCCAGCGGAAAATTTGGAACTGGCGATCTAGTCGTTTTCCATTGAAAATCGGATGTTTTGCTCTTAGTTCTTACCGAATTCAGGCAAACGAATCATGCCCTCTTGAGCGACAGTTGCTACTAGCTGTCCTTCACGGTTAAAGAACTGTCCAGTTCCAAGACCTCGGGCCGAGGACGCTGAAGGGGAGTGTAGAACATACAGCAGCCATTCATCGACCCTCAAGTCTCGATGCCACCACATCGCGTGATCAAGGCTGGCTAGACTCAAACCTGGGTGTACCCATGCCAGGCCATGAGCACGCAATACTGGTTCCAACAGCACGTAATCACTGGCGTAGGCCAAGGCCGCGCGGTGCAGACTCAAGTCGTCCGGCATAGCTGACGTCGTTCGCAACCAGACCGCGCTATCAGCTATTGGACTCTTATCGCCTGCTAGATAGACCGGCTCAGTTACGTGACGAATATCGAAAGGTCGTTCAAAAGCCCACTCTTTGGCAACCGGATGGTCCAGATGCCCCACGAGTGCTGCAGTTGTGGGAAGGGAATCAGGATCTGGCACGTTTAGTGGCATCGGATCATGATGTTCAAGACCCTCTGCCGGTTCCTGGAAGGAAGTAATCATCGAAAGAATTGGCTCACCGTTTTGGTAAGCATGAACCCGTCGAGCTGAGAAAGACCGGCCATCACGAAGACGCTGAACACCGAAGGTGATGTTTTGGTTAGGATCTCCGGGACGCAAGAAGTAGCCATGCAGCGAATGCATCGGACGAGAGCCCTCGACGGTACGGGTGGCGGCCATGATCGATTGAGCAAGTACCTGTCCGCCAAAGACCCGGTTACGGTTTTGCTTTGGCGTCTGGCCGACGAATATGTCTTCGTCAGTTCGTGCCTTATTGTCGCCATCTAAGTTCAGAAGGTCTAACAATATCTGGGTAGTACCTAGGTCTTCGGCCACGGTTTGAACTCCTTGCAGTGCTGTGGGGTAGAACCAAACACAATATTACTCGGCGGTAATGTTGTCGAGCGGTTTTCCCTGCTCATAGGTAATCTATACGAATTTTCGCGAGCACATCACGCCATAAGCTAATTATGCGGATTCATGTTGGGGGAGCGTGAGAGCATTAATATATGGCAAGTGATGTGTTGATTTTTGACGATGTAAATTCCGTAAGCGATCTTGCGAACTTTATTAGTCGGGCAAAAACTATTGAAGATGATGCTGCACTTTTTGTTGCGCGTGGCACCGCGCTGGCTGTATATGTACCTGTTCTGGTACCAGCTGAATTGGGGCAGGGTCAATACACGATTTTAGGGATGCGCGTGCATCGTCTCGCTCAACCTGCTGAGATAAATGCAAGCTATTCACTGTCATCTATTCAAGATCGATTGGCCAGAATGGCAGATTCGTCCGTTGAGTTTTCTTTACCTCCAGTGGAGGCTACGGCTCGATGGGCTGGGATATCGGTTCCACTTTCCGGATGGGAAGAAGCCGGAACGATTGCCGATCGTGACCTATCCCAAGCCGCGCAGGCAGGTATTGATGCTGTAGCGCAAGCATTACCTGAGAACCCTGGTAAACCGGTGATCTCCCAAATTCGTCAACGTATTTGGTCTTCAACCATCGCTGATCAAACCCCAGCTTTGCCAATGGGAGCTGCTTTCGCTATGCATGCGTTGGGCTTCTTATCCACCGATGGTGAAAGCCGAGTGCTCAAGCAAGGAGCATGGCACCGAATTAGCAACGGTCGTGGGCATGCTGTCCTTCGTCAATCTTCGCTGCTTGGCTAGCAATCTGGCGAGACAAATTTGGGACGGAACCAAATGTGGTTCCGTCCCATTTTGGATTAAGATCAGTCCGGTGTGTTTTGCAATGAGTGGGCTGCACGTTCGAAATAGTCTCTGAGCGTCTCTGCATGCAGTGGTGATAGTCCCGACTGATCGATAGCTTTGTTCATATGCGCCAGCCATACGTCGCGGTAGTGGGAATTCACGGGGAAATTACCGTGTCTCATTCGCAATCTAGGGTGGCCACGATGCTCGGAATATGTGGTTGGGCCGCCCCAGTATTGTTCGAGGAAAAGCTGCAATCTAACCTGCGCAGGATGTAAATCTTTTTCCGGATACATTGCGCGAAAATCCGTATCTTCAGCTACTGAGGCATAAAAAGCCTTGGTTAGTTTCGCAAAGACTTCGCGCCCACCAACCTCGGAGTAGAAAGTACCAGGGTACTGGGAAACATCAACGGGTAGCTCCGCGAGGTCAAGAAATTCCTGTGTCGAAGGCCCTAATACGATGGGCCTATTTAACGGTGCAGACCTGACAGTATGCGGTAGTTCTGGACGTTCACTCATTTTCAGTTCCTTTAAGCAGGCTCGGCATGATCGGTTCATGAAGAACCGGGAAGTTGACGGATCTGGCGATAAAGCACACCTTGTTGGCTTGTTCATGCAATGCGTCGGCGAGTTCACGTTGAGTCTCGTCGGCAAGAATAACCGTGGGGTGAAGAACCGCTTGAATGAATTCACCACTGTTGTCTCTGTTAAGACGAAGAATCCCATCCGCGGAGTCTCGATAACCAGTGACGTTGACGCCCTGGTTCACGGCAAGGTGCAGATAAGAGAGCATATGGCATTGGCTCAAGGCAGCGAGTAACAGTTGCTCCGGATTCCAGCGGTCTTTATCGCCATGAAAGGTCGGATCGGCGGTGCCAGGAAGATCGGGCAAACCGTCAGCGCGCACTATGTGGTCGCGTCCGTAACCTCGGTAAGTTTGTGTCCCCGTACCGCGATTCCCAGTCCACTCCAGGCTGATTTGATACCCATGTCGCGATAGATCCATAAGTTCATTCTTACACTTTTAAAATACGCCGGTGTACCAAGAGCCTGATCGGCTCCTAGTACACCGGCGAATGTGACTTATTTGCTAAAGATACGAATCAGGCATCAGCACCGCGTGCTGCAAGCGCACGTCGTACATCAGCAGCCGACTCGGTCAACAATCGACGTAGTGCCGGGTGCTTCTCGCCGAGGGTTTCAAGGAACGCGTCAGTCTGATCCAACGTCTCCTGTGAGATCTGCGAACTTGGGTAAAGACCGAGCACAATTTGTTTGGCCATTTCGTGCGAATAGGTTTCCCATGCATTGATGAGCACACCGAAGTATTTCTCGGTGTAGCCGGCAATCAGCGACGAGTCATGCACGTTGTTAAATCCGGCAATTACCGCGCTCTGCTGGTCATTAGACAAAGTGGCAGCTGCAACTTCTTCGAACGCCTGATCCTTGGCCTGGGAAGTCGGGCGTGATGCGCGCGCGGTGTACCACGAAGCCTTCCCCTTTGCCGTGTCGTCTTGTGCCAACACTGCGTCGATTTGTTCATCAGTCAGTCGTCCACCAGCGCTCAGGGCGATGGCCAGAGACCAACGAAGATCAGTATCGATTTCCAGCCTGTCAAGGACCAGCGATCCGTCAAACAATCCCTGGACGCGATCGAGCTGTTGCGCGGTGCGGGAACGGTGCGCGAAGGACTTTGCCAGTTGCAATTGTGCATCCGATCCGGACTGCGCTGCGTTGGCCAACTCCCACAACCGATCTGCAGCCTGGACCGATAATTCTTCGCTGTGTTCGCGAGCAACGTACTGGTCTAGTGCGGTATTTAGCTGACGCAACAGAACCATAACTACCGAAGAATCAACCTCATGGCCAATGTTGTTCAGCAGCAGCTGAACGTAGGTACTTGCTGGAGACTCTGCATCGCGCACCGAGTCCCAAGCCGCTGACCAAACCAAAGTGCGAGGCAGTGACTCGTTGAAATCTTTCAAGTGCTCAGTAGCAGTAGCCAGGGAAACTTCATCCAAACGGATTTTTGCATAGGTCAAGTCGTCGTCGTTGAGCAAGACCAAGTCTGGACGTGCAAGGCCAATCAAGGCATCAACCTGCGTCGATTCACCAGAGATATCGAGTTCTTCACGGTGGACACGTTGTAGCGTGCCGGCATCATCGAGACTATAGAAAGCGATCGCTAGACGATGCTGTCGAATAGTTGGGTATTCAGCAACTGCGGATTGGCGAATGATGAAGGAAGTGATGATTCCTGCGTCATCGGTGTTGATATCTGCGGTGAGAGTATTCACTCCGGCAGTTTCAAGCCACTGCGCGCCCCAACCGCTCAGATCGCGACCGCTGGAGGCCTCCAATTCGCGAAGCAGGTCCGGCAGTTCGGTGTTGGACCATGCATGCTTGGCAAAGTACTCGCGAACGCCAGCCATAAATTCTTCCTGACCGACGAAAGCTACGAGCTGACGCAGAACGCTGGCGCCCTTGGCGTAGGTGATCCCATCGAAGTTAACTTCAACGTCTTCGAGATCATTAATCGGTGCCACGATAGGGTGCGTCGAAGGCAGCTGATCCTGACGGTAGGCCCAGTTCTTCTCGAGCGAGTTGAACGTTGTCCAGGCACCGGAGAACTCAGTGTTCTGTGCCGCTGCCAGGGTAGACATGAATTCAGCGAAGGATTCATTGAGCCACAGATCGTTCCACCACTTCATGGTGACAAGATCGCCGAACCACATGTGGGCAAGTTCATGCAAAATGGTGATGGCACGGCGTTCAATCATGGCACCGGTTGGGCGGGAACGGAACACGTATTCTTCGAGGAACGTTACCGCGCCAGCATTTTCCATCGCTCCAGCATTAAACTCAGGTACGAAGAGTTGGTCGTACTTTTCGAAGGGGTAGGGGACACCGAAGTTCTTTTCGTAGAACTCGAAGCCCTGGCGCGTGATGGTCACGATATTTTCAACATCTAGGTATTCCATCATTGACGCACGGGCGAAAACGCCAAGCTCAACGGTTCGACCGCTAGAAGAAACGAGCGAATCACGGGCTACCTGGTACGGTCCAGCGATCAATGCGGTGATGTAGCAAGAAATGCGCTCCGTAGGTGCAAACGACCAGGTAGCAGCCTCGCCCTGTTCGGAGGGCGCAGGGGTTGGAGCATTGGAAATAACATTCCAATACTTGGGGGCTGTCACCGTGAATTGGAAGGTTGCTTTGAGATCTGGCTGCTCAAAAACAGCAAACATTCGACGGCAATCTGCCACCTCAAACTGCGTGTACAGGTAAACCTCGTTATCCACCGGATCCACGAAACGGTGAAGACCCTCACCGGTATTCATGTAGAGCGCGTCGGCGTCAATTGACAAGGTGTTTTCCGAGGCTAGGTTCGGTAGCTGAATCCGGATGCCATCGGAGATTTCTGCTGGGTCTAGAGCAACGCCATTGAGTGTGATTGAACGGACCGAGTCAGTCACTGCATCGATGAATGTGGATGAACCCTCGACGGCGCTGAAACGTACGGTGGTTTGAGAGGTAAATACTCGCTCGCCGCGAGTAAGATCCAGGATCACCTCATAGCTATCAACATTGATCAGTTCTGCGCGAGTTGAAGCCTCGTCGCGAGTGAGGTTCATTCCTGGCATGGGGTCTCCAGTTCTTCATGAGGCGTATACCCGAATCAGTTGTGAAACGGATATTGAATATTTGTATATTGTGTCACCGGGAGCGGGGTGTAAAGCAAGTCATCTCAGGGATCAATTTACTCAGTTTTTAGTTTTGCACTGAAAACATGGCGCTTTAGGTCCTCTGGCACAGTGCGGATCCGTAAAAATACCGTCTAGCTGGCTCAATATGACGATCAGTTCACTCGTAATCGCTAAGGTAGATGAGAAAGTATTTGCCCCCTCCCAGATATATGAGGCTAAAGATAATGCGCGTGCATATCGCTACTGACCATGCCGGACTCGAGCTGAGTGATTACTTGGTGAAACACCTCACCGCCAAGGGCTACGAAATGGTGAACCATGGTCCGAATTCCTATGATCCGGAAGATGACTACCCAGCCTTCTGCATCAATGCTGCTAAGGCTGTCGTAGCGGATCAGCGAGCAGGGGTGGACGCACTAGGAATTGTCCTGGGAGGCTCGGGCAACGGAGAGCAGATCGCTGCCAATAAAGTTGAAGGCATTCGTGCGGCCCTCGCCTGGAACATGGATACCGCGAAGCTTGCCCGCGAGCACAACGACGCCAATGTCATCGCTGTTGGCGGACGTCAGCACTCGGTTGAAGAGGCCGCGGAACTTATCGAGGCATTTTTGGCTGAGCCGTTCAGCGAAGCAGAGCGTCACGTGCGGCGTATCGGCAAGATTGCAACCTATGAAACTACTGGCGAGGTCATCGACTAATCGTGCCTGAAGGACACTCCCTTCACCGCCTTGCCCGCCAAATTGACGACGTCTTTGGCGGGCAAGAGGTTCGAATTTCATCGCCACAAGGACGATTTAGCGTAGATGCTGAACGTATAGACGGCGAACAACTTGATCAGGCTTTTGCAAAGGGCAAGCAGCTTTTTTGCAGGTTTTCCAATGACCTGTACCTCCGCGTGCATCTTGGGCTCTACGGAGCATTCAGCTTTGGAGGGGACAGCCATTTTGTCGGTGCTTCTTCAATTGGAGCTCCACGCAAGATCGGCGAAAAGGAAGTATCGGGCGACGACGCTCCTGTTGATTATGCTGGACCACCTGAGCCTGTCGGTGCTGTCCGAGCGCGCATAGTCTCAGAACATGGCTGGGCCGATTTGCGTGGACCGACTGCCTGCGAAGTATTGGACTTCGACCAAGTACAGATCCAATTAAGTAAATTAGGTCCAGATCCATTAGAGCGCGCCGCACTTGATTTTCAATCTTCGAGGACTCAAGTGAGCTCAGATGCGCCACAAGCGGCTCTAGAAGCAGGCTATAAAGAGTTTCGAAGGAACCTGGCTCGTACCAAAACAGCCATTGGAACGACACTCATGAACCAAAGTGTCATTAGTGGCGTCGGCAATATTTATCGCGCCGAAGCCCTCTTTCGCAATCGAATCTCACCCGAACTTCCCGCGAACCAACTTTCTGCACAGAAGTCCAAGAGACTCTGGCTGGATATCGTCTCGGTCATGGAAGATGGAGTTCGTGACGGAAAGATCATCACGACTTTCCCTGAAGACCGTCAAGAAGGGTTACCAGTGTGGCCCGACAACGCCTACTACGTCTATCAGCGTCAAGGAATGAGCTGCCGCAGGTGCTCGGGACAAATTTCGATGACGGAAGTAGCAGCAAGAAAACTTTATTGGTGCCCAAAGTGCCAAAAGCTACCTCGACAAAAAGATAAATAGGCGATTGCGGGAGAAAATGAGACCAACGAAATAGTTTTTCTCAGATCTTTCGGCGTGTGTTGCTTTGAGTTGCTATTTCTTGGTGCTAATTGAGAGGCTCCAAGTGAGGCGGGGAATGCCCGATTTGCAAAGCGCATCTTTTATGGTCTAGACTCAATCTTGTTCGAAGCGCAAAAGCTTCGAAACGGGGATGTAGCTTAATGGTAAAGCCTCAGTCTTCCAAACTGATTACGCGGGTTCGATTCCCGTCATCCCCTCCAAAAGAAAAGACTCCGCTCAGCGGGGTCTTTTCGTCGTAACTTGGGTTTTTGTGCTCTGGCCGGCGCCGAGCATTTACTTTTGTTGCTGATGGGTCCTCGTCGCAGAAATGTTGTTAAGTGATCGCCAAAGACCCTGACGAAAATCTTGCGGCACGAGGCCATGCACTCGCATGATGCTCAAGGTCGCGCTCATCCAATCATGAGGCGCAGGCGTGCGAATATTGGAATATTCCTGTTATTCAACTCACGTATATCTTCAAAGCACCCCAAATCAAGCGTGTGATTACCGGAATTTCGCGGAATTTGGCTCCTTTCGCGCAAAGACATGACGAACACTCGATTTTGCTTTTGGTTCGAACCCGTGTAACTTAGTTTCTTGTGATCAGCACGGGAAACAAATGATTCCCCAGTTGTTCGCAGGACGAAATGTCCAGATGAAGTAAGGTTTTCCGAGCTTTATCGGGGTGTAGCTCAGCTTGGCTAGAGCGCGCGCTTTGGGAGCGTGAGGTCGCAGGTTCGAATCCTGTCACCCCGACATTATGGATCAAAGGAATTTGACCATAGTAAGAATCCAAGAAATTGGATTCAATGAAACTGAGGGTTAGTAATAATTCATCAGATTCGCCAACTAACGGTTAGACGTGTTCGCTGCGAAAATTAGTGAATCGTTGACTAATCGGGGTGTAGCTCAGCTTGGCTAGAGCGCGCGCTTTGGGAGCGTGAGGTCGCAGGTTCGAATCCTGTCACCCCGACTTTATGTACTGAAATCTTAGGATCTATGGACATAAAGATTGAGAGCTAAATATAATTTAGATCTTGTGATCACTAAAGACCGTCAAAGGTAACTAGTAAGCATCACAAACGATTAGTGGATACAGGATAACTCGGGTTAGACTGTTCACTGCTAATCGGGGTGTAGCTCAGCTTGGCTAGAGCGCGCGCTTTGGGAGCGTGAGGTCGCAGGTTCGAATCCTGTCACCCCGACTCTGTCGAACAACCCCGCAACGCCACCATGTTGCGGGGTTTTTTGCAGATTAGACCTAATATTAAACAACTCAGGAGTACAACGCTGTGAAGAGCGCCGTCGAAAACGTCAACCCGACCCGGGTTAAGCTGACCGTTGAAGTTCCTTACGAGGAACTGAAGCCCCGCGTCGATGAGGCGTACAAGACCATCGCTCAGCAGATTCAGATCCCTGGCTTCCGTAAGGGCAAAGTACCTTCCCGCCTGATCGATCAGCGCGTTGGCCGTGGCTACGTCATTGAGACCGCAGTTAACGAAGGTCTGAACGATTACTACCAGCAGGCCATGGTTGAGAACGAACTCACCCCACTGTCCCGCCCAGAGGTTGACATCACCGAGCTGCCTTCGATCGAGAAGGAAGGCGAGGGCCAGCTGGTCTTCACCCTCGAAGTAGACATCCGCCCGAAGGTTGAACTGCCAGAGTACAAGGGCATCGAAGTTTCTGTTGAGGCCAAGGAAGTTGCTGACGAGGACATCGAGAAGGCTCTCGACGACCTGCGTGGCCGCTTCGGGACCCTGAAGGAAGTTGAAGCACCAGCTGCTGCAGACTCTTTCGTCACCATCGACCTCACCGCTTCGGTAGAGGGCGAAGAGGTCGACTCCGCACAGGGCCTGTCCTACCAGATCGGTTCCGGCAACATGCTTGAGGGCATGGACGAGGCCGTGACCGGTCTGTCCGCTGGCGAAGACGCAACCTTCGAAACCACCCTGGCTGGCGGCGAGCACGCCGGCAAGGCTGCAACCGTCAAGGTTGTCATCAACGCTGTGAAGCAGCGCGAACTGCCAGAAGCAAACGATGACTTCGCTCAGCTTGCTTCCGAGTTCGACACCATCGCAGAACTGCGCGAGAACCTGGCCAAGGACGCTGCCGAGGGCAAGATCGTTGAGCAGGGCGTAGAGGCTCGCGAACTGGTTCTGGACAAGCTTGTTGAGCTGGTAGAGGTTCCTGTCCCAGCTTCGGTCATCGATGAGCAGATCGAGCAGCACTTCAACGCTCCAGACGCTGAAGAAGGCCACGACACCGAAGAGCACCGTGCAGAGGTTCGCGAGAACACCGAGCGTGCCTTCAAGAACGAAATCATCCTGGACGCTGTTGCAGATGCCGAGGAAGTTGGCGTTGAGCAGTCCGAGCTGATCGATTACATCGTTCAGACCGCTGGCCAGTACGGCATGGAGCCAAACCAGTTCGCACAGATGCTGGACGGCGCAGGCCAGGTTCCAATGCTCATGGGCGAAGTTCGTCGTCGCAAGGCACTGGCAAAGGTTCTTGAATTCGCTACCGTCACCGACTCCAATGGTGCCGCTGTAGACCTGACTTCCTTCGTGAAGCCAGCAGGCGAAGACGAAGCTGCTGAGGTAGAAACCGAAGAAGCAAAGTAGTCTTTTTAGACTCAGATGGCCATTGGCCGCCTAGAAATGGGCGGCCAATGGCCATTTTTGTTCGCTGCCGGCGTGCGTCATGCGCCGTGAGCGAAACAAGGGCATGAATCGCCCCATGAAAGCCTTGAAGTAAGTAATCTCAAAGTAACCAGTTGCAGCTTTGGGATAAGAAATAGATATTCCAGAATCTGATCTACACGTTTGGAAGAGGTAGAGAACATGTCAAATGATTCGCGCACTCCTACTATGGCAGCCGTCGATCCGGCCAGCCGTGATGACTACATCTACAACCGCTTGCTCAAGGAGCGCATCATCTGGCTGGGCTCTGAAGTCCGCGACGACAATGCGAATGCCATCTGCTCGCAGTTGCTTCTGCTTTCGGCAGAGGATCCTGAAAAGGACATCTACCTTTACATCAACTCGCCAGGCGGTTCGATCACCGCAGGCATGGCCATCTACGACACGATGAACTTCATCCCGAACGATGTTGTCACCGTAGCTACCGGCCTTGCAGCTTCGATGGGCCAGTTCCTGCTGTCCTCGGGCACTCCAGGCAAGCGCTTTGCAACGCCGAACGCTCGTATCTTGATGCACCAGCCATCGGGTGGCATCGGTGGTACTGCTTCGGACATCAAGATTCAGGCAGAGCTGATCATGCACATGAAGAAGGTCATGAGTGATTTGACCGCCGAGCAGACCGGTCAGACTGTCGAGCAGATTCTGATTGATAATCAGCGTGACAAGTGGTTCACCGCAGAAGAAGGACTTGCCTACGGGTTCTTCGACCAGATCGCAAAGCACGCCGGATCTGTCACTGGTGGTGGCGGAGTAGAACGCCAGTAGTCGAACCCACCACTCGATACCCAAAGATTTGTCCTAGGAGATAACCATGAACTTCAATCCTGAAGCCGTTAGTGGCCAGATGCCATCGGCTCGCTACATTCTTCCTCAGTTCGAAGAGCGCACCCCTTACGGGTTCAAGCGCCAGGATCCATACGCAAAGCTCTTCGAGGATCGCATTATCTTCCTCGGTGCACAGGTCGATGACGCATCTGCCGATGATGTCATGGCACAGCTGCTGGTTCTCGAATCCATGGATCCAGAGCGCGATGTTACCTTGTACATCAACTCGCCAGGTGGTTCGTTCACCGCGATGACTGCCATTTACGACACGATCCAGTTCATTCGTCCAGAGGTGCAGACGGTTTGCTTGGGACAGGCAGCATCAGCTGCAGCTGTTCTGCTGGCTGCCGGCACCCCAGGTAAGCGACTGGCGTTGCCAAATGCTCGCGTATTGATCCACCAGCCAGCGATGGGTGGCGGCGAACGCGGTACCGCAACGGATCTGCAGATTCAGGCAGAAGAAGTAATGCGTATGCGTGGTTGGCTGGAGGATACTCTGGCTTCCCATTCAGGCCAGCCAGTCGAGAAGGTTCGCGACGACGTGGAGCGCGACCTGTTCATGACCGCCGCAGAAGCTAAGGCCTACGGCATCGTGGATGAGGTACTCACACCACGTAAGCTGAACCGCGCTCAGCTCGGCAGCTAACTGTAGTACGGAATAATCCCCGATGAATGGCGGTTTACCCAGTGAGCGCACTTCGCAATAATGAAGTGGCGCAACACAGGTAAACCGCCATATTCATCTAATTTGGGGGACAACTAGCCTAGAATTGAGTAAGTCCACAGCTACTCAAGTAAACAGGAGAATGGTGCGATGGGACGCATGGGTGAAGGCTCGGATCTGCTGAAATGTTCTTTCTGCGGGAAGAGCCAAAAGCAGGTTAAGAAGCTAATTGCAGGCCATGGTGTCTACATCTGTACCGAGTGTATTGAGCTTTGCAATGAAATCATTGCAGAGGAGTTCGCTGAAGAACAGGTGCACGAGGAATTCTCTCTAGCGAAGCCACGAGAAATTTTCGATTCGCTCCAGGAATATGTGATTGGTCAGGAGAACGCGAAGCGTGCCCTGTCTGTTGCGGTATATAACCATTACAAGCGTATTCACGGCAATCAGGAACACAGTCCAGTAGCTGCGTTGACGAATGAAGACCCACTGGGTGAAGTGGAAGTCTCTAAGTCCAACATCATGTTGATCGGCCCTACCGGGTGCGGCAAGACCTACCTTGCACAATCCCTTGCGAAGAAGTTGAATGTACCCTTCGCGGTTGCCGATGCAACGAGCCTGACCGAAGCTGGCTACGTTGGCGAAGACGTAGAAAATATCTTGCTGAAGTTGCTGCAAGCTGCAGACTACGACGTCAAAAAGGCCGAAACTGGCATCATCTACATCGATGAAATAGACAAGATTTCACGCAAGAGTGAAAACCCATCGATTACGCGTGACGTGTCGGGCGAAGGCGTGCAACAGGCCTTACTGAAAATTCTTGAAGGCACTGTGGCAGCGGTGCCACCGCAGGGCGGACGTAAGCATCCACATCAGGATTTCATTCAGCTCGATACCACGAACATCCTCTTTATCGTCGCTGGTGCCTTCGCTGGTTTGGAAGAGATTATTTCCTCCCGCGCCGGTCAAAAAGGCATTGGCTTTGGAGCGCCGTTGACGGCGCTTAAGAGCGAAACTGCTTCATATTCAGATGTTCGTCCAGAAGACCTGCTGAAGTTCGGTTTGATTCCAGAATTTATTGGACGACTGCCGGTCATTACGACAGTGGAGCATCTTGATAAGGAAGCACTTGTACGGGTGCTGACTGAACCAAAGAATGCATTACTCAAGCAGTACCAGAAGATGTTCCAGATGGACGGGGTAGCGCTGAGCTTTGATCAGTCGGCACTGGATGCCGTCGCTGAGCTTGCCATTGAACGTGAGACCGGAGCACGTGGTCTTCGCTCGATCCTCGAAGAAACTCTCGGGGGAGTCATGTTTGATTTGCCGAGCCGTGAGGACATCGCCGAAGTAGTCGTCACACGAGCTACGGTGATTGATGGTGAAGAGCCAGCAATGCTGTCGCATGCAGTGGTGGCAAAGCGGGATAAGAAATCCGCATAACCCGTTTTTGTTTTGTAGATTGATTCTTATAGGAAAGTTGGTATCTCATGGCTGATCGTCAGCACGTCGACTTCTGGTTCGATCCTATTTGCCCGTTTGCTTGGGCAACGAGCCGCTGGATTAAGGAAGTTGAAAAAGTTCGTGATATTGAAGTTTCCTGGAATGTTATGAGCCTATCGGTCCTCAACGAGGGCCGTGATTTGCCTGAAGACTACCGTGCGATGATGGACGATTCATGGGGTCCAGTGCGCGTGGTTATTAAGGCTGCTGAACTACACGGTGAAGAAGTGAAAGATGCCCTCTACACCGCAATGGGCGAGCTGCTCCACTATGAGAAGATTTCAGATCGCGACGAAGTCATCAAGAAGGCACTCGAAAAGACTGGACTTCCTGCAGAGCTGGCAGAAGCTGCGCACACCGATGCGAACGACGACGCTCTTCGAGCAAGTCATGAGGATGGTATTAGCAAGGTCGGCCAGGACGTAGGTACCCCTATCGTTGCTGTCGACGGTGTTGCATTCTTCGGTCCAGTTATTACCCGTGTTCCAACCGGTGAAGACGCAGGAAAAATGTTCGATGCTGCTGCGCAACTGGCCTCGTTCCCATACTTCTTTGAAATGAAGCGTACTCGTACCGAGAGCCCTACTTTCGACTAAATGCGTCCACAGTGCGGATTGAAGGACGTCCTCATCTCTGGGACGTCCTTCAATGCATTAAGCCACCAAAAACTATGTGGCTGGCGCCCTATCGTTTTGTTTTGTCATGTACCTATCTGAATCCGCGATAGGAAACCATCGTCTCTAGGGAGTACGCCATGGAAAACCGTAAGCAAATTTCTCTTTGGCGTAGAATCGCTTCAATTATCTGTGTCTCAGTCGCTGTAATTGCAGCTCCTCTCTCCATCGGATCGCTTTGGGGCTCAGGGCACCTGACGGACACTGACGGTTTCGTAAAGACTCTGGGACCACTTGCAGAGAATAATGACCTTCAACAGCTTGTTTCGGGGCAAGTCGCGGAGTCGATTTCTGGACACCTTCAGATTGAGCAACGTCTAGAGGCCATTACCGGCGATGGATGGCTATCGACCGTAATTCCTGCTGACGAAATTGCTTCAAAGGCAAACGAGGCGATCAAGTCAGCAACCCTGCGGGTTGTTGAATCTGAAGACTTCGCCACAACATGGGAGTCCGCCTTACGAACTAGCCATCAGAAAACTGACCTTATTTTCAACGGTCAGAGTTCGGCAACCTTGGATGATGCAGGTAACCTTACTTTTAAGCTCGACGAGGTCTTCGCTGGGATCGTCAAGACGCTGACTGGGTTCGGCATTCCTGATCTACCGACAGGAGACAGCTTCAACTGGAATCTAAAATTGATTCAAAACGATGCGTTGCCAACGGTGCAAAAAATCTACCTTGCGGTGGACAGTATTGGTCCGTGGGCCATCTATTTGAACGCAGCCGTGTTCATTGCTGGAATCTTGTTGGCTCCGAAGTATCTTGCAAGGGGCCTGCTGTGGCTTGCAGTCGCAACTGGATTGAGCTTCATTGCGTTGAAAACACTCATTCCAGACTTCATTCAAGAGCGACTACTATCGAATGTCAACGCGGACCTAGCGCGCGCTATTTATGATCAAATCACCAACGGGCTATCGACAAGTTTCATCGTCACGGCTGTCGTGGCTGCGCTTCTTGGCGTTGCATCAATTCCGTTGATCCGCAAACGCTACTAGTATGCAAAACTGTCACCTTCGCGTGGCCCCGTCCAACGGTTCATGGTGAAACACCTGATCTATTCTCGACACTTTTTGGCTTTATCTTCGCTCGAATTATCCTGAGGTCTGATCGCCGTTGGCCGTCAAATTCATTTTTAAGCTCTAGTTGTCGTTAATATTTTCCAGTTCGCACCGTTGCATCATCGTGCCAAAGTATCTGTTACCGGTGTTATTCCTTTCAGATTTTCTGTTGTCTCTGTCCATGTTTTTGGTGTTCCTGCCTTTGGCTCGGGTAAAGCCCGCGGAGAACCGATTTCGCGGGGGAGTGGGGCGCGAGATAGGATCAGCGACCCATAAAATAGCTCATCTTGCACGGACGATTATTGAGATCCCTTTTATCTGTGAGGATCAGAATTACTTCACAGTCATTCCCTAAATAACGGTTCTTGTTGGACGTAGCGGAGGGAAAAATTCCTGTAGAAATTGTGTGAAGTGTGTGTTTGACTAATTTGCACGAGTGCAAGAGCACCCCCATCGATAGTGGTCATGTGCCACTGGACAAGGAGTTATATCGTGCAAGTTCGTTCATTAAAGGCCAGTTCCGTGAAGGTCAAAGGCCGACATAAGCTGGCCGGTGCAGCGCTTTTGGCTGGAGCGTTGATGCTCAGCACGGCACCTTTTGCGGTTGCGGCTCCGGCTACGTCGGGCGATGAGATCGAATCGATTAAAATATCGTCAGGGTCAGCTGAGTCGGCCATTGATTACTGGACTGTTGACCGTATGAAGGCAGCCAAGAGCGCTGATAGCCTCGTCGCTGGAAAGTCGGGATCTTCAGCCAAAGTCGACACCAACAAGGCGACCAAAGTTCCAGGGCACGCTGCTAACAAAAATGCTGCCAAGACGAACTTCAAAGCTGGTGGGAAGACCCGCGGTCAAGTGGCCCCCGTTTCTCACATCGGTAAAGTCTTTTTCACCCTCGGCGGCCAGGACTACGTGTGTTCGGGAAACGCAGTAGTGTCAGCCAATGAATCCACCGTCTCTACGGCTGGTCACTGCTTGAATGAAGGCCCCGGTGCTTTCGCCACACGCTGGGTGTTTGCTCCCGCCTATGAAAACGGCAAAACCCCGTACGGTACTTTTGCTGCCACTGAACTTGTCACCACGTCCGAATGGTCAAACGACGGCGACATCACCTACGACACAGGATTTGCTGTTGTCTCGAACAGTAGCGGTTCAACACTGACCGACACCGTCGGCGCATCAGGTGTTGCCTTCAACCAGCCACGTGGTGAGTACTACACCGCATTCGGCTACCCTGCAGCCTCGCCATTCAATGGCGAGACCCTGCAATCCTGTGCTGGTTCAGCCTCAGCAGACCCATTTGGCCAATCACAGTCGCAGGGAATTTCTTGCAACATGACCGGTGGCTCCTCGGGAGGGCCTTGGTTCTTGGGCTCGGGTTCATCCTCGTACCAGAACTCGGTGAATAGCTTTGGCTATAACTCTGTACGCAATACGATGTTCGGTCCTTACTGGGGCTCGGTAATCCAGCAGGCTTACCAGAACGCACAGAACTAGAATCAATGAAAGCCGGGGAAGAGGATTCGATGGGGCTCATCCCGGCGTTCATAGAGAAAGAAGACACGATGCCACAAAAACACTCGTCAATGGATGGGCAAAACCGCCCATCAAGTCGGCATCAAGTGGAGCAACGAACCGACGAACAACTTGATTACTTCACCGAGAAGCGTCGGCGCGAAGCAGAACCTCGGAAGCTCATTCGTCCTTCACCGTCAAAGCCAAAGACGGACGAGGACAAGAGCTAAAACGAGTTGGGCGGCCATTCCTAGTGGAATGGCCGCCCAACTCGTTTTTACTAATAACTACTAAGCATCTTCAGTAGGTGCTAGCTCCACGTTCGTCACGTTGAGCTCACCGTCTGCTTCAACTAGCGTCAACTCGCGTGCATTGGCCGCGGACTTCAAATCTTCGAAGCCAGCGTGCAGCTGAGCAACCTGGGCTGCGGGCGCATGGATTTCCCCGGAGAGGACCTCGGTGCGCTGCTTGACCTTAGCATCAGACTTGGCCTTGCGAATTCCAGATAGTGCAACGCCAACAAGCGGTAGTACCTCTGGATCAGCGCCTTCAATGGCACTTGCCAGGTGTTCAGTACTTGGCCACTGGGTCAGGTGTACAGAACCCGTACGCCACCATCCCCAAACCTCTTCTGTAGCGAAAGGCAGGAATGGAGCAAATAGACGAAGTACAGAATCCAAAGTCGTGGCAAGAGTTGCCAAGACACTAGCCTGCTCTGCTTCTCCGTGACCACCGTAGGCACGGTCTTTCACCAGCTCTACATAGTCGTCGGTGAACGACCAGAAGAATGACTCGGTGATGTCCAGAGCGCGCGCGTAGTCGTAGTTATCAAAGGCGCGCTTGGCATCTTCGATCACGGTCGACAGGCGAACCAGCAGCGAACGGTCCAGTCCATTGGTAACAACCGCAGCATCGTCGGTCAAAACATTTGCATCGGTAGCACCCAGATTGAGCACGAACTTTGAAGCGTTCAAGATCTTGATGGCCAAGCGACGGCCAATCTTCATCTGGTTCACTTCATAAGCGGTGTCAGCGCCAAGCTTGGCACTGGCAGCCCAGTAGCGTACAGCGTCCGCACCAAAATGGTCCAGTACCTCATTAGGAACTACAACGTTGCCCTTGGACTTGGACATCTTCTTGCGGTCCGGATCCAGGATCCAGCCCGAAATCGCTGCGTGCTTCCATGGCGCACTATCGTGCAGGGAGTCAGCACGAACAGCAGTAGAGAAGAGCCAGGTACGGATGATGTCGTGGCCCTGAGGACGCAAGTCGAAGGGGTAAACCTTCGAGAAGAAGTCATCATCACGGCCCCAACGACCAACAATCTGTGGCGTCAAGGAACTGGTTGCCCAGGTATCCAATACGTCAGCGTCACCAACGAAGCCATTGGCAACTCCGCGCTGATCTTCGGTGTAACCCGAAGGCGCATCCGCGGCAGGGTCAACAGGAAGCTGCTCAATGCTTGGAAGCAGCGGTGCATCGTAGTTTGGCTCGCCGTGCTCATCGACCTGGTACCACACAGGTACCGGCACGCCGAAGAAGCGCTGACGTGAAACCAGCCAGTCACCGTTCAGCCCCGAAACCCAGTTTTCATAGCGCGAACGCATGAACGATGGGTGGAAGTCGATTTCCTTGCCACGGGCAATCATTTGCTCGCGACGTTCCTCATCTCGACCACCGTTGCGGATGTACCACTGACGGGAGGTAACGATTTCCAAAGGCTTATCGCCCTTTTCGAAGAAGTTCACCGGACGGGAAATCTTCTTAGGTTCCCCATCAAGCAGATCAGCGGCAGAAAGCAGTTCGACCATGGTCTCCTTGGCGGAGAAGACAGTCTTACCTGAAATCTGGGCGTAGGCTTCCTGGCCAGCCTCACTGGTGATCCATTCAGGGGTGTCAGCAAGGATGCGACCGTCGCGGCCAATGATGGCACGGGTTGGAAGCTGCAGTTCGCGCCACCAGGTGACGTCGGTCAGGTCACCGAAGGTACATACCATGGCGATACCTGAACCCTTGTCGGCCTGAGCCAGCGGGTGCGGGTAAACGGTAACCGGAACACCGAAGATTGGTGAGGTGACGGTCTTTCCGAACAGGTGCTGGTAACGCTCATCATCTGGGTGAGCAACCAGTGCGGCGCAAGCTGCCAACAGCTCTGGGCGCGTGGTTTCGATGAAGACCTTCTCGCCGTTTTCGGTGTCAAAACCGTAGCGGTAGTAAGCGCCCGGCATCTCACGGTCTTCCAGTTCAGCTTGGGCGACAGCGGTACGGAAGGTAACGTCCCACAAAGTTGGGGCTTCGGCCATGTAAGCGTCGCCCTTGGCCAGATTATCCAAGAAAGCACGCTGAGATGCAGCCCGTGAATTGTCATCAATGGTGCGGTAGGTCATCCGCCAGTCGACGGAAAGACCAAGAGTGGTGAATAGTTGCTCGAAGACCTTCTCGTCTTCTACTGCTAGCTCTTCACAGACCTCAATGAAGTTCTTACGGCTAATGACGTCCCAGTCACGCTGGTTCTTAGCCGGCTTTTCTGGTGGACGGTAGCCCTCAATGTATGGCTTCGTTGGGTCGCAACGAACGCCGAAGTAGTTCTGTACACGGCGCTCAGTTGGCAGACCGTTGTCGTCCCAACCCAGTGGGTAGAAAACGTTCTTGCCATTCATGCGCTGGTATCGAGCCAAAACATCGGTCTGCGTGTAGGAGAACATGTGTCCTACGTGCAACGAACCTGATGCCGTGGGTGGGGGAGTGTCGATGGAGTAGACGGCCTCGCGGGTCGTGTCCTCGTTGAAGTGATAGGTGCCCTCGGTGCGCCACCGGGACGAAAGACGTTCTTCCAAGCCTTCCAAAGCTGGCTTGTCAGGAACGGAAACCGTTGCGGGCGTGTCTGTGCCCAAGTTTTCTTCTGCCATGGCTTTATTCTTTCATGTTTTACGGGCCACCTAGGCATTGTTTCCCATGGCTTGCGCCACGAAGAGTCAAGCGCAGACAAAACGCCATTGAAAACCATCATTACCGGGATCCATAAGTTCATCCGGTCAAATGCAGAAGCATCAGCGCAATGCCGAAGTTCACAGTGTTCTGCAGGTTTGAAATGTAAGAGAAATTCATGCCTTACCAACTGGCAATGAAGTAGTCATAGAGTTGTCGCTATGAACAACAAAGAAAATAGCTCAACACGTTCTGCAGTAGTCACCGGCGCTTCTAGCGGTATTGGTCAAGCAACCGTTCGCGCGCTACGCGATCAAGGATGGACTGTCTTCGCGGTCGCACGCCGCGCTGACCGCCTGGAGGAGCTCGCACAACTCACTGGTGCCATTGCACTTCCTGCAGATGTCAGTGTCCAAAATGATGTGGACGAACTGACCAAGGCTGTTGAAGCTGCCGGCGGCGTTGACACGCTGGTGAACTGTGCCGGTGGCGCACGTGGCACGGAATATTGGGCAGACGCGGTAGACGAGAACTGGGAATTCATGTGGCAAGCCAACGTCATGGGAACCATGCGCCTGACTCGAGCCTTGCTGCCACAGTTGCGCCAGACACGAGGAACGGTACTGAACGTCACGTCAACTGCAGCGCTGGCCAGCTATGAAGGTGGTAGCGGATACAACGCAGCAAAGGCCGCAGAGCGTGCCATGACCCAAGCCTTGCGTTTGGAAGAGGTAGAAAACGGCTTGCGCGTCATCGAGATCCTGCCAGGACTGGTGCAAACGGAAGAATTCTCGCTGCGACGTCTCGGTAGCCGAAGTGCCGCAGACAGTGTTTACGCAGGGGTGGAGAATCCTTTGACGGCTGAAGATGTTGCTGAAGTCATCCGCTACGCCGTCAGCGCGCCGGCCCACGTCAACCTCGACGAAATCGTCATTCGACCACAGGCGCAGGCCGCGAACCACAAGCTGATTCGCAACGCGAAATAACCAGTAATAACCAGTGTGTACTCCGATGGTGAGGATTTACCCATGAGCCAAACAGATCAGCGCGTTATTCACGTAGTTGCTACCTCGCACGGTACCGACAATGAGCATGGTCAACAACTGATCCATGAATTGCGGGCCCAGTTAGAAGAGCTTTCTAAGGACCAAATTGCAGCATCCTTGATATGGCATGAAGCCTATGTAGATGTGCAACAGCCGTCATTGGATGACGTTGTCGCTTCCTTGCCAAAGCAGGAACCGGCAGTCGTTCTTCCACTGTTAGTTTCCGATGGGGTGCACACGACCTCAGACATCGCACGGGCAGTGGCTTCGAAAGCCAATACTGTGGCGGCCGGTCCGTTAGGTCCAACGCCACAATTGGCTCAGGTACTCGCGGACCGGGCGCAAGAGTACCTAGAGGGTGATCCCGTGCTTGCTCTGGCTGGTGCCGGGACTCGACTGGAGATCGGACAACAGCAGATCCAGGATCTGGCGGCACAGATTTCGCGCATCCTAGATCGTGAAGTGACTGTTGGCTACTGTGCTGGGGCGAATCCTCGTATTTCTGAGGTGGTTCAGAACGCAAGCAAACGCCCGGTTGTCGTTCTGAGTTCCTTGTTGGCTGACGGATACTTCCAAAACAAGCTGATTAGCACGGGAGCCGAAGTGGTGACAAAGCCACTTCTGCCTGACGTAACTATTGCGCAATGTTTCCTTGTACGACTTAAAGAGACGCTTAAAACGGCGGGTTTTATGTCGCCAGATGACGAAGTTCTAAGTCTGTAGTCAACCAACAGTCATGTGACTACTCGTGGTTGCTGACCCCCTGGGGTGAGTTCTTACGCTGGATGGCATGACGCAGACAACCACACCCGCTCGTCCTAAAAGGGCGGCAAAGCCCAACGGTCAATGGAAGATCGACGGTCCCGCACCGTTGAACACCAACGAAGAGATGAAGGCCGCCGACAACGGCCTGAACGTGCGCCAACGCATCGAGGAAATCTACTCGAAGCAGGGCTTCGATTCCATTGATCCAGAGGATCTGCACGGTCGCTTCCGTTGGTGGGGCCTTTACACCCAACGTGCCCAGGGCATCCCCGGCGGCAAGACCGCGACGCTGAGCCCTGAAGAACTCGAAGACCGCTACTTCATGCTTCGCGTTCGCATCGACGGTGGCGCGCTGAGCACGCAGCAACTGCGCGTCATCGGAGAAATCTCCACAGAATTCGCACGCGACACCGCAGATTTGACGGACCGCCAGAACGTACAGCTGCATTGGATTGACGTGGTTGACGTCCCAGAGATTTGGCAGCGACTAGAAGCCGTCGGGCTACACACTACCGAGGCCTGCGGCGACGTGCCCCGCGTGATCCTAGGATCACCAGTTGCCGGTATTAGCAAGGACGAGATCATTGATCCAAGTCCGGTCATTGCTGAAATCTCCCGCCGCTACATCGGCAAACCAGAATTTGCGAATCTGCCACGCAAATTCAAGACCGCAGTCACCGGCCACCCCAGCCAAGACGTGGTGCACGAAATCAACGACATCGCATTGATCGGTACCGTGCACCCCGAACTGGGTGCCGGCTACGACCTGTGGGTGGGCGGTGGACTGTCCGCCAACCCGCGTCTGGGCGAACGACTCGGCGCCTTTGTCACCGAAGAACAAGCCCCCGATGTCTGGGAAGGTATCGTCTCCATCTTCCGTGATTACGGTTACCGCCGTCTGCGTAACCGGGCCCGCCTGAAATTCCTGCTGGCCGACTGGGGCACCGAAAAGATGCGCCAGGTGCTGCAAGACGAATACTTGGGCTATGAACTACCTGATGGCCCGCTGCCGGATCAGCCCACTGAAGCTGGGGATCACAGCGGTGTTCACGAGCAGAAGGACGGTAACTTCTACATCGGACTGACCGCACCGGCAGGCCGTGTCTCGGGAACGACGCTGACGGCGCTTGCTGATTTGGCTGAGGCGCATGGTTCAACGCGACTGCGTACCACCCCGCACCAGAAGATCATCGCGTTGGATATCGCCGAAGATCAGGTTAAAGACTTTGTTGGCACGGCTCGTACTTTGGGCTTGGAGGCTTACCCGAGCCTATTTAAGCGCTCTGCTATCGCATGCACCGGCATTGAATTTTGCAAGCTGGCCATCGTGGACACCAAAGACACCATGATTGATGCAGTCGCCAAAATTGAGGAACGCTTGGCTGACCATGAGGGCAAGCTACCTCGCCAGCTGTCCCTGCATGTCAACGGGTGCCCGAACTCTTGCGCCCGAGTCCAGACCGCAGACGTGGGCTTCAAGGGCCAACTGATCACCAATGAGCAAGGTGAACAGGTCTCCGGTTTCCAGGTACACCTCGGTGGCGCCTTGGCCGGATTTGAAAACGGTGAAGCCACCCTGGGCCGCACGGTCCGTGGCCTCAAGGTCGCCGCCGACGAACTCCCCGAATACGTAGAACGTGTTGTCAAAAACTACTCGGCTTCGGCCGCAGAAGGCGAATCCTTCGCCGCCTGGGCCCACCGTGCCGAAGAGGATGAACTGAAATGAGCCAACAGACCCCAAACCGCACCCGGAGCGAAGCTGAACTGCGTGAAATCGCGCGGCTAGGCGCCGAAGAACTTGCCTGGGACGCCTCTGCTGCCGAGGTCGTCGCCTTCGCCGCCAAGCATTTGGACCCCACTGAAGTCGCCGTGGCCTGCTCCATGGCTGACGCGGTATTGCCACACGTAGTTTCCGAACAGCTACCCAAGGTCGATGTACTCTTCCTCGACACTGGCTACCACTTTGTGGAAACACATGGCACCCGTGATGAAGTCGCCCGCGTCTTGGACGTCAATGTCGTTGACGTGCTGCCAGAACTGACCGTGGCTGAACAAGACGCTAAGTACGGCAAAGACCTCTTCGCGAGTAACCCGACCCAGTGCTGCCAGATGCGCAAGGTCGATCCGCTAGCTAAGTCCCTGAAAGGATACAGCGCCTGGTTCACCGGGGTTCGCCGGGATGAAGCACCGACACGCACCAATACTCCACTAGTGACCTTCGACGAGAAGAACGGGCTGATCAAGTTCAACCCCTTGGCACCGTGGAGCTTTGATGAGCTGATCGACTATGCCACTGACAAACAGGTCCCAGTAAACCTACTGCTCTCCAACGGTTACCCATCCATTGGTTGCGAACCATGCACCCGCCCGGTGGCCGAGGGTGAGGACCCTCGTGCTGGCCGTTGGGCTGGACTGAACAAGACCGAATGCGGCCTTCACATCTAAGGAGCACACCATGACTATTACCGCTAACGCCCCCACCGGCACCCAGCGCAGCGTCTTGGACGCTCTGGAAGCCGAATCCATTCACATCATCCGCGAAGTACTCGCCGAATTTGAGAAGCCAGGTCTGCTCTTCTCCGGCGGTAAAGACTCCGTTGTGGTTCTGCACTTACTGGCCAAGGCCGTGGCACCCCTGCGCGTTCCCATCCCTGTGGTGCACATCGACACCGGCCACAACTTCGCGGAAGTACTCAATTTCCGTGATTCGGTCGTACAGAAGTACGGTCTGAACCTCGTGGTCGGTTCGGTACAGGAATACATCGACCGCGGTGAATTGACCGAATTGCCCGATGGAACCCGTAACCGACTGCAGACCCGCGTCCTGTTGGACACCATTGAAAACAACGGATTTGATGTTGTCTTTGGTGGGGCTCGCCGTGACGAGGACAAGGCCCGCGCCAAGGAGCGCATCCTATCTTTGCGTGACGAGTTCGGTGTTTGGGATCCACGCAATCAGCGCCCTGAAATTTGGAGCCTGTACAACGGCCGTCATGAGCCGGACTGGCACGTACGCGCTTTCCCCATTTCCAACTGGACCGAACGCGATATCTGGGCATATATCCAACGCGAAAACATTGAGCTTCCTTCGATCTACTTTGCGCATTGTCGCCAGGTCTTCGAACGCGATGGCATGTGGCGGGCTCTCACCCCGGTCAGCCAGCCCAATGAAGACGAGCCAGTAGTCATCAAGCAGGTTCGTTACCGCACCGTGGGCGATGCCAGCTGCACCGGCGCAGTGCTCTCAGAAGCCGACACCGTCGCCAAGGTGCTCGACGAATTAGCTATCGCCACCGTCACCGAACGTGGAGCCACCCGCGCCGATGACCGCATTTCCGCCGCGGGAATGGAAGACCGCAAGACCGAAGGATACTTCTAGAAATGACCACCACACTTTTGCGCATTGCTACCGCCGGTTCGGTCGACGACGGCAAGTCCACCCTGGTTGGCCGACTCCTGCACGATGCCAAAGCGATCCTTGCCGACTCACTGGACGACATTGCCCGTACCAGCGCTGAGCGAGGCTTCGGCGGTGCCGACGGTACTCTTGACCTTGCCCTAGTGACCGATGGTCTGCGCGCCGAACGCGAGCAGGGCATCACCATCGACGTGGCCTACCGTTACTTCTCTACCGACAAGCGTTCCTTTATTCTTGCCGACTGCCCAGGACACGTTCAGTACACCCGCAATACCGTCACCGGTGCGTCAACCGCGGATGCTGCCATTGTGCTGGTGGACGCCAGGAACGGGGTTCTAGAACAGACTCGCCGTCACTTAGGCGTGCTCGCCCTGTTGCGCGTGCCCCGGTTGGTGGTCGCAGTGAACAAGATGGACCTGATCAACTGGGACGAACAAGCATTTGCTGCCATCGAGACCGAAGTGATCTCCTTGGCTACCGAATTGGGAATTCAAGCCACCACTGTCATCCCCGTCTCTGCTTTGCAGGGAGATAACGTAGTTGAGCCATCGTTGTCGGCGACCTGGTACACCGGCCCAACCCTGCTGGGATTGCTTGAAGAACTAGAGCCCAAGCTCGGCGGTGGCACCGCACGGTTGGACGTCCAATACGTGATTCGCCCTCAGGGTGCACTGGCTCCGGGCCTTGACCCGGAAGTTTACCGTGACTACCGAGGCTACGCCGGAACCCTAGTTGATGGAACGCTGAATGTGGGGGATCGCGTACAGGTGCTCTCCAACGGGCAACCGGTAGCTAGCCGTGTCAAAGCCATCAGCACACCTGCTGGTTCCGCACAGAGTGCACAGGCCGGGGAAGCGATCGTCCTAGAGCTCGAAACCGACTTGGACATTGCTCGCGGTGACACCATTGTCGCTGGTGAACTACCTACCGCCCAGCGCGAATTCCAAGCCAACATTTGCGTTCTGGATCCGGTCAAGCTGACCAACGGCCAACGACTGTTGATCAAGCACGGCACCAAGGTTTCGGCGGCTAAGTTGTCAACCATTGAACACGTGATCAATGTGGCCGATTACTCGCAGCAACCGGCAGACAGCCTGGAACTGAACGATCTTGGCCGGATTACGCTGCGTAGTCAGGCGGGCCTGGCTATCGAGGAGTATGCCTCTTCTCGTACCGGCGGTAGCTTCTTGCTGATCGATCCAACCACCGGGCGTACTCTCGCCGCGGGGATCATCGAGGAAAAACATGAAGCAGCCTGATGCTGTTGAATCCAGCATTAATAGCGACCGAATCCGTCTGACATCACATGGGCAAAAGACCGGCTTTCGTGGCCGAATTCTGGGACTAGTCGCAGTGGGCGCGCTGACCGCTGCTGCCGTGGTGACTTCCTTCTTGCCTGGTCCTAACGAAGTGCCTGCGCAGGCAGCAGATCGTGGTCCGGCTGCGGAGCTGAAGATCGGTTACTTCGCCAATCTCACCCATGCACCAGCCTTGATTTCAGAGTCCGAAGGCATTCTTCAGAAGCATCTTGATGAAGACGGCACGACATTTCAGAGCCAGATCTTCAATGCTGGGCCGGCGGCCGTAGAGGCACTAAATTCTGGGGCCATCGACGCAGCATACCTGGGGCCTAATCCGGCATTAAACAGTTACCTCTCCAGCCATGGAGAGTCACTGAATATCGTTTCCGGTGTGGCCTATGGTGGTGCGAGTTTGGTCGTGAACAAGGACATCACGAAGCCAGAACAGCTAGCTGGTAGCAACTTGGCTAGCCCACAGTTTGGTGGAACTCAGGATGTTGCCTTGCGCAATTACCTGAAGGAGCTGGACTTGAAGCAAGACGCAACGGTCACTCCGAGCTCCAACGGCACCGTGGCACAGCTTTTTGGCCGTGGAGAAATTGATGGTGCGTGGCTTCCAGAGCCTTATGCTTCATTGCTCATCGAGAAGAACGACGCACATCGACTGGTCAACGAAGCGCAGCTGTGGCCCGAAGGTAAATTCCCGACCACCGTTCTCGTGGTCTCAAAGGACTTCATGGCTTCCCATCCGGATACCGTGCAGAAATTGGTTGATGCCAACACTGAGGCCATTGAATGGCTTAATAACGCTGATGAAAAGCAGAAGCTATCGGCGGTACAGAAGGCACTGATCAAGGCCAACGGAAGCTCATTTGACGAATCTGTGATCGCCCAGGCGCTCAAGGAAGTGCACTTCAGCCAGGATCCATTACCTGAGACCTACCAGACTCTAGTAGATCATGCGTTGGCCGTGGAGGTTGGCGCCGGCGGAAATGCCGATGGACTTGTAGATTCACGATTTCTTGAACAGCAGGAGCAGTAATGGGAGTTCTACTTAATGAAGTTTCCCTGAGCTATCCAGGCACCGGATTGGTCATCGACCGGCTGAGCACGGAAATTGACGATGGTGAATTTGTCGCAGTTTTAGGTGCTTCGGGTTGCGGTAAATCATCCCTGCTGAACATGATCGCAGGCCTGCTTGCACCAAGCTCCGGTTGGCTTGAAGTGCCCAAAGATGGTGCGGCCTTCATGTTTCAAGATGCCAATCTTTTGCCATGGCTCACCGCCAGCCAAAACGTCGACTTGGCGCTCAAACTTGCTGGCAAACCGGTCCAAGAACGTGAAGAACGCGTTGAGGAACTACTGAACCTCGTGCAATTGGGCCATGCCAGCGACAAGAAGCCCCATGAACTTTCCGGTGGCATGCGACAACGTGTGGCCTTGGCAAGAGCTTTGGCGCAGGACCGGCAGGTGCTGTTGATGGATGAGCCATTTGCCGCACTGGACGCGATCACGCGCGACATGCTTCATGAGCAATTGCGCTCTCTGTGGGGCCAAACCGGCAAGACCATCATTTTTGTCACTCACAACGTGCGCGAAGCAATCCGACTCTCGGGGCGAATCCTGGTCCTGTCTTCACATCCAGGGCGCATTCTCGAAACGCGTCGCATCACCGATGACCTACGCAATAACCCGACCCAAGCAGCAGCCTTGGGGGATGAACTGACTACTATCCTCAGAAAGGAGCAAAGGAAACATGAGCTCACTGACCGAATCACGCACTGACTTGGCTCCTGTACGGACAATCAAACTACGTCCTAGCAATCGCCTTGATTCATGGGTCGCACCAGTACTCACCGTTATAGTGCTCCTGAGCCTGTGGCAGATCATTTCTTGGGCCAGCCCACTGCGTGAAGATTTGTTCCCTGGCCCATTGGCCGTCGCCGCGAAACTTCCACAATTGCTTGCCGATGGTTCGCTGCTGTCGGCGATCGGAAATTCACTGTTCCGTGCCGTGAGTGGCTTTGCGATTGCGGTGATTATCGCAACCCCGATTGCTTTGCTTCTGGCACACCAGCCCTTGCTCCGTAAAGGTGTAGGCCCGCTGGTTTCAGCGATGCAGGTCCTACCATCTATCGCTTGGGTACCGGCAGCGATCATCCTCTTCGGTTTGAGTGATGCCACCATTTATACCGTCTTGTTGCTTGGCGCAATTCCTTCGATCATCAACGGTTTACTCTCCGGCATCGACATGATTCCCGCACAGTATAAGGCACTTTCGAAGGTGCTCGGAGCTTCTAAGTGGGAGCACGTGATGCACATTGAGTTGCCAGCAGCAATGCCTGGCTACGTCGCAGGTTTGCGTCAGGGATGGGCTTTTGCGTGGCGTTCACTGATGGCTGCCGAATTGATTGCCGTGGGTGGCTCACTCGCTCTTGGCGTTGGCTCACTATTGCAGCGCGGACGCGACCTAGCAGACCTATCACTGGTCATGCTGGTGATCCTGACCATCTTGCTGGTCGGCGTGTTGATTGAATTAGTATTTTTTGCCCCGATTGAACGCAAGCTGTTGCGTGATCGTGGAATGAGTCGAACTGGAGAAAGCAATGGCTAAAGGACATATCACCCTCATTGGTGGTGGCCCGGGCGATCCTGAATTAATTACTGTCGCCGGTTATAAGGCGCTCTTGTCGGCTGATGTTGTACTAGCGGACCGACTTGGTCCTACGGCATTATTGGCGGACCTTTCTGATGATGTTCTCGTTATTAACGTAGGTAAGTCACCGGGCTGCCATGTAAAAACTCAAGACGAGACCAACGAGTTATTGGTCAAGTACGCACTTGAAGGAAAGCACGTGGTCCGGCTCAAAGGCGGAGACCCGTTTGTTCTGGGCCGTGGTGGAGAAGAAATGCTCCATGCTGCCCAATACGGGATCCGTACCCGTGTGATCCCGGGGATCACCAGCGCAATTTCGGTTCCCGGAGCCGCTGGAATCCCAGTGACCCACCGTGGAATCGCCGCTGGGTTCACCGTGGTGAGCGGTCACGCTGAACTGGCAGACGTGCCGATTCGCTCCGATCACACCCTCGCAGTGTTGATGGGAGTATCAAATCTGACACTAATTGTTGAGACATTGCTTACCCGAGGTTTGCCGTCAAGTACACCAATTGCGATAGTTGAGCGAGGTTACTCACAGACGCAGCGCACAACTATCGGTACGCTAGAAGAGATTGTAGTGCGCGCCCGCAAGGCCGCAGTGGCGAATCCGGCCGTCATCGTCATCGGTGATGTCGTTCGGCTAGCCCCGGAAGCCTCCGACCAATTGGTAGACCTCCTGCCGCTAGAGAACGCCGATGCCACCGAGCCGGCCTCATTCGTTGACTAAGAAAGAGAAGTTGTTTGATGAGTGAAATTATCGTCCCTGAGCACCTGGCCTCCCGGGCACTGCGTGTAGCCATCGTTGGAGCCGGTCCTGCCGGAATCTACGCAGCAGACTTGCTGAGCAAGAGCCAGCCAGTTGCCAGCGGTGAACTGAAGCTACACGTGGACCTCTTTGATGAACTGCCTACTCCTTTCGGTCTGATCCGTTACGGTGTATCGCCAGATCATCCACGTATCAAGGGCATTATCAATGCCCTGCACAAGGTGCTGAACAATGACTGGATCGATTTCTACGGCAACGTTGGTTTGGGCCGCGACATCAGCCTTGATGACCTGCGCGCACGGTACGACGCGGTCATTATCTCCACCGGTGCACAGAAGGATGCCGACCTGAACATCCCAGGCATCGACTTCGAAGGCTCCTTCGGTGGCGCAGACTTCGTTTCCTGGTACGACGCTCACCCAGATGCCGATAAGAACTGGGACCTGTCGGCCAAGGAAGTTGCTGTGATTGGTAACGGCAACGTGGCCCTCGACGTGGCTCGCATCCTGTCCAAGCATGCTGACCAGTTGCTGGAAACCGAAATTCCAGAACACATCTACCAGCAGCTGAACGACTCGGCCGTCACCGACGTGCACGTCTTCGGCCGTCGCGGTCCAGCCCAGGTCAAGTTCACTCCTTTGGAACTGCGCGAACTTTCGCATTCCAAGGATGTAGACATCGTGCTGTACCCAGAGGACTTCGAATTCGACAAGGCTTCTGACGAAGCCATGAAGACCAACAACCAGACCAAGACCATGGTCTCAACCTTGACCAACTGGCTCATCGAACAGGAAGAGCGCGAAGAGGCTCCAAGCGCATCACGTCGACTGCACCTGCACTTCCTGCAGTCGCCAGTCGAGGTACTGGGTGAAGACGGCAAGGTCACCGGCCTGAAGGTTGAGCGCAACGAGTTGGACGGCAACGGGGGAGCCCGTGGCACCGGTGAATTTGTTGAATACCCATTGCAGGCAATCTACCGTGCCGTTGGCTACTTTGGTTCCGCAGTGGATGACATCGAGTACGACGGTGCCAAGGGTGTACTCCCAAATGTTGAGGGCCGTGTTCTCGACGCTGCTGGCACACATGTTCCAGGTCTCTACGCCACGGGTTGGATCAAGCGTGGACCTATCGGCCTGATCGGTCACACCAAGGGCGACGCCCTTGAGACCATCACCCACCTGCTCGAAGACCTAACTGCTCTGGCGGAACCTGAATCTTCGCAAGGGATCGCAGAACTGCTCGAAAGCCGTGGAGTTGCCTTCTCTGACTGGGAGGGCTGGAAGAACCTCGACGAGCACGAGAAGGAATTGGGTGCGGCTCAGGGAACTGTCTCCACCCGCTTCGGTGATATCACTCGCGACCGTGTCAAGGTAGTGGAACGCCAGGAGATGCTGGAATTCTCCCGAGCAAAAAAACTAGCTGAGAGTCTGTAAACTTCACCCCAGACTCTAGATAACGCCCCTGGCCGCCAACAGTAGTTGGTGGTCAGGGGCGTTGCGATTTAACCGAGAATTCTGCACAGGGAGCTGGTACGCTTCGCCTAAGGGGAGTTATAAAACTTCCTAGTCATCTTTTATTTTTGGTTTCGAAAGTGGATCGATCCGGTAACTCCATTTTTGGATCACTTGGCACCTTGCCATACGGAGTTCCATTGCTAAAGGAGTATGGCGATGCGTAGCAGTTTCGGCAACACCCTGCGTCATCTTTCCGATGGCACGCGATTATATGGACGTGAGCATCAGGGGCAGGGGCTGGCTGTCTTTCTACTTTGTCTCTACCTGCCGTTAGTAATTCCGTTGCTCCGTAACGGTGTTTGGGTTGACCCAACTGTTTGGATAGAAGAAGTGAGGGTGCCAACCCCGGGATTGCTTTTGGCAGCGTATTCAGTGGTAGTTGCCGTCGTTATCGCACTGGCTCTAACTCCGCCCAGCGCTGTAGCGGCGACTGAATCGACTCCTTACCCGGTGCAACGCCCGGTTAAAACGAAGATCATCCAGAACTGTCGGCTCTTTCTCAACGCCATGATCGCTCTAGGCGTGGTGGGCCTCATCTTTACTTCCGGTGTTGACCGGTGGGAACACTTGCTCGGTTTAGTGGTGGGAACCCTGCTTTTGCAACTCGGCCACCTAGACGAAGTGAATTCTGTGCAGGTCGAATCCGTGCTTCTGATGTTGGGAAAAGACCCACTCGTTGATTATGACCGCTGGTTTGCGCGACGCTGGACTATTGAGCGGACAGCCTTGGAAGCACCCGAATGGACGAAGGTTGTACGCAAGAATTTGGTGTTGGTGATTCTCTGGGTTTCAGTGCAAGCGGTGGCGCTTATTAGCTACATTCTTCTGGTTCACGGCGCAAACGGACTATTCATCCACGCGCTGAGCATCATTTTGCTTTCCGTAGCCGCAGGACTAACTAGCGTTGTGGGACTGAGCTCGGTGCTGGCTTCAACCGTGGTGTCTCGCCATGCAACATCGCGCCGCAGTACTTCATTTTCGATTCATCCTGAATCCTATTTTGCTGCTTTGCTGGTTCTCGCGAAAATTATCACCGTGCTCGTGATGGCAATGCTGCCCTTCTCCTGGCTCAGTGAACAGACCCGGATTGAGACATTGATTTACGTCGGATTCTTGATCCTGGAAATGCTGTTGTTCTTTTCGGCATCCTTGTGGCTTCTGCGCCGCTGGGGCAAGAAAGAGCCCCAAGGTTTTGCCACATCGAATGCTATTGATGCACAGGCGGTAAGGCACCTGTTGAAGAAAAAATCTGCCAAGGACCGTGCCTCCATTCGCGGAGCGGTGATCTATCGTCAGCGATTCAACAAGGCCTTGAAGACCGACGCGGCCTAAGCGCACGAGAATGGAGCGCAGGCCGCCTTGAACAAGTAACTTTGCTCAAGACAGCCTGTAGCAGAGAAATGGATTAGTGCTCGTGTCCTTCTTCGCCGTCGAAGAACTTCATTGCCATGAACCCATGAGTCAACCCACCGCCGGCGCGTAAAGCAGTGGCAATCATGATGGTCTCGGCCAATTCCTGCTCAGTGGCACCTTCCTTGCGAGCAGCCTTCGAATGAGCTTCGATGCAATACGGGCATTGAGTCGTTAGCGCGACCGCAACGGCAATCAGTTCGGTTTCCTTGCGGGGGATAACCTTGTTTTCCCCTTGCAGGGCTACCTTGTCGAATTCAAGGAATGCTTTGTGCGCTTCGGGAGCACCAAGTCGGATATTGCGTGAATACTTCGAATCTGAATGCTCGTGATAGCCCATTGTGGCTCCCATCAGGTTTTAGCGTGACTATTTGAAGATCGCGGAGAGATTCAAGCCGACGATATTTTGACGGTATCACGGAAAAATACTCAAACCGTTAGGTGAGTCACACCTATTGGTTTGGGTGGAAGTCGGAGAACCCTGCGCATTCGACGCTTGAAGCTTGGAAGTCATTCCACGGCGAAAACCGACCTTGGCCACGAACGGTACTGAAGATCTGCCGAAATAAGAATGGCGCGCCCGTCATTCTGAAGGGCGCGCCATGGCTATTGAAAATGCGTGATTAGTTGGTTGCTGGATCCAGCTGAGGTTTCACGGTCTGCTTCTTATCTGACACGCTACGACGGAGCATAACGAACAGGAGAATCATTCCTGCAGTCAGAGACATGTGTCCAAGTCCCGCGATCCCAGAGATCATCTTGCTTGACTCAATACCGAGGATGGTGAGCATCCCGTGCGTGGTCATCATTGCCGCGGTGAGAATGACGCCTGCGTTATAGGTCCAGAGGAACCAAGCGTAGAGCTTGCGGTGTTGGCTAAGATTGAATGCTTTCTCCAGTAGTAGCACTAGGAGGAAGACCAGGAACCCCAAGACCAGCAAGTGGGTATGGACGATTGACAGTTGCGAGTAGCTACCTTCTGGGAAGTCGTTGTTTTTGCTGAACTCACGGTAGAACAGTCCTGAAGCTACACCGACCAGCATGTAGCTGAAGGCAATGTTGACGAGTTTACGCATGGAAGACGATCTCCTTGTTATCTGAATCGGAGGCGGCGATGTTTTTTGAGTGACGTGAGCCGAACAGTGGGCGGCCCGAACGTCCCAGGGAAGCGAAGAGCGCCGGTAGCAAGAGCGTGCGAACCACGAAGGTATCGAGCAGGACGCCCAAACCAACGATGAGTCCAAGCTGTCCAAGCACCATCAGCGGCAATGCGGCCAAGGCGGCAAAGACGCCAGCTAGTACCAAGCCCGCGCTCGTGATGACAGAGCCGGTGTGAGCTGCTGCTTGGCTTACTGCCTGTCGCAATGGCATAGTTGCCGTGTTTTGTTGCACGCGTTGGGTGAAGAAGATCGTGTAGTCAACCCCCAGTGCAACAAGGAAGACGAAGGCAAGCAACGGAACTTGGATGTCCAAAGCATCGACTGAAAATACCAGCGAGGATACCAAAGACCCGATACCAATGGCCGCTGCGGCACTGAGCAGGTTCACTAGCCCTAAGGTTAGGGCCGTACGCCATGAACGCGTAAGCCAACCCAGAGCGATGAAACAGATCAGCATGATCAACGGTGCAATCAGTAATAGATCGCGCAGGTGGCCTTGGTCTGAGTCGTATTGTTCGGCAATCTGTCCTCCGACGAGAACGGAAGCACCTGTTTGATCAGCCGAGACTTCCCTTAGGTTCTTGACAAGTTCCAACGCCGGCGCAGAGCCAGGGTCTGCGGAAGTCACCACCATGAACTGTTGCCACGGTGTTCCTTCAATATCGGTAGGAGTGCCAACCCGGGCAACGTCAGGCAACTTAGCCATGTCTTGACGCAGGTCAGTGGAATTGCTGTCATCGGTTAGGACCGTGATCGGCAGCGCTTCGCCGGCGGGGAAATGTTCCACCAGCGTAGTCATGGCGCTGGCCGACTCTGTGGGGGTCCTAAACTGTTGCGTTTGATCCAACCCCAAACGCGTTCCGGCTAGAGAACCAACCAGGATGACCAAAAGCAGAGCCAATGACGCGAAATTCAGTACTGGTTTGTGCATCGCGGCCGAAGCCATACGAGCGAAGATGTTTTCTTTCGGCTCGGCCTGACCTGGACGCGGAATCAGAGGCCAGAATGCCTTGCGGCCAGCCATGGCGAGCACCGGTGGCAACAATAGCAACACGAAGGATGCCGCGATCAGAAGCCCAACAGCACAGACAATTCCCAAACCGCGAGTATCTTCCATCATGGCCAGACCCAAGGTGAGTAGCGCGAAAACGACGGTGAGGTTTGAAGTGAGGATTGCTTCAAAGCTAGATACCCATGCGCGGCCCAGCGCGGTGCGGTGCTCATCATTACGGCGAAGTTCTTCGCGATAGCGCGAAATCAGTAGCAGCGCATAGTTGGTACCCGCGCCAAAGACGAGAACACTCAATACCCCGGAATCGAAATGCAGGCCAAGCCAGTTACCCAAAAGATTGGCAATCTTTGATGTTGTTCCATCGGCCAGACCCACCACCGTTAGTGGCAACAGCCACAAAACGGGGGAGCGGTAGGTAACGATCAGCAAGATTGCGACAATCAAGATGGTCACTGCCAAGAGCGTGAAGTCGGCTCCGGCAAAGGCCTGAGTGATATCTACAGCGAAGGCCGTGGAACCGGTAACCTGCTGGACCACTCCTGCCACTGGATGCTCAGAGATCCAACTGCGGATATCACTAAGCGTGGCCCGGTCCGCATCATCTGAGACGGTATTCCATGTAACCGGCACCATCAAGGCGACAGAGTCTTCGCTGGCTAGTGGGTGCCCAACGTTCACCGACAGGTCCTTGGACATGTCCTTGAAGTGATCGCTGAGCTCTTGTGAAGCAGCGGGGCTAACCTGCTGCCCGTTGGCTCCACTGGCTACCAACAGCGCTGTCGTGTCGTTATTGCTCGAATTGGCTTCAATAATTTGGGCTACCTGGGCCGAATCGGAACCTTCAACAAGTGTTCCGCCTGCCCTTTTGGGGGCTTGAACCCCGCTGAGAATGCCAAAGATTAGGACGACCACAACGGTGATGCCGACGGTCCATAGGCGGGCGTCCCGTTTACTGGTCAGGGACCGGCTGAGCCTGGTTAAGACTGGAGTTTTCATACTTTCCAGTCAACTAGTTTTCGCTTTCTTTGCCGTCGTGGAATGGGGTGAAAGAAAGATCAACCAAATGGTTGAGGTCGGCTCGGGCGCGCCGAGAATTTTAGACCAGACCCAATTCTCGGGCCTTGTTGATTGCCTCGGTGCGCGAAGTGGCTTGGAGCTTGTCAAAAATGTGGACGAGATGGGTTTTGACCGTAGCTTCGGAGACGAACAGGACCTTAGCGATCTGCTTATTTCCGATGCCGGTGGCCAGTTGTTGCAGGACATCATGTTCCCTGGCCGTGAGCTCAACTTTGGGTGCTCGCATCCCTGCCAAGACGCGTTGGGTCATCTCCGGAGCCAGGACGAGCTGTCCCTGAGCTGCTGCACGAATTGATTCAACGATGGTCTGTGCACTGACGTCTTTGAGCAGATACCCACTGGCCCCCGCTTCAATACAGGCAAGGATTTCGGCGTCTTTGTCGAAGGTCGTCAAGATCAGCACCCGGGGAGCGCGGTGCAGTTTAGCGATGGCTGCCGTGGTCTCGGCTCCGTTCATTCCAGCGCCCAGACGCAGATCGCACAGCACAACATCCACCGCTGCGCCCTTCACGAAGCTCACCGCTTCTTCACCGGTGGAAGCCTCCCCGACTACTTCGATGTCGTCGAAATTCTCAAACAGTGAGCGCAGCCCAGTACGAACAATCGGATGGTCATCAACGAGCAGGATGCGAATCATGAGTTCTCTTTCACTAGCAACAAGGGCAGGTGGGCACATAGTGCGGTGCCTTCACCCGGTGAACTTTCAACGTCGAGACCGCCGCCGAGCTGTCTCAAGCGTGCGGCCATGGCTTTGAGACCGTAGCCGCCTTCCTGGTTTGGAGCGTCCCGCATAGTCACGGCTGGGTTGAACCCCACTCCATCGTCAACAATATCCATGCGTAGTTCATTGGCTGCTGCGCTTAAATTGACCACCACGTTCTTGGCGCTTGAATGACGCTGGACGTTTGCCAAGGCGGATTGCCCCGTGCGAAGCAACGCAATCTGCACCGACGGCTCCAATACCGGCAAAGTTGTATCAACGGTTAATCGGGCATGGATCCCGGTGTCCTGCTCAAACTTTTTCAGAATACGTTCAAGAGCCGAGCTGAGAGCCTGGGTGTCCAGTTCTGCCGGCGCCAATGCCGCAATGATTCGACGCAGATCCACTAATGCTTCTCCGGATAACTCATCGATGCGTTCGAGAGACTCGCCGGATTTGAGCAGATCTTGTGCCGCCAATCCAGCTTTGGCATGCAGTCCAATTGAGGAGAGTTGCTGGGCGATGGTGTCATGAATTTCCCTCGCTAAGCGGGTCCGCTCTGCTGCGACCCCGGCTTCATGTTGGGAACGGGCCAACTCTTCTTGCATCGCCGCCATCTCATCTTGGGTGCGGATGAGCGAATCGACAAGGTTCTGCCGTAGCTGTGCATCGCGCTCGAGCATCAGATAACCGCGGGAAATACCCCAAGCGAAGATACCGCCCACCATGGGGCCGGCAATGGCAGCGATATTCGTCTGCCCTTGATGCAGATAGGGCGCCACAATAGTCAGCGCAAACACCACCACCGACCAAAGGATCGAGGGGAAGAAGGGTAACTGGTGTCCGAGTAGGAGCCACAGACTAAAGGCCAGCCACATAAATTCTGGGCTGACCCACAACATGGCAGCCCAGATGCCCAATAGTCCTGCCAACCACCAGAACGGAAGCCTCTGCGCCCGGGTTTTGGCCATTCCGATGAAACCGGCGGCATACCAGAACGCGAAAACCATCGCGCAGATCGCCACTGGCCAAACAGCTTCGTCGGTAGTCAACTCGCGGAGCAATGCAATGACTAGCAGGATGGCTGTCACCAAATGCTGCCCGCTACGAAGTACCGTGGGCGAGGCAAACATGCGGTGTTGTTTAGCCGCTAACGGCCAGTTGAGCGCAGAGGAGTCCATAGCGCACAGCCTACTAAATCTGTTGACCCGGTAAATCCGTAAGAATCACCAATTCGGCAGTGGCACGGGTCATGGCGACATACTTTCGCACTGTTGCCGGCAGCCCTTGCCCAAACTCTTCGGGACGGTAAACAATGACCAAATCAAATTCCAACCCCTTAGCTTCATCGGGGCAGAGTACCGAGACCCGCGGTGTCTGTGGCCTATGCAGGTTCCCGATAAGCGCGGCCACACCTACAAGGTTCTTTGCCAGCCATCGATCAAGAATCTGATCAAGTTGTCCAGGGGATGCCCAGCGTACCGGCTGACCGTCAGTGCGTAGAGAGATCGGAACATTTGCGTCGGGCAGTGCGCTACGGATGACTGTTGTGGCTTGCTCCATGACCTGCGACGTACTTCGATAATTGATGCTGAGTTGACTGACGCGGACTCTAGAGATACCTGCCCGTTCCAACCGCTGGGGCCACGATTCAACAAAGCCAGAAATGCTCTGCGCACGGTCACCGACAATCGTCAGGCTCCCAGATGGGCATCGACGTAAAATCATCGCCCATTGCGCGTCACTCAAATCTTGCGCTTCGTCGATAATCACGTGACTGAACACTCCCGCAAGAGGATCAGTGGTTTGCTCACCGTCCGCCAACTGTGAGACTAGGTAGTCCTGAAGATCGGGATTACGCAATTGGGAGGAAAGATCTTCAAGATCATCGGCAGCAGAGATGATGCTTTCCACTGTCTGCCGCACGTTGGCTTCGGTGTGTTCCTTTTCTGCACGCGCACGTCGATGCAGGGATTCAGAATTCGGGTCGCCCAGGTAGTGCTGTGCCGCATCCAGTAGTGGCAGATCCGCTACGGTCCACTCGGTAGGCGTGGGGTCACTGAGTAACGCTTCGCGCTGGGCGAGGCTAAGATCTTGCGCGCAGTAGTTGAGCAACGGTGGACTTTGGTAGAGCGCTCGCAGGAGGTTTTGAGGTTCAATGATGGGCCAGTGCTCGTCGAACCAAGCATTGAGTTCGACGTTTACCTCTAATTTCTGGCGTACTTGCGGTAGTTCCCGTTCGTCATTAGTGATGCGGGGAATGAGCAGCTCAATGAGGGCCTCTTTCAGTGGTGTGCGGTTCTCATTGTGTGGTGCGTGTTGATCGATCATGGCGTGGGCAGCAATGAAGTCGGAGGCAGCGACATTAATACGACCCCAGCCAGTCTCGACGCTTAAACTCTGTGATGGGGGTTGTTCAAAGACGCTCACCGCGTTCCTGACCGCTCTAACCATGGCAGCTAAACCCTTGATGTGGGCCAGTTCTTCAGAGGCTTGAGGTCTTTGCGCCGTGAAGGGCGCTATCTGCTCTAATGTGGCCACGAGTACGTCGTCTTCACCTAGGTTAGGCAGTACATCGGCCACGTAACTGCTGTAGGAATTGCTAGGGCTTACCACCAGTACCCGACCACGTTGAGATTGCAGACCGGCATCGGAATACAACATAAAAGCAGCACGATGCAACGCTACGACGGTCTTGCCGGTACCCGGACCACCATCAACTACTAGGGCGCCACGCGAAGAGCTACGAATGATCTCATCCTGATCGGCTTGAATCGTGGAAAGAACATCATTCATATGGCCGGTACGTTCGGCTCCGAGCGAGGCAATGAACGCTGAATGTTCATCCAATGACGAGCTGTGCTCTAGCTGCTCCACATCGAAGACCTCGTCCCAATAGTGAACGATCTTTCCAGCGCGCCAACGATAACGACGACGCTTTACCAATCCTTCAGGCTGTGCATGTGTTGCTGAAAAGAACGGGCGGGCCGCCGGGGCACGCCAGTCGATCATCAACTGGTTGCCAAACTCATCTGACAATCCTGCCCGGCCAATATAAATCTTGTTGCCAGTGGTGGTGAGCATGAATCCCAGACACGCTTTTGGACCAATATTCTCCAGCTGCCGCAATCGGCGGGCGAGTGTTTGCATGTGTACATCACGATCCAAAGATTGCTGCAGAACACCGGCCCTCTGCTGTCCAGCCACCAATAGTTGCTGCGTGGCATCTTCGCGCAACTGCTGAACACGCAGTGCGATCACGGTCAGCTGCTGGCTATCTGTAGCGACCTCATTGATGCTGTCTTCAGCCAGTAGAAAATAGTCAGATTCGGTGTTGGTTGAAGACACGGTGTTGTACTCCTGAGATAGGCGAAGAGCGTAGAAGAAGTGAGGACCGAGTATCGATTATGCGGCCTACCGGGGGCCTTGCGGCAAGCCCCCTGCAACGCGGTATCCTGAAAATGCGAAGGGAATCTTTTCAGGTTTTCGCCCGCGAAATTTATCTGACACGCTCGCCACCAGCAGGCATCTGTCGGACGTTGCCGAAATCAGCTGTGGTGCTTGTTCCTGTGCACTCAGACACAGTGGCCCGGCAGGATTTTCAGCACGCTACGAACACGGTAGAATAAAAGTCATCTGACGTTGATCCGGCTATCACCGGGGAGTCCTTGGAAGAACAGCATATTTTCATCCAGAACATATGCCCAGTAGAACCGAGCGGGACCAGCCCGTCACAGCTGAAGATAAGAGGTTCTCCACCATCTGGTGGGGGACAAGCGGGGTGGTACCGCGGCATCGTTGCCGTCCTCGTAGGTAAGGATTTATCGACCCTACGCTTGAAGGACGGCCCATTCGATGAGCTTCTACCCGAAGGTCACTACAGACCCATCCGGCTCGACCCCGGCTTCACCGCGCTTCCCAGAATTAGAAAAGCGCGTCCTCGAATACTGGAAGAACGACAACACTTTCCAGGCCTCCATTGATCAGCGTGAGGGCGAAGAATTCGTATTCTACGATGGCCCTCCCTTTGCTAACGGTCTGCCTCACTACGGTCACCTGCTCACCGGTTACGTCAAGGACCTCGTCGCCCGCTACCAGACTCAGCGTGGCAACCGTGTTGAACGCCGTTTCGGTTGGGATACCCACGGCCTGCCTGCTGAATTGGAAGCCATGAAGCAGCTGGGCATGAACGACAAGAAGCAGATCGAAGCCATGGGCATCGACAAGTTCAACGACGCCTGCCGCACCTCGGTGATGACCTACGCCGACGAGTGGAAGCAGTACGTGAACCGTCAGGCTCGCTGGGTCGACTTCGAGAACGACTACAAGACTCTGAACGTGGAGTACATGGAGTCGGTCATCTGGGCCTTCAAACAGCTCTCGGACAAAGGCCTGACCTACCAGGGCTTCCGCGTGCTTCCATACTGCTGGAAGGACGAGACCCCACTGTCCAACCATGAGCTGCGCATGGACGACGACGTGTACAAGAACCGTCAAGACCAGACCGTCACCGTTGGCTTCACCATCCTTGCCGGTGAAAGCGAAGCATCCAAGGCGCTCGCCGGTGTGCAGGCTCTGGCCTGGACGACCACCCCATGGACTTTGCCGACTAACGCCGCGTTGGCCGTGCACCCAAGCATCGAATACGTTGTGGTTCCTGCAGGTGAAGCTGGCGTGAAGGCCTCGGCTGCTGCCGGTCCGTTCCTGCTGGCTAAGGATCTGCTCGGCTCCTACGCCAAGGACCTGGGCTACAAGGATGCCAAAGAAGCCGCTGCTGCGATCACCGCCACGTACCTTGGCGCGGATCTGGCTGGCGTACGCTATGCGCCACTGTGGGATACCTACACCGACACCGAAAAGTACGGCACCGAGAATGCCTGGCAGATCCTGACCGCGGACTACGTGACCGTCGCTGACGGTACCGGCATCGTCCACCAGGCACCTGCCTACGGTGAAGATGACCAGAAGGTTTGCGAAGAGCACGGGATCCCAGTGGTTCTCTCCGTAGATGAGGGCGCCAAGTTCCTGCCGGTCTTCACCGGTGGACCGCTCAATGACATCGTTGGCGTGCAGGTCTTTGACGCCAATAAGACCATCACCAATGTGCTCAAGGATGAGGCGAAGCTCGTCAAGCAGGCTTCCTACGAGCACTCCTACCCACATTGCTGGCGTTGTCGTACACCGCTGATCTACCGTGCCATCTCCTCCTGGTATGTCGAGGTCACCGCGTTCAAGGACCGCATGCTGGAATTGAACGAACAGATCAACTGGATCCCAGGCAACGTGAAGCATGGCCAGTTCGGTAAGTGGCTGGAAAACGCTCGCGACTGGTCCATCTCCCGTAACCGTTTCTGGGGCTCGCCAATCCCTGTGTGGGAATGCGACGGTGTGGAGTGCACCCACCGCGAAGTTTTCGGCTCACTCGATGAGCTGAAGAACTTCTTTGGTCGCCTGCCGGTGAACCATGAAGGTCAGCCAGATCTGCACCGCCCATTCATCGATGAACTGACCAAGGCCCACGAAGGTTGTGAGGCCGGCGGAACCCTGCACCGTGTTGAAGACGTGATGGATGTGTGGTTCGATTCCGGCTCGATGCCTTTCGCCCAGGTGCACTACCCATTTGAGAACCGCGAATGGTTCGAGAACGGGCACCATCCAGCTGACTTCATCGTGGAATACATCGGTCAGACCCGTGGCTGGTTCTACATGCTGCACATCTTGTCCACCGCGATCTTCGACCGCCCGGCGTTCACCAACGTGATCTCCCACGGCATCGTTCTTGGTTCGGATGGTCAGAAGATGTCCAAGTCGCTACGCAACTACCCGGATGTCACCGAGGTGCTGGACCGCGACGGTTCGGACGCGATGCGCTGGTTCCTGATGGCCTCGCCAATTCTGCGCGGTGGCAACTTGATCGTTACCGAACAGGGCATCCGTGACGGTGTGCGTCAGGTCCTGCTTCCCCTGTGGAACGTATGGCACTTCTTCAACCTCTACACCAACTCCGCTAATGGCGGAGCAGGCTACGAGGCCAAACGCTCAACGAGTTCAACTGACCCACTGGATCAGTACATGTTGGCCGCTACCGGTCAGCTGGTGCGCGAAGTGACTGAAGCTTTGGATACTTACGAAGTGTCTGACGCTACCGAAGCAGTACGCCAGTACATGGACACGTTGACCAACTGGTACGTGCGTCGCTCCCGTCAGCGTTTCTTCGATGAAGACACCCAGGCTTTCGACACCCTGTACACCGCGTTGGAAACCTTGGTGAAGGTCACCGCTTCACTGCTGCCTTTGGCCAGCGAAGAAATCTACCGCGGATTGACCGGGCAGCGTTCGGTGCACCTGACCGATTGGCCAGATGCTAATGAATTCCCATCGGATGTTTCCTTGCTTGAAACCATGGAAACCACTCGCAAGATCTGCTCCGTTGGCTCCTCGCTGCGTAAGGCCAAGAACCTGCGCGTGCGCTTGCCGCTGGCAGAACTGAAGGTCGTACTCACCGATGCCGCACGTCTTGAAGGTACCTACGCTTCGATCATCAAGGACGAGTTGAACCTCAAGTCCGTCACCCTGATCGATGCTGAAGGTGTTGACGCAGCCAGCTACGGTATCAGCCAGCAGTTGGTAGTCAACGCTCGTGCGGCCGGTCCTCGTTTGGGCAAGAACGTGCAGCAGGCTATCAAGGGGGCTAAGTCCGGCGACTGGTCAGTCACCAACGGTGTGGTCACCGCCGGTGGCTTGGAACTGGTCGAGGGTGAATACACCCTGGACACCGTGGTGGACGCCGAAGGCGAAATCGCCGCGGCTGTGATTGACGGAGGCTTCTTGGTGCTGGACACCGAGGTGACCGAGGCACTGGCTGCCGAAGGTACCGCACGTGACATGATCCGCGCCATCCAGTCGGCCCGTAAGGACGCAGACCTGCAGGTTTCGGACCGTATCCACACGGTGATCACTGCCAACGCAGCAACCATCGCGGCGCTGGAAGCTAACCGTGAACTGGTCGCTGGCGAAACGTTGACCGCACAGCTGGAATTGGTCACCGATGACTCTGTGAGCAGCGAGCAGATCACTGTATCCAAGCTAGAAACCGACAAAGTTGAGGCCAACTAGTGAGTGAACTTCAGCGCGTCTACGGGCAGTTATTAGCCCGTGCGCCGGAAAACAAAATGGAACCTCGGATGGAACCGATGTTCCGTGCGATGCAGATCCTTGGCGAGCCTAACAAGGCGTGCCCAGTCATCCACATCACCGGCACGAATGGCAAAACCTCGACTGCACGCATGATCGAGTCACTACTCATCGCCCATGACTTGCGCACCGGACGTTACTCTTCGCCACACCTGGTCTCGGTCACCGAGCGCATCGCCATTGACGGTGAACCGGTAGACGACGAAACCTTTGTACGGGTCTGGGATGAGATCAGCCCATTTTTGGAGCTGGTTGATGCTGAGCTCGTGGAACGTGGCGAAAACAAGCTGACCTACTTTGAAGCCGTGACCATCTTGGCCTTCGCGATCTTTGCTGAAGTCCCTGTTGATGTTGTGGTGTTAGAAGTTGGGCTTGGTGGAATTACTGACGCCACTAACGTCGCGGATGCCGATGTTTCGGTGTTCACGCCGATCTCGTTGGATCACACGGACTTGCTGGGGGATACGACCGAGCTGATCGCCGAAGAAAAGGTCGGCATCCTTAAGCCCGGTGGATATTTGGTGTCCTCTGTACAACCGACGGATGCCGCTGATGTCTTGCTCGCTCGTGCCCGCGAGCTGGAAGTCTCTGCTGCCTTCGACACCCTGGACTTTAAGCTATTGGAGCGTAGGCCAGGCGTGGGCGGACAGCTACTGTCCATTCAAGGGCAGGCTGCTCGTTATGACGAGATCTTCCTACCGCTCTTCGGCGCACATCAGGCGCAGAACGCCACCGTCGCCTTAGCGGCGGTGGAGGCGTTCCTTGGCGGTGGACAGCGCGAGCTGAACGCTGACTTGGTACGTCAAGGATTCGCTGAGACCTCTAGCCCAGGACGACTGGAATTGGTACGTAGCGCGCCGAGTATTTTGGTTGATGCCGGCCACAACCCCGAGGGCATTCGCGTGTCGGCCGAGGCCATCAAGGAATCCTTCGGGTTTACCCGCCTGGTGCTGATGGTTGGAATTCTTCAGGAGAAAGACGCTGAAGCGATGCTCTACACCATGCGTGAAGAGTACGGCGACATGGTTGAAGACTTGTGCATCACCCAGTCTTCCTCCCCACGAGCGATTCCCGCTGGCGAGCTGGCCAATTTGGCGATGAACGCTGGGTGGCCGGAAGAAGACATTCATGTCACCGAGGATCTTGAAGATGCTGTGGAGTGGTCTGTGGGCCGCGCCGAGGCTGGCGAAGATCTTGGTGGCGGAGTGTTGGTCACCGGTTCGATTACACTGGTGGGCGAGATTTCACTGTTGCTCAAGAGAGGTGAAGCGTAATGGCCAAACTCACCCGTGCTCAGCGCGAGTGGCGTCCTGGCATGAAAAAGAAGCTACGCTCAACCAAGATGATGTTCGCATCAACCGTCTTGGTGTGTGAAGCGCTTCTGGCCGTCTTTGTCACGTTGACTGCCTTCGGGCTTAAGCGTGGGGGAGAGCCGGTAGTTGTCCTCACCCTGGGCGCAGTCGTAGCACTGTTGTGCATCCTTAACTGTGCTTTGCTGGGCAAGCGCATCGGCTACATCATCGGCTGGATTCTGCAGGTCATTTTCTTCCTCACAGGCTTCATTTTGGTGGATATGTTCTACCTTGCTGCGGCCTTTGCGCTGTGCTGGTGGTATGCACTGAACAAGGGCGAAGAAATTGACGTAGAGAACAAACGCCGTGCTGCAGCCCAAGAAGCTTGGGAAAAAGCTAATCCCGAACAAGCCTAAAAATCTAGAAATACATCATCGATACGAAGAGGTAGTCAAATGACTGAACGTACCCTGATCTTGGTCAAGCCAGATGGCGTAAAGCGCGCACTGACTGGACAAATTCTCGCCCGCATTGAAGCCAAGGGCTACACCATTGCCAAGCTTCAGCAGCTTGAAGCGACCCGTGAACTGCTCGCAGAGCACTACGCTGAGCACGAAGGCAAGCCATTCTACGAGCCACTGGTTGAGTTCATGCTTTCCGGTCCTGTAGTTGCAATCGTCGCAGAGGGGCAGGGTGTCATCCCAGGATTCCGTTCGTTGGCTGGAACGACTGATCCTACGACCGCCGCTCCAGGTACCATCCGTGGTGACTTCGGCCGCGACTGGGGCCTGAAGGTTCAGCAGAACCTTGTCCACGGTTCAGATTCAGTTGAATCTGCTGAACGAGAGATTGCTATCTGGTTCGGTAAGTAATCCACGAAGCAAAGAATCCCGACAGTTCAATACTGTCGGGATTTTTTCGTAGGTTTTTCCTTTAGAACCAGTCGTCCAAACTCTCGTACTGGGAAGTTGCATTGCCGGAATTGGATCCTGCCAATGCGAGCGAGCTTTCAGAGTCGCTTGCTGAATTTCGGCCTAAGTCTTCGACAGATCCAATCGTGACGACCTGATGACTTTCTACCGTCGGGCTGAGCAGATATGTCAATTCATCATCTGAGTTTTCGCCGCTGAAGTTCAGCATTAGAAGTCCTTCCAGACGTGGTGCGTAGCAGTCTCGATATTGCGCAACAATCGATCGTCGGTACTCTCTGCGTAATGAGGGCAATAACCGTCGATCGATCCTTCTCACTTCAGTCACATTAAACACACTAGACACTCGTGTGACAACGCCGAGGAGTGGAATTCTGCCGGCTGCCTCTTAGTGAATTCGGTAAATGTGCTTATCAAAGACGTAATTATGTGTGGGTGAACAATTCTTCAATAATTCTAACAGCGGCATATATGAAGTAATAAATTACCCCGCAAATCCGTGCGAAACATACGTCGTGGATTTGCGGGGCAATCTGAAATACCTGTGCCAAGTAGTCCGTTGACTAGTCTTTGTTGTTCTCCGAAGGTTCTTCTTCGTCGGAGCTGGCCTTTTCGATGGCTTGCTCTTCTTGGTCTAACTCGACTTCGGATTTAATCTCCGCGCTAGCCACAGGAATCAGGTCCTTATTCTCCCGTCCTGTCCACACCTTAATCACTGCCCATGAAGCTGCAACCAGTGGAACGGCGAGTACCGCACCGATGATGCCAGCAAGCACCGTGCCAGCGGTCAGGGCCAACAGAACTACCAGCGCATGTAGGTTCAAGGCATTGGCCATTACAACCGGCTGCAGGAAGTTACCTTCAAGCTGATTCACCAAGATCACGGCCGCCAAGACGATCAAAGCAACGATAGGCCCGTTGGTCACCAAAGCGATCAGCGTAGCTAGAACGCCGGCAACCGTTGCACCGACCATGGGGACAAAGGAGCCGAGGAAAACAATAACGCCCAGAGGAATGGCCAGTGGTACGCGCACGATCAGCAAGGTAGCGGTAATACCGATGGCATCGACTGCCGCTACCGTGGCAGTTCCACGGATGTATCCGCCAAAGGTGCGTAGCGCACGGTCGCCCGAGAGGATCCACTTATTGCGGTAGTGGGCAGGGGTCCAGGAAATAGCGAAGGCCCAAATCTTGTCGCCGTCCTTGAGGAAGAAGAACAAGATGACCAGCAGGAGAACCAAACCAGTCACGAAGCTACCTGCGGCGCTCAATGTGTTCAAGGCGCCGGTGCCAAATTGCGAACTGGTGAGGAAGCCGGTGACCGTATGAACGATGCTATCGATCTGTTCTTGGTCGATCGCGATGGGCAAGTTGCCTAGGAGGTCCTGGACGGTGTCATTGATCTGGTTGAAACCTTGGACAGCCTTATCAACGAGTTTCGGCCATTCGTTGATGACCGAGAAGACCAAGCCTGTGCCAATACCACCCAGAACTAGGAGAGAACCGAGGAAGACAATCCATGCTGAGAGCATTGGAGAGAATACTTTACGGAGCTTCACAACCAGGGGCCAAAGGGCGCAGGAAATAATAATGGCGAGCAACGTCGGAATGACGATTGTTGTCAATCGCAGCATTCCAAGAATCAAGAAGGCTGCTAGCGCGCCGACAACCAGCAACTGAGCGCTACGTATGCCAAGACGGCCCAGGAGGTCAGTCCAAAGCCCGCTGACGGTGAAGTCTGGCTTTGCATCGACCCCGCTCAGGTCAGATCCGGAAGCTGTGGCGGGGATCGATTTTTGAGACTGCTTTTTCTTCGGCGCTTGGGTTTTACCTTTGCGGAAGAGGGCCATAGTTGCTCCTCGTAACTTGTGTTAATTAGTTCTAAGAATAGGCTAGCTAATCCGATGTCAGCTTGGGTGACACCGAAAGGATGATTATTTCCCGTGCAGGTGGCATTTTTCCTTACCAAATTCGTAAGTCAGCGGCCCTTGCTGGTTGTTCGAGGTGAGTTTTGACGGTGATAACCCGGCTAGATTGAAGCTGGCCATGCTGTTGCTAGTTCCTGAAGTACTCCTCGGCCAACAGCCCCATAACGATCTTGTCGTGGAAAGAGCCATCGTGGAAGCCAGCTTGTCGGACGCGTCCTTCTTCTCGAAAACCCGAACGGATAAATGTCCGTAAGGCTCTTTCGTTATAGGCCCACACCGTCAGTCCAATGCGGTTCAGACCCATTTCACGAAATCCGTAATCGATGATCATTTTAGTTGCCAAGGTGCCGTAGCCTTGGCCGACATTTGATCCACCAATCATGATCATCAGCTCCGCGGACCGGGCAGGCGCGTTGTAGTCATACAGCGCTGTATGACCAATGAGCGTGTCATCCGGAAGGGTGATCGATAATCCGACCCCGTCGGTGGTTCCACGGTTCAGGCTCCGGGATTTGAAGAGCGTAGCTGCCTCATTGACCGGATGAGGAAGGACGAGGCTTCCTTGCAACGCCATGAACTCCGGGCTATTCCACCACTGGGTGAGAAAAGGCAGATCCTCTTCTTGGAGTTCGCGAAGGCGCAGGTGCTCCGAGATCAGGAGATCTATCCCGTAGTTCTGGGCGTTTTCTGTGTTCCATGTGTCACTTGCCATGTTCCTAATCTATCTGCCTTCGCACAGGGTGGGCGGATTAACGATGTCCGAGAATTTCTGCCCAACAGCCCTTGAGGCTTGAATGCGACCTAAATTTTGGTTTCAGGAAAAAGAAAAGCCGGTTCGTTGTCGAGACAACGAACCGGCAAGTCAGTAGGAGGGCTATCCGAAGAATGCGTTAGGGAAACGAAGAACTACGGATGCTGCCACCAAGACCCAGATGATGGCCGTGACAATCCAGCTCCATTCGGCAAAGAACTTCTTAACTCCTACGCTGGCGGGGATTACACCGGTGATGAAGTTACGAGCTGTCGTGAAGACAAACAGAGGTATGGTCATCGCCCATACGATCATGCAATAAGGGCACAAAGCATTGATCTCATAGAGAGCCTGTGACCAGAACCAGATAACCAAGCCCATGGCAGCCGTGATACCAACCTGGAAGCAAATCCAGAACCAACGCTGAAGCTTAGAAGCGCCGGCCAGAAGCATCATGCCGATGGTGACAACGATAGCGAAGCAGACGATGCCTAAGAATGGATTAGGGAATCCAAAAATTCCGGCCTGTGCAGACTTCATCACCGTGCCACAAGAAATCCAAGGATTGATATCACAGCTGGTGATGTAGTCGGGATTCTTGTAAAGCTCAATGCGTTCCAGAACAAGTTTTCCGGCAGCGAGCCAAGAAATGAACCCTGTCGCAATGAGAAGCAGGCCGAAACCGCGGTCCTTGGCCCACCACGGCAACACGCCCGGAGTGTGGCTCTTTTCTACTGATGAAACCATGTTTCGACTATTCCATAAATTTGTAGGAAAGCGGGAGATTCCGCTTGGAGCTTTTTCATCTTAGAAAGCAATTCTGTGCAACTGATGAGAAGCAGTGAACAAGGTATGAACTAAATATGAGAGAATGGGAATGGTTGTTCGCGGATCCACAGTCTGCTTTCAACCCGACGACAGACTTTTGAAACAACAGATCGCCTGGCGATGCATCGCTTCGGTTGAGTGCCCAATATGTGCGCCTCCCGAGGGAATACCGCGGATCGTAGGGCTGCAAAGGAAAGCAGCCGGTTTTCATAGTTACGTTGATCCGCAGGAATTGCATCCGGCTTAGTGAAATGAGCTAGTGGCACTCTTGCGGAAAATAGCGAGCTTTTGTGTTTGGCCGATTTAAAGATGTCGGCCAAGGGACACGTGATGATTGTAGTTTCAGCTACGGCGCCGTCTGTGGAGGATGCCAAAGCGGGACATAGTAGGAGTATGCGAATTTAAATGAGCGCAGCAAATCAACGAAAGGGTGGGGCGCAAGGAAATAAGCGAGGCAACCGTTCCACGCGAGCCCGTCGTACCAGCGTTTCCACCACCCCAGCACGGCCACTACGCCGCGCCATGACCTTGGCAGAACTCAACGCCGCAGCAGGTGTTGAAGAAAGCCCTTACCGCTGGCGAGCCACTCGTCGGACCCAGGTTGCTACCCCTGACTCCACCCAGCGTGCCAGCCGTCAGGCAGAACGCCGTGCACAGGTTGCACGTCACGCTGCCAGCGACGAAGCAGTCGAACAGGCAGCGACTAAGCAAGAATCTGTAGATGATCGCACTGCGCAAGCCGCGAATGCGGTCGCAGACTCTTCCGATGCAGCGACTAGTACTGCCCAAACCGTGGAGGATCACACCGGCCAGTTGCTCGCTGAGCACGGTAGCTCCATGATCTTGAATCCATTTGCCGTACCAGAAACTGCTCAAGCAGTCTTGGCGCAGGCAGTGGCTAAAAAGCAAGAGCCAGTGCGCAACCGAAGCACCGAATCCGAGAGCGAAGACGTGACCTCACGCCGTCGCCGTCGTCGTCGCCGTGGGGATGCCGACCTGGAACTTGAGGGTGGCTCACAGGACGATCCACCAAACACGATCACCCGTGTACGCGCCCCGCGTGGCAGCTTCGATAGCCACGGTCCGGTCAGTGACAAGGTGACTTCGGTCCGCGGCTCGACCCGTCTGGAAGCTAAGCGCCAGCGCCGTCGTGAATCGCGTGAAACCGGGCGTCGCCGTCAGGTCATCACTGAGGCCGAGTTCTTGGCTCGCCGTGAATCCGTTGAACGCAAGATGATCGTGCGTCAGCGTGAAGACCGCATTCAGATCGGTGTCCTCGAAGACGGTGTACTGGCTGAGCACTTCGTTTCGAAGACTCAACAAGATTCGCTGATCGGCAACGTTTACGTTGGCAAGGTGCAGAACGTCCTTCCATCGATGGAGGCTGCCTTCGTTGACATTGGACGCGGACGTAATGCCGTGTTGTACGCCGGTGAAGTTAATTGGGATATTGCAGCCCTTGAAGGCCAGCCACGACGCATTGAAAATGCGCTGAAGGCCGGCGACTCGGTACTTGTTCAGGTCACCAAGGACCCAGTGGGCCACAAGGGCGCCCGCCTGACCAGCCAGATCTCCTTGCCAGGACGCTACTTGGTCTACGTACCAGGTGGATCCATGACCGGTATCTCCCGCAAGCTACCCGACGTTGAACGTCAGCGCTTGAAGAAGATCCTGAAGGATCACCTGCCTGAAAACGCCGGCGTAATTGTTCGTACCGCCGCTGAAGGTGCTTCGGAAGAAGAGCTGACCAACGATATCAACCGACTGCGTGCGCAGTGGGAAGGTATTGAAGAGCAGGCGAACTCCACCAAGACTTTGGCTCCAGAGCTGTTGTACTCGGAACCAGATTTGACCATCAAGGTCGTGCGTGATGTCTTCAATGAAGACTTCACCAAGCTCATCGTTTCGGGTGAACACGCTTGGGACACCATTGAGGCCTATGTCATGTACGTGGCCCCAGACTTGATGGGTCGCTTGGAGAAGTGGGAGTCCGACCAGGATATCTTCGCTAACTACCGTGTAGATGAACAGATCGCTAAGGCTCTAGATCGCAAGGTCTACTTGCCATCGGGTGGATCGCTGGTCATTGACCGCACCGAAGCGATGACCGTGATTGACGTTAACACTGGTAAGTTCACCGGTTCCGGCGGCAACCTTGAAGAAACTGTCACCAAGAATAACTTGGAGGCTGCTGAAGAAGTTGTTCGTCAGCTGCGCCTGCGTGATATCGGTGGCATCATCGTCATCGACTTCATCGATATGGTCTTGGAATCAAACCGAGATCTCGTCTTGCGTCGTTTGGTTGAGTGCTTGGGCCGTGATCGCACCAAGCACCAGGTAGCAGAAGTTACCTCATTGGGCTTGGTCCAGATGACCCGTAAGCGTATGGGTACTGGTCTGCTCGAAGTCTTCGGTGAAGAGTGTGAGCATTGTGCTGGCGCTGGTGTCATCACCCACGAAGAACCTGTGGAATCACGCCGCACGTTTAATTCTGCCGGTGAACCACACACCAAGAAGTTCAACGAGAAGCCAAGCCGTAACTCTCGTCGCCGTCGCGGTGGCGAGAAGGATGAGGCTAAGTCGGTGGCTAAGCAGGAGAACACTACCGGGGGAGAGAAGGACGAAGCTACCCGCAATGCGCTGGCTAGCATCGCCGCTGCCTCACACCTAGAACCACACGTGGAGAACGCTGTGAGCATCGACGGCGAGCAGATCCCAGTGGTTAAGGCCAACGCTCCGGTCAACGCCGACGTGTCAGTTACCCTTGAAGCACTCGAAGCTGCCCTACCGGGTAAGGACGAGGAGACACAAGAGGGCAACGAAACGACGCGCAAGCCACGCCGTCGCTCACGCTCCCGCGGACGTAACCGTTCCCAGAGTGATGCTGAGACGCAGGCAGTGAATGCTGAGGAAGCTGATCAGAGCGTCAACGAGCAGCCGGTGGTTGCCGAGGTCGTGGAAGATGAGCCGAAGGCAGCTGTCCAGCAGCCACGCAAGCGTTCACGCCGGGCTTCGCGTCCGCAGGGATCCGCAGCAAGCTCCACGCAGGAACAGCCGGTACTTACCGGTCTGGCCATGCCTGCTTCGAGTGCTGAGGTCATCGCGCAGACTCAGGGCCCTGCAACAACTTCGGTTACCGCTAGCGCGGTGGCCCCACAGAGTTCCACGAAACCTAAGCGGCGTAGTCGTCGAGCCACCTCGGCTCAGGGCGACGCGAATGCAGAGGTTCTCGTGGCCGAGGTATCCGCAGCTACCGGTTCGGTAGTTCATATGGATGTCTCCAGCTCGCAAAACGAAAAGCCAGCTGAACCTGCCGGGCAACCGGTCATGTTCGGAGTTGGCGTTCCGGTACGCGAACTGAAATAGATGAACTTGATCACGCTTCACCCACTGGGGCGGTTTGTATTTGCCCCAGTGGTGTCGACTAGCGTAATCTAGTTGATCGGTGCTAAACGCCAAGATCACGGACTTTCCGTCCGCTCGGCGTCAAGGCACAAGCGCATGAGATCCCCGTGATTGCACTCATTTATGGGTGTTCGGGTCGATATCTGCGCCGGTAAGACAATAAACGTCGAGTAGAAGTGAGTACCCACGTGGTGTACGCAATTGTCCGCGCAGGCGGCCACCAGGAGAAGGTTTCCGTAGGAGACCTCATCACCGTTGACCGTCTTCAGGCTGCCCCAGGTAGCTCCATTGAGCTTCCTGCTTTGCTGTTGGTAGATGGCGAGAAGGTAACTTCCGCCGCTGCTGATCTGGCTAAGGTCAAGGTCACCGCCGAGGTTGTAGAAAACCTTCGTGGCGAGAAGATCGTTATCCAGAAGTACAAGAACAAGACCGGTTACAAGAAGCGCCAGGGCTTCCGTGCCGCTCTGACCAAGGTCAAGGTCACCTCGATCGCCTAATTCAGGCTGATCGTAATATCCATTTTTGTAGCGAAAGAGGCTAAAAGGCATGGCACATAAGAAAGGTGCGAGTTCCACTCGCAACGGTCGCGATTCCAACGCACAGTACCTAGGCGTAAAGCGCTTTGGTGGTCAGGAAGTCAAGGCTGGCGAAATCATCGTTCGTCAGCGTGGCACCCACTTCCACCCAGGCGCCGGCGTAGGTCGTGGCAAGGATGACACCCTGTTCGCCCTGGCTGCTGGTGCAGTCGAGTTCGGCACCCGTCGTGGTCGCCGCGTGGTGAACATTGTGGCTGCTGCCTAATTTAGGCAACAGGCAAATTTTTTAGTACACAAGGGGTGGGCCGATCTTCGGTCCGCCCCTTGCGTGCGTAGATAGACTTTTAAGCGAGAGTCCCTCGCACCCCCGTTATAGGAGAAGATGGCCCCGTGGCTGCATTCGTTGATCGCGTAACCCTTCATGTCACCGCAGGTAATGGTGGCCACGGTTGTGTGTCCATCAAGCGCGAAAAATTTAAACCGCTTGGCGGACCCGATGGCGGCAACGGCGGCAAGGGTGGCGACATCATCCTGCGCGTTGATCCGCAGGTCACCACGCTGCTGGACTTCCACCACCTGCCACACCGCAAGGCCGGTAATGGCGAACCAGGCAAGGGTGGACTGCACCCAGGCAAGCACGGTGAAGACCTGATCCTCGGTGTCCCCGCCGGCACCGTCATCAAGTCCAAGGACGGCGACATCCTCGGCGACCTAGTGAACGCTGGCGACGAGTACATCGCTGCCCTCGGCGGTATGGGTGGTTTGGGTAACGCAGCCATCGCTTCGGATAAGCGTAAGGCCCCAGGTTTCGCCCTGTTGGGCATTCCAGGCACCAGCCAGGACATTGTTCTTGAGCTGAAGTCCATGGCCGATATTGCCCTGGTAGGTTACCCATCGGCAGGCAAGTCATCCCTGATTGCAGCGATGTCTGCAGCGCGTCCAAAGATCGCCGATTACCCGTTCACCACCCTGGTGCCAAACCTTGGTGTGGTTCAGGCCGGCGAGGTACGCTTCACCGTTGCCGACGTTCCGGGGCTGATCCCTGGCGCGTCGCAGGGTAAGGGACTGGGACACGAGTTCCTGCGCCACGTGGAGCGTTGTGCTGCCATTGTGCACGTATTGGACTGTGCCTCCCTGGAATCCGATCGTGACCCCATTAGCGATCTGGACATCATCGAAGCTGAGTTGGCCAACTATGAGGCCGACTCGACCTTCGCAGGAACCGATGGAACCATCGTTCCGCTGATCGAACGCCCTAAGCTGATCGCGCTCAACAAGGTTGACATGCCTGACGGTGCCGAAATGGCCGAATTTGTGCGTCCAGAACTGGAAAAGCGCGGATATCGTGTCTTTGAAATCTCGGCACTCTCACGTAACGGATTGCGTGAACTGTCCTTCGCTATGGCTGAATTGGTAGAACAAGCACGAGAAGAGCGCGTCGTTGAAGCACCAGTAGTTGAGGTGCCAGTGATTCGCCCACGCTTTAGCAACAAGGAAGAGTTCTACATTCGCCGCGAGGAACAAAACCTTGAGCCTCTGTGGCGCGTTATTGGTGAAAAGCCAGAACGCTGGATCATGCAGACTGACTTCCGTAACGATGAAGCAGTTGGTTACCTCGCTGACCGACTGGCCAAACTGGGGGTAGAGACCAAACTCTTTAAGGCCGGAGCCAAGCCGGGCGACGCGGTCGTCATTGGTTCCGAAGAAGATTCTGTGGTCTTTGACTGGGAGCCAACTATGGCTGCCGGCGCCGAATTGCTAGGCGGAAGCCGCCGTGGTGAAGACGTGCGACTCGAAGACCGTGGTAATCGAAAGACCCGCGAAGAAAAGCGTGCCGAACATGAGGAGCGCAAGGCCGCCAAGGCTGAAGCTCGCGCCGAGCTGGAAGCCGAACGCAAGGCCGGCATCTGGACCGAATCGGTGAATGCAAAACGCAACAAGAAGGCTGCAGAAACGAAGGCAGCCCAGGAGGAAAATTAAAGTATGAGTGAAAGTGCCACTAAGACTATTTCAGCCATTACCTCTCCTCACGAACTGCCCGATGCCCGGCGGCTCGTAGTCAAGGTTGGATCCAGCTCGCTGACCACGGTCAGCGGGGGAATATCCCATGAAAGACTGAAATTCTTGGTGGATACTCTCGCTGAAACCGTGAATAACGGTACCGAGGTCATCCTCGTTTCCTCCGGCGCCATCGCCGCCGGTCTGGCTCCGCTGGGTTTGCCAAAACGTCCTAAGGACTTGGCAACCCAGCAGGCCGCGGCGGCCGTCGGACAGGGACTTCTCTTGGCCGAGTACACGCAGCTCTTTGAAGAACACGACCTGCGTGTCGGTCAGGTTCTGCTGACCGCCGATGACTTGATGCGTCGCTCGTCCTACACCAATGCGCTTCGTTCGTTGGTGCGCCTGTTGAACCTTGGCGTATTGCCCATCGTTAACGAAAACGATGCGGTGGCCACCCGCGAGATTCGTTTTGGCGATAATGATCGTCTGGCATCATTGGTAGCCCACCTTGTTAAGGCTGATGCCCTACTTCTCTTCTCCGACGTTGACTCCGTCTATGACGCCCACCCAGCAGATGGCGGTAGCCGAATCACCACCATTGAACACCCAGACGAGCTTGAAGCTGTGGATTTGGGCACTCCTGGGGCGGCCGGCGTTGGTACCGGTGGCATGATTACCAAGGTAGATGCCGCAACCATGAGCTCATCGGCAGGCATCCCTACACTGGTGACCAGCACGGATAACGCCGCCAAGGCGTTGCGCGGTGAAGACGTCGGCACCTGGTTTGCTGCGCGTAACTCGCGTCGTTCAGCCCGTGATGTCTGGTTGGCTTATCTTGCAAGTATTGAAGGACGTCTGATTCTGGACGATGGAGCCGTCAAGGCCATCGCCCAAGGAACCAACTCGCTACTCGCCGCCGGCATCATAGGCGTTGAGGGCGCATTTGAACCTGGAGACGCGGTGGAAATCTGCGGCTCAGACCGAGTTCCTTTTGCCCGTGGCCTGGTGAACTTCAGTTCTGAAGAGCTGCCAGAAATGCTTGGGCAAAACACCAGTGATCTCGTTGATCAGCTCGGCGAAGGTTACGATAAGTCGGTCGTGCATGTCGACGACCTAGCATTGATCGAACCTATTTTCTAGAATGGGGATCATGAGTATCGACGCCGCACGAACCGAAAATCAGATCACCGACGTCACCAGCTCGGTCAACCAACTAGCAGATCGCGCACGCCGCGCTTCGCGAGTTCTTAAGCGCGCCAACCGGGATTGGAAGGACCGCGCACTGCTGGCTATGGCCGCAGGCATTGACGCTAACCGTTCCAAGATCTTCCAAGAAAACAAGAAAGACTTGGAAGCCGGCCGCGCCAACGGGACCAGCACGGCAATGCTGGACCGTTTGAAGCTAGATGACCAGCGCATTGACGGGCTGATTGCCGCCCTGAACGAGCTGGCAGGCCTGCCAGATCCCGTAGGACGCGTAGTACGTGGTGAGACCCTGCCCAACGGGTTGCGAATGCGTCAGGTTAACGTTCCGATGGGTGTCATTGGAACCATCTACGAGGCCCGTCCCAATGTGACTGTTGATATCGCTGGGCTGTCGCTCAAGAGCGGCAACGCGGTGCTTTTGCGTGGTGGCAGTGCCGCACTCAATTCCAACTTGGCGCTGGTCTCCATCATCCGTGACGCCTTGGAATCGGTGTCTCTGCCACGAGACCTAGTGATCTCCATTGATGAATTTGGTCGCGAGGGCGCAGACGCCATGATGGGCGCGCGAGGAAAAATTGATGTCTTGATTCCTCGCGGTGGACGGGAATTGATTCAGCGTGTGGTCACCACGGCCAAGGTTCCAGTCATTGAAACCGGTGAAGGTAACGTTCATATCTTCCTTGACGCGGATGCCAATGAGCAGATGGCCATCGATATCCTGACCAATGCCAAGACGCAGCGTCCAAGCGTGTGTAACACCGTAGAGACCTTGCTGATCCACAAGGATTCAAAAGTGGCCGCATCAGTGCTCAAGGCGCTCTCAGCTGCCGGTGTCACGCTCCATGCGGACGAGCGTGCAGCAGCTTTGGTACCTGAGCTTCAGACTCTCGCCGCAGGTGAAGATGACTGGCGCAATGAGTACCTCGACCTAGATATTGCGGTCAAGGTTGTCGAAGACATGGATGAGGCTTTGGAGCACATTCGCAAATACTCAACCGGTCACACCGAAGCCATCCTGACCTCCTCCTTGGCCTCTTCGGAGCAGTTCATCGCTGAAATCGATTCGGCCGCGGTCATTGTGAACGCGTCAACCCGATTTACCGATGGTGGACAGCTGGGCTTGGGTGCCGAAGTTGGCATCTCGACACAGAAGATGCATGCGCGTGGGCCCATGGGCCTCGCAGAGCTGACGACCACCAAGTGGATCGTTCAGGGCGACGGACACGTACGTAAATAGTTTCTGACCGCCCTTTTCGGTAGGATGTAGAAGAAACTTACCGTGACTTTTCGGGCCATTGGATTTTTACAGCAAGTGAAGAGCCGATAGCTACCGTTAATACGACTGGAGAATTACTTGAACGCGCTGATTATGGCCGCCGAAGCCTCTGAATCTGGCTTGGGTGGACACACCTGGTCCCTGCTTATCGGTGGCGGCATCTTTGTTGCTTTGATGATCTTGCTGTTGATCACCGTGTCCTACACGAACGTTGGCAACCGCCACACGGTCAAGGAAGAAGAACAAGACATTCACCGTCAGTTCAAGACTCACGAACCACATAGCCACTAGTCTTGAGCGAGCGGCAACACAGTGACCGCCCATTACGCCTAGGCGTAATGGGCGGTACTTTTGACCCCATCCACAACGGACACTTGGTCGCTGCCAGCGAGGTAGCTGCCGAGTATGACCTGGATGAGGTAGTTTTTGTACCCACTGGACAGCCTTGGCAGAAGGCTGACAAGCAGGTTACAAGCGCGGAACACCGTTATTTGATGACGGTGATTGCAACGGCTTCTAATCCACGGTTTACCGTCAGCCGCGTCGATATTGACCGTGAAGGTGCCACGTACACTCGTGACACCTTGCTTGATCTGCGTGCACAACGCCCCGATGCGGAATTGTTCTTCATCACCGGTGCGGATGCGATGAGCCAGATCATGAGCTGGCGTGACATCGATCAGGTCTGGAACCTAGCTCATTTTGTCGGTGTGAGCCGTCCAGGGTACGTCATGAGTGATCCCGGCAGAGACAACGTTTCTCAGCTGGAGATTCCGGCACTGTCGATTTCATCGACGGATTGCCGTGAGCGAGTCGCTCAGGATAAGCCGGTTTGGTACCTTGTGCCTGATGGTGTGGTGCAGTACATTGCAAAATATCGGCTGTATACCGAGTCGTAACCTCACATTGGGTAGCGCAACACGGCATAATCTCTAGGTAAGGGTGACGGTATTTGTCTATGCGGTCGGGAGAAGTACAGGATGAGCGATAACTCGCAGCCGGTTTCTAGCAGGCGAGCTCTGCGCGAAAAGCGACGTGCCGAAATGGAAGCTTTGCTCGCTAGTAGCAAGGCAGAACAAGAGGCAAGAGAACTCGCGGACGAGAAAAAGGCAGGGCAGACCGAGCAATCGGCCAAGCCGGCGAAAGCCGACGCCACTGCCTCGGCAAAGCCGAATCCAAAACCGGAAGCGGCTAAGCCTCAGGCAGCAAAACCCGCCCCTAAACCCGCACCGAACGCCAAAGTCGAACCAGAAGTTCAGAAGCCGACTTCAAAAGCACCCGCTAAAGATGCATCAACAGCTAGCGCAAGCAAGCCATCACCTGTAAAGGGCAACCAGGAACAGGCAGCAAAGCCCAAGCCAAAGGCTACCCCTGAAGCCAATGTTGCAGCATCAGCTAGTTCTTCAGCTACTCAGAAACCAGATGAAGAACCAATGGGGGAGCGTGCGTCATTACGCCGTGCTCGTAACCGTGAGGCCTTGCGTGAACGTCGTCGCCTGGAAGGCGAAGTAGACGCGCTGACCAGTCACATTCCAACCGTTGAACCAGCTGATGAGCCTAAGCCTCTTACTCGCCGTCAGCTTCGTTTACAGGCTCTAGCAGAGCAAGGAAAAACTGATCCGGCCGCGGCTCCTAAACCGGCCGCAAAACCAGCGCAAAAGCCTGCTTCAGACGATGATTCACCTGAAACTACGGTGATGAGTGTCGAGCAAGCACTAGCAGCACGTCGCGCGCATGCTCCCAAGGCGCCAATTGACCCCAATCTATTGGGTGAAGACGACTCCGAGATTGATCTCGAAGTACTGGCTCACCAGCGTGAAATGGCCGCCCGTGCCGCGATCATTTCGCGTCGTGCAGCAGAGCGCGAACGCTTAAGAGTTGAGAACGCCAAGCAGGGTAAAGATGACAAGTCATCGGATCCATTCACCGGCGCTATGGGCAACATTCGTGAAGTAGAAGACCGTATCGCGAAGACTGGTGTCCAAGGACCGAAGACCCAAAGCGTTTCCCTGAACCTAGATTCTGATGGAAAGATTAGTTCCAAAAAGCATCAGGCGGCCCCTGCCGCTAAGAAGCCTGCTCCTAAACCAGCAGCGAAAGCGGCACCTAAGCCCGCAGCACCAAAACCTGCAGCAAAACCGGCGCCTAAGCCCGCAGCAAAGGCTGCCCCTCAGGCGGCACCGAAACCTGCAGCTAAGACGACACCCAAACCAGCTGCTGAGCCAAAGAAGTCGGCGCCAGTTTCAGAAGCTGTCGCAGACGTGCAAATGCCACGAATTGATGCCGTGAATGCTCACGGTCTTGAACCGTTAGACGTTCAAACTCATGGTGTCCGTCGTGCGAACAACATGCTTATCGCCATGATCGTAGCGCTTAGCGTCGGCGGCGCCGCACTGATTGCTGGACTGATCATGTTGCTTGGCAACTAGTTTCGTTGCAAAATTAAGTTCTCGATCTACCCCTCTAACAAGGAGACACCCCACTCAATGGGAGCACACGCAGATTCAATTGCCCTCGTGAAGGTTGCAGCTCAAGCTGCTTCTGAAAAGTTGGCAGAAAACATGGTTGCGCTCGATGTAGCCGACCGCCTTGGCGTAACTGACGCCTTTTTGATTGTCTCTGGTGGGTCAGAACCGCAGGTGAACGCAATCGTTGACGAAATCCAGGCCAAAGTCTTGGACGAGTACAGCATGCGTCCCGTTCGTCGTGAAGGCTTCGGCATGGGACGTTGGGTCTTGTTGGATTACGGTGACGTTGTTGTCCACGTACAGCACCAAGAAGATCGCGTTTTCTATGCTCTGGAACGTCTCTGGGCAGATTGCCCTGTGATTGAGTTGCCAGAGGAAGCGGCTGGGCAGAACCAGTAATCGTGAATTTGCTTCCTGATCAGGTAGTCATCTATGATTATGAAGTTGCCTGATCAGGGTAGCAATCCTTTTGGGGGTATGGCGCAGTTGGTAGCGCGTCTGCATGGCATGCAGAAGGTCAGGGGTTCGAATCCCCTTACCTCCACAAATTAAATCCCGAAATTCTTGAGAAAAGAATTTCGGGATTTTTGCGTATTTTCACCTAATCTCATTGCCTAAAATTCCTGGCTATCAACGCAGCCACTAGCATCGAAAGTCCACACGCTACATTGCAAGGAGCGGACTAGAAATAGTCGTGTCTATAGCGGAGAGTAGATCGCACGTTTTGTGGGTCTGAGAATGACATGGCACAGCATGAGAGATGTTTAAGACTCTAGGCCTCGTCAGATGCGCTGTATAGTCAGTTTCACTTGGGATACTTGAACAATAATCATTCAAGCAGGAGCACCATGGCGCGAATTCAGAGACGAACTGTCCGGGCAAAACATGCAGGGATCAGTCGGGAACAGAACCATAGTTCAAAACGTGTGCGTTTTATTGATGACGGTGCCGTCGAATCGGCACCATCGAATATAACTGCGGTTGAAGCATTACAATTCAGCATGGACGGCAAGAACCGCATCGCACTGTCGTTGTACCCCACTCCCGATGAGGCAGATATTCAAGAACTTGCCGAGGCATGGGATCTACACCCCGTTCTGGTGGAAGATCTTTTACATGCTCGACAGCGTCCCAAATTGGAACGATACGGTGAAGTTCTTTTACTTGTCGTTCGATCCGCCCTGTACGTTGATGAAGCAGAAGAAGTGGAACTCTCTGAGTTTCACATTCTCGTTCGTCAGGGATCCATCGCCATCCTTTGCCAGGACCATCGCTGGATTGACGGTACAGACGGCCACGAATTCGCCGAGTCGATTAGCAATGGCAGTCTGCAAAAGCACCAGCTACTGCTTAAAGATCCGAAACTCTTGAAGTTAGGATCTGAAGCGGTGCTCTATCGGGTTCTCGATGAAATTGTCGACGGTTACGTCCCGGTTCTGCATGGGTTGGGCATTGATAAAGAGCAGATTGAGCGCCAAGTGTTCAGCGGAGACGCCGCAGTGACCGAACGTATCTATCGCTTGAGCCAGGAAGTCATCGACGTACTTCACTCCACAGCGTCACTGCTTGAAGTGGTGAGGTCGCTCGATGACGGATTCAAAAAATATCCAGTTCCGGAGGAACTGGAAACCTATTTGCAAGATGTCACGGACCACCTGACCCGGGCTAACTCCCAAGCGACGGAATATCGCGATGCGCTGTCCCAGATCTTGAACGTCAACTCCACTCTGGTCGCCCAACGACAAAATGAAGACATGAAGAAAATATCTGGCTGGGCTGCAATCCTCTTTGCCCCCACCCTGATTGCCGCTATCTACGGAATGAACTTTGATCATATGCCTGAACTTCATTGGGCCTTTGGCTACCCTGGAGCCGTATTAGTCATGCTCGTTTTCGCGGCCGCGCTATACGGCGTTTTCAAATGGCGCAAATGGTTCTAAAACTGGTTTTTGCGGGGGAGCGTGCAAAGTGACTGTCAAAGTTGATTTCAAACGGGTGAACGAAGGTTATCGGGCTAAACACGGTGAATTCCGCATTCTACGGTTGCCGGTCACGCAATATCTCATGATCGATGGCCAAGGAGATCCCAATATCGTGCCCGCATACACGCAGGCATTGGAAACGATTTACCCCGTCGCGTACAAGCTGAAATTCGCGAGCAAAAACGACGGCCGCGATTACGTCGTTCCACCGTTGGAAGGCCTATGGTGGGCGGAGGACATGGCTTCGTTTACCACGCGTCGAGACAAGAACAAATGGTACTGGACGCTTATGCTGATGGTTCCAGAATGGCACAACGCTCAAGACGTTGAAAATGCCATTCAAGTAGCCCAGTCGAAACGAAATCTACCCTGCGCGGATCAGCTCCGACTCGATACTTTAGATGAGGGACAGAGCGTTCAGACGCTACATCTTGGAGCCTACGACGATGAGGGACCAGTACTTCAACAGATGCATGAAAACTTCATCCCTGGACACGGTCTGCAACCCACCGGTAAGCACCACGAGATCTATCTCGGTGACCCAAGAAAAGTCGCATCAAGTAAGCTGCGCACCATACTGCGACAGCCTGTAATCTCGTTATAGTTCCGTAAACGTTGGAGGATAAGTTGGGTAACGAGCTGAGCCCAGAAAGTACTGTGGCTGACATACAACAAGCCTTGGCAGCGCTGGAAGACCCGAAATCGAGAGCCGTCAATGAACGTCACGGTGATGACTTCGGCGTCAACCTTGGCAAGCTCAGGGCGATAGCTAAGTCATTGAAGTCGAACCAGCAGTTGGCTGAACAACTATGGGAAACGAAAGAAACATCTAGCCGTCTGGTAGCACTCTTGATTGCTAAGCCACGCAGTTTCACATTGGACCAGTTGCATGAGTGGAGCAAAGACGCCACCACACCTAAAGTCCAAAGCTGGTTCCTGAACTACATAGTGAAGAAAACCAAACTGCTTGAAGAGCTACGCCAGATCTTGATGAGTGACAACGATCCGATTCAATTGGCAGCTGGATGGGAACTTACTGCACACCAAGTGGTTAAGGACCCAGAAAAACTGAACCTTCCGGAGTTACTGGACACCATTGAAGCACAGATGTTCAATGCTCCAGACCGTCTGCAGTGGGCGATGAATACCACGCTGGCACAGATTGGAATCGAACACGAGAGCCTACGCAATCGAGCCTTGACGATAGGCGACAAGCTTCAAGTGCTTGCCGACTATCCAACCTCGCCCGGATGCATCTCACCCTTTGCGCCAATTTGGATCAATGAAATGGTTAAGAGAAAGGCCTAGGTCCAATTCATAAAACTGAATCAGACCTAGGCCAAGGGTGACGCTTACTATCGTCTAGACGAGGGTATCGTCGTTGCTCTCTGAGGAATCACGCAAAACAATCTTGGAAATGATCCAGATCGCCAAGGTCAATCCTCCGGTGAGCAGAAGCTGCGTGCGGGCTGCTGCATCGGTCATGGCGAGAACAACAATTGCAGCCAAGACTACGATGGTCGCAATGGACAGTCCGGGGAAACCCCACAAACGCAAAGGCAGTTTTTCACCGGCACGGTCGGCACGTCGACGCAAGATCAGTTGAGTGACTGCGATGAAAGCCCAGATAATGATGATGGTTGATCCCACCACATTCAACAGGATTGGCATGACCTTATCGGGCCAGATCCAGTTCAAGCCAACAGCCAGGAACGAGAAGGCAACTGAGCTGATGACAGCTTTAGCCGGGACACCTTTACCAGTGACATGGGTGACTCCACGCGGTGCCAGCTTGCGCTGACCCAGCGAGTACAGCATGCGTGATGAGCCATAAATATTAGCGTTCATCGCCGAAAGCAAGGCAACTACCACTACGGCATTCATTAACAGGCTTACACCTGGAATATGCATGACTGCCAGTGCAGCAGCGAATGGTCCTTCGACTACCGCTGGATCATTCCATGGCACCAGCGCGATGATAATCAGGATCGATCCGAGGTAGAAGAACAGGATGCGCAGCATCACCGACTTCACCACTCGCTTGATGTTTCCTGCAGGATCTTTCGACTCGGCGGCAGCGATCGAAACGACCTCGGTTCCACCGAAAGAGAAGATCACAATCAAGACGGCTGCTGCGATGCCAGCCATTCCACCTGGTGCGAATCCGCCGTGGGCGCCAAGATTACCGAAACCGACGGGCTCAGCGGTGGGGATTACATGTGCAAGTACCAGCACGCCAAAGATGAGGAATGCGATGATGGCAGCGACCTTGATGACTGCGAACCAGTACTCGAAGCGACCGTAGTTTCGAACGCCCAAGAGATTGGCACCGGTGAGCACCACGACGAAGCCGAGAACCCACGCCCATTGTGGGAAAGATGGGAACCACGAAGCGGTAATGGCCGCAGCTCCGGTAGCTTCGGCCGCAATCACGACGACTAATTGAACCCAATACAGCCAGCCCAGGGTGCTCCCGGCACTACGTCCCATGGCTTTATGCGCAAAGGTACTAAAGGCACCGGAAGATGGGTGCGCGGCAACCATTTCTGCGAGCATAGCCATAATAACGATGATGACTGTGCCAGCGAGTAAATAAGAGATAAGAACAGCGGGACCGGCAATCGAAATAGCTTGCCCAGATCCGACAAAAAGGCCAGCACCAATAGCCCCGCCGAGGCCCATCATGGATATCTGGCGTTGGGTCAGTCCTGAATGTAGTTGCTCTTCGGTGTTTTTTACAGCGGTCATGCGGTGGCCACCTCTAATGCCGCAGATTGAGGAAGTGCAGCTAGCACGCGATTTACATCTTCTTCTGTTCCGGAGGAAATGCGTAGACCGTCACCTGGGAATGCTCGTACGATGACCCCGCCGGCCGCGAGTTGAGCTTCTAATTCCACAGTATTATCGCCAGCTTCAACCCATACGAAATTAGCTTGGGACTTCACTACGGGGTAACCGGCCTGAGCTAGACCTTCATACATGCGCTCACGCTGAGTCACAACCTCTTCGATGCGAACAGCTAGTTCATCGATGGCTGCCAGCGACGCGACTGCAGCGCGCTGAGCTAAGTCAGAAACGCCAAACGGTACAGCGACCTTGCGGAGGTTTGCAGCGACTTCCAGAGGGCTAATGGCATACCCAATTCGTAACCCTGCAAGACCGTAGGCTTTCGAGAAAGTATGGAGAACTGCCACATGTGGGTATTTGCGGAAGAGCTCAACACCATCCGCACGAACTGCTGAACGGTCAAAATGTACGTAGGCTTCGTCGACTACGACCAAAATATTGCGCGGTACGGCGTTGATGAACTGGTCTAGGGCATCTGCCTCAACGACCGTTCCCGTGGGGTTGTTTGGATTGCAAATGAATATGAGTCGAGTTTTCTCAGTGATGGCATCCAGCATGGCTGGCAGGTCATGACGTGACTGGTGATCAAGGGGAACTTCGACAGGGGTGGCACCAGCGATTCGCACCAGTGATGGGTAGGCCTCGAATGAGCGCCACGCATACATTACTTCATCGCCTTCGGCAGCAACCGCGTGGATGATCTGTGCCGCGACTTCCACGGAACCAGCGCCCAGAGTGATGTGTTCGCCTGCGATGTTGAACTGTTCGCTCAATGCTGCAGTCAGCTGTGGTGCAGCAATGCTGGGATAACGATGGATATTCGCGAGCCCCTCCTGAATGCTGGAGATCACTGAAGGCAACGGTGCATGCGGTGATTCATTAGATGAGAGTTTTGAAGCTCCAGCGGGTGCGGGCTTCCCCTGCTTGTAAGCCGGGACCTCCTGCAGGGAAGGACGCTGGTGAAGGGTCATAACTTTCCTCTCTGACTGCCACAACTGCTTGAAGCTGACAATCGTTTAAACAGCAAAGCCCTGCATTGAAAGTTTCAAAGGTGGCCCTGCTCATATTCTCGCGTGTCGCGATTCACAATCATCGACTGTAGGTCGATCAAATCTGCGGTGCAATTGACGCCGGCTGTTCTATGCAGGTTGCATAGCAGTAATTGCCTATCCGTCCATTCTACTAGTCATTCTGTACAGTCTTATCCAAGGATGCCGCTGAGTTGGCGCATGCATTAACCAATGGCAGTGTGCGTCCCTGAAAGTGCTCATGCAGGGCAAATGAGGAAGAAGTTCTTGCTACGCCAGGTACTCGATTGATCCGGTCAAAAATATCTTGCAAATCATTGGCCGTACGGGCCACCACGCGCAACTGCAAATCAGAACTTCCGGTCACCGTGTACATGTCGACGATTTCAGGGATCGAGTCTTCTAACGCGGAAGAGACTCGGACGTGTCCGTCGCGCTGGATGATCTCTACCTGGCAAAAAGCCACGAGGGTATAACCGAAACCTGCAGGTTCAATGCGAGGAATAATTCCACGAATTACTCCGGCTTCGTGAAGCCTTGCAAGCCGGCTACTGACAGTGCCACGAGCTACTCCCAGGCGTCGTGCGCATTCCATCACTGGCAGCATGGGGGAATCCGTAAGAAGCTCAATTAGGTCCGCGTCCAAGCGATCAATGCGCACGTTGGTCCTTTCAAAGATGGTGGTCAGTCTTTCAAGGTTAACCCTCAAACCTGTACGGAATGGACATTGGAATGTCGGCAAAAACTACTACGTTTGGTACGTTGTGCCATTGGAGGAATAGGAAAACGGGGACGATTTCTCCCCGGGATCTCATTGTTCTCCTGCATGCCTGCGGTGCAGGGGCATCGCTATGAGCGGCCGTTCTTCGCGCCCACGAGCAGAATTTTTTGTGTAGCAGTGTTTGGAAGCGGGTCCCAATCTGACGGTGGTTCTTTTGCGGATACTTGCGCTGCTCGGCGCAGACTGACACCCCATTATCGGTTTAGGCAAACTGTGGCAAACCCCGTGGTGAATCCGAGCTAACAATTTCCTGTTCGCTCTGTTGTTGACTTGATCTACGCGATACCTTGAAATCGTCATTCAGCTATCCGAGAGGTTCTGTCATGCAAAAGCTCACCGTCAATCTATGGATGCAAGGAACAGCGGAGGAAGCGGGGGAGTTCTACGCTGCAGCATTGCCGGACGCCCGAACAGAAATTGAATCACGCTATCCAACAGAAGGGCTTCTGGAATTCCAACAACCGCTCGCTGGCTTGCCGCTAACCGTTTCGGTATGGGTCCGTGGAACAAAAATAACGCTCATCAATGCAGGACCGGAATTCTCACCGAACGCCTCGATTTCAATTATCTTGAGCTTCAATGCCGATGAGCGTGACGTTTTAGATGCCACGTGGGCAGCATTATCGGAGGGTGGCAGTGCGCTCATGCCGCTCGATGCTTACCCATTCAGTACACGGTATGGCTGGGTGACCGATAAATTTGGAGTCTCCTGGCAGCTGATGGAATCCGCTGAGCCTGTTCCCGATTCGACCAGAATGATGCCGTGCCTCATGTTTGGTGGTGTGGCTCAAAACCGGGCTGCCGAAGCTATCGAATTTTACGGTGAAGTCCTTGGCGCCAAACTAGACAGCGCCTTCCCCTATGGGCAAGCCACCGAGGTCGCCACCGCGGATTCGCTGATGTTCGCACAATTCTCATTGGGTGAGGACAAAGTGGCTGCAATGGACTCGGGCGTCGCCCAAGGATTCTCCTTCACCCCGGGTGTCTCGTTGGAATGGCCGTGTGAAGGCCAAGAAGAAATTGACCGAGTATGGGAAGCCCTGTCGGCTGTGCCAGAGGCAGAAGCCTGTGGCTGGCTTACCGATAAATTTGGGGTTAGTTGGCAGATCGTACCGTCCAACATGGGCGAGCTCATGCAACGCCCCGGAGCTTTCGAGCATATGATCAACATGAAGAAACTGGTGATCAACGACTTTTAAACAGCAGGAGGCACCGTGAGCGATGACGGGCAGCGGGCAGTTGTAGCGGGAGCTAGTGGGTTTATTGGTCAACGATTGATCGCTGAATTGCAAACCGCAGGCTATCGCGTTTCTACTATTGGCCGCGAAGCAACAGCGGATGTCTCCTGGAATGATGAACCTGGCATTCTCAGGTTGGTTGATGGTGCGCAGTTGCTCATTAATCTGGCAGGCAAAAATGTCGGATGCCGTTACACGGATACGGCGCGTGAACAGATTCTGTCATCGCGCGTGGAAACGACAAGATCACTGCATGCTGCAGTTGTCGGCGCGACGAACCCTCCTGCGCTCTGGCTGAATGCATCAACTGCCACCATCTATGAGCACAGCATGAACGAACCGAATACCGAGTCCAGTGGGCGAATCGGCGCAGGGTTTTCTGTAGACGTTGCTCGCAATTGGGAAAACGAATTCTTCGCCGGACACCTAGCGAACACTAGACGTGTCGCATTGCGGATGGCGATCGTGCTTGGGGATGGACCAGCCACTCGTAAGTTGTTGACGATTGCCCGCTTTGGACTAGGCGGGACACAGCATGACAGCTGGTGGCCCTCGCATCGACGATACCGAGGCATCGGACCGGATCCCAGTGGGTCGGAACGTAGCGCCTGGTATCGAACTGGAGGCAAGCAACGGTTTAGTTGGATTCATGTCGATGATGTTCTTGGGGCCATATGGCACATCATTGATCATTCGGAAATTACGGGGCCCGTTAATTTGGCCTCTCCGAATCCCGTTATGAATTACGAACTCATGGCTGATTTACGCCGAGCGGTAGGAAGAAAATATGGCCTGTCTGTATATCGATGGATGTTAGAACCCGCGATGTTTTTGCTCCGTGTCGAGCCTGAGATGCTTCTCAAATCGCGGTGGGCATTACCAGAGAAACTGCAAAATACTGGCTATTCGTTCACTTGGCCGCAACTGGCTCCAGCGCTAAATGATATTGTCGAAACTCTTGGTAAGAAACCCGTATCTCCTTAAGGACGTGCCACGTGAACCCCAAAATTCGCACATTTAAGCTGCCAGAATTGGCTTCGGGGTATGCGGGGGATATTAGTAGTGGCCAATACATAGAACTCTTGGAATTCGCGAATCTTGATGCCCCAGTACAGGCAGATGAAGTCAGACTTGAGGAATGCCGATTTACCTCGGTTGCAGTTGAATCGCTACGTAACGCCCGACTGATGCAGTGCGAATTGGAACAAATCGGTGCCCCATCTCTTAATGCGGCAGGAACGTTCTTTAATGATGTACGTGTGGCACACAGTCGGTTCGGATCGGCTGACTTTGCCGAAGCCGAGTTGGATGGCGTGGTCTTTGAGAACTGCAAGTTTGGCTGGCTAAATTTACGTCGCGCCAAGGTTCGTGATGTTCTGTTCCGTAACTGCCAATTCGAGGAAATTGATTTTGGTGGCCAGATCCAGCGCGTGAGCTTCATTGACTCACGAACCTCGGTGCTCAACGGCATCGGTGCACAACTTCGCGACGTTGATCTTCAAGGACTAGATTTCGCCCAAGTTGAAGGACTGGAATCACTGCGTGGTGCCCGAATCAGTTCCCTTCAGCTCAGCCTTTTAGCCGAAGACATGGCACAGCATCTGGGAATCAGAGTAGCTCCGTAATCTGCTCATGCCTGGTTGTGAGTGTTTTTGCTGTTCCCTCGACCAGTGCATGCATTGCGAGAGCGGCTCGGGTGAGCGAAACATCACGGCGATGAGCCAATCCGATGGTGCGTGATAATTGCGGGTCGCGTAGGGCTATGGCGCGAACACCTGGTGTTTCTAGGGCCACTGTGGCGGGCACTACCGCCACACCCAGACCGCGATGAACAAAGCGCAGTACGGCATCCATTTCGCCACCCTCTACGACAATATTTGGAGATAACCCAGCCGTTTTGTAAGCCTGACTGATACTGGCGCGAAGGTCGTAACTGTGCGAAAAAGCCAACTGATCAATCGGAGCGAGGCTACGAAGATCCAGCTCTGTAGCCTTAGGCAGGTGCGGGTGGTCTAAAGAGTCGATGACCACCAATTCTTCTTCGAATAACGGCAGGTTCTGTAGGTGGGTTTCGTTGACTGCGTGTTCGGAAGTCACGATCAGTGCAAGGTCTAGTTCGCCACCACCGAGCTGCTCCAGCAGACGGTGTGATCCACCCTCGGAAATCTGTAACTGCACTCCAGGATATTTGTCGCGAAAAATATCTAGTACTTCGGCAACCAGCGAAACACAGAGTGTAGGCGGGGCACCGAGTCGTACACGTCCACGACGTAGGCCAGCCAAATCCGCCATTTCACTTCTAATGGTTTCTTCGTCAGCAAGCATGCGGCGTGCTCGGGGAAGCAGCGCTTGGCCCGCTGAAGTAAGGGAGATATTTCCGCGTGCACGATGAAAGAGTTCGGAACCGAGCTCTTGTTCAAGAGTGGAAATTTGGCGACTTAATGATGGCTGTGAGAGGTGCAAAATCTCAGCGGCATGTGTGAAGTGACCCACTTCGGCAATCGTAATAAAGCCCCGTAACTGCTCTAAATTCATATATATAGCCTATCGCTATCGTAATCATTCCGATAATTCATTGGACGTATTCTGAATGCCGGCAGATGCTGGGAAACATGAGAAAAGAACAGCAGATATCCACTTCAGTGCTCGTCATCGGAACCGGCGGTTCAGGTCTGCGAGCAGCCATCGAACTGGCAGAACTAGGCACCGATGTACTTGCAGTTGGCAAGCGCCCAAAACATGATGCGCACACGTCATTGGCTGCCGGCGGCATCAATGCAGCACTGGGCACCATGGACGAAGAAGACAGCTGGCAGCAACATGCCGCGGACACCATTAAAGAAAGTTACTACCTGGCTGATCCACGAACGGTTCAGGTTGTCGCTCAAGGTGCTGGCCGAGGCATCGAAGATTTAGAACGCTACGGCATGAACTTCGCCCGTGAACAAGACGGGCGAATTTCGCAACGGTTCTTCGGGGCACACAAATTCCGTCGTACGGCATTCGCTGGTGACTACACGGGACTAGAGATTCAGCGAACACTGATTCGACGAGCAGAACAATTGCAAATCCCAGTCCTGGATTCCGTCTACATCACCGAATTACTCGTAGCCGAGGGACAAATTTTCGGCGCCTACGGCTTCGATGTCAATGACGGCACTGGTTATCTGATCCACGCCGACGCGGTGATCCTTGCCGCCGGCGGACACAACCGAATCTGGCGTCGCAGTAGTTCACGCCGCGACGAAAACACCGGTGACTCGTTCCGTCTAGCTGTCGAAGCCGGCGCACGGTTGCGCGATGCTGAACTCGTACAATTCCATCCATCGGGCATCATCGAACCAGAATCAGTCGCAGGAACATTGATTTCTGAAGCGGCCCGCGGTGAAGGTGGAATTCTCACAAATGCCCTGGGAGAGCGCTTCATGGAACGCTACGATCCAGAGCGTATGGAACTGTCCACCAGGGATCGAGTAGCACTGGCAGCCTACACAGAAATCAGTGAAGGCCGTGGCACGGAGAAGGGAGGAGTGTGGCTGGACGTTTCGCATCTACCTCGTGAGACCATCATGTCCAGGTTGCCGCGCGTGTACCAGACCATGTTGGAAGAACAGATGCTCGATATCACCCAACAAAAGATCGAAATCGCACCCACCGCACACTACTCCATGGGTGGAGTATGGGTTGACCCCCTCACGCATGCAACAGAAGTCCCGGGACTCTACGCCATTGGGGAAGCCTCTTCAGGGCTGCACGGCGCCAATCGCTTGGGTGGTAACTCCCTCATTGAACTACTGGTATTTGGCCGGATTGTTGGTCAGGAGGCTGCCAACTATTCACGTTCACTGACTGCACACCAACGTTCTCAGGAGGCAATCGACCATGCACGGCAGTCTGTCCAAGAATTGGTTGCAGCGGATGGTGAAGAGAACGTTCGAAGCCTGCAGCGAGCAATCCGCGACGTGATGACCGCTCATGCAGGTGTAGTACGCGATGAAGCTGGTCTTCAGCTTGGCCTGGAAAAGTTGAGTGTGATTGAACAGCGCATGCAGAATATCGGAATCCATCCTGATATTGCCGGATTCCAAGATCTTTGCCATGCATTTGATTTGAAGTCCTCTGTACTGGCGGCCCGGGCCACCTTGGAGTCAGCTCTGGAACGTAAGGAAACCCGTGGCTGCCATAACCGTAGTGACTATCCTCTGACTGACCCCGACCTCCAGGTAAATCTGGTCTGGTCGCCACAGGGGATTGTCCGTGAGTCAATTCCTCAGGTACCTGCCGAAATTGCTTCTCTGATTACCGAAGTCTCTCAAGAGGGAAAGCTCGTCGAATAACGCCCTGAAATCACCCAAGAAATTTCTTTCAAACTGCTCCTCGAACTTGCAATGGCGACTGCGCGCGCCAGCGTGACTCGGGGGAGCAGTTGTGTTTTCTAGCGACGTCAACTGAATCTGGATGTAATGCACTTTTAATTTGGTCGAAACAGACATGCCGTGACCAGCAACGTTATGGCCGTAAAATGATGCCTGTCTTGGGGAAATAATTTATGTCAAGGAGTCTATTATGACCCGAAAAAGTCCCTACCGACGCAAAAGAAAAGGTCTGCTATTGTTGCCATATTCACACCCCTCGTGGCTAGTTTTAGCCGCTCTCGAGTACCAATGTGAAGCCGCCAAGTAACTCTTGATTGGGGAGATTTTTTAATGCATCTGACGCCGAGAGAGCAAGAAAAGCTCATGATCGTCGTAGCAGCGGATCTTGCGCGCCGAAGACAAGAACGTGGGCTGAAACTGAACTACCCCGAATCAATTGCCATCATCACCTATGAACTCATCGAGGGCGCACGCGACGGCAAAACAGTCGCCGAGCTGATGAGCTACGGCACTACCATCTTGCGCCGTGAAGACGTGATGGAGGGAATCCCAGAGATGATTCACGACGTGCAAGTTGAAGCGACCTTCCCGGACGGGACAAAACTTGTCACGGTCCATAACCCCATTCGCTAATTTTGGTGAAACTGAAAGGCACGGACGATGATTCCGGGAGAGTACATCCTTCGAGATGAACCAATTCTTTGCAACGAAAAGCAGAAGACGCTAGAGATACGACTAATTAATCGTGGCGATAGGCCCGTGCAAGTCGGCTCGCACTTTCATTTTGCTGAGGTGAACGCTCAGCTCGAATTTGATAGGGACGCGACGCGAGGATTCCGACTGGACATCCCAGCCGGCACCGCCGTGAGATTCGAACCCGGAGATGCCCGTACGGTAAAGCTGGTCGAGTTTTCTGGTGCTCGCCAAGTCCACGGTTTCCGTGATCAGGTTGCTGGACCCTTGGATCAGCCGGCTACTAAAGATCAGGAGCATAAAGCATGAGCTTCAACATGTCGCGTAAGCAGTATTCAGAAATGTACGGACCAACTACCGGTGACGGTATCCGTTTGGCTGACACTGAGCTGATCTTGGAAATTGAACACGATTACACCAATTACGGTGAAGAAGTTGTCTTCGGTGGTGGAAAAGTCATCCGTGATGGCATGGGGCAAAACGGCAGACTCACCAGAGATCAGCAAATCCCAGATACCGTCATCACCAACGTCGTAGTTTTGGACTACTCAGGAATTTACAAAGCCGACGTGGCACTACGTGATGGGCACATCTTTAAAATCGGAAAGGCCGGTAACCCGGATATTTCCGACGGCGTAAACATCATTATTGGCGCAGCGACTGAAGTCATTGCAGGCGAACACAAGATCCTCACCGCCGGAGCCATCGACACGCACATTCACTTCATCTCGCCTGGCCAAGTCGAGACCGCTCTAGCCAATGGCACAACCACCATGATTGGTGGCGGAACTGGACCGGCAGAAGGGACCAAAGCAACAAGCCTGACGCCCGGGCCGTGGAATATTTCTCGAATGCTACAGGCAGTCGAGAACTTACCGATCAACATCGGGTTTTTAGGTAAAGGACATGCCAGCAACGAAGCCCCATTGGTTGAGCAAATCCGTGCTGGAGCCATTGGGCTGAAAATTCATGAGGACTGGGGCGCTACCTCCTCGTCAATTGACACCTCACTGCGGGTCGCCGATCAGTACGACGTTCAGGTGGCAATTCATACCGATACCTTGAACGAGTGTGGGTTTGTTGAGGATACGATCGCAGCCATCGCCGGGCGAGTAATTCACACATTTCACACCGAAGGCGCAGGCGGTGGGCACGCGCCGGACATCATTCGAATGGCAGGATTACCCAACGTTATTCCAGCTTCCACGAATCCAACGCTGCCGTACACAAGCAACACCGTGGACGAGCACTTGGACATGCTGATGGTGTGCCACCATCTCAACCCGGATATTCCCGAAGATGTCGCCTTTGCGGATTCTCGCATCCGTCCCGAGACAATCGCAGCCGAGGACGTCTTACACGACATGGGCGTCTTCTCGATTACCTCGTCAGACTCTCAGGCAATGGGCCGCGTCGGTGAAGTGGTGCTTCGAACCTGGCAAGTGGCCGACGCAATGAAACGCCAGCGCGGCAAACTGCCGGGTGACCCCAAAGTGGGGGATAACGAACGGCTCAAGCGGTACGTTGCAAAATACACAATCAACCCTGCTATAGCCCATGGCATCTCGGACTCAATCGGTAGCGTCGAAGAAGGAAAATTTGCTGACCTCGTACTGTGGGATCCGGCCTTTTTCGGAGTCAAACCGGACCTGATCATTAAAGGTGGACTGATCGTTCAATCGATCATGGGAGACTCCAACGCCTCTATTCCCACACCGCAGCCGCGCACTTTGCGACCGAGCTTTGGGTCGATGGGCAGCGCCGTCTACAAAAGTTCGATAACTTTCATGTCTCAAGCGGCTATCGAAGATGGAGTTGCGCAAAAACTGGGACTGAGAAAAGTGATCCGCGCCTGCAGTGGAATTCGAGACCTGACCAAAGCTGACCTGAAATTTAATGGGAACACACCGGACATCAAGGTCGACGCCCAAACCTATGAGGTCTTTGTTGACGGCGAGCTCGCCACTTGTGAGCCCTCGGCGCAACTTCCCATGACACAGCGATACTTCTTGTTCTAATTGCTGCGGGAAAAATCTGAAGGAGAACGATGATTATTGAAAAACTCGTGGGCAATATCCATGAGGAGAGCAGTGGGCTACTTGAAGGGCGGCATCACGAGAAAGTAGTTCTGCCCAGTTCAGCACTGGTCAAGCGAATCCAACGAGTAACTACCGATCATGGGCGTGAACTCGGTCTTCGCTTGACCCCTGGTCCGGACCTACGCGACGGCGACGTCTTGTATGTCTCCGATGAGGACCTCATTACCGTCTCAGTCTTGCCTACCGATGTCCTCGTTATTGCCCCGAAGTCGATCTTTGAGATGGGCTTTATTGCGCATTCATTGGGAAATCGTCATCTGCAGGCCCAATTCTTTGACACCGATTCGGAATACGGCGCTGAGGTAATGGTCGTGCAGTATGACCACACTGTGGAAGATTTCCTCAAGCATCACAATGCTGTTTATGAGCGACAGGAACGCGTCATGCCCGTTCCATTCCGTCATGCAGAACACACCCACTAGTTCCGGCCACCTGCTGACGCTATTGCAGTTATCGGACTCGGCTTTACCAACGGGTGCTTTTAGTCATTCTTTCGGGATGGAATCCTATCTGGAATCAGGGCACGTTCGCGACGAATCGAGTTTTGCCCTATGGCTACGCTTGTTTTTGGAGCAGTCACTGACATATACCGATGGTTTGCTTTTACGCCTTGCCTTCGAAGCCCAAGATGATCAACGCATCATTGAACTGGACCGACTGATTCACGCAGCAGCTCTGCCTCGTCAACTACGGATGGCTGCGCAAAAAATGGGTGCCCGAATGCTCGCCGTGGCGTTGGCAGGATTTCCTGTGCCAGCACTGCACAGTTATCAGCAAGCGATCCAAACGGGAAACTGTTCCGGCCATCCTGCCATCGCCTACGCACTAGCCGCACGTGGGGCGGGAGCCCCACTTGCTGACGCGCTGAGTAGTTACTTGTTTTCTACCGCGACAAGTCTGACTCAAAACGCTATCCGTGCTATTCCGCTGGGACAGGACGCAGGGCAACGAGTCATTCGAGAAATGCACGGGACAGTCAACGCAGCTGTCATAAAAATTTTCACTCTGGATGATCAAGACTTAGGCCTAGCGACACCCGGTTTGGAAATAGCGCAAATGCGCCACGAGCATCAGCGCGCCCGAATGTTTATGTCTTAACCAAGGCCTTCACTTTGACCGTTTTCACGGTCCCAACTGAGATTTGAGGAACATACTATGGAACCAATTCGTATCGGCATCGGCGGCCCGGTCGGTGCCGGCAAGACTCAACTTATTGAGCGCATCACCAGAGCCTTGGACGGAGAAATCTCCATGGCCGCAATTACCAACGACATTTACACCATTGAAGACGCCAAAATTTTGGCTGCCAACGGTGTGCTGCCTTTGGACCGAATCGTTGGCATTGAGACCGGTGGATGCCCACATACCGCTATTCGCGAAGACACCTCAATGAACGCCGCCGCGATCGAGGAGCTAAAAACGAAGCACAAAGATCTCCAAGTCATCTTCGTTGAATCTGGAGGAGACAACCTCTCAGCGACGTTCTCGCCAGAACTCGTGGACTTTTCCATCTATATTATTGATGTGGCCCAAGGAGAGAAGATTCCACGCAAAGCAGGGCAGGGAATGATCAAATCTGACCTGTTCATCATTAATAAGACTGATCTGGCTCCATATGTCGGTGCGGATCTTTCGGTAATGGAGTCAGACTCAAAACAGTTCCGTGGAGACAAACCGTTCTGCTTCACCAACCTGAAAACGGACACCGGACTAGAGCACGTCATTGCGTGGCTGAAGCACGATGTTCTGATGACGGATCTTGCCTAGTGATCAAGCAAAGACTCACCGGTGAGCTTGATCTGCGGATTGAGCGCAGGGCGGGCAAGGACATTGCCACCAGTCAGTATCATCAGGGCGCATTGCGTGTGCTCCGCCCTCACTATCTCGATAACACCGCCCAAGTTTGTTATACGGTCGTCAATCCTGGCGGTGGCTACCTCGGGGCAGACAGGTATCGTATTGGCATCGACGTTGGTGAACAGGCCAGCTTGTTGCTCACCACTCAGTCTGCGACAAAGATTTATCGCACGCCACAAGGCGAAGCTCAGTCACAGCTGAATATTGAGTTGGGTGCTTATGCGGTCCTGGAATACCTACCTGACCAATTGATCGCCTACCGCGATGCTAGTTATCGGCAAAAAACCGTCGTTCGGATGCAAGACTCCAGTTCCCTAGTCTTGTGCGAGATCATTACACCTGGTTGGAGCCCAGACGGGCAACCTTTTAAATATCACCGAATCCGGATGCGCACCGAAGTGTATGTTGATGGAAATTTGATGGTCTTGGATAACTTGCTGGTTGAGCCGCAGGATCAAGACGTGGAATCACTCCTATATTTGCAAGGCTTTACACACGTGGGCATGTTGCTTGCTGTGGATTCACGGATTGAAACCACCATGGTTGAGGGTCTTCGAGAAGACGCTTATGCGGTGGCGGCGCAACAAGATGAACCTGTTCATGTCGGAATCTCCATGACGGCTACCTCAGGGCTCTCAGTTCGAACCCTAGGAACGTCAACCGAATCAGCCTCCACCGTATTGCTATGCATTGTTAATTCACTGCGTCAACGCCTTCGCGCCCAAGAACCAGTTGAACTACGAAAATATTAGCTTCAATTGTTTAGCTGTAGTTCAGAAAGGGCTACGACCTTGTCGCAGTACTGGACCAACGAACTGCGATCATGTGAGGCTACGAGCACTGAGACTCCATTGTCCGCAGCAGCGCGTAACACTTGGAAAATGGCCGCCGTGGTAGTGGGGTCAAGTGCCGAGGTTGGCTCGTCACAGAGCAGTATTCGTGGACTTAAACTCAGTGCCCGAGCCATCAAGGCGCGTTGCAGCTGACCATCAGAAACTTGCGACGGTAGTCGAGAGAGTAATGATTCAGGCAGGCGCATTTGCCTGGCTAGGTCAAGCAACTGCTCTTGATAGCGTAGTGGAGCTGGCCGTGACCGGTGATCTCGGAAGGCTAGGGGAGCGGTGATGGTTTCTGCCAATGTGAGTCGAGGATCGGCAAAACTTCGCGGGTTTTGTGGCAGGACCCCGATTTGTTGACGCAGGGCCACCAGTATTCTTGCCGTAGGAAGCTCTGATGGAACAGGGACTCCGTCCAAAATGATCCGACCGCTTGTTGGACGCTGCAGCAATGCTGCCAGAGAGATCAGACTGGTTTTCCCCGCACCTGATGGCGCCGTCAGACCTACAAGCCGACCAGCTGGAACGTTCAGAGTTGTCGGGGGAAGAACCTGACGCCCCGCCAGGTTCAATGTCACCGATTCCAGTTTTAGACTCATTGTTCACGCTCTCTAACCATTGTGCGCCGACCGTGTAGGTACCAATTCGCCACCGTGGATGGTGTAAATGACGGTAGCCAGCTGTTCAGCTAGTTCAACGTCGTGGGTCACCATCACTATGATGGTTCCCTTCTCAGCGGTGGTACGCAGCATGTCGCTGACGGCCCTTCGGGTATCTTCGTCAAGAGCGCTCGTGGGTTCATCTAGCAAAATGCAGGCAGGTTTCCCCACTAAACCCAGCGCCAGTAGTGCGCGCTGAGCCTGTCCACCGGATAACTGGTGGGGATATCTATCTAACAGGTCTGTTTCCAGGTTAAATTGCCGCCAGTATCGTTCCAATTGCTGACCTGTGGCCACGCGCGCATGGTCGCGAAAGGTTCTTTTGAGTGCTTGGCGAATCGTGCGTACCGGGTTCAGCGCGGTGCTCGCTGATCCGGGGATGAACACCAAACCCTTCCCCAACATTTTTCCTTGGCGGGCGTTATTACAGGACCGCCCGTTGAGCCTCACCTGAGTGGAGGCCGACAGCGAACCGGGCAAGAGGCCAGCGACGGCCCGCAAGAAGAGGGTTTTCCCGGCACCAGATACACCCATGAGGGCAACGATAGCTCCAGGTGCAGCACTGATATGTACATCGTTAACGAGGACTTCTTCATCTGCTGTGATCGTGGCTCTGGCGCTGATTCCTGCTGTGAAAACTTCTTGGGACTCGGCAACGGCGCAAAAGTCGTGGCGCAAATTCTTGCGCCGTGAGCGATGCAGAGGTCGGCGCGCGGTACTGGGTCGGAGCAGCCCGGCTATGGCCCAACAGGCAAGTACGAGCACGGCAGAGGGGAACAATAATAGCCACCAAGTGCCAGCCAGAATTCCACTGCGTGCATCTTCAAGAAGCAATCCAAGAGAAGCAGACTGGGCAGGAAGCCCTACTCCAAGAAATGACAGCGCTGATTCATGCCACATCGCGTGCGGTATCTGGAGGGCAAATCCAATTCCAATCTGGGGCAGTACCGCCGGAATCAGATGGGTTCGCCACAGCGCTACCGTACTGGCACCCGTTGCCGCGCTGAGCTTGACGTACCCACTTTCGCGTTCAGCCAGCAATTTAGCCCGCAGAACTCGTGCAACCTGTGTCCAGTGAGTGACCGCAATAGAGATGATGATGGCCCAGATTTGCCCGGGCCATAACGCTAGGATCACCACGGATAACAACAGATGCGGTATGGCATTAAGGCCATCAATGGATCGACTGATGATACCGTCAACTACTCGCCCAAAGGTCACTGCCATTACCGCAGCGAGGACTCCCAAGAGCGTTGAAAAAACTGCTGCGCCCAACGCCATCAGAAGTGAAACTCGTAGCGCGGCCGCGGTGCGTACCCACACGTCTCGCCCTAACTGATCGGTTCCAAAGACATGCGTTGCATTCGGGCTTTGATATACGGAACCTAGGTTCACAGTGTCAGCAGTGACCGGACCCAAAAGCGGTGCTAACCAGGCATAGGCTAGCAGTACTACGCAGATGATGCCGGGAATAATTGAGAAGCGGAATCTACGCATGGCTTACCCTCGGATCAGCGATCAGGTAGGCAGCATCCGCCAGAGCATTACCCACGAACACGGCGAGCGCAGAGCTTGCGGTGACTGCAGCGAGCAACGCAAAGTCTCCAGCAATAGCTGAAGCAATGACTGCCGAGGCAATTCCGGGCCATGCAAATATCGTTTCGACAATGAGAGCACCGGTGATCAGCTCACCAATGCGGGATCCAATAACCGAGATAAACGGCAGCAACGCTTGAGGTAGGGCTTCTCTTATCAGAATATTGGACGCCCCACGTCCCTGTGCGGCAAGTACTGAATCGGATTCCAAGGCTTCAAAGAGTGATGAACGCAAGTTCAAAAGCAGCCACGGCAATAAACTCAAGGCAAGGACACTGGAGGGCAGAAGCAGGTGGGTCACCACCGATCCAGTAGTCGGTGCCATCCCTGCTGCGGCGATTCCCCCAGTTGGCCAGCCCAGTGGAAGGGCGATCAGTCCGATGGCTATCAATGCCACCACAAATACTGGGAGCGACTGTGCTAATTGAGCGATGCCCAGGGTCAGCCGGTCAATAATCCCATGTTGATATTTGGCTGCGGCCAATGAGAGTACCAGCGCAAGCACGATAGCCGTGAGCAACCCGCTGATAGTGAGTAATACCGTAAAGGGGATACGTTCGGCCAGCACCTGGGTCACAGGGCGTGCAGCGATGATGGAAGTACCTAAGTCTCCTTGAAATGCGTGCCAGATCCAATGAGTCCAGGCATCAACCCAGGACCGATCAAATCCAAGTTCTGTGTTGAGCTGTTCGCGCAATTGAGTACTGGTGTGTGTATAGCTTGAACCGAGGTAGCTGGCCAAGGGGTTAAAGGGCGCGATGCTGGCAAGGGCAAAAACTACTGCCGTGAGCCCAAGGGTGACGGGTATTGCTACGAGGAGGCGGCGGATCAATAACGATCCCACCATTTTCCAGCGGTGTGTTGAAATCCCTGTTGTCACTTGCTGGTCCATTGGCCGATTTTGGCCCACGGCCCCCATGCGGTCCCGTGATCGTGCGGTTCGAGGAGCGTGGTGGAAGTATTCCATTGCTGATGCACGTCACTTCGCTGGACGTAGCTGTGGTCTACAAAAGCGAGGAGCAACATGGACGGGTCCTCGACGTAGAGTTCTTGCACTTTCTGGTAGGCATCCGCCCTTGTTTCGGGATCTGTGCTCGTTCGACCTGCATGTAGTGCCTGATCCATGACCTTGTTCGCGTAGTGGCTGGGATTGTCGTAGTAGGCGCCGGACTCGGGATAGCTTGAATGCAGCATCTTATATAGCTGCGTATCCACGTCGTAGGGTGTGTCACCGCCACCGAGCATGATGGCGTCCTTGCCCACACGTGGTTCGGCTTGATCAAATGTCGCGGGTTCGACAGAGATTTTGATTCCATAGGCTTCAAGTTGGGAAGCCAATGCCAAGGAAAGGTCTCTGCGCAGAGTGTCTCCAGGGTTATACAGCAGGGAGAATACTGCGCGTTGGGTGTCTTTCGTGCGTACACCGTCTGAGCCGATGACCCATCCCGCATCATCTAGCAATTGCCGCGCGCGCTGTGGATCATGCTCAAAAATAGCCTGGGAATTGTAATATTTTCCGTACTCGGGAGGCACGAAGGTGTAGGCAGGTCGACCAGCTCCGGCAAGTACTCCAGAAATCATTTCCTCGCGGTCAACTGCCAAGTTGAGTGCTAAGCGGACTTTAGGGTCTTTGGTGAAAGGGTGGTCTGCAGGTAGTGAAATGCCGCGCCAGTCAGCGCTGGAAGCACTGATCACTTCAAAGCCGTCGCGTTGGGCAAAGCTTGCTGCCAGCCGGCTAGGTAATACCGTCCCCGTGTAGCCAGAGCCAGCCATAGCTTGTGTGCGTGCATTGTCGTCGCTGGATTCAGTGTAGGAGACTCTACGCACCGCGGGAGCACCGTCTCGGTAATCCTCGTTGGCACTGAGTACGAGTGAGGAGCTATCGAAACTTTCCAGCGTGTAGGGGCCGGTACCGATGGGTGTGCGGTTCAGTGATGATTCGCTTACGGGTGTTGTAGCGTCGACCTTTTCCGACGGTGCAATGCCGATGAGCAGCGAGGTTTTGAATGAGACTTGAGGTTCATGGAGCAGGAAGCGAACAGTGCGCGAGTCCAGGGCAGTGACTTCTGCGAGGTTCTCTAGGGTTCCGGCGAGGGGAGAAGCCGTGCGAGGGTCCATGATGGCCTGGTAGCTAGCAACCACGTCTGCGGCATCAAGTAGCGTACCGTCGCTGAACTTGATGTCCTCTTGTAAGGTGATGTTCCAGGTCAAACCGTCTTCAGATATTGCTGGTTCGTCTTGCGCCAGCAACGGTACGATCTTCGGTAAGGTGTCCGGTTCCCCTTCAAGAGTAAACAGGGATTCGTTGATCTTTCCGATGCCGTTGTTATCAAAACCTGCCAATGGATTGAGCGTTGACGGGAGTGCTGGAGTGAGGAGATTGACGGCCGAAGTTTCTGCTGCATCCGTGCTGGCTACCTGACATCCACTGCAGACAATTACGATGGGAAGAAGAATCGCTGCTGCGCGGGAGAACGGCATGCGCACGTGGCACGGGTCCTTTCAAAAGAAGTGGGTGTTAATTGCTTTCAGAATACATGTGTTCACCCAGACAGATGTCTGTATTACCTGTTGCGATCGACATCGAAGAAACAGTGGCGAGCCGTGTCTGAGTTGGAACGTGAACAGATTGCTTTTGACGCACTGGCCAAGGTGCAGGCCACCATCCCTGACTGGATTGAGGTCTTCTCCTTATGTGCAGATGAAACTCGTATTAGGCTGCTCATTGCGATGCACGCTGCGCCAGGATCTTCGGTGACACAACTGGCCGAAGCAACCGGCTTGGCCCCTAATACTGTCACCCAATCCCTGGCGACACTTCATCGTGCCAACGTTGTAGAAGTGAAGCGGGACGGGAAATTTCGTCGGTGGCAGCTGGTGCACCCGGGGATTCATCAACTGCTCCACCAGCTGCAAGCCCCGCACTCGACGTTGCACCCCGAACACTAACTGGAGCAATTTCGGGACGTGGAAAAGCCATGACGCTACTGATTCCAAAGACGGAAGTCATCAATAACGTCAGGGCTCATTAGCGAAGCCGGGTGCTGCTCACCGTTTGCGAACTACTCGCGTTTCGTCCCACACAGGTTCCGCAGATTCATAGACGGTTCCGTCGGATCCGAAGACCAAGAACCTGTCGAACCCCTTGGCGAACCAACGGTCGTGCGTGACCGCAAGAACGGATCCTTCAAATGCATCGATGGCACGTTCAAGGGCCTCACCGGAATGTAGGTCCAGGTTGTCAGTTGGTTCATCCAGGAGCAATAGGGTCGCACCGGAGAGCTGCAGAAGCAGAATCTGGAATCGAGCCTGTTGCCCACCAGAGAGCGATTCAAACTTCTGTTCGGACTGACCGGCTAGACCATAACCGTCCAATGCACCAGCGGCGGCTTCTCGCGGTAAACCCGAACGATGCTCATCACCGCGGTGCAGGATTTCAAGTAGGGTCCGTCCGAAAAGGTCCGGCCGAGTATGAGTTTGTGCGAAATATCCAGGGCGTATCCGCGCGCCGAGCTTCACCGTTCCTTGGTGCTCAACCTTTTCGATCACCACGTCTGATACGGGAAGATGTTCACGCTCCGGTTCGCTTCCGCCACTAGCTAACAAGCGGAGGAAGTGCGACTTTCCAGAACCGTTGGACCCCAGGACGCCGACTCGGTCCCCGAACCAAATTTCAGTGGAGAAGGGTTTCATAAGACCCGTAAGTTCGAGGTTTTCCGCTACGACGGCACGCTTTGCTGTGCGGCCACCCTTCAGGCGCATTTGCACATTTTGTTCCAGCGGAATTGCCTGTGGCGGGCCCGCTTCTAAGAACTTTTCGAGGCGGGTCGTTGCTGCATGGTATCGGTTGGCCATGTCGGAACGGAATGCGGCCTTGGTCTTATACATGTTGACCAGTTCTTTGAGCTTGGAGTGCTCTTCATCCCAACGCTTGCGCAACTCTTCAAATCGTTCATTGCGTTCTTTTCGAGCATCAACATAACTGCCAAAAGATCCACCGTGGATCCACGCGGTCGCTCCACCGTGTCCTGGCTCCAGGGTAACGATGCGCGTTGCCGCATTGTTCAGCAGTTCCCGGTCGTGGCTGATGAACAGGACTGTCTTGGGGGAGTTGCGCATTTTCTCTTCGAGCCAGCGCTTACCTGGTACGTCAAGGTAGTTATCTGGTTCGTCCAAGAGCAACAGTTCATCGTTGCCTTCAAATAATGCTTCCAGGACGAGTCGTTTTTGTTCGCCTCCAGATAGCGTGCGGGCCAAACGATGTGATGCCGCATCAAATTCCACGCCGAGCGCTGCCATGCAGACCTTGTCCCAGGTGGTTTCCAGCTCGTATCCGCCAGCGTCACCCCACTCGATAATGGCTTCTGCGTAGCGCATGTGGACTTTTTCGTCGTCACTGGTGATCATGAGCTCTTCGTACTTGGCGACTTTTTCGGCGGCTTGCGCCAATGCCGGTGCCGCGGTGGAGAGAAGAAGTTCTTTGACCGTAGTTTCGTCACGCACTTGGCCAACAAACTGGCGCATGATTCCCAAGGAACCTGTGTGGTTGATCGAACCTTCATCGGCTTTCAGGTCGCCAGCGATGATTTTGAACAGCGTGGTTTTACCGGTGCCGTTGGGGCCGATCAAAGCAGTCTTTGTTCCTGCGGAGACTTTGAAGGTGACACCGCCGAGCAATTGGGTGCCGTCGGAGAGGAAATACTGTATGTCAGTCACGTCAATATGAGCCACCGAACCATCCTATCCGAGCAACACGCCTGCATTAGCCCGGCGGTGCGCGACGACTAATCGTACTTGTAGAACCCTTCACCGGTAGCTACGCCGAGCTTGCCCTGATCGATGTACTCGGATTTCAGTAGTTCAGCGAACTTCTTACTGGTTTCCCCGCCGTGACTTGCAATGTGATAGGCGGTGTTCAACCCGACAATGTCATAAATTTCGAATGGGCCAAAAGGTGCTCCGGTACCGATTTTCCAGGTGGTGTCAATGGTGGGCGCATCGGCAACTTCATTAACTAGTAGATGGCTTGCGGACTCAAGGAAAGGAACAAGTAGTGAGTTCAAGACATATCCCGGCTGTTCTTTGAGAACACGGATGGCCACTAGTCCCGTGCGCTCGGCGAAATCAACGACAGCTTCATACGCTTCCTTGCTGGTGTTGGCAGTGCCCATCACTTCGCCGGTGTTGTTCTTCCAGATGTGGTTGGCGTAGTGCAAGGCCAAGAATTGTTCTGGGCGACCAGTGAAAGGTGAGATGTCTGAAGGAAGAAGCGTTGAGGAATTTGTTGCGAAAATTGTGTGCTCTGGGGCGAGGGATGCGAGCTTTTGGTAGGTCTGTTCTTTGATCTTGAGATCTTCCGGCACTGCTTCGATGACCAGATCTGCGTTATTCACGGCCAGTGCCATGTCCGTGGTGAGTTTGATGGAATCGCGTGCGGCCTGAGCCTTAGTGGGCTCCCCAAAGAATTCACCGTAGACAGCGACGAGCGAGTCTAGACGCGTTTTTGCGGCTTCAAGCGCTTCCTCGCTGATGTCGAAGCCAATAACTGGCAGGCCGTGATAGGCGGTTTGGAAAAGGATCTGTGATCCCAGAACTCCGGTTCCCAGCACGGTGGTGTTATTCAGTTGCATCTCGATCTCCTTGAAAGTTGAAGTTTCATTGTGATTCTGCGCCTTTAGTTGAAGTAGTGCAACTAAATGTGATGAGTGGAACTTTTTGACATCTATCGGACTGATGATCGTCGCTTTTCGTTCACCAACTTTTTGCCCTCTACTGAGAATCTTGGGAGGAAATAACTAGCACCTAATAAGGGAGATGCCGGTGCATCGCACTGCAGGTAGAAGTATTGGAATTGTCACGGCTGCGGTCCTAGCCGTAAGCATAAGCTCATCGGCAAATGCCGACAATAGTGAATTTTTTGAACGAGTCGCTACGTACCCGGTGTATCAGAATCACCCTGATGGCGTTGAAGCAACCACCGCGGCAGAAATTTCCACCGTCTCTGAAGACGGCAACACCCTGATCTACTCCGATGCGCTGTCTCGGAGCGTCGGATTCGTTGATATCTCGGATCCATCAAACCCTAAGGGCCTTGGCCTATTGGCGCTGCACCAGCTTGGCAGTGCGGAGGATGAACCAACAAGCGTTGCCGCGTACGGGGAGTACGTGTTCGTCGTTGTTAATACCTCGGCAAGTTACAGCGATCCTTCCGGACGTGTAGACGTTGTGCGGATCGCAGACCGCTCACTGGTACGCAGCTTTGAATTGCCAGGACAGCCCGATTCCATCGCGATCTCCAAGGATGGTGCCTACGCAGGTATCGCCATCGAGAACGAACGCGATGAGGACGCTGGTGACGGCGGACTCCCACAAACCCCGGCTGGCTCCGTAGCAATCTTGGATTTGAACGGTGAGAACCCTGAAGGCTGGGGCGTACGAGAAGTTCCACTAACCTCCGGTACGCGAGAAGACCCAAAGGCATTACCACTATTGGAAGAGGCTGGTCTTGATACCCCACAAGACCCAGAGCCTGAGTACGTAAGCATCAATTCTAAAAACCAACTGGCGGTAACCCTCCAAGAAAATAACGGCATGGTGCTTATCGACCTGCCTTCGGGCAACATCACCAGCGCTTTCAGTACCGGCAGCGTTGACCTTGAGGGTGTCGACACCACTGACGATGGCAAGCTAGATACCGATGGCTCGCTCAAGGACGTTCCTCGCGAACCAGATGCCGTAGCTTGGCTTCAGGATCGTTACCTGGCCACCGCCAACGAGGGCGACTGGAAAGGTGGAAGCCGCGGGTTCTCCATCTTCGATTCTGAGACTGGAAAAGTCGTCTGGGATTCAGGTAATAGCCTTGAACACCTCGCCTTGGGCCAGGGACTGTTCCCTGAACATCGTGCCGACAAGAAGGGCGTTGAACCTGAAGGTCTAGCCATCGCTGAATTCAACGGTGTCGACTACGGTTTTGTCGCCTCCGAGCGAGCCAACTTTGTTGCAGTGTACGACCTTTCCAATCCAGAGTCGCCACGCTACCTACAGACCCTGCCGACCACCAACGGGCCCGAAGGAATCCTGCCAATTCCAGAACGTGGATTGTTAGCGGTCGCTTCCGAAACCGATGAAGACGACGTGCGTTCAGCAGTTAGCCTGTATTCTTTCGGAGCCGAGGAATCACAGTTCCCTCAGCTGCAGTCAAACGCTGATTCGCTCGTTCCCTTTGGTGCACTCAGTGGTTTGAGCGCTAACCCGCAGGATTCCAATAAGCTCTACGCGGTGAGCGACAACGCTTATGAGCCACAGATCTACGACATCACTCTTGGAACTCCAGCCACTATTGAGCGTTCCATTCCAGTGACTGGCGCAAGCACAGATCTTGACCTTGAAGGCATTGCCGCCCGCGGAGAGGGTGGATTCTGGGCAGCCCACGAGGGTGCCAGCGGTGCCGAAAACATGTTGGTGAGAATCGATAGCTCGGGTGCTGTCGTTGAAGAAGTTTCATTGCCTGAAGACGTTGTAGGAACCCTAGGCAAGCAGGGCTTGGAAGGCGTCACCGTGCGGGGTAGTGGAGATGACGAGCAGGTGATCTTCACCCTGCAGCGTGAAGCTCCGGATGAATCCTTTGTTCGCCTAGGAAAATACTTGCCAGCAACTGGCGAATTCACCTGGTACGGATATGAGCTGGATGAAGCGGTCGAAGGAGCTTGGAATGGGCTCTCTGAAATCACCGCTCTACTCGATGGATCCTACGCAGTCATCGAGCGCGACAACCAGGTGGGTCCAGCGGCCAAGCATAAGGCCATCTACCAAATTGAACTTCCTGAAGAAACCGCACAAAGCGATGATTCCGGCGTCACCATGTTGAGCAAGAAGCTCGCCGTGGATGTCTTGCCAGTACTTCAAGCCACGCACGGATGGACGCAGGAGAAGCTTGAAGGTCTAGCAGTGGCCGGCGACGAAGTTTATGTCGTGACAGATAACGATGCTGTGGACGAAGCCACTGGCGAGACCGTGTTCGCAAACCTCGGCGAAGTATCACAGGTCTTTGAGCTTGACTCCACCGAACCGTCACCAACGCCGGAACCAAGTGAATCAAGCGAACCAACTGCTACTCCAACGCAGCAGGAGAACGATCCTGAGCCTGAACCAGAAAACACCGAAGACGACCAGGATCCTCAGGGGACCGAGCAGCCAGAGCAGTCTCAGCCGGCTCCAACTCCAGAAGCTGAGAACCAGGACTCAGATTCGAACGGCTCAAATAACTCCGATGAGGAAAAAGACGCCCAGACTGATCCTGATGAGTCGCTGGCTAACACCGGTGCCAACAGCATGTGGCTGATTCCTGTCGGCTTGGTATTGGCGTTGCTTGGTGCTGCAGCAGCAGTCAAGTCCCGTCGAACCAAAAGCTAAGTAGGTTGAAGAACTACTAGAAACGAGTCAGGGCGTGGCATCTATATAGATGCCACGCCCTGACTGTGTAACCAAGAGGTGAGAACTTAGTTCTTCTTCTGTGCTTGGGATAGGACGACCGCAGCAACCGCTGCGACGATAAGCGAAACGATCAGGAACTTGCCACCCTTGCAGGACTTCTTTTCAGGAGCGAGACTCTTCTGCGCGTTCTGAACCGCATTCTGCACCGAGGTACGAGCACGCTTCGCTGCCTTGGAATTACCGGTGACGTTTTCGATCAGGTTGGAGCCGGCCTTGCTGATGGCATCAGCATTGACACTGGAGACGGCATCATTCCAGCCACCACGAATTTCCTTTGGTAGCTCTTCTTTTGCAGCCTTGGCCAGCTTCGCCAACGACTTTTCAACTTCTTTAAAGCTCTTAGCAGTCTTCGACATGTTTTCCTCTCTGATGGACCTTTAGGTCTCACTTTCCACACTATCTAGCTAGCGGTTAGCTCTCAAGCGTAGGGCGTTGCGCTCAGTGCGAACTGAGAATTCGCTGGATGCGAGTACGTAGTGCACTGACCAAACAAATGAGCATCAGTACCGCGGCCACGAGGCAAACGGTGGCGAAGAGCGGGGAAGTCGCATGCCCCGAATAACGATCAATAATGATGCAAGACAATACCCAAAGCGCTCCCGCATTCAGATAAATACCCATGGGATGCTTGAAACTAATTGCGGATAAAAACAGCGCAAGTAAGATCACGGCTAGCGCACTGGTTCCTTTAAACATCAAGGAATCCGGGTTTCCGGCGTGCATCGCAGAAAATGCCAGAGCCTCGGCAACAATGATCATCGAAAGCCAACCGGCAAAAAGTCCAAAACACGCTCTGGTAATCCAGCGATCAACATGTTGCACCAAAAGACTTCGGTCAATGACCCACACAATACGGATCAATACTGCTAACAGGATGAAGCCTGCGATCAGGCTAAAACCGATCAGTTCACGCCTTAAGCACAAGACCCAGATCGCATTGAATAGCACCATGGCTAGAACCCATGGGCGAATCTTACGGTGCACCTGAATTTTCCAGCGGGAGAATCCCTGCCAGATGGCATAGGCAGCTAAGGCCACCATGATTCCCAGCCAAGGCAGTTGCCCGACCAGCGGAACCGAACTGACCGTGGCATCTTGACCCAGCCAGCCGCCTGCAATCTCATCCAGGTCAGGAGCGGTCATGACAGCCCAAACAGCCCAGCTCAACCCCAGAACCATGAGGATGGCGTATCCACCCGAAACCAGCTTTAATTCCACAATTTTGAATTTATCACGACGGCTGGGTTCTATCGTGGCGCCACCGCTAAAGTGGAAGAATGACTGATCTTTGGGTGCGACAAGCAATTTCTCAGCTCAACGCCGATGCCAACCGTAGCGCCGATACTCATCTGCTGCGGTTTGAACTGCCTGCCGAATGGGGGATCGAGCTCTATCTCAAAGATGAGTCGGTGCACCCCACCGGTTCGCTCAAGCACCGTTTGGCTCGTTCGTTGATTCTCTACGGTTTGGTCAATGGCAAAATCAGTGAAGGCACCACCTTGGTGGAAGCTTCCAGTGGTTCAACTGCCGTCTCCGAAGCTTATTTCGCACGTATGTTGGGGCTGGAGTTCGTTGCGGTGGTTCCCACTTCGACCAGCACCGAGAAGATCAAGCTCATCGAATTCTATGGCGGGCGCTGCCATCTGGTTGAAAGCGCCGGACAGGTCGATGCCGCAGCCCGTGAATTAGCGACCCAAACTCAGGGATACTACCTCGACCAGTTCACCTATGCCGAGCGGGCCACCGACTGGCGAGGTAATAACAATATTGCTGAGTCGGTCTACGCGCAGATGTCCGCGGAACCGCATCCGATCCCTAGCTGGATTGTGGTCGGCGCGGGCACCGGTGGTACCAGTGCGACGTTCGGACGCTACGCTCGCTACAAGCAACATGAAACGCGCGTCTGCGTTGCAGACCCAGAAGGTTCTTCATTCTATGAAGGCTGGCGAACTGGCAATCTGGACTATGCCACCGGTACCGGCTCACGCATTGAAGGCATCGGCAGGCCCAAGGTGGAGGCCTCGTTTATGCCTGGGGTGATCGATCATATGGTGCAGGTTCCAGATGCGGCATCGTTGGCGGCCATGCACTTCCTTCGCTCAACCACCCGGTATTTTGCTGGCGGCTCCACTGGCACCAATCTTTATGCCGCGTTCGGGATCATCGCCCAGATGCTTGAACGCGGTGAGCAGGGCAGCGTGGTCACGCTGATCTGCGACTCCGGCGAGCGCTACACCAATACCTATTACAGCCAGCAGTGGCTTGACGAACAAGGGCTCGACTTAGCTCCCTACACCGCCAAGCTTCAGCGGTTTATGGAACAGGGCGTGCTTGAAAGCTAGGCAGTTCTCACTAGCCCACGCGGGGAGCAGGCATGAGGCCGGTGGTGGTTTTGCGCTGATGCACCGAAAAGTATCCCAGCCCTAACTCGCCGGCGATAAACTGGCGCTGGCTGTGCTTGGGAAGATAAATGATGTCTCCCACGGCCAGCTCGAGCGCCCCGGTGGCTGTGTGTAATACGCCGGAGCCGGCAAAAACATGCAAGAGCACATCTAGTGCCGGCCCTTGATGTTCGCCGATCTGCTCGCCTGGTGCCAGGGAGATGACATTGGCATCAAGGTCCCGGGCTGCTGGTTCCAGTTTCCACAGTGCGCCATTATGCTCGCCGGCGGGAAGCTGCGTGGTGTTGGCCATGCGCATCGGTTCATTGCTCATGTCACCAGCCTAGCCAACGCGGGCGGTCCTTTTCCGGCAACCAAGTGCATGGCGATCAAGAATGGGACGCTCGGTTGTGATGGCGGCCACCAAATAGTGTGGTGAGCAGAACCAGAATGGACACCAAATATCCATGGCACAAGGCTCAACGGCGCAGTAGGGTGAACAGTAGACCCACTGGAACATAGTGTGCAGGAGGAATGTTTTGCCTACCGTAGCCGACCACCTGATTGAACAGCTTGATACCCAAGGGGTACGCCGTATTTACGGCATCCCGGGAGACTCGCTCAATGGCCTCACCGATGCCCTGCGGGAGAACGGGCGGATGGAATGGGTTCATCATCGACATGAAGAGGCAGCCGCCTTTGCCGCCGCGGCCGAAGCTGAAATCACCGGGGAACTGACGGTCTGTGTGGGTTCTTGCGGCCCAGGTAACCTGCACTTGATCAACGGGCTGTACGATGCAAACCGTTCACGCGTTCCGGTGCTGGCTATCGCAGCCCAGATTCCCACCGAAGAAATCGGTTCCAACTACTTCCAGGAGACCAACCCGGTAGAGGTCTTCCGCGGTTGCTCGGTGTATGCAGAACAGGTTTCAGATCCTAAGCAGATGCCGAGGATGCTGCGTATTGCCATGCGAGAGGCGATCGAAAAGCGTGGGGTTGCCGTATTGGTCATTTCAGGAGATGTTGCGCTGGCCGAAATGGAACGCACACCGACCCAACGGATTATCAAGACCAACCCTCGCGTGTTGCCCAATGAACAAGAGTTGGAGCAAGCTGCCGAAATTCTTGAGGGCTCGCGTAAGGTCACGATTCTGGCCGGTGCTGGCGTGGCCGGGGCGCATGATGAAGTGATTGCCCTCGCTGATAAGTTGGCTGCGCCGATCGTGCACGCTATGCGAGGCAAGGAGCATATCGAGTACGACAATCCTTTCGACGTGGGAATGACCGGACTACTTGGTTTCGCCTCCGGTGCTAAAGCCATCGATGAATGCGATGTACTGCTCATGCTGGGTACCGACTTCCCCTACCAACAGTTCTATCCGCAGCATGCCACGATCATTCAGGTAGATATTCGTGGTGAACAGATCGGTCGACGCACCAGGGTGGATGTTCCATTGGTGGGAACCGTGAAGGACACGGCAGCGGCGTTGAACGCGTTACTGCCGGTGCAGACACACCGTAAGCATTTAGAGAACGCCCTCGAGCATTACCGCAAGACCAGGACCAAGCTTGATGAATTAGCCACCGGTTCCAAGCCAGGAGCGGCAATTCATCCGCAGTATTTGGCTCGACTCATTGACCAGGCCGCCGATGACGATACGATCTTCACAGCGGATGTTGGCTCACCGGTGATCTGGGCGGCCCGTTACCTGAGCATGACCGGCAAACGCAGGGTCCTCGGATCCTTCAACCACGGCTCCATGGCTAACGCCCTGTGCCATGCCCTAGGAGCCCAAGCGATCGATCCCAACCGACAGGTGATCGCCTTTGCTGGCGACGGGGGACTGTCAATGATGCTTGGTGAGTTACTGACCGCCACGCAGAATAAGTTGCCGGTGAAGATCGTGGTCTTTAACAACTCTTCGTTGAACTTTGTTGAGTTGGAAATGAAGGCTGCCGGCTTTGTCACCTATGCCACCGATCTGCATAACCCAGATTTCGGTGCGGTCGCCACGGCTGCCGGCTTGAAGGGTTATCGGGTTGATGACTCGTCCCAGCTCGAATCTACCGTCAAGGAATTCTTAGCTCACGATGGCCCTGCGGTGCTTGACGTGGTCACAGACCGTCAGGAAATGTCGATGCCACCGAATATCAAGTTGGAACAGGCTAAGGGCTTTGCGCTCTACGCCATTCGTACGGTGCTTTCGGGGCGCGGGGATGAGTTGCTAGATCTGGCTAAGACCAACTGGCGACAAATGTTCTAAGTATTTATGCCTATGCTTGTTGCTGGCGCCATTGGCGCCAGCAACATTTTTGTGAGAGCTAGAAAGAAGGCGTCTTGACTTCGCAACCAGCTGCTGCGCATGCGGCCACCACCGAGGATTTCATCCGCAATCTGGCATCGGTCAACCAGCGCATTGCCTCCGCGTGTACTGCTGCGGGTCGTGACATCGACTCTGTGCGTCTATTGCCGGTAACAAAGACCATCAGCACCGAACGCTTAGAGTTGGCCATTGCCGCTGGGGTAGACACCCTGGGGGAGAACAAGGTGCAAGAGGCACAGGGCAAGCACGAATACTTCCGAGAGAAGTTCCCGCATCTGCGCTACGCCATTATTGGCCCCTTGCAAACGAATAAGGCGAAGTTTGTGGCTCAGTTTGCCGATGAGTTCCATGCCTTGGACTCGGTGAAGCTCGCTGAGACTCTGCAGCGACGCTTAGAACTGGAAGACCGGTCGTTGGAAGTCTTCATTCAGGTCAATACCTCGGGAGAGGAAAGTAAGTCCGGCATTCAGGCCTCGGAAGCCGCCGGGCTGTTGGCAGCGTTGGCTCCTTTGGATCGCCTGACTCCTGTGGGGCTCATGACGATGGCTGCCAACACGAGTGACGAGCACGAGGTTCGCGGTAGCTTCTCGTCCTTGCACCAGACGCTGGAGCAGTTGCAGCCAAACGCCCCAGAGAGCTTCAAGCATCTGTCGATGGGTATGAGTGGCGACTACGAGCTGGCTATTGCCGAGGGTGCCACCGTGGTCCGTGTAGGCCAAGGAATCTTTGGTGCGCGTAACTACGCATAAGCGTGCAGAACACTAGCCTGCTGTTGCGAGCAGGAACAGATGGCCAGCTGATGATCAGTTGGCCATCTCATTTTCTGTGCCGTGTAGCGTTTCTATCTTGTGCACAGTAGGCGTTGAGAAGGATCAAACTGTCGGTGCAGCCGGCGAAACTATATGTAGTGGTAGTTCAGGGCAGCAGGCAACTAGATATGGGAAGTGAAACACGCCGAGAATCTTGTCACAGATGAATTTTTAACCCACATGCTCCAATGGTGAAGCTGTGGAAAAAGTTCAGAGGACCCCGAAAAATCGCGGTTTAAACGGGGTCAAATATCCACAGATCCTGTGGACGTGGCAGGGGAAGAATGACATACTTGTAATACATCATCTTGTGGCTGCTTGACCGGCCAAACACAACATGTAGTATTGAACCCGTTGGTGCGGCTCGCACCAGTAGCACCTCGAAGACCCTGTTTTTGAGGCATCTGAGAGGACAGCTGGGAATTTCCATCAACAGATGGAATCCGGCCAACATTAAGAATTTCTAAAGGGGATCAGGGACATGGCCATCACTGTTTACACGAAGCCTTCCTGCGTTCAGTGCAACGCTACTTACCGCGCGTTGGACAAGAAGGGTGTCGAGTACAACAAGGTCGACATTTCGCAGGACGCCGCCGCCTTGGAGCACGTACGTGGCCTTGGCTACATGCAGGCACCCGTTGTCGTAACCGACGACGACCACTGGTCGGGCTTCCGTCCAGACAAGATTGAATTGCTCGCTCCAGCTAACTAAAGCTCGAGCTTATTCCGCTCACTTAGTAGTGGAGGCGAAAGAGGATGTCACCTACAGCTCTTGCTGATAAGCAAAATGCTGGGGCCCACGGATCGGTCGAGTTCACGAAATCGAACTTGATTTACTTCTCCTCAGTTTCGGAGAACACCAAGAGATTCGTGGATAAACTTGAGATGGAAGCGGCTCGGATTCCGATTTTTGCGACCGAGCCGCAACTCATCTCCACCGTTCCATATGTATTGCTTATCCCCACATACGGTGGAGAACGAGGCAAACATTCGATTGTTCCGCAGATTATGAAGTTTCTGCGGTATGACGAAAATCGGGCAAACCTTCGCGGTGTAATTGGCGCGGGGAACACAAACTTTGGCGAGTACTACTGCATCGCGGCTAAGCGTATTGCCCAGAAATGCAACGTACCCGTCCTATATACATTCGAACTTATGGGAACCTCGGAAGACGTTCTCAACGTCAAAGAAGGGCTTGAAACCTTTTGGACACCAGCGTCGCAGAATCGGCAGGAACGATGACGAGCTCAAAGGAGCTCCCAGCCCAGTTCCAGGGCTTGAGCTACAACGACCTGAACGCCATGCTGAACCTTTACGGTCCAGATGGAAAAATCCAGTTTGAGGTGGACCGCTACGCCGCCCGCCAGTACTTCCTGGATCACGTGAACAACAACACCGTGTTCTTCCACGATCTTGACGAGAAGCTCGAATACCTCGTTAAGCACGAATACTACGAGCGCGAAACGCTCGACCAGTACTCGATGAACTTCATCCGTGATTTGTTCAAGCACGCCTTTAACAAGAAGTTCCGCTTCGAAACCTTCTTGGGTGCTTTCAAGTTCTACACCTCGTACACCCTCAAGACCTTCGACGGTAAGCGTTACCTTGAGCGTTACGAAGACCGCGTATGCATGGTTGCCCTGCACCTTGCCCGTGGTGACGAAAAGCTGGCTACCTCGCTGGTCGACGAAATCATCGATGGTCGCTTCCAGCCGGCAACCCCTACCTTCCTCAACGCTGGTAAGGCACAGCGTGGCGAACTGGTCTCCTGCTTCCTGCTTCGCGTGGAAGACAACATGGAATCAATCGCCCGTTCGGTGAACTCCTCGCTGCAGTTGTCCAAGCGTGGCGGTGGCGTTGCCCTGTCGCTGACCAACCTGCGCGAGCACGGTGCACCGATCAAGCAGATCGAGAACCAGTCTTCAGGCGTTATCCCAGTGATGAAGCTTCTTGAAGATTCCTTCTCTTACGCAAACCAGCTTGGTGCCCGTCAGGGCGCTGGCGCTGTGTACTTGAACGCACACCACCCAGACATCTACCGCTTCTTGGACACCAAGCGCGAAAACGCTGACGAGAAGATTCGTATTAAGACCCTGTCGCTGGGCGTTGTCATCCCTGATATCACTTTCGAGCTGGCTCGTAAGAACGAAGACATGTACCTGTTCAGCCCGTACGACGTTGAGCGTGTATACGGAATGCCGTTCAGTGAAATTTCGGTCACTGAAAAGTACTACGAAATGGTCGATGACTCACGTATCAAGAAGTCTAAGATCAGCGCTCGTGAATTCTTCCAGACCCTGGCAGAGATTCAGTTCGAATCAGGTTACCCGTACATCATGTTCGAAGACACCGTGAATAAGGCCAACCCAATTGCTGGCCGCATCACCATGTCGAACCTCTGCTCCGAGATTCTGCAGGTTTCCTCGGCCTCCGAATTTAGCGATGATTTGAGCTACTCCAAGGTTGGCAAGGACATCTCTTGCAACCTGGGATCGATGAACATTGCCAAGGCCATGGACGGCAAGGACCTTGCCGGTTCCGTAGAAATCGCGATTCGCGCACTGAGTGCCGTCTCCGATATGTCGTACATCGCTTCTGTTCCTTCGATCGCGGATGGCAACAAGAAGTCGCACGCCATCGGACTGGGCCAGATGAACCTCCACGGTTTCCTCGCTCGCGAGCACATCTACTATGGTTCTGAAGAAGGCATCGATTTCACCAACATCTACTTCTACACAATCCTGTTCCACGCCTTGAGCGCATCGAACCAGATTGCTATTGAACGCGGTGAAACCTTCGACAACTTCGAGAACTCGAAGTACGCGTCGGGTGAGTTCTTCGACAAGTACACCGAGCAGCAGTGGGTACCGGCCACCGAACGTGTCCGTGAGCTTTTCGCAGACATCCACATTCCTACCCAGGAAGACTGGAATGCTCTGAAGGCTTCGGTTATGGAACACGGTATCTACAACCAGAACCTGCAGGCCGTGCCACCAACCGGTTCAATCTCGTACATCAACAACTCAACTTCCTCGATCCACCCGGTCGCTGCGAAGATTGAGATCCGCAAGGAAGGTAAAATCGGCCGCGTTTACTACCCGGCTCCTTACATGAACAACGAGAACATCGATTTCTACGAAGATGCCTACGAAATCGGTTACGAGAAGATCATCGACACCTACGCCGCTGCTACCCAGCACGTGGATCAGGGCCTGTCGCTGACGCTGTTCTTCAAGGACACCGTAACCACTCGTGACATCAACAAGGCACAGATCTACGCATGGCGTAAGGGCATTAAGAGCCTTTACTACATCCGCCTGCGCCAGATGGCCTTGGAAGGCACCGAAGTTGAGGGTTGCGTTTCCTGCGCACTCTAAAGTTCAATTAGTGGCCGCCGAGTAGGACATTAATATCACGAAGCGGCTGCCGTAAGGTCCAACCTAACGGCAGCCGCTTCGTATAAAGACTCAAGTCAGATCCCATGGGATCTGAAATTAACTTTGAGATTTGCTACGATCTCACGGTTCGAAAGAACGGTAGAGTTGATAGCAACGTTCGTTACACGATTTAGCTTTTCGATGAGGGGCAATGACCGAAAAGATTCAGCTCACCAATAAGGTTGAAGCTATCAACTGGAACCGCATCCAGGATGACAAAGACGTAGAGGTCTGGAACCGACTCGTCAATAACTTCTGGCTTCCGGAAAAGGTGCCACTGTCCAATGACATTCAGTCGTGGGGTACCTTGACCGAAGACGAAAAACTGCTCACCATGCGCGTCTTCACCGGCCTGACCCTGCTCGATACCCTGCAGGGTACCGTTGGTGCCGTTTCGCTGATCCCAGACGCAATCACCCCTCACGAAGAGGCTGTATACACCAACATTGCGTTCATGGAATCCGTGCACGCTAAGAGCTACTCCTCGATCTTCTCGACCTTGGCATCGACTAAGGAAATTGATGAGGCTTTCCGTTGGTCCACTGAAAATGTGAACCTGCAGAAGAAGGCGCAGATCATTGAGAGCTACTACCACGGTGAAGACCCACTGAAGCGCAAGATTGCTTCGACTCTGCTCGAATCCTTCTTGTTCTACTCCGGGTTCTACCTTCCAATGCACTGGTCCTCGCACGCCAAGCTGACCAACACCGCTGACTTGATCCGCCTGATCATCCGTGACGAAGCCGTTCACGGGTACTACATTGGCTACAAGTTCCAGAAGGGTCTGGAAGGCGCCAGCGAAGAGCGTAAGCAGGAATTGAAGGATTACACCTTCGAGCTCATGTTTGAACTGTACGAAAACGAAGTACAGTACACTCACGACCTCTACGATCCAGTGGGTCTGAGCGAGGACGTCAAGAAGTTCTTGCACTACAACGCCAACAAGGCGCTGATGAACCTTGGCTATGAAGCCATGTTCCCAGCAACGGTGACTGACGTGTCTCCTGCGATCTTGGCAGCGTTGAGCCCGAACGCCGATGAGAACCACGACTTCTTCTCTGGTTCCGGATCATCGTACGTTATCGGTAAAGCAGTCAACACTGAAGATGAGGACTGGGACTTCTAGTTCTTAGCGCTCGTTGACGAGCCCAACTTCTTCACCTGCAGAGGACCCGCACTTCGTGAATACATGAAGTGCGGGTCTTCTCTCTTTTTGCAATGTGAACCTAGCTAGAACCGTCATGTCATGGGGGAGGAGGCTACCGAGGCACGGACTAACTGGTAGGAAGCACCGAAGCTGGAAATGACCGGTCAAAGTAGAACATGGGATAGCGTAGAGTCATCCGCGTGCGTCAGGTGCGGCGTGTCTGAAGAACGGAATCTCATGCGCTCAACACCCACACGAATGACTGGCATCCTCAAAATCACTGTCGCCTGCATTATTGGAGCTTCCGCGATTTCCGGATGCAGCCCGTCGATGAGTACCAGCAGTGAGGGCGATACTTCTGAAAGCGTCGCTTTGCTCGGTGAGTTCTTCAAACATCTTGAAGCAGGTGAAACGTCGGCCGCAGCTGCACTGACAGACATTGATTTCCCTGAAGAATTCCTCGACACGGATTTCTACAAGGCCTCAGCAGCGATTCCTTCCGATGCAAAGGTCATTCAAGCCGAAGGGAACGACGATTCCGTTGTTGATGCGACAGTGGAATTCGTGTTGGACGACCCCAAACATCCGCAGACTGCGACATTCAAGGTGAAAGACTCTGACGGCCATCGGGTGGTGACAGGGTGGGGTGAAAAATTCTCTATTATCAATGCCGCGTCACCTGGGCGCATCATCGTCAACGGCGAATTGGAATACGCGATGAAGCATAGTGACGGGCATGACCTATTGCTGTTGCCTGCCCTGTACAACATATCCTATGAAGATCCGACAGGAATGACTCAGCTGAGTACCGATGGAACTAACGAGTTCGATATGCCGTGGCCGTTCGATCAGTCCGGGGCGTATGAAGTTCCTGCCAACATCAGTATTTCGCCAGGAGCTTTGTCAGTTTCAGCTCAGGTGGAAACAGAGTCAATCGCTGACGTGGATGCGCAGATTGATGCACTGACTGATGCGTGTGTTAAAGAAAACTTGAGCGGCCCATCTTGCCCTGACAACATACCTGAAAAGCCCAGAGTCCTGAACGATTCGTCGAGTGTGCAGTGGTTCGAGCTGCCAGGCTATGGCCTTTCGACCAGTGATGGTCGGGTCGAATACTCGAAAGGTTTCACCGTGGAAGCAGATGGACTCGCCTACGCGAAGAGTGCCGTCTACAGCGGAACACTCACGAAAGACTCTGACGGGAAGATCGTATTCACCCGGTAGAAGTTGGCGTTCAGGATCGAATGATCAACCTGAACTTATAGAGGAAACAACTTCTTGACCTGCGAAGCTGTAGAACATGGTGGTATTGGCTGGTTAAAAACAACAGAGGTGCAGTTCCAACCCTTGCGGGGGAACTACACCTCTGAAGAAAGTCTCTTAGCGAGCCTGGATGTTGGTTGCCTGTGGGCCCTTTGGACCAGCTTCCAGGGTGTACTCAACGGTCTGGCCCTCTTCGAGGCTACGGAAGCCGAAGCTCTGGATAGCGCTGTAGTGTGCGAAAACGTCAGCAGATCCATCGGAAGGAGCGATGAAGCCGAAGCCCTTTTCAGCGTTGAACCATTTCACGGTGCCAGTGGCCATAGTGTTATTTCCTTATTTATTGATTGGCCACAATGTGGCCCGGTTGCCGATTCGAAGTTCCGAATCGGAAAATTTTGGGGTTACCTCGAGCAGAGCTACCGAGAACCATTCGCCTGCCGTCGATACGGAGAATCGAATACTGATTTTGCCGTGATCGGCCAAAACGGGTGTCGCTGCACTTGCTTAAACATCAGCGGAATCCGAGCTGCTAGCGGGTAATGACCCCACGCTAGCGGAGTAGAACAAGGAATTCACAGAGGCGTGACGCTGGATAGCATCAAGATGTTTTATCTGCAGTGAAGAAGAGAAGATGAAGAATTCGTTTCGGTAGGAGCTCAGTCAATCCGGAGATCGGTGAACCGATTTGTATTGCACAGACGATTTGTTGGCCGTGCTACAAATCCTACTGCTAACGTTTGCTGGCGGGTGAGTCACACCGGCAAACATCGAGGTAACAATTAAACCCTACCATTGAAGAGGTGCATGTGTGAAGTGATAAGTGCAACGCCGGCGAGAATGCGTGTTCAGCACCACCTGAACAACTTAAGACGAAGCTATCCCGCCACGATGGAAAAATCTTTCACGTGGCGGGATGACTTCTACGCCTGAGTCGACAGAATCTTGTTAGGCGTTTGCCAGCTTTGCATTGAGGAGCTCTGCGTTGATGGCGGCTCCGGCGAGGGTGCCGGAGGCCGCAGCAGCCATCACCATCGCGCCTAAATTACTCGCATTGCCTACAGCATAGACACCGGGGATGTCCGTTGCGCCGGTTTCGTTGACCTTGATAAACGTTCCAAGTGGGTGCTCCGTTAGCGCGCCGCCTAGTTCCAGATAAAGGTCGGCGTTAGCGTTCATTCTGCCGGCAACGATCACCGATTGAGCAGTCAGCTCTTCGTTGTTTTCTAGTTTGACTGACTCCAGCTGTCCGGTCTGGTCGAATGCCAACTGTGCAATAGATTGACGGACTACTGGCATGCCGAGCTTGGCTAAGAGGTTTGTCCCTTCTTCGTTGAGTTCTGAGGGGTCATGATCAACAAAGGTGATCTTTGAACTCAGTTGCTGGAACATCATTGCCTGGTGGGTGCTCATCGGGCCGCATCCAATGACGACGATTTCCTGATCTCGTACCTCCCACCCGTGACAGTAGGCGCAGTGGATTGCTGACGTACCCCAAGCTTGCTCTAGCCCAGGGATTTGCGGGAGTTCATCCTTGAGGCCGGTGGCAAGGACGATGCGTTGAGCGCTGAATTCCTGGTCTGCAACTCGAACCGCGAACCCATCGTTGAGGGATCCAGTGAGAGAATCCACAGCTGAGTTGATAATGCGCACACCATACTCCTGAGCTTCGACTCGACCACGTTCTAATAGCTCAAGTGGACTGATCCCTTCTTGCCCAAGAACGTTGTGAGCATGTTGTGCTGGGGCATTGCGAGGTTGCCCCTCATCGATAACCAGTACGCTTCTGCGGGATCGCCCTAAAGCGATCGATGCTGCAAGTCCCGCGCTACCGCCGCCGATAACGATAACTTCGAAATGTTCCATGAGATTCCTCCTGCTGATCGTGAATGTCTAGATTCTTAGGCTATCGACCCTTTGCGCTAAAGGGTGTATCGTTTTGCGCATGACGCAAGAACTCGAAGTTGACCATGTGATCCGCCAACGCATTCGCACGCTACGTCAGAACCGTGGTTGGTCTCTGGAATCATTGGCTAATAAAGCACAGCTCAGTGTTTCGACCTTGAGCAGAATTGAAACCGGAAATCGCCGCATTGCCTTGGACCAGTTGATACCTCTGGCTCGGGCGCTGGATACTAGTCTGGATGAACTCGTCGCAACTTCGGAAGCCGAAATTATTATCCGGCCCGAGCCCATCGCCATGCCCGGGGTCACCCTGTGGAAGCTGTCCACCGATGACGCTGTCAACGGGGTAAGCGTTACTAAGATGCGAATCGATCCGTCTAAAGCACCGGCGCCCAGCGAATTGCGTATCCACCCGGGCAAAGAGTGGTTCACCGTCTTACTCGGAGAAATTCAATTACAGCTCGGTGAGCGCACTTATCACGTCAAAGCCGGTCAATCAGCTCAATTCGACACGATGACTCCGCATGCGATGTGGGCAAAGAACGGTGTCGCGGAAATCTTGGGCATCATGGATAGCGCCGGGCAACGAGCCCACGAACAAGATAAAGATCAGTGAGCTATTGATTTCGGTTGCTCTTGGATAACCTAAGTGCAACACAATAATTTTTATAAGGCCAGGAGGGCAGCAATGACGCACCAGCTCACTGAAGAACTCGAAAAGGTTCTCGCCAAGGGCGACTTTTATTTTGAATCATTAGGTGAGGGGCGATACCGCTCGTCATGGCATGCCCAGGGTGCATGGAATGAACACGAACAGCACATGGGTCCGGCTTCCGGAATTCTGGCCTATGCGCTGGAGAACTTTGAGCCCCGCGAAGACATGCGCATTGCACGGCTGAGCTTTGAGATTCACGGTTTAATTCATGCCGGGGAATTCGAAATTACGACACGCCTGGTGCGACCCGGCAGAACCATTGAGTTGATCGAAGCTGAAATGACAGCCAAGGGGAGAACCAGTATCGTTGCTCGCGCTTGGCGCGTGATCACGGCAGACACAAACGCAGTTGCTGGCATCGAAGACGCAAAAATTCCTGGCCCAGAAGAATGTGAACCAGAAGCGATTAGCGAGCGTTGGCCTGGCGGTTATATCCGCTCTATTGAAATGCGTTCGAACCCCGAGTCACGTCCTGGCAAAGGAATTGCTTGGGTACGCACTGACTACGCCCTCGTTGACTCCCTCGACGCCTCGGACATGGCTCGGCTCGTAGGGTTGATCGACACCGCTAACGGCGTCGTGCCTCGCGTGGAACCGGGTGAGGGAACCTGGATTTATCCAAACCTCGACTTGCAAATTCACATGTATCGGCAGCCTGCGGGCTCTTGGCTGGGATTGGAAGTTCAGCAGAGTTTCGGCGTTGATGGAATCGGTTTGACCTCAACAGTGCTCCACGATGAAACTGGTCCGTTCGGTCGTGCGGAGCAGATTCTGACGGTGCGTGCACGCTAGCAGCGAGCTACGACGAAGAAAGCTGCGCGAGTAGCTTCTTGAGTTCCGGCTTGGACTTCAAGATAAATTGACGTTCACGGTATTTGTTGCGATCCGCACCATGGACGCGAAATAGCGCGTAGCCGCGCTTAAGCAGGAATAGTACTGGCTTACGTCGTTGGGCTACGTCTCGAACAAAACGTCGAATTCCAGTCACTAATGCAGGTTCGTCAACGTAGTAGGCCTGAACATTGATTCCTTTGTTGCGCAATGGCTCAAGGAGCTCATAGAGAAAAATTCCCTCAGCAACGATGGGACCTTTATCAGACCGGATTTCTCGGTGGCCGTTGTAACTGGACGTCGCGATTGAGTAGTTGGGAACCATGGTGCTACCTGTTTCCAACAACTCGTCGATGGCGCGCAGCGCAGCTTCTTTATTCCAAGTGCCTGAATGGTCCCAGTCAATTTCTCCGTAGGCAGTGCGTGGGAATGCCACTGGATTGCCATCTTCACTGATCTGTCGGTAGTACTCGTCAAGCGGCAGGTGTGGATTGCCGTACTTGGAAGCGAGGTAGGACTTACCTGATCCGGAAGGTCCGCCGAGCAAGATGACAGGGGTAGAAGAATTTGGCACGCCTTTTATTATGACTCAGATTTGCTCCGGATAGACATTCGAGCACTGTGACATCAACTCCAATGCTGGGTGACTACTGAATTAGACTCATCAGTATGAGTTTGTTCAACCCCCAATCGGATGCACCGCTAACACTGGAAATTGAAGAAGCTAGTGGTGATCCAGCAGCCGATTTGGAGCGTGGCGTGCAACTGCTTCGAGAGATTCAGTCGGGTCAGCGAGGACCGAGCCTGCGCTTATATCGCCCGGATCGTACTTTGGCTTTTGGGCAACGTGATGTTCGGCTGGCCGGCTACGAAGCTGCCCGCGAAGAAGCAACACAACTCGGATTTGCACCATTGGTACGTAAAGCTGGGGGAAGGGCAGCGGCCTATCACCGTGGCACCCTGATTGTTGATCATATAGAGCCTGAACCTGAGGCCGTGATGGGTCAACGTCGTCGTTTTGAAGTTTTCGCGGAAGTCTACGCGAAGGCTTTTCGGCGTCTAGGCGTTGACGCTCAAGTCGGTCCCATTCCGGGGGAGTACTGCCCCGGGGACCACTCTATCCACGGCCTGCCGACCGTAGATTCACCTCGAAATTATCCCGTGAAGCTTGTCGGTACAGCCCAGCGAGTTGTGGCCGGCGCATGGTTATTCTCATCTGTCTTTGTCATTGAGGATTCCGAGCCTTTACGCCAGGTTCTTGACGTCGTGTATCAGGCGATGGAAGTCCCGATGGATCCGACAACAGTCGGTGCAGCCAATGATCTGGTGGGCACGGTGACCACCGAGAACTTCATCGAAGTGCTACTCGCGGAATATCGAGAACACATCAGCCTGGTCTAGTGTGCAACGCAAAAAATCGGTGTCTGAAAGAATCAGACACCGATTTTTGAATTTAATGATTAGGCGCCGACGCGCTCGAGGACTTCTTCAATCCGAGGATTGGTAGCTGCAGTGCCATCCGGGAAGATCAAGGTTGGCACCGTCTGGTTACCATTGTTGAATGACTCCACGATCTGGGCAGTTCCTTCAACTTCCTCAATATTAACTTCGTTGTAGCTCACGCCCTTCTGATCCATGAGGCGCTTGAGGTTTCGGCAGTAACCGCACCAGTTGGTGGTGAACATGGTAACTCCGCCAGCGGTAGGAACATACTGGTCAAGGTTCAATTCGTTGCTCATGTTAGGTGTAACGGCAATACTGTTTGCTTTGTTCCCGACTGACAAGAAAAACTTCGCTGATTTTCGTTGCGTCGATAGTTAGACTGGGAGCAGATTTCCCTGTGCTGGTGCAAAGGAGCGGAAGATGTGCGGACGATATGTGATGGCCAAAGCCATCGGTGATCTGGTGGCCGAAGCTGAAGCCGAGGCAGACGCCAATTTAGAGCTGCGTCAGTCCTGGAACGTTGCTCCAACCACCGATGTGCCCATTGTGCTCGAACGGCTGATTGACGACGAGCTACACCGCCAGATTCACGTGGCCCGCTGGGGTTTGGTACCCGGTTGGGCGAAGGAACTTTCGGTGGGAGTACGAGCTTTTAATGCGCGCAGCGAAACTGCCAGCAGCAAACCGACCTTCCGTTCCGCAGTGAAGAAGAGACGTGCCGTAGTGCCGGTGGAGGGCTACTACGAATGGAAAAAGGAAGGCAGTAAGAAGCGCCCCTTCTACGTACATCGTGAGGACGGGAAGCTGATCTTCTTTGCCGGGCTGTACGAATGGTGGAAAGACGAGGACGGTAGCTGGATTCTTTCGACGTCGATTATGACCATGGATTCTCCGTCAGCCGAGGAACCCGGAGTACTTGGGGAATTATCTGGATTGCATGACCGCTTGCCCATTCCACTGGACCATCAAATGATGGCCCGCTGGATGAACCCCGCCGAGGAAGATGGTGAAGGGCTGATCGAGCAGATCCGTGCCCAAGCTTTTGACGTTGCTTCAGAATGGACCATGCATGAGGTAGATACCGCGGTGGGCAACGTCCGAAATAATTCGCCACAACTCATTGAAGAGCACAGTAATTCGTTGTTCTAGTTTTTGGTAGCTGGCGCAGCGGGCAACGCACCTCGTCGCAGTCCGAAATAGCTGGCGGCTAGGAACGCGCCGGCAACCAACCCGAACTTGCCTAAGATCGAGGCTGCGCTTTGCGGGGCAAAATCAGCTTTACTCAACGGGGCATAGGCAACCCAACCAAAGCTACGAACCTGGTTGTAGTCCCAGATCAACACGCATAGCCCTGCAACTAGCAGCAAGAGTCCGGTAATCAAGATCCAAGTCTTGAATCGAGCGATCTGGCGAAGTACTAAGCCGAAGATAACTCCGAACGCTCCAACGCCGAGTAACGCGAGGACCCAGCCGATGAATGTTGCAGGGCTCGGACCAAAGTAGAGCTCAGTTCCTACCTCGAGCGCTTCATAGGATCCGTCGTAGAGAACGACCTCTTGCTGGCCGTCCCACCAGAGCACCGCGATGCCCGTCAGGAGCAATGCTACGGCGAGAATGAGCCAGGTGGTTATGGATTTGCGACGTCGAAGTTCGGGCATGGGATTAATTCTGCCACGTCAGCGCGTTTAATTGGTCATTGGTGTGTTGTTTTATGTAGTGAGAAGAAAAAAGCTGAGGCAGTCGCCCTATGCAGTGCGATTGCCTCAGCTCATGAGCGCGTTAGTTAGTGTCCGCGCTTGATCCATTCCTCCAGATTCGGTGCCTCGGCACCGATGCTGGTGGCGTCCCCGTGGCCGGTATTAACCACGGTTTGCTCGGGCAGGGTCAGTAGCTTGGTACGGATCGATTCGATGATCGTATCGAAACTCGAGTAGCTGCGCCCGGTAGCGCCAGGACCACCGTTAAACAGTGTGTCTCCACTGAACAGAACACCTAGATCTTCTGCGTAGAAACAGGTGGATCCCGGTGAATGGCCCGGTGTGTGGATTGCAGTGAGCGTCGTACCAGCGATGGTGAAAGTATCTCCTTCGCTGATTTCTGCGTCCACGTCACGTTCTGGGTAGACCGCTTCCCAGAGCATACGGTCTTCCGGGTTCAGGAAGAGCGGTGCATCAACAATGTCTGAGAATTCACCAGCAGCGCGAATGTGGTCATCGTGCCCATGGGTGAGTAGGACTGCCATCACTTCACGTTCGCCAACGACCTCTTGAATCTTTTCGATGTCGTGGGCCGGGTCGATGACCATGACTTCTGAATCATCACCGATGATCCAGACATTGTTGTCCACCTCCCACGTACCACCATCCAGGGAAAAGGTCCCGGAGGTAACAACGTTTTCGATGCGCGCGGACATTAGAGCTCCACCACCGAACGCAGAACGGTTCCTTCATGCATCTTGTTGAAGGCTTCTTCGATCTGATCAATGGTGATGCGCTCGGTGACGAAGGAATCCAGATCCAAACGTCCCAGCTTGTACTGCTCTACCAGCATTGGGAAGTCGTGGCTTGGTAGGCAGTCGCCGTACCAGGAGCTCTTCAGTGAACCACCGCGACCGAAGACGTCGAGCAGTGGCAGTTCCAGCTTCATCTCTGGGGTCGGCACACCAACGAGCACCACGCGGCCGGCTAGGTCACGAGCATAGAATGCCTGCTTGTAGGTTTCTGGGCGGCCAACAGCATCGATGACGACGTCGGCGCCGAAGCCACCGGTCAGTTCCTGGATGGCTTCCACAGCATCTACCTTGGAAGAATCAACGGTGTGGGTGGCACCGAACTTCTTGGCGCCTTCCAGCTTATCCACGTTAACGTCTACCGCGATGATGGTGGTGGCACCAGCCAGCTGGGCACCAGCGATCGCAGCAGCGCCCACGCCACCACAACCAATAACGGCTACGGATTCGCCACGCTTGATCTCGCCGGTGTTGATCGCGGCACCGATGCCGGCCATGACACCACAGCCCAGCAGGCCAACGGCTGCCGGATCAGCATCTTCATCAACGATGGTGCACTGACCGGAGTGGACCAGGGTCTTTTCTGCGAAGGAACCAATGCCCAGCGCTGGGGAAAGCTCGGTGCCATCCTCGAGGGTCATCTTCTGGGTGGCGTTGAAAGTGTTGAAGCAGTACTTTGGCTCGCCCTTGGCGCAGGCGCGGCACTGGCCACAGACTGCTCGCCAGTTCAGGATGACGCGGTCGCCAACCTTGACGTTGGTGACGTTCTCACCAATCTGGCTAACTACTGCAGTGGACTCGTGGCCCAACAGGTAAGGGTACTCGTCACCGATTCCGCCGAGCTTGTAGTGCAAATCGGTGTGGCATACACCGGTGGTGAGTACGTCTACAACAACTTCTCCGGGTCCTGGATCCGGAACGATGATGTCGACGACCTCTACGGGTGCGTCTTTGACACGGGAAATAACGGCTTTGACCTTATGAGGCATGGTGCGCTCCTTGTAGTGGATTTTGGTTCTGTCTTGATGCTATCGGTGCAAACGATATGAATCGAGTACTCGAGGCACAATGACGTAGGCAGTTTCGCGAAGAGCCAATTCGCCAGCATTTTTCCGGCTTTTGGGGTGCAGGAGAATGGTCCCTTGGCGAGTATTTTGAATACCGCACTATCACACTTTGACTGGACTGGCGCTGCCCCTCGTAGGTTTATTGCGCTTGACTCAAACTGTCGGTGCGCCTGACTAGTGTAACTATCATTCGAATACGTGTTCGAATAGAATGGTTCTACTAAGTAAGGAGTGCGCACGTGGGGATGTTCACCGAGTCAATCGAGGTTGCCCGCGCAACGAATGGAGTTCCGTTGCGCGTGAACTGGCAGGGGCAGGACTATCGCCTGATTGCTGAGCCGCAACGCTGGTTCGAGCGCCGTAAATGGTGGGAAGAAAACCTGCGGATTCCCCGTGGAATTGGCGCAGGAATCGCTGACTACGAGATGTGGCGCCTGCAGTTAGTTGCAGTGCGTGGGCCCCAGCAAGTGCACAGTGTTGACGTGAGTTTTGATGCGCAAACGGAACGCTGGCGGCTGGTGCGTGTGCATGACTCTTTGGCCCGCGGTGCCTAAACCCCTGCAGGAGAACATGTATTCGAAGGAACGCAATGAGCTTCACCCATTTGAACGTTAGTTCTTCCTATAGCGCCCACTACGGGGTGTCGAACCCGCGCACCCTGGCTCAAGCAGCCAAAGCGCAGGGGGCGCAGATGCTGGCGCTCACCGACCGGGACGGCCTTTACGGTGCGGTCAAGCATGTCGCGGCCTGCATGGCCGAAGGACTAGCGCCCATCCTTGGGGTTAACCTCGCGGTACTTGATGCCACCGGGGAAACGCTAGGAAGAATTACCGTTCTGGCCCGTGGCGGTTGCGCAGGTGTTGGCTACGCAGCGTTATGCCGGGCGATTACCTGCGCACACAGTACTGCGCACGGCGTTCCAGGGTTGAGCATCGAGCAAGTTGGAGAACTGAGCCAAAGCGGAAACCTGATGATCCTACTTGGCGGTGAATCCGATGTAGCCAGAGCAATCCTCAAAGGAAAATACGCCCAAGCCCGCACACTCATGGCTAACTGGAAAAAGCGGGTAGGAAAGATGCTTCGGGTGGAAATCACCACCTACCTCTCAGCACATGGCTCACGCTATAACCTCGGCGAAGCCGCACGTATGTTGCGTTACGCCCAGGAACGTCAGATCAAAACCGTACTGAGCAATGCAGTGCGCTATGTCGACCCTGACGGGGCAATGACCGCAGATATTCTTGACTCCGCACGCACCCTGCATAGCTTGAAAAATCTTGATTCCTGCCAACCCAATGGACAGGGGTGGCTAAAAACCCCGCAGCAGATGAGACAATTAGCTCACGAAATCGGCCAAGCTACCGAGAGAAGCTGGGCGCACCAGATGCTACGCGAAACCGAGCAGGTCGCCCAGTGGGCCGCGTTGGACCCGGTCAGCGACCTGGGTTGGAAAAAGCCGGTCATTCCGGAAGCAAAAGTCATCGGTCTCTATCGCCCAGCCCAGCAAGAGCTCACCGAACGAGTCTTCGCAGCTGTCCCACGCCTGCTACCGAATACCAACCGAAGCCTCATTGAACGACAGCTAGACCTCGAACTGGGGGTGATTGACCGGCTGGACTTCGCAGGTTATTTCCTCACCGTGGCAGAAACCGTCAATCTGATCACCGATATGGGAGTGCGCGTTGCCGCCCGTGGCTCAGGCGCCTCTTCACTGGTGAACTACCTGCTAGGCATTAGCCAAGTAAATCCACTGGCCCACGACCTGGTGTTCGAACGTTTCCTCTCGGATACCCGTACCACCCTGCCCGATATTGACATCGATGTAGAGTCTGCTCGCCGTCACGAGATCTATCACAAGATTTTCTCCACTTACGGGGAGGAACGCGTCAGCCTGATGAGCATGCAAAACGCCTACCGCGCCCGCGGTGCAGTACGCGATGCTGGCTCAGCCCTAGGCATTGAACAAGAGCAGATTGATGAGATCGCCAAACAACTCTGGCGGTTCTCTGCCTCTTCCTTCCGTGAAGCACTTACCGAGAAACCTGAATTGGCCGAATTGGCCGAACGCATTACCGACGACACTCAGCTTGATATCCTCATTGACGCTACGGAACGCCTAGACCGGCTACCTCGACATATCTCCATGCACCCCTGTGGGGTGATCCTTTCCGATGCGAGCTTGTTGGACCGAACCCCGGTTCAGCCTTCAGGCATTGGGCTACAGATGAGTCAATTCGACAAGCACGATATGGACTTGATGGGGCTGATTAAGCTCGACGTGCTCGGAGTACGCATGCAATCAGCCATCGCTTACACGCTCGAAGAAATTGCCCGCATGCATCCGAGCAAAGAACAAGTCGCTCGCGCCGGTGGACATGTTAACGAGCACTACATCAACGCTACGGGGATGATCGACTTAGCCAAGGTGCCACTGGATGATGAACCCACCTTTGAGCTCATCCGCTCCACTCACACCCTGGGCTGCTTCCAGATCGAATCCCCAGGACAGCGCGAACTAGTAGGAAAACTCGCACCCCGAGAATTTAATGACTTAATCATCGATATCTCACTCTTCCGGCCTGGGCCCATGCAATCGAATATGGTCAAGCCCTACCTGGAGCATCGTCATGGATTTGCCCCAGCCCAATATCTGCACCCAGACCTGATTCCGGCGCTCGCCGAAACTCATGGCGTCACCGTATTCCATGAACAGGTGTTGCGCATGTTTGATGTGCTCACCGGCTGTGGATTGGGCATGGCCGATGTTTACCGGCGCCTGCTCGGAAACCCAGAGAAGGAACCAGCCGTAGAACAGTATGTGCGCAGCGAAGCAACCAAACGCGGATACAGTCAGGACACCATCGACCAAGTCTGGGAAGTGCTCTCCGGCTTTGGGTCCTTCGGCTTTTGCAAAGCCCATGGGGCCGCCTTCGCGGTACCCACCTACCACTCGGCCTGGCTCAAAGCCCACCACCCTGAGGCTTTTCTCGCTGGAATTTGGGAGCATGACCCGGGCATGTATCCCAAACGATTACTGGTCTCTGAAGCTAGGAGAATGGGCGTTCCCATCTTGCCGTTAGATATCAATCGCTCTACCGGGCACTACCGAGTCGAACGAGTTTTCGAATCTACTCCGGCGAAGCTCCCGGTTGTGCCTCGTGCGCCCAGCTCACTACGCCCTGGACGCTATGGAATCCGCCTAGCTTTCCGTGACATCCATCAGATGAGCGAACGAGAAGTGGAACGCCTGGTCGCTGGCCAACCCTACGAGCACCTTGCAGATGTCCGCGCCCGCGCAGGACTCTCGCGACGCACCTATCAGAATCTCGCAGCCCTCGGGGTATTTGATTCCTTACTCGCCGGAACCTCCCGCGCAGACACCATTGCACACACCCAATCCATGGCGCACAGTGCACTTCCCGCAAAATACCGGCCCGGCCCCGGTCAGCTGACATTAGACCTTGGAAAAATTGAACACATCAAAACTACCGGAGCCCAACTGGAGCCAGCCGAAGTAGTACGCACTGAACTGGACTTGATGCATCTCGACGCCAGTGAGCACCTGATCTCTTCCTACCGGCAACGCTTGGCACACTTGCCCATCACCCAAGCTGCCGAGCTTCTACATTTACGCAATGGAACCGAAGTGCTCGTTGCCGGCGTACGTGTAGCCACTCAGACCCCTCCCATGCGGGGAGGCAAGCGCGTGGTCTTCATTTCGGTGGATGACGGAAGTGGCTGTATCGATGCCACCTTCTTCGATGACACGCAGCAACGCACCGGGCCACTGCTTTTCTCTACCCGTATGTTGCTCATTCACGGAGTTACTCGTCGCACAGGACCACGGGGCATTTCCTTGCAGGCTTTGAACGCTTGGGATCTGCACCAACCAGAAACCTTGCCGGCTGCCGGATACCTTCAAGAACAAACCCGGCCACAAGTAAGTTATCGGCCAAAACTTGGTGAAAGTGCTCGTAACTTCGAAAGCGTCGGACAGCTGGCTAAACGTATGGAAGCTGAAGGGCTAGACCAGCGAGGAGCATAAAGCACTAATCCGCAGAAAGAGTTTTTGTTCAACGGGTAAATTGAGACCGAAACGGTGAATAGGGGAACTGAGGGGTAGGCCCAACGTGAGCGCGAATGATGAACAACTTTTTCTGAAGTATGTTCAGGAAAATCCCATCAACAAACAGATACTTCAACTCGCGCCTCAGCTAGGAGTTTCAGATTGGTGGCTTACTGCAGGGGCACTATTTCAAACGGTATGGAACGTGCTCGAAGGCAAAGATCCACAAAATGGGATTCGCGACTACGACTTCTTCTACTTTGATGAAGATACGTCCTACGAAGCAGAGGACGCAGTCATTCGTCGGGCACAAGAACTCTTTAAGGACATCGACGCAGAAATCGAAGTACGCAATGAGGCACGAGTCCACATTTGGTACGAGGAGCACTTCGGAGTGCCAGCAATCCCATTCCTCAGCTCCACTGACGCCATTGACCATTTTGCAGCGAAGACCTGCTGCTTTGCGGTCACGACCGGCAAAAACGGCAAAACCAGGGTCTACGCCCCTCATGGATATGAGGACCTCTTCGCTCGGAGGATCATCCCCAACCCGGTGCTTGCGCCCCGGGAAGTGTATGAAGCAAAGATCAAACGATGGTTATCCACGTGGCCGTCCCTTCGAGCTGAACCTTGGCCTGAACAATAACCCTCAAGGAGCAACGTCGATGGTTAAAGAATCTCAACCGGAGAGTCACGTAACTTCTGCTGAAGCAACCTAGTTAACGCCCATAAACCTCAGACCGAGGAAACATGCCCATCAGCGTCAACGACAAATGATGGGTTGTGCACAAAATCCCAGCGGAAGCCATCTGGATCAGCGACACATGCGCTTTTACCTCCCCATGGCTGCACCGTGGGTTCGGAAATCGACGTTGCCCCAGCATCCAGCGCTCGCCGATAGTGGTGATCAACTTCTGCATCCGAGTGCACATTGTGTCCAAGGGAGACCGGAGGAGCAAGCTGAGAATGCCCGACATCGCCATATTCACTGGGCATCTGCTTCACGTCCCAGAGGGCAAGCATCAAACCATATCCGGCGCGGACAAAGGCGATTTCCGGGTGGGCTGGCTGAACCAGTTCAAACCCTAGACCCTCGGTATAGAACTTGGTGGAAACACCGACATCACGCACGCCGAGGGTAATGGCACTGATGACAGGTGGGGCCTGCTTGTTCATATTTCTAGGGTAGGTGCGCTCGAAAATGAAAGCCATGGGTTAGGCAATCTTTCAGGGCTATTACCGTGTCCTCATAAATAGATCCATTGTTCGTTGCGCTGCACTTGATACCTCATCAGAGTCACGGCATCGTCGATTTGGCGTGCCTCTGCAGAAGCATGACGGAGTCTTTTCTCGCTGCTGAAGAATCGTTGTCGCGCTGATTTCTTCAATCGAGAATCATTGGGTGTCATAGGATCGAAATTCATTTCGAGTCCTCCTATTCGGTGCGTACATCTGGGGTGTGTGACGGTTGGGAATCGGTGAGGTCTGGGGGTTCGGGTTGTGTCGAAGCAGCGGCAGGCCCCCATTGTTCGGGACGAGGGATTCCTCGAACCTGCGATGAAAGCCAAGCCAAGATGGCTGCCAGGGAAACCAAGGCACCGAAGAAGATGAGCGTGGGGCCCATGCCAACCCACTCCATACCGAATCCGGTAACTAGTGGTGCCATCGGCAAAGCGGCCAAGGCCATGAACGTAATCAAGGAATTAGCCCGCCCAGACATATCGTGGGGGACACATGCCATGAAGTACCCGCCGATGGCGGCGTTAAGTGCGGGGACGCTCAAGAAACTAAGCAACAGCATGGAGCCCATCCACAGCAGGTTCGTATTGAATCCGATGAGGAGCATGGCAACACCAAGGAGCGTGAGGCAAGTGCAGGCTAAAAGTCCGCTGCGGAATCTTTCGATAAGCCAGGCCGCCGCCAGCGATCCGATCAGCATTCCAACACCCATGCACGTTGAAGTCAGTCCGATGACCCAAGGTTCTTCCGAACGTTGCTCTAGCCCGTAGATCAAAGTTGTCATCAGACCGTTCACGCCGATGTTGACGACCGTGATCAAAACTAGGAGCGCGCGAAGCTGTGGCCTCGAAAAACACCAGCGCATACCGGCCAGAATTCCGTGGGCCACTTTCTCCTCGGGAGCACCATTGGATTCTTGCAAAGATTGCTGCGCTGCACGCAGTGGCCTACGTAAGGCAAAACCGCTGGCCGCAGCGATCAGATTAAGTGCGCTAACAGTGAGCAGGGCAATACCGCCACCTAATCCCAGCAACGCTCCACCGAGGGGAGCGGAACCGAGCATCAATACCGAGTCTCGGCCTTGATTTGCAGCCATCGCACGGCCGAGTTGCTTGGGGTGCACCAGATCCTTGAGTGCCGCATTGGTTGTTGAACCAAAGAACCCGCCGCGCAATTCCATCAGGACATGCGCCAGGCACATCAAGGGGACCGGTAACGAACCAAAGCTCATGCCCAAGGCCAAGGCGGCAGTGATCGTGGCGCCACATAAGCTCCCGATCACGATCATTCGAGCCTTGTCGGTGCGATCGGCCATGGCTCCGCCGGCCAAAATGACGCTAGCCCTGGCTGCCATCCCTATCGAGGCCAACATCCCGGCCAGTACCGGCGAGTGGGTGGTGGCCAGCAGGATCAGCGGGAAGATGAACCCGTAAATACCACCGGAAAGCAATGCTGAAGTATCTGCGAACAGCCACCTGCGGTAGTTTTTCTGCGTCCGCAAGGCGGGCAAGAGCTTCTCATCAGTCACCTTCGTGCCTGATGAACCGTTGGGCTGGGTGGTGGTCATGGCATCAACTCTAAGTCCGCAAATAAAGTTGCGCAATAGAAATTGCGCAATTTATTTTGGGGGATTGCTAAGCTGAACACATGAGCAACAATGAGTCGCCAGTAACGTTCACTACGCCGATGCTGAAAGCGATTGCCAACCCGCTGCGCAGACAGATTCTCAGTACGCTATCGGCCATGGAATCGGCCCGTGCGGCCGACCTGGCGCAGGCCTTGGATATCCCGGCGAACAAGGTCAGCTTCCACCTGCGCGAATTGGCCAAGGCTCAGATGATAGTCGAAGTCCCAGAACTCGCACGGGACAAGCGCGACCGGGTATGGAAATCGGCCGCCGAGGCATACACCACCGGCGAGGTTGGGCAGCGAGAAGATGATCCGACCGGCGTGGTCATGGACGCCTACCTCGGGCAAGTGGTCAACGACGAGCAACGCCGCTTGCAGGCGGCCATGCTCCACGGTGCACGCCACTACTCCGGCGAAGAAACTGGCGAAGCTAAGGCCCGACTGATGTCCAGCGATCTGATGCTCACCATGGATGAAATGCGCGAGCTGATCAGCCGCCTAGAAAAAGTCATCCCAGCATTCCGCGAGGACTTGAAGAACGGCAAGATCGTCAGTTCCCAACTGGCCGAAGAACGTGAAATCTGGCACGTGATGACCTTGCTGAATGCTGAATCACTGTTGAACGAGTCACATCAAGACGATCGCTCGCCACAAAACCCGAAGTGAACGCGCGCTGGGGCCAGCACCTGAACTAAACTGGATTCTGGCTGGCTGTGGCCAAGGTATGCCACAAGCTATGAAGCCATCCCAGATTGAAAGGTAGAACCCGATCTCATGAGCGAGCAGCTGAACCTCACCATCGATGGCGAGCAGGTACAGGTGGACGCGGGAACAACCGGTCTGCAGTTCTACGCCGATCAGAAAGACGTGGTTGTTATGCACGTCGACGGCGTATTGCGCGACCTGGCCCGTGAACTAGAAGCCGGAACCACCGTCACCCGCGTCACCATCACCGACCCTGAAGGGTTGGAGGTGCTGCGTCACTCGACTGCCCACGTGATGGCTCAAGCTGTGCAGCAGCTGCGTCCGGACGCCAAGCTGGGCATCGGTCCATACATCACCGACGGTTTCTACTTCGACTTCGACGTCGCTGAGCCGTTCACTCCAGAAGATCTTAAGCAGCTGGAAAAGATGATGCTCAAGATCGTCAACCAGAACCAGCTCTTTGCGCGCCGCGAAGTTTCTCCAGAAGAAGCCAAGGCAGAAATGGCCAACGAGCCATACAAGTGCGAACTGTTGGCCAAGGCTGATTCGGCTGACACCTCGGGCGAAGGCGTGACCGTAGAGGTTGCTGCCGGCGAAACCACCATTTACGACAACGTGGACCGCAAGTCCGGCGACATCGTGTGGAAGGATTTGTGCCGTGGCCCGCACCTGCCCAACACCAAGCTGATCAAGAACGCTTTTGCACTGACCCGTTCGGCCGCCGCCTACTGGCTGGGTAGCGAGAAGAACAAGCAGCTGCAGCGTATCTACGGCACCGCATGGCCGACCAAGGAAGACCTCAAGGCCTACCAGGAGCGCCTGGCCGAGGCTGAACGCCGCGACCACCGCAAGCTCGGCGCCGAACTGGACCTGTTCTCCTTCCCAGATGAACTGGGCTCGGGCCTGCCGGTGTTCCACCCTAAGGGCGGCATCATCAAGCGTGAGATGGAAGACTACGTGCGCGATCGCCACGTGGAAGAAGGCTTCCAGTACGTGGGCACCCCACACATCTCCAAGGATGGGCTGTTCCACACCTCGGGCCACCTGCCGTATTACGCGGACACCATGTTCCCGCCGCTGCACATTGATGAAGAGCGCGACGAAGACGGCAACATCACCAAGCAGGGCCAGGAATACCGCCTGAAGGCAATGAACTGCCCGATGCACAACCTGATCTTCCGTGGCCGTGGTCGTTCCTACCGCGAACTGCCATTGCGCCTGTTCGAATTCGGACACGTCTACCGTTACGAGAAGTCCGGTGTGGTCCATGGCCTAACCCGCGTGCGTGGTTTTGCTCAGGATGACTCGCACTCCTACGTGACCAAGGAACAGGCACCTGCAGAAGTTGAGCACCTGCTGAACTTCATGCTCTCCTTGCTCAAGGACTTCGGCATGGATGACTTCTACCTGGAGCTGTCCACCCGTGACCCAGAGTCCGATAAGTTCATCGGCTCCGACGAGCAGTGGGAAGAGGCTACCGCCGTACTGGAACGTGTTGCCACCGAAACCGGTGTGGAACTTGTTGCAGACCCAGGTGGAGCTGCCTTCTACGGTCCAAAGATCTCCGTCCAGGCCAAGGATGCCATCGGCCGTACATGGCAGATGGGCACCGTGCAGTACGACTTCAACCAGCCAGCACGCTTCGGTCTGGAGTACCAGGCTGCTGACGGAAGCCGTCAAGAGCCAGTGATGATTCACGCTGCAAAGTTCGGCTCGATCGAACGCTTCCTCGGCGTGCTGACCGAGCACTACGCTGGTGCCTTCCCAGCATGGTTGTCGCCGGTTCAGGTTCGCGCTATTCCTGTGGCTGAAGCTTTCAACGACTACCTTTCCGAGGTCGTTGCCAAGCTCAAGGCTCAGGGTGTTCGTGTGGAACTCGATGACTCCTCGGATCGCTTCCCGAAGAAGATTCGTAACGCGTCTAAGGACAAGATTCCGTTTGTACTCATCGCCGGTGGCGAAGATGCTGAAGCAAACGCCGTGTCCTTCCGCTTCCGCGATGGTAGCCAGGAGAACCAGGTGCCTATCGACGATGCAGTAGCCCGCATTGTTGAAGCCATCAAGAGCCGCGACAACAACAACTAGTAGCCACTAGTACCGATAGGGAGTCCGAAAGTATGCAGGAATCAGATCAGTCCGTCACCGACGATTTTGAACTCGCCGGAGTACCGGATTCGTTCCAGCGACTGTGGACTCCCTATCGCATGGCCTACATCAAGGGTGGACAAGAGCAAGTCAAGGATGAGGCCAGCTGTCCCTTCTGCGCTGGCCCACAGCGCACCGATGAAGAGGCACTGATTGTGCACCGCGGGCAAACCTGCTTTGTGATCCTTAATCTCTTCCCCTACAACCCTGGTCATCTGTTGGTATGCCCCTACCGCCACGTGCCAAACTACACGGACATCACGGTAGAGGAGACGGCCGAAATGGCCGCCCTGACTCAACAGTCCATGCGCGTACTTCGTAAGGTCTCCAATCCTGCTGGGTTCAACTTGGGCATGAATCAAGGAGAAGCTGGGGGAGCAGGAATTGCTGCTCACCTGCATCAGCACATTGTCCCGCGCTGGAATGGTGATGGGAACTTCTTCCCGATTATCGCTAAGACCAAGGCGATTCCACAGACCCTTGCTGAGGTACGAGAAGCAATCTCGGCAGCCTGGAAAGACGCCGAATAGGCCAAAAATCTGGTTGAAAATCCTTCAACTTTAAGTCAACGCGTCGCGGTCCAAACAGAATTTTGTTTGGAACGTGACGCGTTTTCTATTACCTTGAATCGGCATAACTGGAAATCCGGTTGGGTGGGTGTGCCAAGAAATTCGGTCTCTGATGCTGCGACAAGTCCGTACGACAAAAAGACCTCTGCCGCACAATAAAGATAATGCCGACAACCAGAAAATCAGCCTCGTCTAGCTGTATTTCATGAGGTCAAATCCCACTTATGTGCTCAGAAATGGAACCGACACAGCGGCTAAAAAATACCCATTGCCAGCGACTATACACAGGAGTAGTCTCCTGTACATGAGTACAGCACTCAGTGATCTGACCGGACGGGCTAGACTGCGTGACTCCGCAATTGAAGCCTTTGCCGCGCAGGGGTTTGACGTGTCCCTACGGGCTATCGCCGAGCGAGCGCAGGTCACTGCTGGGCTGGTTCGTCACCACTTCGGCTCCAAAGAGGCGTTGCGGGCAGAATGCGATACCACGGTGCTTGAGAGGTATCGACATCTCAAAGAAGACTCAATGGACGCAAGCCCCCAACAGGTATTTAGCCATTTACCAAGCTCCCGAGAGGGTGGGGTGCTGATCATGTACATCCTGCGCTCAGTACGTGAGGGCGCATCGGCGGGGATGCAATTCACTGAACAACTCATTGACGAAGCACTGAACCTATTGAACCAGTCCGTTTCCCGCGGGCTGATAGTCCCCAGCCGCAATGAGCCGGCACGGGCACGATTTCTGATTCTGCAAACCCTAGGGGCGCTGGTATTGCACTTCGCGCTCAATCCGCCGCAGGATCCAGAAGATTTCACCGCAGTGATGCAGGACTATTACACACAATTTAGCCTGCCCACGCTGGAACTATTCTCCGAAGGGCTGTTTACCAGCCCGGCCTACCTCAACGAGTATTTGGCCGCCGAATCAGCAGATATTTCGCCCGCAGGTTCTGCGGGAACTGTTTGATCTCGGTAAAACATCGGTAAAGGAGCACATCATGGCCACCACCAATCCGGCCATTGAAGTGAGCGGACTAAAGAAGAACTACGGGCATGCCGTGGCTCTGAACGGATTAGACCTTCGGGTTGAAACCGGGGAGGTCGCAGGGTTTTTAGGACCAAATGGTGCGGGAAAGTCCACCACCATTCGTATCCTGTTGGGTCTGCTGAAAGCTGATGGGGGAGTCGCGCGCATGCTTGGCCGTGATCCCTGGAAAGATGCAGTATCCCTGCACCGTGACGTGGCCTATGTTCCCGGCGAAGTGAACCTCTGGCCCAACCTCACCGGCGGACAAGCCATCAGCATTCTTTCCAAACTTCACGGTAGCGTCGATACTCGACGCCAAGCTGAACTCCTTGAACGTTTCGAAGTGGACCCCACGAAGAAGGCCCGCAGCTACTCCAAAGGCAACCGCCAAAAGGTAGCGCTGGTCGCGGCCTTGTCATCGAATGCCGAACTATTATTGCTCGATGAGCCGACATCAGGCTTGGACCCATTGATGGAACAAGTCTTCACATCATGTATCCGCGAGGAAGCTGCGCAAGGGCGCAGCGTACTGCTCTCCAGCCATATCTTCTCTGAAGTTGAAAAGCTCTGCGATACTGTCACCATCATCCGTGATGGGCAAACCGTCGAGGCCGGAGCACTGGCCGAGCTGCGCCACCTGCAACGCACCCAGATCAGTGTAGAAATCGCAGCGAACGCCGGTGAGCTTTCAGCCATTACTGGCATCGAAGACCTAGAGGTTGCAGGGACTTCCGCCAAATTCAGTGTCGACCAGGATCAGCTGCCTTCGGTGCTCTCCGCTCTGGCCACCTATGCGCCACGAAATCTGGTCAGCGCACCGCCGTCCTTAGAAGAACTGTTCCTGCGTCATTACTCCGATAATTCGGGGCGGCCTGTTGGAGTGAGGGCAGGAGAACAGTCATGAGCACTCAGACTGCGCACGGACGCCACGCACTACCGAGCACCGTCTCGGTTTCGAACAAAGAAGCTGGGCATAACGGCGCATTGACTGGTTTCAGTACGATGATCTGGTTCATCCTTCGTCGCAATTGGTTACGCCTGTCCATCTGGACGTTGGTCTTGGCTTCGATGATCCCCATTGTTTTTGATTCACAGCAACAGGCATTCCCGACCCAAGCCTCACGCGACGCCTATGCTCAGGTCGCGAATACGCCTGCCGTCGCCGCCATGACGGGGTTGCCTTATGCGGCAGGTTCTTTGGGTGGCATCTTGGTCATTAAAGTCTGGATGACATTGGCGGTGTCATTGGCCTTCGCCGTCACCTTCTTGATCACTCGTAATGGCCGCGCCGAAGAGGAAACCGGGCGCACCGAACTGCTTCGTTCAAGGGCACTGGGCCGACACGCCTATTCGGCCGCGAACTACTTCGTATCTGCTGCCCTGTGCGTCGTCACCGGAGCATTGATCAGTCTGCTGTGTTTGGCAGTGAGACTTCCAAGTACGGGCAGCTGGGTCATGGGCGCTTCCATCGCCGGCACTGGTCTGGCATTTATAGGACTAGCAGCGCTATGTGGGCAGGTAGCGTCAACCAGCCGCGGAGCCAACACGCTGGCAGTGGCTCTGATCGGGCTGTTCTATTTTGTCCGTGCCGCCGCGGATCTGGAAGCTGAAGGTATGAGTCCCAGCCCTTTGAGTTGGTTCTCACCTATTGGCTGGGCACAGAATATGCGTGCCTTTGGAGAGAACAATCTTTGGCCATTGCTAGCCTTGCTCGGACTCGGTGCGGTTGGTTGCATATTTGCCCTGCGTCTCGAAAGCTCCCGAGATATGGGCGCGGGTATGCTTCCAGAACGTCGCGGTCCAACCAGGGCAACCCGGTTTACTGCCAGTGTGCTTGGTTTGCCTTTAAGGCTCCAACGAGCATCGCTGATCAGCTGGTTTATCGGCTTAGTCGTGTCCAGCCTCTTCTTCGGATCTGTTGCGCAGTCGATGAGCTCATTGCTGGATCCGAGCAACCCATTTGCCCGTAATTTCGTTGGCGGTGGGGCCACGATGCTTGACGGGGTGTTAGGGATTTTCGTCCTGTTCAACGCTTTGCTAGCTTGTGCTTTCGCCATCCAATCTTTGGGAACTGCACGCTCGGAGGAAGAAAGCGGGCGGTTAGAACAACAACTGGCAGGGGCACTATCTAGAAGGACTTGGCTTATGACTCACTTGATCATTGCGGTGCTTGGATCCGGGGTCATGCTACTGCTTGGTGGCTACCTTATTGGCGTAGCATCCCAAGGTGCAGGTGAGCCTGGATTGCTGGCGGGAGCGTGCTTCAGTTACTGGCCGGCGGTGCTCTTGATGCTGGCGTTGCAACTGTTGGCCTTCGGCTACCTACCACGATCCAGTACTGTGATCGTTTGGGGCGTTTACGGGCTCTCGGTGCTTGCATCCATGTTCGGTGGGCTCTTTTCCCTTTCTGAGAACGTCATCCGGGCCACCCCATTCGGAGCGGTCCCAAGAGTTCCGGCCGAGGATTTCAACTGGTCGCCGTTACTGGTTCTGCTATTGATTTCGCTGGCGCTCGGTACCGTGGGCTTGATGAGGTTCAACCGTCGAGACGTACTGACGGACTAATCAGAAAAGTTACTGAATACGAGGCGTCGCTCATCGCTCACTAAGACGATCACTTTAGACAACATGGCTCGGTCATCACTCAGAATGGCGTCAACGATGCGGTGCAACAGGTGCCTTTAAGTCGTTCTTTGAGACAAGTCCTCTAGGGTGGCCACCTGCCGTAATGATTTGCACGAAACTGCATTTGACTAGTTCTAAAGCGAAACCTCAATTGTTACGTCGAAAATGCGATCCAGTCGATAAATCTCCTACCGTAACATTGTTACGCAACACCCAAGGTAATAAAGCAAACCCCTCCTACGATTACTGCGTACCACCTCGTTCATTCCACAAAAAATTCTGGTCTGAAACGAACCCATGCAGTGTCGAAAGGAACTCCTCCTCACCATGTCTACGAACAACCAGAACTCCGTCGTCGGCTCCGATCGCGTTAAGCGCGGCATGGCTGAAATGCTCAAGGGCGGCGTCATCATGGACGTAGTCACCCCAGAGCAGGCGCGCATCGCTGAAGATGCTGGCGCCGTAGCTGTCATGGCCCTCGAACGTGTTCCTGCAGACATCCGTGCCCAGGGCGGCGTGTCCCGCATGAGCGACCCAGACATGATCGACGGCATTATCAACGAGGTCTCCATCCCAGTCATGGCTAAGGCTCGTATCGGTCACTTCGTCGAAGCGCAGATCTTGCAGTCCCTGGGCGTCGACTACATCGATGAGTCAGAAGTTCTTTCGCCAGCAGACTACGAGAACCATATCGACAAGTGGCCATTCACTGTTCCTTTTGTTTGCGGTGCGACCAACCTTGGCGAGGCTCTGCGTCGCATCAACGAGGGTGCAGCAATGATTCGTTCCAAGGGTGAAGCTGGTACCGGCGACGTATCCAACGCCACCGGACACATGCGCAAGATCCGCGCTGAAATCGCTAAGCTTTCGGCCCTTCCAGAAGATGAGCTGTATGTTGCAGCGAAGGAACTTCAGGCTCCCTACGAACTGGTGAAGGAAATTGCCCACACCGGCAAGCTGCCAGTAGTACTGTTCACTGCCGGTGGTATCGCTACTCCTGCAGACGCTGCCATGATGATGCAGCTTGGGGCCGACGGTGTCTTCGTTGGTTCCGGTATCTTCAAGTCCGGTAACCCGGTACAGCGTGCAGAAGCCATCGTGAAGGCAACCACCTTCTTCGACAACCCAGATGAGTTGGCCAAGATCTCCCGCGGTCTGGGCGAAGCCATGGTTGGCATTAACGTTGACGAACTGCCAGAGCCTCACCGCTTGGCAGAGCGCGGCTGGTAAACACCAACTTCGTCTCTTACAACAGACTTAGAAGTGCCCCGTCAGGCTGACGGGGCACTTCTGCGCTTAAACAACGCAATTGCCAGATGCAATGATTATTCATCAGACTTCATTTTGGTCATGGTGGGACTTACCTCGACTCATCAACGCAACCCTGCTCAATGAAATTCATAGGTCTTTCGACGCATAAAGCCTTTGTTTTTCATTTACGAAATTTGCGGTTGATCAGTGTTTTTTCAGATCTACGATGGAACGTGTTCTCAAAAAGGGGCATCAACAAACAGATCAAAACAGCTACATGACGGTTGCTGTTGAGGAGGCCAGCATGACTACGACTACGACAACCCGCCTGCAAACCACGAAGCTCGGGGAGCACATCGGCGCACGCATTGATGGGCTTGACCTCACTGGGAACCTACCTGGGGAAACAGTCCTAGCTATCCGCGAGGCTCTGAATGAGCACAAGGCCTTGGTTTTCAGTCAGTCTGGGATCGAGACTGACGAACAACAGGAACTCTTCGCTTCACATTTTGGTCCATTAACAACAGCGCATCCGACGGTGACATTCGAAGAACAAGTGAAGAAAACCGTCTTGCCGGTGGACAGTGAACAGTCCATCGCCAACCAGTGGCATACAGATGTCACCTTCATCGTTAATCCGCCGCAGGTTTCTACGCTTCGGGCAGTGACGTTGCCACCCTATGGCGGAGAAACGCTCATCGCCAATGCAGCTGCGGCTTATCGAAGCTTGCCCAAAGAGATCCAGGCACTTGCCGACACGTTGTGGGCTGAGCACTCCAATGACTCCGACTACGTTAGGCCACGAACCGTGAATTCTGAGCGGGAGAAAAAGTATCAGGAGGCTTTCGTATCCGAGAAGTACCGCACGGTCCATCCAGTAGTACGTGTCCACCCACTAACAGGAGAAAAAGGCCTGTTTATAGGAACCTTCGCGAGGCACGTGAAGATCGTCGGGGTGTCTCCCTACGAATCAACAGACCTACTGCGTCTGCTCCAAAGTCATGTGACACGACCAGAACACGTGGTACGAGTGACTTGGGAGCCAGGTCAGTTGGTGCTCTTCGACAACCGAATCACTCAGCACTACGCGGTTGATAATTACAGTCGCGCGCCACGCAAGCTTAATCGCATCACCGTTGCCGGCGACATTCCTCGAAGTGTGGCAGGGAAACCGAGTTATTCAGTCATCGGGGATGCCTCGCATTATTCACCCATTGTTGAGGTGGACTAGTACTGGGAGCCCACCAACAGTCAATGGCCAAAGGCCAGCATTCTCGATGTGGCAGACTGACATGCATGAGCGAAATCATCTTCGACGCGGCGGTCACACTAAATGGATTCTTGGCCGATGAAAATCATAGCTTGAAGTGGCTCTTTGAGGTCCCTGGAGCTCAAGAACCGGATCCGGACTTACTCCCGAAGAACGTGGGAGTCCATGTCGAAGGCGCCAATACCTACCTGTGGATGCTCGAGAACGAGCAACTTATCGAACACCCAGAAAAGTGGCAGGAGTACTATCCTGGCGTCACCACCTTTGTTTTCACCTCTCGTAACTTGCCAGTACCTCAGGGTGCGGATGTACGAATGGTCAGCGGATCTGTGGAAGAAAATTTGCCAGAGATCCGTGACGTAGCCGGAGACAAAAATATTTGGGTCCTTGGCGGCGGAGAATTACTCGGGCAGTTCTTCGATATCGATGTTATCGACACGTTGGCAATGACAGTCGCTCCGGCAGTTCTGAGCGGTGGTGCCGCGTTACTGCCACGAAATATCGGCAGCGAACGGTTAGCACTCACTGAAGCTAGACAAGCTGGGCCTTTTGCCAGGCTCGTGTATCGAGTAAAACACCAGCAGTAAATACAAGAAAAACAGCTATCGGGCCACCGGACGAATCCGGTGGCCCTATAGCTCTTGGGGTGTTGGAAGGGTGCCGAGCTTTAGGCCCAGGACCGCAGAACCATATGACGTCCACGCCCCAGAAGCTTCAGGCCATTGGCGGTGAAGAAATCAGCGCTTGATGGGGTAGCCGCGGCCAAAAGCTCCACGGCGACTTCTTCATCTGGGGGAGACAGCGGATTGATCATCGAGCGGGAAAGCCCATGAAGCAAGGCGGTACCGATGCCCTGTCGACGCTGCTGTTTCCCCACTGCCAATGAATGAACCATCAGCTGGCCACCCAAACCTTGCTGAGCGAATCCACGTCCGACAATTTCGCCGTCGTCGGTGCGCGCCAGAGCATGCTCAACGCGTCGCAACGCCGGGTGACCACTGGAGAGTTGGCTGCTGGGGTCTCGCCAGAGGTTCGTCACGTTGAGCTCTGCAGCATCAGCGCCGCTTGCTTCCGGCACGTTATTACCCAAGCGGATCTTGCCTGCCCAGCGATCCATGGGGATAGCTAGTGGTCCGGCATGCCATGAAACTTGGGCGTTGTCGGAGAATCCGGCGGCCTTGAGTTCAGTAGGGTCGGCTCCTGAATTAACCCAGGCTTCCACTCGACGGGCGCCAAGTCGGTGGCCCTCTGCCAAGGCAGGGCGAAGCCCAGCCTGCTCAGCGTTTTCAGGGAAAAGTAGGATCAGCCGCTTGCGTACCGGCTGCCAAGCCCACGAGCATCCATGAGTGGTAAAGATCTTTCCACCGGTGGCCACGGCCAGCGCCTGGTGCCAGTGGCTCAGTGCTTCCTGTGCGGAGGCAATCGTCGTCATTATTCTGCGTTCACCAATCCTCGACGGCGCAACAACGGTTCAACCCGTGCAGTGCGGCCACGGAACAATTCATAGGACTCAAGGGGGTCGCGCGTATTTCCGCGCGAGAGCAGTTCTTCTCGGAACCGATTACCATTTTCGCGCATGAGGCCACCATTTTCCTCGAACCACTGCACAGTGTCGGCATCGAGTACTTCACTCCAAATATAGGAGTAGTAGCCAGCGGAGTATCCGTTAGCAAAAATGTGCTGGAAATAACCGGTGCGGTAGCGTGGCGGAATCAGCTCTGTATTGAATCCGGCGTCCGCAAGAACCTGCTGTTCAAACGCTACTGGGTCATCAATCACGGTATCTGAGCTGATGGTGTGCCATGCCCAGTCCAGCACGCTGGCAGCCAAATATTCTGTTGTGGCAAAGCCCTGTCCCCACAACCCGGCTGCTCGAACCTTGCTGATCGTCTCCTGATCTAATGGCTCGCCGGTCTCATGGTGCACCGCATAATTCGGAAGAACCTGCTCATCCAAGACCCACATTTCATTAACTTGCGAGGGGAACTCGACAAAGTCGCGGGGGACCGACGTTCCAGAAAGAGAAGCATATTTTCCGTTGGAGAACATGCCGTGTAGAGCGTGTCCGAACTCGTGGAAAAGTGTATTGGTCTCGTCCAAGGTCAGCAGGATTGGATCGCCCGGTGCAGGCGCCGAGATATTCAACGTGTTAGTGACAATGGGGCGCTCATCCAAGTATGAGGCGGCATCGCGCAGACTCGTCATCCATGCGCCACCCTTCTTCGTGTCACGAGCGAGGTAATCGCCGGTGAAGATGGCAAGGGAGCTGCCATCCGCGTCGAAGACCTCAAATACGCGAACTTGTTCGTGATAGGTAGGCAGATCGAAACGCTCGGTAAAGGTAATTCCGTAGAGCTTCGTAGCGGTGGCAAAGACCCCGTCGAAGAGCACGCGATCAAGTTCGAAGTAGCTGCGTAGCGATTCGGAATCTACAGCGTATTGCTCACGCAAGACCTGGTTAGCGTAGAACTTCCAGTCCCACGCGGTCACGTCCAGGCCAGAGATCTTGCTTAGAACGGCAGCTTCTTTATCAGCGTTAGCGGTGGCGGCCTTGGTCAGTTCTGTAAGTCGTTGCTCGACTGCCGCTGTCGATGGTGCCGTTGCCTGTGCCAGCACGGTTTCGGCGTGATTCGCAAAACCAAGCAGCGCTGCCCGCTTGGCGCGAAGCTTGGCCATTTGTGCTGCAAGCTCGACAGTCGGATTTTCATCAAGCCCACGAGAAATGGACGCGGTGAAAACCTTGCGTCGTGACTCACTATTGGTCAAGGACTCTAGCGCGGGCTGTTGGGTAGGGGAGACCAAGGGCAAGAGATATCCCGATGCGTGACCAGCTTGCCTCGCTGCCTGCGCTGCCGACTCGATGGCCTGAGCCGAGAGCCCATCAAGTTCTTCAGCGGAGTCGAAAAGAACTGCGTGAGCATTTTGATTCTCTAATACACGATTTGAGAAGGTGCTCGAGAGTTCGGACAGTTCAGCGTTGAGCTGTTTCAATTGCGTCTTCTGGGCTTCGTCCAGACCAGCGCCCGAGAGCTTGAATTCTTGAAGAATTTGCTCTGCCAGTCGGGCATCCTCACCGACCAAGTCAGAACAATCAACACTTTGTAAACGCGAGTACAAGGATTGATTTAGGTAGATTTCGTCTTCTTGAGCGCTGTAAATCGAAGACATCTCTGTCTGGATCGCCCTAATCGGTTCCGTTCCATGAGCAGAAAGGACACTGAAGTAGGTCATCAAGGCACGACGTAGCGTTTGTCCGCTGGATTCCAGAGCCAAGAACGTATTGCTAAACGTTGGTGTTTCGGCCTCGTCGACGATGCGCTGTATTTCGGTGCGCTGTTCCGCGGCGCCAAGTTGAGCCGCCTCCAAGTAGTGCTCGGCAGTGAGGATATCGAAGGCCGGCCACTGGTAGGGCATGGCGCTGGGTGTGAGGAGCGGATTTTGCATAACCATAGGTTTTCATAGGAGACGTGATTTAGCTTGCATTAACACCCCAGATACTCCGCTGAGATAGGGTCTAAGAATGCACTCACGTTTGGTTCTTGCCTATCGTTCTTTGATCGCCGGCGCACTGTGTTCGGCTCTTCTGTCCGGTTGCTCCGCAAACGTAGAACCAAACAACCACACGGGTTCTTCTAACGCGCCAACGAGCAGCCCAGAAGCAGCAAGTACCCCGGCACCAGAATCCAGTGCACCTGAGAAACCGAAAGAGTTCTCCTTGATGGTTACCGGCGACGTGTTGCTACATCCACAACTGCTTCAGGAAGCCCAGAAGGCGGCCAATTCCTCATCGGGAAACGGCAAGGACTTCGATTTTTCACCCCTGCTTGCTGGGCTCAAGCCTTATGCGCAAGATGCTGATGTGGCCTTATGTAACCTGGAAACACCCATCGGAACACCACCATATTCTGGATACCCGCGCTTCACTGTTCCCGCGCAAATCCTTTCCGACCTGAAATCCATTGGCTATGACGGTTGCACCACGGCTACCAACCACACGGTTGATGCTGGCACCAGTGGAGTGAACCGAACCTTGGACGCCATGGAAGACCAAGGACTTTTTGCCACCGGCTCCTACCGGAGTAAAGCCGAAGAGCAGCAGCCGCCAATCATAGAGGTTAATGGAGTCAAGCTCGGTGTTATTACCAGCACCTTCTCGCTCAACGGACTGAGCGCCGCCACCGACTGGCAAGTTGATACCGGTGTGGACGCGCAAAAGCTCATTCAACGTGGAAAAGCGGCCAAAAAAGATGGCGCCGAAATTCTTGTCGCTGCCATCCACGATGGGACTGAATACACCACTCGGCCAACAGAAGAACAGCGCGCGCTGGGTCGAAAACTAGCCGAGTCCGGGGTGTTTGACTTTGTTTATATGCACCACACCCACTCAGTCTTGCCCATTGAGAAGCACAACGGAACCTGGATCGTCTATGGACTAGGGAACTCAGTGGCCAAGCATGCGACAAAGACCATCTTGAACCGCGAAGGTATCAGTGTGAAAGCTACCTTTGCTCAGGATGAAAAGACCGAGGACTGGAAAGTTTCCGAACTTCAGTGGGTTCCTCACCAACTTTCAAATTCTCCGGTGCTCTGGTGCCAAGTCTTTGAAAAGTCGGAATGTTTATCTGAAGCTGATGCAGAAGCTTCCCTAGCGCGAACCAAGGCCACAGTTGACGCGTATGGAGCGTTCGACGATGGCCTGAAAGAATGGACGCTGGACTAAATTAGCGTAAGGGCCAGGGAGCCCAAGATACATCAGCAGGAATCATTGCGCGAGCTTTGGCCAGCTGGGTGGATGACAGGTCATCGAGATCAACGGATTGTTCGAGCATGCCCGCTGCCTCAACGTTGAACTGGTGGGTCAGACGGTTCTTACCCACGTCTAGGATTTCTACGAAAGCACCAGATGTTACCGCGTCGATCTGTGCCTCAAGCGCAGTGCACAGATCAGGAACAGAGTCATCGCAGGCATCACATCCACAATTGGGTGCAATGGAGGTAAATAGTGCGCCGAACTGAAGATGCAGCCCCGGAAACTTTGTAAAAACCAATCCAACCGGCGCGCACTGTGAATCCTCGGGGACGAGCCTGATCGAGCGGACTACCTCATCAAGCGGGATCTCATATTGGGCCGCCAAATCGGGATCTTCGTAGCATCGGACGTTGAATCGGGTGGTCATCCAATTCACCAGCGAATCTGCCACCGCATGCAGGGGCGCGAAGCGTTGCGGGTGGGAAATCACCGAGTAGCTTTCGGCCGGTGGATCATCACCATCGAAACGATTGCCGTAGGGGATGAGCTTGCCCTGATCATCGAAGTAATCAGTCACGATGTTTTGTGGACGTTGGTACCCGTGCAACATGCTCAACTTCCTTCCTAACGTTTCTCTACCCTCAGCTTAGGCGCGAGATGGTTCAAGAGTGGGCTTTCGCCATCGGATCTTCGCGTAGCTGCTGTAGTTGTTGTGGAGCTCGAAAATTGTCGCTGAGGAAACTGCGACACACCGAGCAACAAAATAAACTGCTACGACCGGCGGTACTAACGTTGATTCGGCGCATACTGCGCCTAAAACACTGCAATCTATGAAGGTCATACCCATGCCAAAAATTGGCGTCCTCGCCCTCCAAGGGGATTTCCGCGAACACCTCGCGTCCTTCGAGCGCTTGGGACAAGAAACACTCGCCGTGCGAACTCCACAAGACCTGTCACAGGTCGACGCACTGGTCATTCCGGGCGGAGAATCCTCGGTTATTGATCGGCTCTCACGCAATTATTTACTGGCAGAACCCATCAAGCAGCGGCTTGCTGACGGTATGCCAGCCTACGGTTCCTGCGCGGGAATGATCATGCTCGCTGACCGGATCGAAAACCCTGCAGTCTCTAGCTCCGGTGAAATTCAGCAAAGCTTCGGCGGCATTGATATGACCGTCCGACGCAACGCCTTCGGTCGGCAGGTTGACTCGTTCGAGTACCAGTTGGACTTCTTAGGGAAGAACCTTGAGGCAGTGTTCATCCGTGCGCCCGAAGCTGTACAAGTAGGCTCCGGGGTCCAAGTGATCAGCACGGTTCCGGCAGAGGGTGACGGCGAACAGGGTAGAATTGTTGCAGTACGTCAGGGAAATTTGTTGGCAACGAGCTTTCACCCGGAAGTCACCGGCAGTACAGCGATCCACGAATTTTTCATCCAACTCACGCGAGGAGACGCTTAAAGCATGTCAGGCCACTCCAAATGGGCAACCACTAAGCACAAGAAGGCTGCGATCGACGCCAAGCGCGCCAAGGCCTTCGCAAAATTCATTAAGGGCATCGAAGTTGCCGCCCGCGCCGGCGGCGCTGACCTGTCCGGCAACCCAGCACTGGAACTTGCAGTTAGCAAGGCCAAGAAGAACTCCGTGCCGGTAAACAACATCGACCGCGCTATCAAGCGTGGTGCGGGCCTGACCGGTGAAGTTGTCGACTACACCGAAATCATTTACGAAGCACGTGGCCCACAGGGCTCTGCTCTGCTGATCGAGTGCCTTACCGACAACAAGAACCGTGCCGCTTCTGAGGTTCGCGTAGGCATCACCCGTAATGGTGGAACCGTGGCTGACCCAGGTTCGGTCGCTTACCTGTTCAACCGCCAAGGCGTTGTTCGTTTGCCAAAGGGCGATCTGACCGAAGACGATCTGCTGATGACCGTACTGGATGCTGGTGCAGATGAAATCTTGGACGAAGGTGATAGCTTCGCCATCGTTTCGGATCCATCGGATCTGCGTGCCGTGGCTGCAGCATTGGATGAGGCTGAAATCGCCTACGAATCCGATGAAATGGAATTCCTGCCTTCGATGAAGGTGGACCTGGACGTTGAGGGTGCTCGCAAGTTCCTCAAGCTCTTTGACGCTTTGGAAGAACTCGACGACGTGCAGAACGTTTACACCAACGCTGACCTGTCTGACGAGGTTCGTGCAGCTCTGGACGAAGAGCAGTAAGGCTTGTCCCTTCGCGTTGTTGGCGTCGACCCCGGACTGACCCGCTGTGGTCTGGCCGTGGTCGACGTCGCTGCAAATAGGCAAGTATCGCTGATTGATGTCACCGTTGCCGGCACCCCGCCTGGCACACCCTTGGACGCTCGATTACTCAAGATCGCCAACGCCATTGATAGTTGGCTCGATCAGCACAAGCCCGATGTCTTGGCGCTGGAGCGGGTTTTCGCATCGGCTAACGTGTCGACCGTTATTGGTACAGCACAGGTCACCGGCGTAGTCATTACCGCTGCTGCCCGTCGTGGCATTCCTGTGGCGTTGCATACGCCTACCGAGGTCAAGGCGGCAGTGACCGGTTCCGGGCAGGCCACCAAAGCGGCGATCGGCAAAATGGTCGCCAAGATTTGTCGTCTCGATGAGCCACCGAAACCTGCCGACGCGGCCGATGCGGTGGCTTTGGCCATCGCGCATGGTTGGCGTGGGGCTGCGGCCGGGTCCAATGCATCGGCTTCAGCAGCTGGAGCCTCCGGTTCATCTCAGTTGACTGGCGCACAGCAGGCGTGGATCGCTGCCGAGGCTTCGGCCAAGCGTAGAGCTGTCCGCCGATAGGCAACACGACCCACCGTTCCTGCTCGCACGTCGCGATTCGTAGGTATCTTCGATAAACTGGGTTCGATCGAACATATATCCCAAGGAGTGGCATGATCAGCTCATTGACCGGCACCGTTCAAGCGGTGGCCCTGAATACTGCGGTAATTGATGTCAACGGCTTCGGCATGCTGGTCAATGCCACCCCCGGAACCCTCTCCACCCTGCACGTAGGTCGTGAAACGACGGTCTTCACTTCCATGGTGGTCCGTGAAGATTCCATGACACTCTTCGGATTCGCCAGCGCCGATGAGCGAGACGTCTTCGAGGTCCTGATTTCGGTTTCAGGGATTGGCCCGCGCACCGGACTGGCCATCCTTGCTGTGCACAGTCCTGAAGAAGTTCGCATCGCAGCCAACACCAAAGACACCGCGGCCTTTACCAAGGTCTCAGGCATCGGTCCCAAGGGTGCGAGTCGTATCGTGCTGGAATTGAACGGCAAACTTGTACCAACCGGCGCACCAGTGACACCTGTTGCCGGAGCGAGCACCGTGAGCGTTTGGGAGCCGCAAGTCATTGAAGCGCTTACGGGCTTGGGCTGGAGCGAAAAAGACGCGACTACCACGCTTAAATCCTTGGCTAAGGGTGATCCTGAAACTGTTTCGGGTGGTAACGTCGCAGAGATTTTGCGTGCTGCCCTGCGTAGTATGTCTAGCGGTACCCGAGCCTAAGCGGACTTCGAGAGGATCACCACGATGAACGATTCCACCGGGTTAACCAACGCTGGCAGTGAGCCAGAAGAGCGAGTACTCGAAGCTGCCCTACGCCCTCGCAACCTTGACGACTTTGTCGGACAGGCCAGGGTCAGACAACAACTGTCGCTGGTACTTGAAGCAGCTAAGATTCGCGAACGTACCGCCGACCACGTCCTGCTCTCGGGCCCTCCAGGGCTGGGCAAAACCACGCTGTCAATGATTATCGCCGCCGAGATGAACGCGCCACTACGCATTTCTTCGGGCCCCGCCATTCAGCACGCCGGTGATCTGGCGGCAATTCTTTCCTCATTAACCGAGGGCGAAGTTTTGTTCTTGGATGAAATTCACCGCATGTCTCGTCCCGCCGAGGAAATGCTCTACATGGCGATGGAAGACTTCCGTGTAGACATTGTTGTCGGCAAGGGCGCAGGCGCTACCGCTATCCCGTTGGAGCTACCACCGTTTACCTTGGTCGGTGCAACTACTCGAGCTGGCTTATTGCCCGGCCCATTGCGTGACCGCTTCGGTTTCACTGGTCACCTCGAATTCTATGCAGTCAAAGAGCTAGAACTAGTACTGCGTCGCTCAGCCATGATGCTTGATCTCAGCGTCACTTCCGCAGCATTTACGGAAATTGCTGGACGCTCGCGTGGAACTCCTCGTATTGCCAACCGACTGCTTCGTCGTGTTCGCGACTGGGCGCTGGTGCACAAGTTAGAAGAAATTGATCATCAGGCTGCAGCGGCCGCGCTGGATATGTATGAAGTAGACGCGCGTGGACTGGACCGCTTGGACCGTGGCGTGCTCGAAGCCCTATGCACCAAATTCGGTGGGGGACCGGTAGGTTTATCGACCCTGGCCATCGCCGTTGGTGAGGAAACCGAAACCGTTGAAACCGTCGCTGAACCATATTTGGTTCGCGAAGGACTAATGGGACGCACACCGCGTGGACGCATCGCAATGCCCGGCGCTTGGGAGCATTTAGGGCTAACGATGCCGAAAGATGCCATTTTTGCCAACGCCCAAAGCTATGAATCTGATGAGGATTAGGCAATCATTACTTCACTGCACGCGTAAATGGTCTGCCGGTTCACCGTAAGCCATTAGACTAAAGACGCCCGACCTATACCCTTTGACGGGTCAGGTGGGGCGTCTTTGCTGTTAATACTCGCTTTGAGTCCATCGGCATCCAAGAACTTTTGATCAAATCGCAACAACTTGTTAGCAGGTAGATTCGTGAATTCCCTCGTAATCGCTCAGGCCGCCGGCGGTGGCTTCAACCCTTCGCTCATTTTGATGGTTGCACTCTTCGCAGTGTTGATCTTCATGATGTTCCGCGGTCGTAAGAAGCAGGCTGCGCAGCAGGAGAAGCTGAAGACCAACACCGTTCCAGGTGCCAAGGTCATGACCAACTCCGGTATCTTCGGAACCGTCGTGGGCGTTGACGCAGAGGATCGTGTACAGGTCGAGGTGGCTAACGGTGTCGTTTTGACCCTGCACCGCCAGGCGATTTCTACCTTCCTTGACAATGAGCCAGCAGTTGCTGAGACTCAGCAGGTTGCGGAAAACAATAATGTTGCTGAAACCCCAGAAGAATCCCTTCGTCGTCTGAACGACGAGGGCAAGGATGAGCGTAACTCCTAAGGTTCGGGTAGCAACGGTGGCTGAAATCTTCGGCCACCAACACGAGAAAGCACATTAGATGTCATCAATCAGACCTGTTAAGCAGGCGCGTAAGGCGCTGCTATGGTTGCTGATCGTCTTCATCATCGCAACCGGCGTGCTGGTGGCTGGTGCGACGACTGGTAAAACCGGGTGGGGACCAAAACTGGCCCTCGACCTTGAAGGCGGCACCGAGATGATCCTGGCCCCACGGGTTCAGGGTGATCAGCAGATCAACCAGGAACAACTGGATCAAGCGGTCAAGATTATCCGCCAGCGCGTAAACGGTAATGGTGTTACCGAATCGGAAGTCACCACTCAGTCCGGTCGCAACGTCGTCGTATCCATGCCAGGTACCCCCGATCAAGCAACCCGCGAGCTGATCCAGGCGTCTGCAGCCATGGAATTCCGTCCGGTCCTTATTTCCGGTAGTTACGAGGCGACACCAAAGGACCAGCGCACCGCCGAAGCTGATCTACCTAAGCCGGATGGCGATCCGAAAAATGCTTCGGATACCAACTGGGTCACCGCGGATCTGTACAAGAAATTTGAAGCCTACGACTGCACCAATAAAGCTGACATAAAAAGCAGTGAAAATGCGGATCCGGCCAAACCAATGATCTCCTGTGATGCGAAGGTTGGCGTTAAGTACATCCTTGGCCCTCAGGAAATTCCGGGCGACCAGATTTCTGACGCATACGCGCAGTTGGCTCGTGGAGTTAACGGTTCGGTCACTGGCGAATGGGTTGTAGTCATTGAATTCAACCAGCAGGGCACCAAGACCTTTGCTGATACGACTCAGCGTTTGATTGCTCTTCAGGGCGCGCAAAACCAGTTCGCTATTGTCCTTGACGGTCAGATCATTTCGGCCCCAACGACCAACGCAGTAATTTCTGACGGCCGCCCTCAAATTCAAGGTGGCTTTACGCAGGAAAGCTCCCAAGCACTGGCTGAACAGCTGAAGTACGGCGCACTTCCAATCAGCTTCGACATTCAATCAGAACGTCAGGTATCGGCAACCCTTGGTGCTGACCAGCTGACCGCCGGTTTGATTGCCGGCATCATCGGCCTGGGGCTCGTCTTCATCTACTCGCTGTTCCAGTACCGCGCGCTCGGCCTGGTGACCATTGCATCACTTCTGGTTTCAGGTATTCTCACCTACCTAGCCTTGGTCTTGCTCGGCTGGGGAATGAACTACCGACTTTCGCTAGCTGGTGTGGCAGGTCTGATCGTGGCCATCGGTCTGATTGCAGACTCCTTCATCGTTTACTTTGAACGTGTTCGAGACGAACTTCGCGAAGGCCGGCCTTTGGCTAGCGCCGTTGATATCGGTTGGGGCCGCGCAAAGCGCACCATCCTGGCTTCCAAGGCAGTTAACCTTTTGGCTGCCGTCGTGCTGTATATCGTTGCAGTCGGTAACGTGCGAGGCTTCGCATTCACCTTGGGCTTGACCGCAATCATCGACCTTATTGTGGTTTACGGTCTGACCCACCCAACCCTGGTGCTTTTGGCCCGAACCAAATTCTTCGCCGACGGACACCGTCTCTCGGGTCTGGACCCATCACTCTTGGGCGTTGAGCCTCTGTACAAGGGCGCCGGGCAGATTCGCCGATTCGGTGAGAACGTGGAAGCAAACCGAGGCAAGAAGAACGCTAAGGCCTCTGGTGAAGCTGCCAAGCGCATGACTATCGCTGAGCGTCGGCGTGCAGAAGCCGAACAATCAAAACGGTCAGGCACTGCTTCGTCGAAGGCTCAGGAGGAGAACAATGAATAAGCTAGTCACCTGGGGCAACGAGCTCTACACCGGCAAGCGTTCCTACCCGTTCACCTCCAAGCACCGTCTCTGGTTCACCATTGCAGGTGCACTGGTGATCCTTTCGATCCTTGTACCAGTGGTCAAGGGCGGGTTCAACCTGGGCATTGACTTCCGTGGCGGTTCAGAATTCACGGTGTCCGATGTGCAGAATACTGACACCAAGATTGGTGAAACCGCGGTGACCTCGGTTGCTTCCTCAGCTGAAGCAACTGTCACCAACATTGCGCCAAACACCATGCGTGTTCAGACCGAGCGCCTGAGCGATGACGAGACCCTCGCCATCGCAGCTTCCTTGGCCGACGGGTACCAAGTATCTAGCAACGAAGTGACCAGTAACTTCATTGGCCCAACCTGGGGCCAGGACGTTTCACGCCAGGCTCTACTGGGTCTGTTTGCCTTCGTGATCCTGGTAGGTCTGTTGATGGCTGCCTACTTCCGCACCTGGAAGATGTCGCTGGCCGCGATTATTGGTCTGCTTGTGGTCATTGTGGTGACTGCCGGGATCTACTCGGTCTCTGGCTTCGAGATCACCCCGAGTGCGATCATTGGCTTCCTGACGATTCTGAGTTATTCGCTCTATGACACCGTGGTGGTCTTCGATAAGGTCCGCGAAAACACCAAGGACTTCAGCAAGCAGTCGAAGCGAACCTTTGAGCAATTGGTAAACCTCGCGGTGAACCAGACCCTGGTTCGTTCGATCAATACCTCCGTGGTTGCCGTGCTTCCAGTGGCATCGATTCTTTTCATCGGTTCCTACATGCTCGGTGCAGGTACGCTCAAGGACCTTTCGTTGGCCTTGTTCGTCGGCATTATCGTTTCTGCCTTGTCCACGCTGTTCGTTCAGGCGCCGTTGTACCAATGGCTGCGCCGCAACGAACCGGTCATCGTTGAACATACGAAGAAATTGACCGTAGACTAACTCCTAACGGTTCGCGATGAGGCACTTCCAGTGAATGCTGGGGGTGCCTTTTCGCAATCACGTGAAGCGGTGTAATTAGTTGTCACCGGCCGAACGTGCTATAACGAATGAACTAAACAACATGTTTTTTGGTGCAAGGTCGTGATGGAATCCACGACTGAAAACTATCACTAGACGATGACGCATTAGCACCCACAAGCTGACGTCGTCCGGTGGCAATGGGAAGGAGCGGGGCATGGCAAATACGTCAAACCTGAACAATTCGAAACGACGCTCAATTTCCCGTTTAGTACGCTTTGCAGGTCGCGGGAGCACCCCGAGTACTTCGCCCACACTTGAGCCACTGCTTCGTACCGTAAAATCCAAACATCCACGTGCGGATCTGGATCTGCTGGTCCATGCCTACGAAGTCGCAGAAAAGTACCATGAGGGTCAAAAACGCAAAAGCGGTGACCCCTACATCACTCACCCGGTAGCTGTTGCGACTATTCTGGCCGAAATGGGAATGACCGGCGCAATTCTTGCCGCCGCCCTGTTGCATGACACAGTTGAAGATACCGAATACTCTCTGGAATCGGTTCAGAAGGAATTCTCCGAAGAAATCGCCATGCTGGTAGATGGCGTCACAAAACTCGACAAGGTCACCTACGGTGAAGCGGCCCCGGCCGAAACCGTACGCAAGATGGTCGTCGCAATGTCGCGCGACATCCGCGTCCTGCTGATCAAGCTAGCCGACCGCCTGCACAATGCTCGCACCTGGCGCTACGTCTCTCAAGAATCTTCATCGCGCAAAGCCAAAGAGACCTTGGAAATTTTTGCCCCATTGGCGCATCGCCTGGGCATGAACACCGTGAAATGGGAACTTGAAGACCTATCCTTCGCGGCTCTACATCCAAAGGTTTACCAAGAAATCGTTCGCATGGTGGGGGATCGCACCCCGGAACGAGAAAAGTATCTCTCATCTATTCGCGAGACTCTTTCGGGCGACCTAGGCAAGGTCGATATCAACGCCACGGTCTCGGGGCGTCCGAAGCACTACTACTCGATCTATCAGAAGATGATTGTTCGAGGTAAAGATTTTGACGACATCCATGACCTGATGGGCGTTCGAATCCTCGTTGATACCGTCAAAGACTGTTATGGCGCGCTGGGCGTAGTTCACGCCGAGTGGAATCCATTGCCAAACCGCTTCAAAGACTACATCGCTATTCCGAAGCTGAACCTGTATCAGTCACTGCACACCACGGTGATGGGCCCCGAGGGTAAGCCTGTCGAGATCCAGATTCGCACGCACGACATGCACGTTCGTGCTGAGTACGGTGTGGCAGCGCACTTCCAGTACAAGCATGGGCAGAACGCCAACTCGATGCTCTCGCCAGAGCAGAATATGGACTGGCTGCGTTCCTTGATGGAATGGCAGGCCGATACCACTGACTCTGAAGAATTCCTTGATGGACTGCGCTACACGATCAGTTCAGCCGAGGTTTATGTCTTCACCCCGAAGGGCGACATCATGTCGCTGCCAGTGGGTGCAACACCGGTGGACTTCGCGTATTCCATCCATACTGACGTAGGACACCGCACCATTGGTAGCCGCGTCAACGGCAAACTGGTGCCACTGCATACTGAGCTTAAACAAGGCGACGTGGTCGAGGTATTTACCTCGAAGGCGGAAGGCGCGGGCCCATCCCAGGACTGGCAAAACTTTGTTAAGTCACCTCGTGCTAAGGCCAAGATCCGTGGCTACTTCTCTAAAGAACGTCGCGAAGAAGCCATCGAAAAGGGCAAGGAGCTTCTGACCAAGGAGCTGCGTCGCAATCATCTGCCGCTGCAGAAGTTGATGACTCATGATCTACTGACCGCGGTGGCCAACGAACTTCACCATACGGACATTTCAGCCCTGTATCAGTCGGTGGGCGATGGGCATACCAGCGCACAGAATGTTATCGAGCATCTGACCGCCCTCATTGGCCCTCCAGAAGCCGAGCAGGTTGATGAGGAAGCCGTAGTCCGTCCGAGCGCTCCGAGCCCCACCACGGGCAACGAGGCAGGCGTGATTGTTGAGGGCGTTGGCGATGTTCTGGTGAAACTGGCTCGTTGCTGTACTCCGGTGCCACCGGATGAGATCCAAGGCTTTGTGACCCGCGGTGCTGGGGTGTCCGTGCACCGTGCTGACTGCCTGAACCTCACGCAACTTTCCAACCAACCCGACCGACTGGTCAATGTTACTTGGGCGGCGAAGCATCACGGTGTCTTCTTGGTCGAAATCCAGGTTGAAGCGCTGGACCGCAAATCTTTGCTCTCCGATGTCACCCGCATCTTGTCCGAGAGCCACCTGAACATCCTGTCAGCATCGGTGCAGACCAGTAAGGATCGAGTCGCGTTGTCCCGCTTCTCCTTCGAAATGGGCGACCCTAAGTTCTTGAGCCACGTGCTGAACCAGGTGCGTCGAATTGATGGCGTCTACGACGTGTACCGCACGACCGCAGGTTCACGCCGCTAGTTGGTTTGATCAGCAGAAGGTCATGCTGCCTGGGCGACGTCGCCGAAGGAATCTACTAGGCGCAGCGCACGGGATCTTTCGGGCGACCTCTCGTAGGTTCTTAGACTCTCTCTGATTGAATCGAGATTTAGATAAGGGTCATCCAGAGATATGACCTTGCTCAGTGCTCGACTCGCGATGGGCAACGGGTCAAATTGGGCACAGTCACACACGCTTCGTAAGGCTGAAGTGACTTTGATGCGGCTACGAAAGACCATCTGAGTATCCGGAACGTCGGCTTGCATAAATTGAGCGTTCAATCCGAAGCCTGGCTCGAATGGTCGATGGTAGGTGCGCGTATAGATGCACATCGTAAAGACTTCGGGTAATAGTCCGTGGATCCAGGCGGCAGTTTGGCGCGCTATGACGGTCTGAGAGTTTAACTCACGCCCACAGACAAAGGCGACAATCCTTGCTCGTAGCGAGGCGGTGACCTGTATATGGCTGGGAAGAAAGCAATCACCGAGCACTTCGCGCAATAATCCATTCGAGGTCATCGCTTGCAACTCGTTACGGCTAAACATCTGACCAGCGATCCAGAGGTCCTCTGGAATGCGCAACGCGACGGCGCGTGGTCCGGTAGCCTGGCAATTTATAGATTCCATGTGGCTACTGAACCAGTAAGCGCCGCCGCGTTGAGCGTGTACTGACGATCTGTGGATTACTTACTGGAAGTCTGCTGCAGACTTTTCCAGAGTGTTCAGCCACATACGACGAGCATCCAGGGCTTCCTGGGCTGCTGCGATCTGCTTGGCATTGCCCTTAGCCTGAGCTGCGGCAAGATCTTCTTCCAGTGCAGAAATCGTGTCCTGCAACTGGCTGAGCATCGAGTTAGAGCGAGCCTTGGTCTCAGGGTTGGATCGGCGCCACTGCTCATCTTCAGCACCCTTCACAGCGTCTTCTACCTGACGCAGTGCGGATTCGATGCGCTGCAGATCGTTGCGAGGCACCTTGCCGGCTGATTCCCACCGGTCGCGGATGGAATCCAGCTTGGCCTTGGCCGCTGCTAGATCCTTGATCGGCAACAATGCACGAGCTTCCTCGAGCAGTGCTTCCTTCACCACGAGGTTCTGCGAGTATTCTTCGTCGATCTTGGCGTTTGCTGCAGCACGAGCCTGGAAGAACACGTCCTGGGCGGCGCGGAAACGGCCCCACAGCTGATCATCATCCTTGCGGGAGGCGCGACGAGACTTCTTCCACTCATCCATGAGCTTGCGGTATTCGGCGGCAGTAGCAGCCCAATCGGTCGAGCTCTGCAACGCTTCTGCGCGGGCGATCAGTTCTTCCTTCACAGCCTTGGCCGACGCATTGGTCGAATCAAGCTGCGAGAAGTACGCACGACGATGACGGTCGAAGGTGGTGCGAGCGGCACGGAATCGCTTCCACAACGCGTCCTCGGTTGCCCGTGGTAGACGGACCGAAGAACGCTGGGATGCCTTCCACTGCTCAAACAATTCATTCATGGAGGCCGATGCGGTCTTCCACTGAATCTGCTCGGGACGCTTGGCAGCCATTGCTTCTGCTTGCTCAACGATGGCTTCGCGGGTGGCCAACTGCTCGGCGCGGGCGGCATCGTGAGCCTTGCGCTGCTCGGCGGAGAGGCTCTCCACGGCAACACGAACATTTTCCAGACGTGACTCGAGGGCCGGGATGTCGCCGACCATATGACGTTCTGCGACAGTCGCCGACAGAGCCTGAACAGCCTTGCCCAGCTCTCCGGCTGGCGCCTTAGCAACGACACGCTGCTCCAGCAGCATCAACTGCGAGAGGGCATCGTCATATTTACGCACGAAGTAACCCAAGGCTTCTTCCTGCGTGGCATCTGGGTACTGACCCACTGGGAACTCCGCGCCATCAATGATGACAAAGACGTGCCCGTCTTCGGTCACTCGGGCAAATTTAGCCGCTTCATCGAGGGGAGTGGTGTGTGCGACGCTCGGCGCTACAACCGGTTTTGCAGCAGGCTTCTGCGCCTGCGGCAAAGGGGTCTTCTGGCTGTCGTCGGATTGCTGACTGGTGGTCACCGCTGAAACTCTTTCACTTTACGAGCACTTGCTGTAGCCAACTCTACCTGTGACCTCCGTTTCTTAGTAAGCCGACGTGCACAGGTTTCTTATAAAACAGGCTTAAGATGGGTTGGTAGCCCAATTTGCACTAAGGAGTTTCATGGCACGCAAGGCCTCACTATCAGGTTTCCCGGAATGGCTTCCAGCTGAACGGGCTGTTGAACAGCACGTACTGGACACCTTGCGTCATGTTTTTGAACTACATGGATTCGCCAATATTGAAACCCGTGCAGTAGAAACCCGCGCCCAGTTATTGCGCAAGGGTGAAATCGACAAGGAAGTCTACGGACTCTCGCGTCTGGCAGCCGAGGATGACAAGAACGATCCGAACGCGCTGGCACTGCACTTCGACCTCACCGTGCCTTTTGCTCGTTACGTGGTGGAAAACGCTGGTTATCTAGCATTCCCATTCCGTCGTTACCAGATGCAGAAGGTCTGGCGTGGAGAACGCCCACAAGACGGTCGCTTCCGCGAATTCACCCAGGCAGACATCGACGTTGTGGGCGATGGCACCTTGCCATTTAGCTACGACGTGGAGCTGGCACTAACCATCGCCGACGCACTCTCAGCCCTACCGATCGGTGATTTCCGCTTGCGCGTGAATAACCGCAAGCTCGCCGAGGGCTTCTACCGCGGACTGGGTCTGGAAGATCCAGATGCCGTCTTGCGCGCTATCGACAAGTTGGAAAAGATCGGTGATGAGGCTGTTGCAAAGATCCTGATGGAAGAAGTTGGTGCAACCCGCGAACAAGCTGAGGCCGCCTTGGCCCTGGCGAAGATCCGCACCATGGACACCAGCTTCGTCGAACAGGTCCGCGCCCTCGGCGTCACCCACGAACTTTTGGACACCGGCCTGGATGAGCTCTCGCAGGTCATTGATGCAGCGTCCAAGCGTGCCCCCGGTAAGGTCATGGCTGACCTGTCGATCGCTCGAGGTCTGGACTACTACACCGGCACCGTGTACGAAACCGTGCTGGTGGGCCACGAGTCACTCGGTTCGATTTGCTCTGGCGGTCGCTATGAATCACTGGCCTCTAAGGGCAAGAAGAACTACCCGGGTGTGGGCCTGTCCATCGGCGTAACCCGCCTGATTTCACGCATCTTGGCTGAAGAAGTTGTTACCGCCAGCCGTAGCGTACCGTCAGTGGTATATGTCACGCTGGCTAATGACGAATCCTGGCACGAAGCGCAGGATGTCGCCGCCCAGCTGCGCGAACGCGGTATCGCTTGTGAGGTGGCAGCCAGCGCTGAGAAGTTCGGTAAGCAGATCAAATTTGCTGATCGTCGCGGGATTCCGTTTGTCTGGTTCACCCGCGCCGATGGTACTCACGAGGTCAAGGACATCCGCTCCGGGCAGCAGGTTGCCGCCGACCCACAGTCGTGGATGCCCGAGGCCGAGGACCTGAAGATCTCCATCCGTTAGAACTCTGGGCGTCATTGCCCGCTCACGCATCCACTTTGGGTGCACTAAACTTCATGGGAAGAAACTTTCTCAACCGACCGAAAGGATCGTAGTGCTACGCACTCATCAGCTGGGCGTCTTGAACGCTGAGCACATTGGACAGCAGGTCACCCTCACCGGCTGGGTCGCCCGTCGCCGTGACCACGGTGGTGTCGCCTTCTTGGATTTGCGTGATGCCTCGGGCGTAGCCCAGGTTGTCGTACGCGATGAAGAGGACTTCCACCCGCTGCGCAATGAGTTCGTGCTGCAGATCGTCGGTACCGTCGAGCGCCGCCCGGAAGGCAACGAGAACCCGAACCTGCCTACCGGCGAAATCGAGGTTATCGCTGATACCGTGACGGTGCTGAACACCGCCGCACCACTGCCTTTCCAGGTTGACGAGCATGTTGAGGTTGGCGAGGAAGCACGCCTGCGCCACCGCTACCTGGACTTGCGCCGCCCAACCCCGGCCCGCAACATCCGTCTGCGCTCCGAGGCCAACCGCGTGGCACGCAACCTGCTGCACGATCAGGGCTACATCGAGATCGAGACCCCAACCCTGACTCGCTCCACCCCAGAAGGTGCCCGCGACTTCGTCGTACCGGCACGTCTGACCCCGGGCAGCTGGTACGCATTGCCACAGTCCCCACAGTTGTTCAAGCAGCTGCTGCAGGTCGGCGGTTTCGAAAAGTACTACCAGATCGCTCGTTGCTACCGCGATGAGGACTTCCGTGCTGACCGTCAGCCAGAGTTCACCCAGCTGGATATTGAAGCATCGTTCGTTGACGAAGATGACATCATCGAGCTCGGCGAAAAGCTGGTCAAGGAACTGTGGAGCCTGATCGACGTTCAGGTCCCAACCCCGATCCGTCGTATGGCGTACTCGGAAGCTATGGCTAAGTACGGTTCGGACAAGCCGGACCTGCGCTTCGGTCTGGAACTGACCGAAATGACCGAGTACTTCGCAAACACCTCCTTCAAGGTCTTCCAGTCCGAGTATGTGGGTGCTGTAGTCATGCCTGGCGGCGCGTCCCAGCCACGTCGTACCCTGGATGCTTGGCAGGAATTTGCTAAGCAGCGCGGTGCCAAGGGCTTGGCTTATGTGCTCATCAAGGAAGACGGCGAACTGGCTGGCCCAGTGGCAAAGAACCTCTCCGATGAAGAGAAGGCCGGTCTGGCCGAAGCCACCGGCGCACAGGCTGGCGACTGCATCTTCTTCTCCGCTGGCAAGAAGAACGAGTCTCGTGCCCTGCTTGGCTCGGTTCGTGTTGAAATCGGTCACCGCACCGGTTTGATCAAGGACGGCGACTGGGCTTTCGTCTGGATCGTTGACGCACCAATGTTCGAGGCTGCTTCCGATGCTGTTGCCTCCGGCGACGTCGCTGTGGGAGCCGGCGCATGGACCGCGGTACACCACGCGTTTACCAGCCCTAAGCCAGAGTTCATGGACACCTTCGACACCGATCCAGGTTCGGCACTGTCCTACGCTTACGACATCGTCTGCAACGGCAATGAAATTGGTGGCGGCTCGATCCGTATCCACCAGCGTGACGTTCAGGAACGTGTCTTCAAGGTCATGGGCGTAACTCAGGAGCAGGCCGACACTCAGTTCGGCTTCCTGCTTGAGGGCTTCAAGTACGGCGCCCCACCACATGGCGGCATCGCACTGGGTTGGGACCGTGTACTGCAGTTGCTGACCAACTCCGAGTCCATCCGCGACGTCATCGCCTTCCCGAAGACCGGTGGCGGATTCGATCCACTGACCCAGGCTCCTGCGCCGATCACCCCGCAGCAGCGTAAGGAAGCTGGCATCGACTTCAAGCCTGAGAAGAAGAAGGCTGAAGAGACCGAGAAGGCTGAGGCAGAGGCCAAGTAGCACCTGCTGAATCCTGCAGATAGAGGGCTGGGATTACTCCTTGAAGGAGTGTCCCGGCCCTTTTGCGCATCTGGGCTCCTGTTCACTTGTCTTCCGCGAAAATCCAGTCCTATCCCATAGAATGGAGTTGCCGGGTTTCCGGCGTGCTTGTGCCCTGCCAGTATGCAAAAACTAGCTTGAACTACCTTTTGAGTTCGCTAAGCGGTAACGATAGCTGCGCATCCACAATTCCACGCCGGCCCGGTTTTCTCATGCCATCTACCTCTTTGCATTGTGTCGATAAATCTACTAGGTTGAAAACTAACCTAGTAAGCCAAATGCGAGGAGTTCTTCGGTGAAACCCCAACCAGAGGCGGACGCACCTGCCCAGATCATCGCCACCTACGCGCCCAATGACCAAGAATGGGCCGAGCAATTTCATGCGGCTTTGGTACTTGCCGACGCCACCGAAGAACAGTGCATCCAGGAACTACTGGACCAGCGAGAAACCATCACCTCAAACGGCCAGGGCGCCGAAGAGCTCTTAGGTAGCGGCTGGCTTTTTGGCAAACAGCGTGCACGTCAAATCAAAACCCCGGAACAGCTTGCTCAAGAGGCGCTGCCTGTTGATAACTTCCATACTTTGGTTTTGGGTTTTGGGCTGGTTATAGGCGCGATGGCCATTGGCTTCGGCATCTGGATAGCCATCAAGGATGGCTGGATAGCGCAGAGCTGGTTGTATTGGCAGCTTGCCTGTTTCATCGCCGGCGGATCAGTCGCCTTCATCGGCACTGGGTTTGTCCAATTACGAATGGCGGCACGCTTCAAAGCCTCGTGGCGCCTGGCGCTGATCCCTCTACCTGTAGTCGCCCTTGCTGTGACGTTCATTTTCTTGGTCACGGAGGAGGGGGCGATCATCCCGATACCGAATTTCCTCGTGCCAGTGCTGGGTCTGATACTTGCCGTAGGGGTATTCTTCCTGCCTGAATTCGGCAAGGAAAAAGTTGAAGCTAGTGTCAGTGACGCACCCTACCGCTCACCAGAAGCATGGTTTGCGCAGGCACAAAGAATTCTGCGCGGCCGTTATGGATTCACCAAACGTGAGGCTGATATCGCACTGGCTGATGCCAAAGGGGATTGGCTCAGTGCCCAGCAGTCAGGTCAATCAATCGACGCTATCGCAGAATTGGGTGCACCCAACGAGTTTGCCATCCAGGTAGCACCAAATAACACCGCTGCCATGGCTCGGCGATGGGCGCTGAAGAACTGTGTGTTGTTGGCCGTTTTCGGGTTCTATCTGTACGGGCAAATTGAACCGATGCTCTCCGAGGGATTCTCTTGGTGGAGTGCAACGTGCGCCATATTGTGCCTCCTGTTGATCACCTATTACCTCAGCAGGTTCCTGCCGTCGAAGCGTACTGCGCATATTCGCGAGAAACAGCTGGCGTTGCAACAATCCGCAGACGCGGTAGCTGAACGACAAGACAACGCCTAATGCTTGTAGAAGAATTTACAAACTTCAATTTATCGTCTGGGAAAGGCTGATCATGGCATCAAAATCACGCTTTCCCGCGAGCTGGCAACGAGCCATGTTGCCGCTGCTCTTGCTTGACCAGCTCGATGCCGGCCCCGCCCATGGCTACGCCATAGCCAAGGCACTGACCGACAGGGGATTCGACCCACTCAAGGGTGCAACCCTCTATCCCGCCCTAGCCAAGCTCGAGGCATCCGGCGTGGTCAGCACCACTTGGGAAGAGGGGCAGGGCGGTCCCGGGCGTAAAGTGTACGAACTGACCGATGTCGGTCGCACCGAGCTTGCCGAGCAAAAACTACTATTTAGTGGCTTTGCCCAACTGGTTACAAACAGTGAGAGATGAGGCCGGCTGACCGTGGATCTAGGCCAGATCCGCAGAGTCAACAATCAGCGTCATCGGTCCGGAATTGACTAAGTGAACGCCCATCATGGCGCCAAAGCGTCCGGTCTCAACGTGAGCACCCAGCTCCCGAAGGTAAGAGACGAAGTACTCATACAGTGGTTCGCTCACCGCGCCAGGAGCCGCATCAGACCATGAAGGACGCCGCCCCTTACGCACCGACCCGTAGAGCGTGAACTGACTGATCACCAACAGGGGAGCCGAAGCCGCTTCGGCACTCGTCTCATCGGACAAGATCCGCAGTCGCCAAATCTTCTCCGCAACTTTACGCGCGGTGGCCTGGTCATCATCATGGGTGATGCCCAGCAAGACGACCAGACCCGGTGAGGACAATTCCCCAACGATCTGTTGCTCAACTTCTACATGTGCGGTGGAGGCCACCTGGACTACTGCGCGCATTAGGTCCTTCTACTAAGCCTGTGACGAACGAGGCGCACCATATGCGCGCCAACCCCCAGAGTATCGCTAGGCTGGGTAGGTGAGCGATTTGTTCGATGCCCTAGATGACGATGACTTTGTCGCCGAGCGTAACGGCGGTGGGATTAACCGTCCACGCCCTCCCTTGGCTGTTCGCATGCGCCCGCGCACCCTCGACGAACTGGTCGGCCAGCAACATCTGCTCGGCCCCGGATCACCCTTGCGTCAACTGGCTGAACATCCCGAGACCGGTCCGGCAGGACCTGCCAGCGTCATCCTGTATGGGCCACCGGGGATCGGCAAAACCACCATCGCGCACGTCATTGCCCGAGCCACCGACCGCAAATTCGTGGAGCTCTCGGCCATTACCGCCGGCGTGAAAGACGTCCGACGGGTCATCGAACAGGCCAAGGACGACCGTGATTTACGCGGACTGACCACCGTGCTGTTCCTCGACGAGATCCACCGCTTTAACAAAGCCCAGCAGGACGCGCTGCTGCCCGGAGTGGAAAATCGTGTGGTCGTGCTGGTGGCGGCCACCACCGAGAACCCCTCCTTCTCGGTCATCTCGCCACTACTCTCTCGTTCCCTGCTGCTGACCCTGCGCCCACTGACCGATGGGGATCTGGCAGAACTGCTGGATCGCGCAGTGGACGATGAACGCGGGTTCGACGGCCAGGTAGAACTGGATGACGAGCAGCGCGACGCCATTGTCCGCCTAGCTCAGGGCGATGCTCGCCGTTCACTGACTGTCTTAGAAGCCGCCGGTGCGGTCGCCTGGAACGCCGCAGGTAAAGACGTCGAACCACCGGTGAAGATCACACAGGATCACGTTCAGCTGGCCATGGACCAAGCGGTGCAACGCTATGACAAGGATGGCGATCAGCACTACGACATCATTTCAGCCTTCATTAAATCCATCCGCGGCTCTGACGTGGATGCCGCCCTGCACTACCTGGCGCGCATGCTTTCAGCGGGGGAGGACCCACGCTTTATCGCCCGCCGCCTGATGATTTCGGCCAGTGAAGACATTGGCATGGCCGATCCCACCGCGCTGCCCCTCGCCGTCGCCGCAGCACAGTCGGTACAGCTGACCGGCATGCCCGAAGCACGCATCATGCTCGGTCAAGCCACCGTGCATCTGGCCACTGCACCCAAATCCAATGCTTCCTACAATGCGATCAATGCGGCCCTCGCAGATGTCTCTGAAGGTAAAGGCTCGCTGGTGCCCGATCATCTGCGGGACGCACACTATCCCGGGGCCAAGCAGTTGGGTCACGGTGTCGGATATATTTACGCACACGACGCACCACATTCCATCGCCGCCCAGCAGTACCTGCCCGATGACCTAGTGGGGACCAACTACTATGACCCGACCGTCAACGGTGCAGAAAAAACGATCGGACCACGTCTAGCGAGGCTGCGCGAGATCATCCGTGGCAAGGACCCCAAGCGCGGTCAACGTCGGCGCTAATTGTGCGCTACGCCTCAGCACGAGCCTAGGGCGTTTCGTGTAAACTTGATCTTTGGCTGGCAAGCCCTGCCCAGAATTCGAGTGATCGGGATTTGGAGCAAGGTTGCAGTGTAGCAGGGACGCGACGCCCACACACTCTCCACCCTGGAGGCCAGTAGTTACCGTCGCTGAACGAAAAGGACACATCAATGGCTAACGCCCGTGCCCGCCGCACCGTACGCCTTTCGCGTGCGCTCGGCCTTGCATTGACCCCTAAAGCTGAAAAGTACATGGAGCGCCGTCCATACGGTCCAGGCCAGCATGGCCGCGCCCGTAAGAAGCAGGACAGCGACTACGCAGTACGTCTGCGCGAGAAGCAGCGTCTGCGTGCCCAGTACGGCATCCGCGAAGTTCAGATGCTGAACGCATTCAAGGAAGCAAAGCGCCTCGGCGGCCAGACCGGTGACAACCTGCTGGCACTGCTCGAGTCCCGCTTGGACGCCCTGGTTCTGCGTGCAGGCTTCGCCCGCACCATCCAGCAGGCTCGCCAGCTGGTCGTGCACCGCCACATCCTGGTCAACGGCCAGCGTGTAGACCGCCCTTCCTTCAAGGTACAGCCGGGTCAGCTGATCCACGTACACGAGAAGAGCGAAAAGATGGTTCCATTCCAGATGGCTGCAGCCGGTGAGCACGCTAAGGTGCTGCCAGCTGTTCCTAGCTACCTGGACGTAAAGCTGGAAGCCCTTCAGGCTACCTTCGTGCGCACCCCAGAGCGCGCCGAAATCCCAGTGACCTGCGAAGAGAACCTCGTGGTCGAGTACTACGCACGCTAAAACCGTGCGCTAGTTCCAAGCCCGCAACCGGTTTCGGTTGCGGGCTTGTCGCTTAACTACCTTTTGGAGCTCAGACTTCGATAAGGTGGACTGGCACCAAAAACCCAAGCAGAAGAGGAAGCACATGTCGGGTTCGGATATTGCAGGGCTCATCGCCGCCGGCGCGTTTGTAGTACTAGTAGTGCTACTGGCCGTTCCGATCATCAAGTTGGGCAAGGTGTTCGACGAGCTTCGCAGCACGATCAAAGACGTGTCCGACGGAACCACCCCGTTGCTAGGGGAAGTTGCCAACACCGTGGCAACCACCAACGACCAGCTCAAAAAGGTCGATACGATCACCACCAACGTTTCTGATACCACCGCCAATGTTTCCGCATTGTCTTCACTGGTCGCTGCCACCGTTGGCAAGCCACTGATCAAGGTGGCCGCGTTCACCGAAGGCGTGAAGGCCGCAATGAACACCAAGCCAAGCGGTAAGGCACGCCGTAGCCGTTAAGTCAGAGCCTGTTCGATCGAACACGTATCGGCGCGCTGAATGAGAGACGGCCCATTGATGGCCGCCAAGGAGACTAGAATGAAAAAGTTCTTGTGGGTTTCTATTGGGGTGGGCGTTGGAGTGCTCGCAACGAAGAAATACGCTGAAGTTAAATCCGGTGCAGCGCTCAATCGCCAGATCGGTAAGTATGCCGACCGTGTCGCCGAATATCTGGAAGCCTTCCAGCAGGGAATGAGCTCCAGAGAAGAAGAATTACGTTCCGCCTTGGGCGTGGACACCACTAAGTGAAGGGATCATCCGTAACACGATGAAAACGCAGGAAATTGCCCGTAGGTGGGTCGACTTTTTCGTCTCCAAGGGCCACACAGCGGTGCCTAGCGCCTCGCTAGTCTCAGCTGACCCATCACTGTTGTTCACGGTGGCCGGCATGGTTCCCTTCATCCCGTACCTCACCGCGCGCGAAGAAGCCCCCTACAGCCGTGCAACGTCGGTGCAGAAGTGCATCCGCACCGGCGACATCGAAGAAGTTGGCAAGACCGTACGCCACGGCACCTTCTTCCAGATGTGCGGCAACTTCTCCTTTGGCGATTACTTCAAGAAGGACGCCATCCACTTCGCTTGGGAACTGCTCACCAGCAGCATCGAAGACGGTGGCTACGGACTGGACAAGGAACGCCTCTGGGTCACCGTCTATGAAGACGGCGACGAGAAGGACGTTGAAGCCCGCCGCATCTGGGAAGAAGAAATCGGCATCCCTACCGAGCGCGTCGTAGGCACCGGCAAGGAAGATAACTACTGGAACACCGGCCAGCCTGGCCCCGGCGGTCCTTGCTCCGAGATCTACTACGACCGTGGCGCCCAGTACGGCCAAGAAGGCGGCCCAGCGGTCGACGAGACCCGCTACATCGAAATCTGGAACCTCGTGTTCATGCAGTACCGCCTCTCGGCAGTGCGCTCCAAGACCGACTTCGACGTGGCCGGCGAACTGCCAAAGCGCAACATCGACACCGGTCTGGGTCTTGAACGCCTAGCCATGATCCTGCAGGGTGTCGAGAACATGTACGAGACCGATCAGGTCCGTCCGGTCCTCGACAAGGCTGCACAACTGGCCGGAGTCACCTACACTTCCACCGAGGATCCGAGCGATCCAAACCACGCCAATGACGTGCGCCTACGCATGATCGCTGACCACATTCGCTCCTCGCTGATGCTGATCTCCGATCAGGTCACCCCGGGCAACGAAGGCCGCGGCTACGTACTGCGTCGCCTGATCCGTCGCGCCGTGCGTGCCATGCGCCTGATGGGTGTAGACACTGAAGTGCTCCCAGAGTTGCTTCCGGTCTCCCGCGACGCGATGAAGGGCGTCTACCCAGAGGTTGAGGCAGATTTCGAGCGTATCGCTCGCATCGCTTACGCCGAAGAGCGCGCCTTCCGTCGCACCATCGCTTCGGGTACCACCCGTTTGGATGAAGCACTGAACCACGCCAAGGAAGAAGGCGCCAACCTCTCCGGTGATGACGCCTTCACCCTGCACGACACCTACGGCTTCCCAATCGACCTCACCCTAGAGATCGCCGCCGAAGCTGGCCTGTCCGTTGATGAATCACGCTTCCGTGAACTGATGAACGAACAGCGCACCCGCGCACAGAAGGACGCGAAGGCCAAGAAAGCTGGTCACGCTGACCTGTCGGTGTACAACAAGCTGGCGGAGGCCGGCAACGTACACTTCACCGGTTACGACACGCTGGAAGGCGAGTCCTCCATCCGCGGCATCATCCGCGACGGACAGGTCGTTCCTTACGCTGAGCAAGGTCAGGAAATCGACCTGGTGCTCAACGAAACCCCGTTCTACGCAGAATCAGGTGGCCAGGCTGGCGACAGCGGCCTGATCACCGGTGACGGCTTTGTCCTAGAGGTCACCGATGTCCAGGCGCCGGTCAAGGGCCTGAACGTGCACAAGGTGATTGTGCGCGAAGGTGAACTACCCGCCGAAGCATTGGTACGCACCCAGGTTGATGCGGTACGCCGTCGCTCCGGCGAGCAGGCACACTCCGCTACCCACCTGGTGCACGCCGCATTGCGCGAACTGCTTGGCCCAACAGCCACCCAGGCCGGTTCCTTCAACAAGGCCGGTTACCTGCGCTTCGACTTCTCGTGGGCCGAAGCACTCTCGGCTGCTGCCCGCAGTGAAGTTGAAGAGGTCGTGAACCTAGCGATCGCCGCCAACCACCAGGTCATCACGAATGAGATGGCCTTGGCCGAGGCGAAGAAGCTGGGCGCCATGAGCCTATTCGGCGAGAAGTACTCCAACGACGTACGCGTGGTGGAGATGAACGGTGCCTGGTCGCGCGAGCTGTGCGGTGGTACCCACGTCGACTCCACCGCCCGCATCGGTCAGCTGACCCTGCTCTCCGAAGCATCGGTGGGTTCGGGTAACCGTCGTGTTGAAGCTTTGGTCGGTATGGAGGCCTTCCGTCACGGGGCAGCCGAGCGTGCCCTGGTCTCGGAGCTCTCCGGACTCTTCCGCGTGCCATCCAACCAGGTATCGGAGCGCGTCAATGACACCGTGGCCAAGCTCAAGGCAGCTGAAAAGCAGATCGCCGAACTGAAGAGCCAGGCCATGTTGGCACAGTCAGCAGCCCTGCTGGAAAAGGTCCAAACCATCGGTTCCACCCGACTGCTGGCCCACAATGCCGGTGTGGTTGACTCCGCCGATGCCCTGCGCACCATGGCCCTTGACCTGCGTGGCAAGCTGGGCAGCGACGCGGCAGTGATCGTACTGATCGGTGTGGCTAATGACCGCCCACTGGTGCTGGCAGTAACCAACGAGGATGCGCGCGCCAACGGCTTCAAGGCTGGTGCTTTGGTCCGTACCGCGACCGGGGTACTCGGCGGCGGTGGCGGCGGCAAGGACGACATGGCTCAAGGTGGCGGCCAGGACGCTTCCAAGATCGATGAAGCCCTAGACGCCATCCGGGCGGCTTTGGCCAATGGCTAAATTGGCTCTCGGCGTCGACGTGGGTTTGGCCCGCGTCGGCGTCGCCATTTCTGATCCTTCGGGCGTCCTGGCCACGCCGGTGATGACCCTGCGTCGCGATGTGAAAAAGAACTCGGATCGCCGAATGCTCCTGCGCATTATCACCGACCGAAACGTGGGTGAAGTCTTTATCGGGGAGCCAAAATCACTGGCCGGAAATGACACGGAATCCACCAAAATGGCCCGTGACTACGCCATTGCTTTGGCAGAAGAAGCCGCAAGCACTAATATCGAGCTTGAGGTTTTTCTGGTCGACGAGCGATTGAGCACCGTAAATGCACATCGAGCGTTGCATGCTTCGGGCCGTAAGATGGAGGACCATCGGAAGGTTGTCGACCAGGTCGCTGCCACCGAGATCCTGCAGCAAGTGCTGGAAATGCGCCGGAACAATGTCCGTGTTCAGGCCAGCCGGATCGTCATGAAATAGTTCCGGCAGCTCGCCATCGACGGCGAGAACACACCGAGAAATGAGAGTTGATGCGAGAAGAAGCACGTCAAGAGCGGCAACGCGAAACGCATCGCGCGCTGTATGAAAGCTTCGCGGCAGGCCATGGCCTGCCGATCGCGCAACCTTCAACACCGGAGCTCTCCGGTCTCGGCCATTACCTGTCGAACACCACCGAAGACTCCGGGTCCGGTGCCGCGTCGGAAGAAACTCATACGCAGTTCCTGCCCACGCTGACGCCGGCACCCACCACACAGACTCCGATCATCGATCCGGACGCGCTACCGGCTGTTGAACCGGGCATCGAACCCTCGGATGCACTGCATTCAAGCGGTTTGATCGCGCACGAAAACTCAGTGTCCAAAAAGCAACGTCGAGCAAAGAACCGACGCAAGCGCAACCTAGTCATGCTTGCCACGGTGGTCATTTTTGCCCTAGTTGTCGCCGGATCGATCTTCTTTGTTAAGTCTCTGGTCAAGCAGTTCAACCCCGATGACTATCCAGGTCCGGGCGGCGACACCGTCGAATTTACCGTGGAAGATGGCTGGGGCTTAGGCGCGATTTCGCGCAAGCTTGAAGAACTGGACGTAATTTCCAACGACAAGCTGCTCATTAAAGCGGTGGAGAATTCCACCCAGAGCAATAAGGTCATTCACCCCGGCACCTATCTGCTCAAATCTCAGATGCCAGCAGCCGACGCCGCCGAAGTTCTGGTCAATAACCGACCGGACAAGGTCTTCTATATTGGACTGAAGGCCAACCTGCGCCTGAACGCAGCTTTGGAGGAAATCGCCAAGGGCTCCGGGCTGAAACTTGATGACCTGAAAAAGTTGGCTAACCAGCCAGAGAAGTTCGGGCTTCCAGATTCGGTGTCGAACCTTGAAGGCTGGCTGCACCCCGGGGAGTACCGTTTTGCCCTGGATTCCAGCGCTAAGGACGTGCTGACCGAATTGGTCAACGCCACCAAAACCACGTTGAAGGAAGCCGGTATCAGCGACCTTGAAGAAGGTTACCGCACCCTGAAAATCGCTTCGATCCTTCAAGCTGAGTCCCGCGAAAAGGATTACGCAGTGGTTGCTGGAGCGATCGAAAACCGGTTGAACCCGAATAACAAGGAAACCCACGGTTTGCTACAGGTCGATTCCTCGGTGATTTATGGCCTGAATCGGTACTCCCTTCAATTCTCCAAAGCCGAGAAGCAAGACGCGGCGAATAAGTACAACACCTATGTACATCAGGGGCTACCTCCGACGCCGATCGGCTCACCGGCGACGTCGGCGATCAACGCTGCGGCCAACCCGCAAGCTAATGATTACTACTATTGGGTGACCGTCAACATCGAAACTGGCGAAACCAAATTTGCTTCCACCTATGCGCAGCATCAGCAAAACCAAGCTGAATTCCGCTCATGGTGTGAGCAAAATCCCGGCGTTTGCTAAGCGCCTGAGTAGCGTAGAAAGTACATGAATTGATGAAGCAGGCTGCCGTTCTGGGCCATCCGGTCGGGCATTCGAAGTCTCCGGTATTGCACCGCACCGCCTACGAGCTCTTGGGCGCCGAGCTAAGTTATGAGGCCATCGACCTTGAGCCGGTGCAGTGTGCCGAGCATGTAGCCCGGCTACGTCAGGAAAATTGGGCCGGATGCTCGGTCACCATGCCGCTGAAGGATGCTTTTGTTCCGCTCATGGACGAGGTGTCCACCCGGGTGCAACAGCTCGGCGCCCTGAACACCATCGTGGTGCGTGAAGATGGCTCCCTGTTTGGTGAGAACACCGATGTGGACGGACTGGTTCGGGCCCTCGCTGATTTTTCGCTCACCAGTACCGATGAGGCGATGATCCTTGGTTCGGGCAATACTGCCTTGGCCGCGTTGCGCGCCAGCGCCGAGCTTGGCGTGAAACAGGTGAGCCTGGTGGTTCGCACCGCTCAACGTGCCCAACGCGCTATGGACTTGGCCACAGAACTGGGCCTGCAACCGGTGCTTCATGAAGTCTCCGCGATCACTGGTGATCTCGCACAACAGTTGCGCGATCAGCCGCTGGTCTTTAGCACCCTGCCGCCACGCGCGGGCGATAGTTGGGTGCCGACCATTGGTTCCGGCACCGGAATTTTGCTGGATGTCGCCTACGATCCATGGCCCTCACAGTTGGCCGCCTCCTGGCAAGGACCAGTGATTTCCGGGCTTCACATGCTCATCCATCAGGCCGTGGAACAGGTGCGTTTATTTAGCGGGGAAGCGTGGGATGAGGCTCGACGCATCGACGTCACAAATGCGATGTATGACTCTCTGGGGCTAGTTCGACACCAGTAATTGGGTCAGGTCATGGCAAAATAGAGGACATGTTGCGTTGGTTGACCGCGGGCGAATCGCATGGCCCGGCACTCGTTGGAATTCTTGAAGGGCTACCTGCCGGGGTATCGGTAGATAGCGAAGTTGTACGCGAAGCATTGGCTCGCCGCCGTTTAGGCTATGGCCGTGGCGCGCGAATGAAGTTTGAAAAGGACCAGGTCACTTTCCTTGGGGGCGTACGCCACGGGAAGACCCAGGGTGGCCCGGTGGCCATCGAAATCGGTAATACCGAATGGCCTAAGTGGGAACGCGTGATGAACGCCGACCCTGTTGATCTTGACGAATTGGCATCCATGGCACGTAATGCGCCGCTGACCCGCCCTCGTCCAGGTCACGCAGACTTCACCGGGATGCAGAAGTATGGCTTTGACGATGCCCGTCCGATCCTCGAGCGTGCCAGTGCCCGCGAAACCGCAGCCCGTGTGGCGCTCGGTGCCGTCGCCTCCCGTTTCCTCAATGACCTAGGCATCGAACTGGTCTCACACACCACCGCTATTGGCGCGGTCTCGGCACCATCTGATGCACCCCTACCAACTGCCAGCGACGTCCAGGCCCTGGATGCCGATCCACTGCGTTGCTTTGATCCTGAGACCAGCCAAGCCATGGTGGCCGAGGTCGACGATGCCCACAAGGCGGGGGAGACCCTGGGTGGCGTCGTTGAGGTTTTGGCTTACAACCTGCCTCCTGGCATTGGTTCCTACGTACACTGGGACCGCCGTCTGGATGCACGTCTGGCCGCAGCCCTGATGGGTATTCAGGCGATCAAGGGTGTGGAAGTGGGCGATGGCTTCGCTACTGCTGCCCGCCGTGGCTCCGCAGCCCACGACGAAATTGTTCACGCCGAAGATGGCAGCATCAAGCGTAATTCCAACCGTGCCGGTGGCATCGAAGGTGGCATGAGCATCGGTGAGGTCCTGCGTGTTCGCGCCGGTATGAAGCCGATCGCTACCGTGCCTCGCGCTTTGCGCACCGTGGATACCGCCACCGGTGAAGAGACCACCGCGCATCACCAGCGTTCGGATGTTTGTGCCGTGCCAGCTGCTGGCGTCGTTGCAGAAGCCATGGTCGCCTTGGTACTCGCCCAGTCGCTACTGGAGAAATTCGGCGGCGACTCGGTGGCCGAAACCAAGCGCAATATCGACTCCTACCTAGCCAACATCCCGGATAATCTGGGTTCGACTGGCGTCTAGGAAGCATTCGGTAATGATTTACCTCATTGGTCCGATGGCCAGTGGCAAGTCCACCGTGGGCAGGTCACTGGCCACGGCCTTATCAACAAGTTTCGCCGACTCGGATGCCGCGGTGGTGGCCCATCATGGCACCATTCCCGAAATTTTCGCCGCCCACGGTGAGCAGCACTTCCGCGACCTAGAAGTCCAGGCGCTTTCCCGTTTACGCACCGGGGTAGTTGCCACTGGCGGTGGAGCGGTGCTGCGCGAGGAAAACCAGCAACTACTCTCACGGGGAACCGTGGTGTATTTAGAGTTGAGCCCCCAGGGCGCCGCTGAGCGGATTAAAGCGGACTCAAACCGCCCGCTGCTCGCAGGTGATGAAGCACTCACCGTCTGGGCTTCGGTCTATGAAAAACGCCGACCAATTTACGAAATGTTAGCTGACGTGCATGTAAAGGTTGACGGCAAGTCAGTTCTACAAATTGTCGAAGAGATTTTGCCGCAGCTTAACCAGTTGTGATTAGCGCCACGAGATGCAAAATCTTCTCATTCACGCGCGTACGCTAGACAAATCAGCACCATCAGGAGGAAATAGACTGATGCCACTCGCACCGACCACACTCAAGGTCTCGGGAAATACTGCCGCCGAATCATATCCGGTACTGGTTGGCAACTCATTGTTGGGGCAACTGCCCGAACTACTGGGACCTTCGGTCAAAAAGGTTTTGGTGATCCACCCTCGCGCCCTACGCGCCACCGGTGATGTTGTTCGTGACGAGCTAGCCAACGTTGGACTTGAAGCACTCACCGCAGAAATCCCGGACGCCGAAGAAGGTAAGCACATTCAGGTTGCCTCCTTCTGCTGGGAAGTTCTGGGCAAGAACGACTTCACCCGCAGCGACGCGGTGATTTCCGTGGGTGGTGGCGCCGTGACCGACTTGGCCGGTTTTGTGGCAGCCACTTGGTTGCGAGGGGTCAAGGTCATTCACATTCCTACCTCGCTGCTTGCTATGGTCGACGCTGCTGTGGGTGGTAAGACCGGTATCAATACCGCTGAGGGTAAAAACCTCGTGGGTGCTTTCCATCCTCCTGCCGCCGTGCTCGCCGATCTTGACGCTTTGGCTACCCTGCCAAAGAACGAATTGGTGACCGGCATGGCTGAGATCGTCAAGACCGGTTTCATCGCTGATGAGCGCATCCTCGAGCTGATTGAGGAAGACCCAGAAGATGCCATCAACCCTGGCAGTGCGCGCCTGCGTGAATTGATCGAACGCACCATCGCGGTCAAGGCGGACGTGGTTTCCCGGGATTTGAAGGAATCGGGGGAGCGCGAATTCTTGAACTATGGGCACACCCTGGCTCACGCCATTGAGCTTGCCGAGCGTTACCAGATGCGTCACGGCGCTGCGGTAGCTATCGGGCTGAGCTTCGCTGCTGAGTTGGGTCGCTCGGTGGGCTACACCTCGGATGCTATCGCCGACCGCCACGTGAGCATCTTGAAGTCCCTCGGACTGCCAACCACCTACCGCAATGACCGCTGGGCGGCACTGCTCGACGGAATGAAGCGCGATAAGAAGACCCGTGGCAACCAGCTACGCTTCGTCATTCTTGAAGACATCGCCAAGCCACGCATCTACGAAGTACCGGATAACTCGCTGCTCTTCGCGGCCTACCAGGAAATCGGGGAATGAAAAATGGGTGATTACACCGCATACGCCATTGACGTCGCATCGGTAAACCGCCAAGGTGTTGGAACGTCGGTCAACGGCGTGCTGATTGATCCAGAAACTCTCAAGCCATACATCGCCGACGCGCAGGCCGCCGAACACCAGATGCAGGTCGGTTCGCCGACCGATCAGGTCATGATTCTTTTGGCGCGTGGTGATCTTGCCGAGGCTGGCGAACTGATCGCTGAGTCCCGTCTGGTGGATCCAACCAACGCACACCTGCGCGTTTTGGACACCGAGCTGACCCGCATGCAGGGTGACTTTGATCGTGCCATCAACCGCCTACGCAAGCTGGCGGAAGAATTTGCTGGCACCGATTACGAACCGCTGATGCATCACCACCTTGGCCTGTCATTCTTCGCGAAGGGCGACTTCAAAGCGGCAGCGACGCGTTTCCGCAAGGCCATGGACCTGCGTATCGCGCTGAACGACGATGCGTACCTGGTGAATGCTTCGAGCATTTGCCTGAATATCGCCGAACAGAGGGTGGCACAGTAACGAGCGCCACCGTGCGCAACCCTGACGACCATGGGTCGAATAGGGTAAACTTGTAGATGGATTTTTGATAAGGCTGGTGCATGCTGGCGTCAATAGAGGATTGAGGAAACGTGGCGGATACAACTGACATTAAAAATGGTGTAGTTCTGAAGATCGAGGGCCAGCTCTGGACCATCATCGACTTCCAGCACGTTAAGCCAGGTAAGGGCGGCGCTTTCGTTCGCACCAAGATGCGCAACGTGCTTTCCGGCAAGGTGGTTGACAAGACCTACAACGCCGGCACCAAGATCGAAACCGCAACCGTTGACCGCCGCGACTACCAGTACCTCTACCAGGATGGCGAAGACTACGTTTTCATGAACCTGGAAGACTACGACCAGATCACCGTTGCCGGTGAAACCGTCGGAGATGCAGCCGGCTACATGCTGGAAAACCAGGAACTGACCATCGCTATGCACGATGGCAGCCCACTGTACCTGGAACTACCAGCATCGGTCACCCTTGAAATCACCTACACCGAGCCAGGCCTGCAGGGCGACCGCTCCTCGGCCGGCACCAAGCCAGCCACCTTGGAAACCGGTCTGGAAATCCAGGTTCCACTGTTCGTGGAGCAGAACACCAAGGTCAAGGTTGACACCCGCACCGGCGATTACCTGGGTCGTGTCAACTAGTGAGAGCCCGCGCCAAAGCCCGTCGTCGAGCCCTCGAATTTCTTTTTGAGGCAGAGGCCCGTGATGTCGACCCCATGAAGGTGGCCATCTCGCGTCGAGAAAACTCGGACATCGTGCTCAACGAGTACTCGCTGACCATCATCGAAGGCGTCATGGCCCACCTGGACCGTATTGACGAGGTTCTTGAAAGCTACGTCAAAGACTGGACCATCGAGCGCATGCCTGCGGTTGACCGCGCGGTTCTGCGCATCGGCGTGTGGGAATTGCTGTACAACGACGATGTTCCCGACGCGGTAGCCGTGGCAGAAGCCGTGGTTAATGTTCGTGAGCTTTCGACCGATGAGTCTCCAGAATTTGTTAATGGCGTTTTGGGTCGAATCCAAAGCGTCAGGGACACCCTAGTCGACTAATTTCGCCTCTCTGTCTCAACACGTTCTATCTCAAAGCCTGGGCCGGATTTCCCTAGTTGAAGTCTGGCCCAGGCTTTTTTGCGTCCAAAATGCGTGCAGCCCCGGAGCTTGTCCCTTGCCCCGGACGCTCGCTCGCGTGAAAATGGTGCGATGAAACATGTGCCAGAACGTTGGAGCAAATCGGTAGAAGTGCCCGACATGTGGTTGGACCCGGATGAGGATCCGCGCGACAGCGACGAACCAGATCCGGTGGGGGAGCAAGAAACCCATCACCGCTATCTTCGTGACTATCGGCAAACCCTGGAGCTGAAATGTCAGGGGCTGAATCCGCAACAATTGGCGCAACGCTCCGTACGGCCATCAACCATGTCCCTGCTGGGATTGCTGCGTCACTTAGCCGAGGTGGAACGGGACTGGCGCAACTGGATTACCTACGGCCAAAAGGAAGGACGCATTTTTGGACCTCATGACGCTGACTTTAATGCCGTCGACGAGGAGCCAGAAAGCTTTACCCAAGCCCTGCAGATTCTTCACGACGAGCAGCAGGCGACGGACAAGGAAGTGGCGCAATACCAGGACCTGGGGCTGCTCATCGGCCGGGAGCAGATCGCAGTGCGAGAACTTCAGGTTCATAGGATCGAGGAGTATGCCCGGCATTGTGGCCATGCCGACCTGCTGCGCGAATGTATTGATGGCCGGGTCGGGCAATAGCGCATAAAAATACCAGCTGAACACCCCGCGGCCTACACCAGACGGATGTGCTGTACCCAACACTTCACGCTCATTTTCCTGCTCGGCACCTTCGACCAGCGCCACCTAGCACTGGCAAATTCGCTCAACCGAAGCTGCGGTGATTGATCTCACGGGATATTCAGTGTCATGCATAGCTTTCCGCTAGGGAATCGGTGCCCGCTCGTGATAATTTGAATTAGCAACATTCCTTTAAATCCCGTCCTGTGAGGCGGAGAAGGGAGAGGTGCACAGCATGAATGAAAATTCAGTGCCAGATGTGTCGCGCACGGTACTTACCGGCGATGACATCGATCGTGTACTCACTCGCGTGGCTTTCGAAATTATTGAGGCCAACAAGGGCACAGATGACCTGGTCCTCTTGGGCATTCCCAGCCGTGGCTTCCCACTGGCTCAGCGCCTCGCCAAGCGCATCGCGGCAACAGCTCCCGGCGACCTTGACCCCAATGCTCTGGTCGGTCAACTCGACATCACCATGTACCGGGACGATCTACGCCACTCCACCACACGCACCCCGGCTCCCACACGCCTTCCCGCCGGCGGGATCGACGGCAAAGTTGTGGTGCTCGTTGACGACGTGCTCTACTCCGGTCGCACTATTCGCGCCGCACTAGACGCCCTCGCCGACTGGGGACGCCCCCGCATCGTCCGACTCGCCGTGCTCGTCGACCGCGGCCACCGAGAACTACCGATCCGTGCCGATCATGTGGGCAAAAACCTCCCCACCGCAAAAAGCGAAAAGGTGCGAGTGCACCTGGCAGAAATTGATGGAACCAACGAAGTGATGATCGAAGGCATAGCGTGAAACACCTGCTCTCCACCGCGGATCTGACCCGCGAAGAAGCAATCTCGATCCTCGACATCGCCGAAGAAATGCGCGAGTCCGGTACCCGCGCCATCAAGAAGCTCCCGGCCCTGCGCGGACGCACCGTGGTCAACCTCTTCTTCGAGGACTCCACCCGTACCCGCATCTCCTTTGAAGCGGCCGCCAAGCGCTTGAGCGCGGACGTGATCAACTTTTCCGCCAAGGGTTCGAGTGTCTCCAAGGGCGAATCCCTGAAGGACACCGCCCAAACCCTGCTGGCCATCGGCGCCGACGCAGTAGTCATCCGCCACCCAGACTCGGGTGCCCCGGCCAGACTTGCTGCCACCGATTGGATCGGCCTGCCCATCGTTAACGCAGGCGATGGCACCCACGAACACCCCACCCAGGCGCTGCTGGACGCATTCACCCTGCGCCGCCAGGTGGCACTACGCAATGTCACCAACCCAGTGGGCCAGGGCCTAGACGGACTAAAGGTCGCGATCGTCGGGGATATTTTGCATTCCCGCGTGGCCCGCTCCAACCTCTGGCTGCTCAAGACCCTGGGCGCAGAAGTGACCATGGTCGCCCCACCGACCCTGCTACCGGTCGGCGCGCACGCCTGGCCATGCACCATCAGCTACGACCTAGACGCAGTGATCGCGTCGGGCGTTGACGCGCTGATGATGTTGCGTGTGCAGGGCGAACGCATGAACGCGGCCTACTTCCCAAATCCGCGCGAATACTCGCGCTACTGGGGCCTGGATGATGCCCGCCTGGCCCAGTTGGATTCCAGCGGTGCCGAAACCCTGATCATGCACCCGGGTCCGATGAACCGCGGACTAGAAATCTCCTCGGCAGCCGCTGACTCACCGCGTTCCACCGTGCTCGACCAGGTCACCAACGGCGTAGCCGTGCGAATGGCCAGCTTGTACATGCTCCTCTCCGGCGACCTGATCTGAAAGAAGACCCCATGAATTACTTGATCCAACAGGCCGCAATCCTTGGCGAGCAGGCCCAAGACGTGTTGATCGTCGACGGCAAGATCGCACAGATCGGCACCATCGAAGCCAGCGACGACGTCCAGGTGATCGACGCGAAGAATCTCGTGCTCCTACCTGGACTGGTCGACACCCACACCCACCTGCGTGAGCCGGGCCGCGAAGACGCTGAAACCGTCGAGACCGGCTCCCAGGCTGCAGCCCTCGGTGGTTATACCGCGGTGCACGCCATGGCCAACTCCACCCCGGTGGCCGATACCGCCGGCGTGGTAGAGCAGGTCTACGAATTAGGCCGCCAGGCCGGATGGGTTGATGTTCGCCCGGTCGGCGCTGTCACTGTGGGCCTGGCCGGACAGCAGCTGAGCGAAATCGGCGCCATGGCCGATTCGCGTGCTGCCGTCAAAATGTTCTCCGATGACGGCATCTGCGTCTGGGACCCACTGCTGATGCGTCGCGCCTTGGAATACGTCAAGGCCTTCGACGGGGTCATCGCCCAGCACGCCCAAGAACCACGGTTGACCGAGGGCGCACAGATGAACGAGGGCGAAGTCTCCTCCATTCTGGGCATGCCAGGCTGGCCTGCCGTAGCCGAAGAGTCGATCATCGCCCGCGACGTACTGCTGGCCGAACACGTCGGTGCCCGCCTGCACGTCTGCCACGTGTCCACCGCCGGTTCGGTGGAGATCATTCGCTGGGCCAAGGCCCGTGGCATCAACGTCACCGCCGAAGTCACCCCGCACCACCTATTGCTCACCGACGAAAAGGTCCGCAGCTACGACCCGGTGTACAAGGTCAACCCGCCACTGCGCCGCGAGGCAGATGTTCAGGCCCTGCGCGCCGGTGTCGCCGATGGCACCATCGACGTGATCGGCACCGACCACGCCCCGCACCCTTCCGAGTCCAAGGACTGCGAATGGGGAGCGGCCGCCATGGGCATGACCGGTTTGGAAACCGCATTGTCCATCGTCCAGCACACCCTGGTGGACACCGGGCTGCTGGGCTGGGCCGACGTGGCTCGCATTACCTCCAGCGTTCCAGCTCAGATCGGTCGCGTGGCCGATCAGGGCCGTCCGATCGCTGTGGGGGAGCCCGCGAACCTCACGCTCATCGATCCGGCAGCACGCTGGGTGGTAGACCCTTCGGCGATGGCCACCAAAGGACGCAATTCGCCGTTCGCCGGCATGGAATTGCCAGGCTCGGTGCGCGCGACCTTCTTCCACGGCCACGCCACCGTGCTCGATGGCCAGCTGGCAACCCCGCGGGTGACCCATGCCTGAGGGAGCACTAGGCCCGGTCATCATCACGATCCTGGTTATCATCGCCGGCATCACGATGATCCTGATCGGCTGGCGGAACCTCAAAGCCCGCCAGGCGCAGGTCCCGGAGCCCTTTGAGGCGTTCGAGGACACCGCGCAGCACAGTTTCGCCGGAATGTACGTGGCCACCACCAAATTTGATGACTGGCTTGATCGTATTGCCGTGCACGATCTCGGCGTGCGCACCAACGCCAGCTTGGAGATCGGACAGGCGGGTGTACACCTGATTCGCTCCGGGAGCCGAGATGTGCACATTCCCTGGGAGCACTTCGACGAGGTGCGACGAGCCTCCGGAATGATCGGCAAATTTGTGGAAAAGAACGGGCTGATCGTGATCAGCTGGAATCGCGAAGGATTCAACTTCGACACCGGATTCCGTCCCCGGTTCTCCGAGGACACCCCCAAGATTTATCAGTTGCTGGCGTCGCATGGCGACGTAAGCCGAGCAGGAGACAAATAAGTGAATTCCCTGAGCAACCTACCAGCCGTGTTGGTACTCGAAGATGGCCGCATCTTCCGCGGGCGCAGCTACGGCGCCGTGGGCACTACCCTGGGTGAAGCTGTCTTCACCACCGGCATGACCGGCTACCAGGAAACCCTGACTGACCCTTCCTACGCCCACCAGATCATCGTGCAGACTTTCCCGCACGTGGGTAACACCGGGGTGAACTCCGAAGACCCAGAGTCCACCCGCATGTGGGCTGCCGGTTATGTGGTGCGCGACGCCGCGCGCCGTCCGAGTAACTGGCGTAGCGAACGCACACTGGACGACGACCTCAAGGAGTACGGTATCGTCGGCATCCGCAATGTGGATACCCGTGCGCTGACCCGCCACCTGCGCGAGGCCGGTGCCATGAAGGCCGGCGTCTTCTCCGGCAACGACGCAGCTAAGTCAGATGCCGAGCTGATCGAGATCGTCAAGGCCCAGCCATCGATGGCCGGCCGCAACATCTCCGCCGAGGTCTCGGTGGATTCGGCCTACATCGTCGAACCAGCAGACCACGGCTACGCAGGCGCCGCCAAGCACACCGTCGCCGCGATCGACCTGGGAATGAAGTCGATGACCCCGCAGCGCCTGGCCGAACGCGGACTGCGCGTGCACGTGTTGCCTCACGATGCCACCCTGGAAGATATCAAGGCCACCGGCGCGACCGGAGTCTTCTTCTCCAACGGACCGGGCGACCCTGCCACCGCCACCAAGCAGGTGGAATTGGTCCGCTCGGTGCTGGATGCCGGCATGCCATACTTCGGCATCTGCTTCGGTAACCAGATCCTGGGCCGTGCCCTGGGCTTTGACACCTACAAGCTGCGCTTCGGGCACCGCGGTATCAACCAGCCGGTGATGGATAAGTCCACCGGCCGCGTAGAAATCACCAGCCAGAACCATGGCTTCGCCGTGGACGCCCCGATCGAGGGTCAGTTCACCGCCCCCGAGGCACGCTTTGGCAAGGTGGAAGTCTCGCACTACTCCCTGAACGACCAGGTCGTCGAGGGCCTGAGCTGCCTGGACATTCCAGCCTTCTCGGTCCAGTACCACCCAGAAGCCGCATCTGGCCCCCACGATGCCGCTTACCTCTTTGACCGCTTCATCACCGCGTTGGATTCCGCCGCAGAAAAGGACAGCAAGTAATGCCTAAGCGCACCGACCTGAAATCAGTTCTCGTCATCGGTTCGGGCCCGATCGTTATCGGACAGGCCGCTGAATTCGACTACTCTGGCACCCAGGCACTACGCGTGCTCAAAGAAGAGGGCCTGCGAGTTGTTCTGGTGAACTCCAACCCGGCCACCATCATGACCGACCCGGAATTCGCCGATGCCACCTACGTGGAGCCGATCACCCCCGAGGTCGTTGAGAAAATCATCGCCAAGGAACGCCCGGATGCGATCCTGCCAACCCTGGGCGGCCAGACCGCACTGAACACCGCCATCGCGCTGGATAAGTCCGGCGCCTTGGAGAAGTACAACGTCGAGCTGATCGGCGCGAACATCGAAGCCATCGAGCTGGGCGAAGACCGCGAGAAGTTCAAGGGCGTCGTCGAGCGCTGCGGCGCCGAATCGGCCCGCTCGGTCATCGTGCACACCCTGGACGAAGCCTTCGCCGCCGTCGAGGAGCTGAACTACCCGGTCGTAGTCCGCCCATCGTTCACCATGGGTGGCCTGGGCTCGGGCATGGCCTACAACCCAGAGGACCTGCGCCGCATCGCCGGCGCCGGCCTGCAGTACTCGCCAACCACCGAGGTGCTCCTGGAGGAGTCGATCCTGGGTTGGAAGGAGTACGAGCTGGAGATGATGCGCGACAAGAACGACAACGTCGTGGTCGTCTGCTCCATCGAAAACTTCGACCCGGTCGGCGTGCACACCGGCGACTCGATCACCGTGGCCCCAGCCATGACCCTGACCGACCGCGAATACCAGAAGCTGCGCGACATTTCCATCGCCGTGATCCGCGAAGTCGGCGTTGACACCGGCGGCTGCAACATCCAGTTCGCCATCGACCCGGCCACCGGCCGCGTGGTCGTCATCGAGATGAACCCCCGCGTTTCCCGCTCTTCCGCGCTGGCCTCCAAGGCCACCGGCTTCGCGATCGCCAAGATCGCCACCAAGCTGGCCGTGGGCTACACCCTGGACGAGATCCCGAACGACATCACCCAGAAGACCCCGGCATCCTTCGAACCAGCCCTGGACTACGTCGTCGTCAAGGTGCCACGCTTTGCCTTCGAGAAGTTCCCGGCCGCCGACAAGACGCTGACCACCACCATGAAGTCGGTGGGCGAAGCCATGGCCCTGGGCCGTAACTTCACCGAAGCTTTGCAGAAAGCCCTGCGCTCACTGGAGCAGAAGGGTTCGGAGCTATCCTTCGAAACTATTGACGAATCCGAGCACGAGGCCGTCCTCGCCTCGATCGTGAAGGGCTCCACCGAGCGCCTGTCCCTGGTTCAGCGCCTGCTCTACTCGGGTGTTTCGATCGAGCGTATCTTCGAGGCGACCGCCATCGATCCTTGGTACCTGGATCAGCTGGCCCTGATCAACGAGACCGCACAACTGGTCGCCGCCAACAAGGACCTGCCTGAAGAGGTGTTGCGCGAAGCCAAGCACCACGGCTTCTCCGACGCGCAGCTGGCCCAGCTGACCGGCAAGTCCGAGGCCGTAGTTCGCGGGATCCGCCACGCACTGGGTGTGCGCCCGGTCTACAAGACCGTGGACACCTGTGCCGCCGAGTTCGAGGCCTTCACCCCGTACATGTACTCCTCGTACGATGAAGAGTCCGAACTGGCCACCCACGAGAAGAAGTCCGTGATCATCCTCGGTTCCGGTCCAAACCGTATCGGCCAGGGCATCGAGTTCGACTACTCCTGCGTGCACGCGGTCATGGCACTGCGCGCCGAAGGCTACGAGACCGTGATGGTCAACTGCAACCCGGAAACCGTGTCCACCGACTACGACATTTCCGATCGACTCTACTTCGAGCCGCTGACCCTGGAAGATGTTCTGGAAGTCATTCACGCCGAAGAGCAGACCGGCGGAGTGCTCGGTGTGTTCGTGCAGCTCGGTGGTCAGACCCCGCTGAAGCTCGCCGCCGAACTCAAGGCCGCCGGCGTGCCGATCCTGGGTACCTCCCCAGAGGCCATCGACCTGGCCGAACACCGTGGCGCCTTCCAGCGTGTGCTGGATGACGCTGGGCTGATCGCACCAAAGAACGGCACCGCAGTGTCCTTCGCTGATGCCAAGTCGATCGCCGACTCCATCGGTTACCCAGTTCTGGTCCGTCCTTCCTACGTGCTGGGTGGACGTGGCATGGAGATCGTGTACGACGAGGCCAACCTCGAGCGCTACATTGCCAACGCCACCGAAATCACCGTGGATCACCCGGTCCTGGTGGATCGCTTCCTCGAAGACGCCATCGAGATCGACGTTGACGCCCTGTACGACGGCACGGATCTGTACGTCGGCGGCATCATGGAGCACATCGAGGAAGCCGGAATTCACTCCGGTGACTCCGCCTGCACCCTGCCTCCGATCACCCTGGGCCCAGATGTTCGCGATCGCGTGAAGGCCGCAACCCTGGCCATCGCCGAAGGTGTGGGTGTGCGTGGTTTGATCAACATCCAGTTCGCACTGGCCAGCGACATCCTGTACGTGATCGAAGCTAACCCACGTGCTTCGCGCACCGTGCCGTTCACCTCCAAGGCCACCGGTGTGCAGCTCTCGAAGATCGCTGCCCTGATCGGCGTAGGCAAGACCCTGGCCGAACTGCGTGGCAACTACCTGCCAGCGGTTGGCGACGGCGCGCACCTTCCGGACTCGGCTCCGATCGCAGTCAAGGAAGCGGTTATGCCGTTCGCCCGTTTCCGCACTCCGCAGGGCAAGGTTGTCGACTCACTGCTCGGCCCAGAAATGCGTTCCACCGGCGAAGTGATGGGCATCGACAAGTACTTCGATACCGCCTTCGCTAAGTCGCAGGCCGCCGCGAATAACCCGCTGCCAACTTCCGGCAAGGTCTTCGTTTCGGTGACCAACCGCGACAAGCGTTCGATCGTGCTTCCGGTCAAGCACCTTTCGGATAACGGTTTTGAGATCATCTCCACCGGTGGCACCGCCGAGGTTCTGCGCCGCAACGGCATCCCTACCCAGGTCGTCGGCAAGCTGCATGAGGGCGGCGACTCGATCGTCGATCTGATCAACGCCGGCGAAATCGGTTTGATCTTGAACACCCCATCGGGCTCAGACGCACGTGGTGATGGTTATGAGATCCGTGCGGCCGCGACCTCCGTGGGCACCCCAGTGATCACCACGGTGGCAGAATTTGGTGCCTCGGTGCAGGCCATTGACGCGCTGCGTGAATACGCATGGGATGTCACCAGCTTGCAGAAGCACGAAGCCAACCTTTCGGCAGCTCGCAATGCCTAAGCCGACCCCATTTGGTGACCGGCTACGTTCAGCCATGCAGGCTTCGGGCCCGCTGTGTGTGGGAATTGACCCGCATCCGGCGTTGCTCGAAGCCTGGGGGCTGGACGACACGGCCGAAGGTGTGCGATCTTTCTCACTGCGCGTTGTTGAGGCGATGGGCGGGGTAGCAGCAATTGTGAAGCCACAGGTTGCGCTGTACGAACGATTCGGTTCGGCAGGATTCGCGGCCCTGGAAGAAACTTTGGATGCCGCTAAATCCGCTGGCCTGCTTACCTTAGCTGATGCGAAGCGCGGAGATATTGGTTCGACCATGGCTGCCTATGCCAGCGCCTGGCTCGATGACAGCTCTCCGCTGGCATCGGATGCGGTGACACTGAGCCCATACTTGGGTTATGAGTCCTTGCGACCAGCTTTGGATTTGGCCTCAGCGACCGGCAGGGGAGTGTTCGTCCTCGGTCTAACCTCCAACCCAGAAGGGCCCTCAGTGCAGCATGTTGGTGGTCAAAACTCGGTTGCTAAATCAATTATTGACCAAGTCACCAAGGATAATGCTGCTGCAGAAGATTTAGGCCACGTAGGTCTAGTGGTTGGTGCGACCATTGGGGACGCTCCCGAAAAATTAGGTATCGACCTCACTGCTAGCAAGGCCCCACTGCTGACCCCGGGACTTGGCGCGCAAGGGGCCACGGCACAAGATATTGCCAAGTCCTTCGCCTCCAGCTACGCACAGGTCCTAGGCACCAGCAGCCGTGACATTCTCAAAGAGGGGCCAACAGTAGCCGCTCTTCGTGAGAAAGCGCTGAGGGTACGCGATGAATTGCTGGCCGCCGGCTAGCCAAAAATCCGCTTAGTGACAGAAACGCGTTGTGGCTACTAGAGTTTCTAGTAGCCACAACGCGTTTAGTCTTGCAAAAGCTGCGTTGGAAAGCTATGTTTCTCAACATAGCCTTAGTCGACTACACATTAAGGATGGCTGAACGATGGTACTGCGAGAACTCTCTGACGAAGATCGTATCCGGGCCCGCGCCAAAGCCCTTGCTGCACGCACGCGCCGTGCAGAAATCAAGGCCGAGTTCAGCGCCGGCAAAATTTCCATCACCGAGGTACTAGACTTGGTATACGAAGATGAAGCCGTGGGACGCATGCGTGTCATGGACCTTCTGGAATCGGTGCCGGGCGTAGGCGAAGTACGCGCGGCAAACTTGCTGGAGCGCCTTGGCATCTCACCGTCCCGCCGTCTACGTGGACTGGGCCGTAAGCAGCGCACCGCAATCACCGAACACTTCAAGCAAAGCCCGCCAAAAACGAAAGTGTAGTCAATGACCGCTGCGTCGGTAACTGTTCTAGCCGGCCCCACGGCCGTAGGTAAGGGCACCGTCTCTACCTACATCCGTGACAACTATCCAGATGTCTGGCTCTCGGTGTCGGCAACGACCCGTAATGCGCGACCAGGGGAGCAGGATGGAGTCCACTACTTTTTTGTGGGCCCAGATCGTTTCCATGAACTAGTCGAGGAAGGCCAGATGCTGGAGTGGGCTGTAGTCCACGGCCAGAACAGCTACGGCACGATTCGTTCAACGGTCGAGGATGCTGTAGCAGAGGGTAAAAAGGTTCTGCTCGAGATTGACTTGCAGGGTGCCCGCCAGGTCAAAGAATCGATGCCGGAAGCAAAATTTGTCTTCTTGGCGCCTCCCTCGTGGGATGAATTGGTGCGCCGCCTTGTGGGGCGCGGCACTGAATCGCCCGAGGAACAGCAGCGCCGCCTAGAAACCGCTAAACTAGAACTTGCGGCGGAATCAGAATTCGACGTGACCATCGTTAATGACGATGTGGCACGTGCCGCCGAAGAGCTTGTAGCCCTCATGGGGCTAAAGAACGACTAATAGGGAGTCCTGTGTCCAACCTAGAGGGAATCATCAACCCATCGATCGACTCGTTGCTTGAGACGAACGACTCGAAGTACGCAATCGTACTAAACTCGGCGAAGCGTGCACGCCAGATCAACGCTTACTACGCTCAGCTCAACGAAGGCCTTTTTGAATATGTTGGCCCACTGGTTGAGACCAAGCTCAACGAAAAGCCACTGACCATCGCCTTGCGCGAACTGGATGAGAGCCTGCTCAAGGTCACTCCAGCCGAGGTCATCGAGGACTAATCGAAAAGTCGGCGCCCTAACCGGGGCGCCTTCTTTTTCGTTAAGCACCTTTTACCCCCGAACCTCTTTTCGATCGCTGGGCACATCGGTTGCCGGTAGTGAACGTAAGAGTCCTTACCGCACAGAAAACTTCGAGGAAGTACTTTCGTGAAGCGAATCGTTTTAGGCGTCTCGGCTGGAATTGCCGCTTACAAGTCCGTTCTCCTGCTGCGTTTACTGCGTGAAGCCGGGCATCATGTCGACGTGATCCCCACCAGCAACGTAGAAAACTTTGTGGGAAATGCCACGTGGGAAGCTTTATCCGGCAATCCTGTCACTTCAAGTGTCTTCGACGCGGTCGAAAACGTGAATCACGTTCGCCTCGGTCAGCAAGCTGATCTAGTGCTCGTGGTGCCAGCTACCGCCGACATTTTGGCCAAAGCTACGGCCGGGATCGCCGACGACCTGCTCACCGGCACACTATTAGCCACTCGGGCACCGGTAGTGATGGCTCCGGCGATGCACACCGAAATGTGGCAGCATCCCGCGACCCAAAGTAACGTGCTGACCCTGCGCGAACGCGGTGTGCGGATCATCAAACCGGCTACAGGGCGTTTGACGGGCAAAGACACCGGTCCGGGTCGCTTGCCGGAACCCGAAGAAATCTTCGCCTCAGTTCAAGACCTGCTCAGCGATCCAATTCTTGCCGGCACCTCGGTGGTGATTACCGCTGGTGGCACGCGTGAGCCGCTAGATCCGGTGCGTTTCTTGGGCAACCGTTCCTCGGGCCGCCAGGGCGTTGCGCTGGCACAAGCGGCACTAGCTGCTGGCGCCGATGTCACGCTGATCGCCACGCATCTAGAAGTTCAGGTACCGCACGGTGTCCACCTCGTGCACGCCTCAAGCGCCCTAGAGCTTCGGGAGGCCGTCTTTGAGCATGCACCGGGCAAAGATGTTTTGATCATGAACGCTGCGGTCGCAGATTTCCGCCCAGCAAAGATCGAAAACTCAAAAATCAAAAAGCGCGACGAGCACTCTGCCCCGGTCATTGAACTGGTGCGTAACCCCGATATTTTGGCCGAGGTCGTCCAAGCGCGCAGCGAGAATTCGCAACTGCCAGAGTTCATCGTTGGTTTTGCTGCGGAGACCGGCGACGATCAGGGCACCGTATTGGACTATGGTCGAGCGAAGTTGCAGCGCAAGGGTTGCGAGATGCTCGTGGTCAATGAGGTGGGCGCGAACCTGACCTTCGGTCAAGAAACCAACACCATTCAGGTGCTCTTTGCCGATGGCTCCGAAGCGGTGCCAGCAGCCGGAAGCAAATTAGAGGTGGCGCGCGTCGTCATCGAACAGATTTCCCACGCAACAAAAGGACACAAGCGCGACATCTCGTGAGCTGCGCCATAAGGTGCTTAGTCACGTATCGTCGCAACAACTGCTTAACGGTCCACTAGACCAGATAGAGTAAAAAGGTGACTTCAACAACCCCTGAACTTCGTCTCTTCACCTCGGAATCCGTGACCGAGGGACACCCGGACAAGATTTGCGATCAAATTTCGGACGCGATCCTCGACGCCATGCTGGCGCAGGACCCGAACTCTAAGGTCGCTGTCGAGACCCTGACCACCACCGGACTGGTGCATGTGGCAGGTGAGGTGACTACCAACGGCTACGTGGAGATCCCCGAGATCGTCCGCAAGACCATTCTGGACATCGGCTACGACTCCTCGGCCAACGGCTTCGACGGTGCCCGCTGTGGTGTTTCGGTGTCGATCGGCCAGCAGTCCCAGGAAATCCACGATGGCGTCTTTAACTCGCTGGAATCCCGCGAAGGTACCGCCAAGGACCCCCGTGACCTGCAGGGCGCTGGAGACCAGGGTCTGATGTTCGGTTACGCCTCGGATGAGACCGATTCGCTGATGCCGACCCCGATCTTCTTGGCACACCGCTTCTCCGAGCGCCTGACCCAGGTGCGAAAGAATGGCCGCATGCCACTGCTGCGCCCTGATGGCAAGACTCAGGTCACCATCGGCTACGACGGGGATAAGCCCGTCTCCGTGGATACCGTGGTCGTTTCCAGCCAGCACGCGTCGGAATACGAACTGGCCACCTTAAAGGCCGACCTCTACGAAGAGGTTGTGACTCCGATCCTGGAACGCTCCGGCTTGGACGTGTCCAAGACCAACATCATCTTGAACCCCTCGGGCCCTTTCATCATCGGTGGCCCAGTGGGAGATGCTGGGCTGACGGGCCGGAAGATCATCGTGGACACCTACGGTGGTTTCGCCCGCCACGGCGGCGGAGCCTTCTCCGGCAAGGATCCATCGAAGGTGGACCGTTCGGCGGCCTATGCCATGCGTTGGGTCGCAAAAAACGTGGTAGCTGCCGGCCTGGCACGTCGCGCCGAAGTGCAAATTGCTTATGCGATCGGTGTAGCACGTCCGGTGGGCTTGTACGTGGAGACCTTCGGTACCGAAACCGTTGACCCTGCCAAGATCACCAAGGCCATCAACGAAGTCTTCGACCTGCGCCCACTGGGCATCATCGAGGATCTTGATCTCAAGCGCCCGATCTACCGCAAGACCGCTGCCCACGGCCACTTTGGTCGCGAGGACAACGACTTCACCTGGGAGAAGCTGGACCGCGTCGACGCATTGCGCAACTGGTTCAACGCCTAGGAATTCAGTGCAGCAAGATGCTCTGATCGCAGCACCCGAGCCGGCCCGTATTAAACGGGTTGCTCGGGTGCTGATTGATTCTTCGGTCCCACACCTCGACCGGTTTTTTGACTATGAGGTTCCTGCCTCGATGGAGGAACAAGCTCGCCCAGGTGTTCGCGTTAAAGTCCCTTTTGGACCACAACAACTGGCCGGATTCATTATCGAAATTCTCGAAGACCATGCCTCGACGATGAAGTTGCGCCCGCTGGCAAAAATCGTCAGCGAACAAGTGGCCCTTTACCCAGAGGTGGTGGCTGCCGCTAGTGAGGTCGCGACCCGTTATGCCGGCACGCTGTGGGATGTGGTGCGATCGGCTGTGCCTGCGCGAGCGGCCAAGGTCGAAAAAGAAGAACTCGAACACGTCGCCCCGGTGTTGCCGCAGACGCCGAATCAGCTCGAACGCTACGAGCAGGGAACACAGGCGCTTGAGGCGTGGGGACGTGGCGAAACGCTGCGTGCGGTGGCCACCTGGGTACCTAACGTGGACGGGTTCTGGCCAAAATTCTTGCTGGACGCTGCCCGGCCGGTACTGCAGCGCGAGAAACGAGTCCTGCTCATTGTGCCTGATGCACGGGATGTAAAAATCCTCGGCGACTACTTGGACGCCGAGTACGGGGCGCAGTCTTATGCGCGGTTGCAGGCCGACGACGGGCCAACCCCGAGGTACCGAAATTTTCTGCGCGCCATTTCTGGGGCCGTGCAGATCGTCATCGGTACCCGTTCCGCCGCCCTCTGCCACGTGCCGGATTTAGAACTGGTAATCGTGTGGCAGGATGGCGATCAGTCCCATCGCGAACAGCGCGCGCCCTACCAGCACAGTAGGGAAGTGGCGCTCTTGCGTAGCCAGCAGGCCGATATTTCCCTGCTGATCGCTTCGCCCTCACGCACCGTGGAAGCGCAACGACTGGTGACTACCGGGTGGGCGATCGAGCTGAAATTGCCGCGGAATCAACTTCGTGCCCATGCGGCACGGGTGATCGCTACAACCAATGATTTTGAGCTGGAGCGCGATCCGATGCTGGCCCGTGCCCGCATACCTTCGACCGCATGGCGCGAAGCAACCAAGGCGTTGGAGAGCGGCCCGGTCCTAGTGCAGGTGGCACGCACCGGTTTTGTCCCCGCGGTCGCCTGCCAAGATTGCCGCACACTAGCGCGGTGTCCTCTGTGCCAAGGCCCGTTGCATCTTGCCGGGCAGCACTCACATGTGGCGTGCCGCTGGTGTGGCGAGCAGTTTCATGACTACCGCTGCCAAAATTGCCAATCACCGCGGATCAGAGCAGCGAGCATTGGGGCCGAGCGTACGGCAGAAGAACTCGGACTGGCGTTCCCCAAGGTGCCAGTTATTTCCTCCACCGGAGCAAAGCCGGTGGAAAAAGTCCCTCATAAACCGGCGTTGGTGGTCGCAACTCCGGGAGTCGAACCGATAGTTGAAGGTGGCTACGCCACGGTGCTATTGCTCGACGCCGACAAGATGCTCGCCCATGATTCTTTGCGGAACGCCGAAGAAGTGCTCTCACGCTGGTTTACCGCCGCGAGCCTGGCCACCAGCGATGGGGTAGTGGTGCTGACCGGGAATCCCAGCCCGGCCGGTGCCAGTTTAGTCCGCTACGATCCGGCAAGCTTCGCCGAACGTGAATTAGCTGAACGCCGCGAAGTTGGGTTGCCACCAGCTGTACGCAGCGCGATCATTTCCGGTCCAGGAGCCCAACGGCTGATCGCAGCACTGGAGGATTCCACGCGGGCTAAGGTGCAAATCCACGGTCCAACGGTGATCGACGGCCCGCCGATCGAACACAGGTATGTGCTGTTCTTCTCCTACGCTGACGGCCATGACGTCACCAGCGCGCTGCGCCACCTGCGATCCACCATGTCTGCAGCCAAGGATCCGGTGGTCAATATCGCGATCGACCAGGATAGCGTGCTTTAGAGTTCGCTGCTCGGTTGCGGGAGCGAGCGCAAGAATGCGTCGATGGCACCAGCGGTTTCTTCGGCCTTTTCGTAGTGGATGAGGTGCCCGACGTTCTCGAGCATGAGCAATTGTGCGTGCGCGAAGCTGCTGCGCAATTGTTCTTGAGTCTCCGGGGTCCCGAGTTCATCTTGCATGCCGCCGATCATCAAGGTCGGTAGGGTCAGCTCGGGGGAGTAGTTCGCCACGGTCGAAGTGATCGAGGCGCGATATGACTGGGCCAAGGTGCTCGTTGAGTGGAAACCACCAAAATATGCTCGGTGCTGCTCACGCACATAACGGCGGATGGCCGGATCCTTGCTTTTGGTCATCACCAGGCTCATGGCGTCACTGAAAAGTTGTGAACGAAGCAATGGTTCGGCGATGAATGCCGGGAGTTTGGCGCACAGCTCATAGTAGGCACTGGTAATTTTGGCCAGCAGCGCCTGCGAGGAATCCAACGCTAGTTCTGAGATCGGGTTCAGCAGCAGCAGCGAGGCAAAGGGGCGCATACTCGCCAGTTTGGCGGCGACGATCGACCCAAAAGAATGGCCGAGCAGATGGATGGTGTCATCAAGCTGCAACTCGTCGGCCAGCGCATCGAGCGCCTGGGCGTAACCATCAACATCATGGGCGTGATCGCTCATGGAGCTGGAGGCCCCGAAACCTGGCAGGTCGGGAACGATCACCGTGTAGTTCTCAAGGTTCTGCACAATGCGAGCCAAACCATGGTGGTCCCCGCGAAAGCCGTGGACCGCAAAGATCACACCACGGGCGGGCTCGTGGGCTACAGCTGTGAATACGCGCACCTGCGCGCCATAGATCCGGTGCGTGGACATGAGGTGTTCTCTTTGGCGCATAGTCTAAATCCTACCCGTCGAGCAGGGCCAAAGCCGTACCCTCATCAATGACCAAGTCGGTGATCAACCCGCCCTGGAGTGCACCGCGAACGGCTGCCAATTTGCCGCGTCCGGCCACCACACAAAATCTGGTGGGCACCTTGCGCAACGAATCAAGGGTGGGGCCGGTGGAACGCGAGTTCAGGGCAATGCTTGAACTGTTGCCGTCCTTGTCGAAAAACACCGTGGCCACATCTCCCACCACGCCCATCTCTCGTAGCTCTTGGGTTTCATCTTTGGTGAGGTATCCGCCGCGGTAGACCTGCGAGATCACAGTGGATCCGGCCGAACCGAGCGAGAAGATCGCCAGATTCATCTCTTGTTGCACTTTAAGTACACGCTGGATCGAGGTTTCTTGCCACATGGCATCGCGGGTGGAGGCGCGGTCAAAAAATGCTGGCACCGGGAACTGCTCGGTCCGCGCGGTGAAGGCCTGACCAAAGCGCGTGAGAATGTCGCTCGCGTAGCCGACGCCACTACTGACCGGGTTGGCCGCTCCGTTGAGCTGGACGATTTTAGTGTCATGGGTCGGATGGGATGACAACGCCGCCGAGACCGCTTGCATGGTCGACCCCCACGCCACACCCACGGTCATCGAGGAGGAGACGATATCGCCTAAGAGGTAGGCCGCATGTGCTGAGACACGGACCAGAAGTTCTGAATCATCCATGGACCCATCGGTGGGAACCACATAAAAGTTCACGCCATAGTGTTCGGCCAGCTGATTTCCTAGCAGTGCGGACATGTTGGCGCTGGGGGTAATGCTGATCGAGACCATGCCGGTGCGCTTGGCGTGAGTGAGCAATCGGGAGACGGTCGATCGTGAGGTGCCAAGCTCTCTGGCGATCACTTCCATCTTCATATCCTGCAGGTAATAGAGCTGGGCTGCGCGCAACGCGTCCTTGGCTTTGGGGGTGGTGTGCACGGATGTGCCAGTGACGCCTCGCTTATAGGTTCCCCCGGACGGTGTTTTCTTCATCACCTTCATCATTTCTGCACGTTTGTGCATTTTGTTTGACCGAATTGCCGTTCAGTAACAAGACTAGCTTCAGACTTATTCATTTGTTACAAAGGGGCACAAATCGTGATTCGGGAACAGCTATCCAAACTGCGTGAACGTCCGCAAGCGCGGGTACTGGTAGTTGGAGGCGGCATCAACGGTGTAGCGACCTTCCGCTACCTGGCGATGCAGGGAATCGACGTCGCATTGATCGAACGTGGTGACTACAGCCAAGGTGCCTCCGGCGCCAGCTCGCACATGATCCACGGTGGCATCCGATACCTCGAAAATGGTGAGTTCCGTCTGGTGCACGAATCCGTGCAGGAACGTAACTCCCTGCTGGAAATCGCACCACACTATGTGAAGCCACTGCAGACCACCATCCCCATCTTCTCCACCTTCTCGGGAATCCTCAGCGCACCAATGCGCTTCTTGACCCACAAGTCCGGCAAGCCAACCGAACGAGGCGCTGCGCTAATCAAAGCTGGCCTGATCATGTACGACGTGTTCGCAGGTGTCGGCGGTCGCAACACCCCATGGCACAGCTTCAAGTCCGGCAAGGGTGCCCGCAAGGACCTGCCTCAGCTGCGCGATGACGTCAAGTACACCGCAACCTACTTTGACGCTTCGGTGCACAACCCAGAACGCCTGACCCTGGACGTGCTGCGCGAAGGCCTGAACGCCAACGACAAGGCTCGCGCCACCAACTATGTTGAGCTCACCGGCGTTGACGGTGGCACGGCCCAGCTGCGTGACGTACTGACCGGTGAAGAATTCGACTTCGACGCCGAAGTGATCATCAACGCCACCGGTGCATGGGTCGATTTGACCAACAAGGACTTGGGTCGTGAGACCAAGTGGACCGGCGGCACCAAGGGATCGCACATCGTGCTCGATCACCCAGAACTGCTTGAAGCCACCGGCGGACGCGAGATCTTCTTCGAACACGAAGACGGTCGTATCGTATTGATCTACCCAATGCTTGGCCGTGTTCTGGTTGGCACCACCGACCTCGAGCACGACATGAACGAACCAGCCGTGTGCACCGATGAAGAAGTCCAGTACTTCTTCGACCTGATCCACCACGTCTTCCCTGGCATCAAGGCCACCGAAGAGCAGATCGTGTACAAGTTCTCCGGCGTACGCCCACTGCCAAATCACGATGACACTGCTCCAGGCTTCGTCTCCCGTGACTACCAGGTCAAGGAAACCCGCCTGACCGATAAGACCACCATGCTCTCGCTGATCGGCGGAAAGTGGACGACCTTCCGTGCGCTGAGTGAAAATCTGGGTGGCAAGGCCCTAGAGTTCTTGGGCGAGCGTCAGGTCAAGTCCACCGTTGGTGTAGCCATTGGCGGCGGTAAGAACTTCCCAACAAACGAAGGTGCTTTGGCCGCTTGGTACGCAGCACGCGAGTCCAAGGCTTCGCATGATCGCTTGCGCGTTCTGCTCGAGCGTTACGGTACCCGTGCCGATCACGTGCTCAGCGAGCTCGGTGAGAATGAGCAGATGCTCGAGCACACCCAGGAGCTCTCCTGCCAAGAAATCGCCTACATGGCCAACAACGAGCAGGTCGGCCGCTTGATCGACGTCTTCATCCGCCGCACCAACCTAGCCTTCCGCGGCTTGGTGACAAAGAATTTGGTCATCGAGGTAGCTAACTGCCTTGCTGACCCAATGGGTTGGGATCAGTCCCAGCTCCAAGCCGAAATCGACCATTCGCTCTCGGTTCTTGCAGATAGCCATGGAGTCATCCTCAGCTAATCTGCCATGTGGCCGGCGGCAAGGGGCCGCCGGCAGTCGAAATCACTCAGAGGTCAAAGATGTCCACTCACGTGTTTCTCGCCGAATTAGTCGGCACTTTCATTCTCCTTCTCATGGGTGGCGGCGTCTGCGCCAACGTTGCTCTGAAGGGGACCCTTGGTAGCGCCGCGGGCTGGGTCGCCATCAGCTTCGGCTGGGGTCTAGCTGTCTACTGTGGTGTTTGGATCGCGGGCATATCCGGAGCCCACCTAAACCCTGCAGTCACTCTCGGCTTGCTGGTCAACCAAGATGTTGCAGAATATGCTCCAGGTGTGGCTAAAACATTTGCCAATACCTTGTTGTATTTCGTGGCGCAGTTTATTGGTGCCTTCCTTGGTGCCGTAGGAACCTGGTTGACCTACAAGAAGCACCTGGATGATCCGCAGAACGCCGGCACCCAGCTCGGTGTCTTCTCCACCGGACCAGCCATCCGCTCTTACGGTTGGAACCTCGTCACCGAGATCTTCGGTACCTTCGTCTTGGTCTTCGTGATCGCCGGACTGGGACACACTCCACATGAGCTTGGCCCACTGGCCGTGGCACTGTTGGTTGTTGCCATCGGTTTGTCGCTCGGTGGTGCCACCGGTTACGCAATCAACCCATTCCGTGACCTTGGCCCACGTGTAGCGCACGCTGTCTTGCCGATCAAGGGCAAGGGTTCCTCCGACTGGGCCTACTCGTGGGTCCCATTGGTGGGACCAGCAACCGGCGGTATCCTTGGCGGACTTGTTGCCGCTCTAATGTTCTAGAAAGAGAGCAGTAAATCATGAGTGAAAAATTTGTTATCGCCATTGATCAGGGCACGACCAGCTCCCGCGCGATTGTTTTCAACCACGCCGGTGATGTGCACTCGGTAGGCCAGCTCGAGCACGAGCAGATCTTCCCAGCTGCCGGTTGGGTTGAACACGATCCAGCCGAAATCTGGAACAACGTGCGCGAAGTGATCGGCCAGGCGCTGTCCAAGGCGAACCTGACCCGTCACGACATCGAGGTCGTCGGTATCACCAATCAGCGTGAAACTACCGTTGTTTGGGATAAGAACACTGGTGAAGCGGTCTACAACGCTATCGTCTGGCAGGACACCCGAACCCAGGACATCGTCGATGAACTGGCTGCCAATGGGGGCACCGACCGCTACAAGGAGACCGTAGGTCTGCCATTGGCTACCTACTTCGCCGGAACCAAGATCAAGTGGATCCTGGATAACGTCGAAGGTGCTCGAGAGCGTGCCGAGGCAGGAGATCTGCTGTTCGGAACGACCGATACCTGGGTTCTGTGGAACCTCACCGGTGGCACCGACGGTGGTGTTCACGTCACCGACGTGACCAACGCGTCCCGTACCCTGTTCATGGACCTGAAGACCTTGGCATGGGATGAAGAGATCCTTGCTGATTTTGGTGTTCCGCTCTCGATGATGCCCGAGATCCGTTCCTCCTCTGAGGTCTACGGTCAGGTGCACACCAACCAGTTGCTGCGTGAAGTACCGGTTGCTGGCATCCTCGGTGACCAGCAGGCAGCGACCTTCGGTCAGGCTGCCTTCACCGCTGGTACCGCGAAGAACACCTATGGCACCGGCTGCTTCTTGATCTTCAACACCGGCACCGAGATCGTGAACTCCACCAACGGTTTGCTGACCACCATGGCCTACAAGCTGGGCGATGCTAAGCCTGTCTACGCGCTGGAAGGCTCGATTGCTGTAGCTGGTTCATTGGTTCAGTGGTTGCGCGATAACATCGGCATGATCTCCTCGGCACCAGAAATCGAAGAACTGGCTGCCAAGGTGGATGACAACGGTGGCGTTTATGTCGTGCCAGCATTCTCCGGTCTGTTTGCACCATACTGGCGTTCGGATGCCCGTGGCGCCATTGTGGGACTGACTCGCTTCGCGAACAAGAACCACATTGCCCGTGCTGCATTGGAATCTACAGCGTTCCAGACCCGCGAGGTCCTGGATGCTGTTAACGCCGACGCCGAGGTACCACTGACCGAGCTTAAGGTCGATGGTGGCATGGTTGCTAACGAAGCTTTGATGCAGTTCCAGGCTGATATCTTGGGCGTTCCTGTGGTCCGACCTAAGGTCACCGAAACTACTGCCCTCGGTGCTGCCTATGCAGCCGGTTTGGCAGTGGGTTTCTGGAAGGATCTGGGCGAACTGGAAACCAACTGGTCTGAGGACAAGCGTTGGGAGCCATCCATGGACGAAGAAACCCGTGAGCGCAACCTGCGCTTGTGGAAGAAGGCAGTGACTCGCACCTTTGATTGGGTAGACGAAGACACCAAAGCCTAAGCTTCACGACTCGCTCGAGAGCTGAACACGAAGCGACGCCCGAACCGACTTATGGTTCGGGCGTCGCTGTTTTCATATTTACCGCACAGCGCTAGGGCGTGGGGTTCGTGTCCGGATCGGTGTTGGCTTCTGTTTCTGGACTCTGTGGGGCACTGGGATTGTTCGGGGTAGGAGGATCCGACGGCATATTGGAGGTCGGACAGTCGTCAACTTGCAGGGCGCCCCAGTAGGTATTTCTCCGTGGCTTTTGTTCCGGGTCCAAGTGTTCGGGCAAGATGACGTGCGGGAGACCATCGACGTTGACGACCTTGATCTGTTCTGAGTGGCGTTGTTGATGCTCGTTTGTGCACATTCCGGCACCCGACCGCACGCTAGTTTCGCCTCCCTCGGACCAGGAGACCTCGTAATGGTCGACTTCAACTTTCTCCGGTGGGGTGGTGCACCCGGGCACGATGCAGCCACGGTCGCGTGCCATGATCGCGGTTCTGATCGCTCCTTTGTGGAAGCGTTGTGATCGGCCCATGTCTAGGGGTTGACTGTTTGAGCCGAGGACCAGGGGGATGATTCCGGCGTTGGCGAGAAGCTTTCGAAGTTCGCCGGGCGGTATGTCCACCGAATGGGCGCTGACTCCGTGAGCCTCGGCGAGGTTTTGTAAGTCGCTGAGCCACATGTACACCAGGACTTTGGGGACGATGGCCTTGCGCTTAGCCCCGGAGACAGGAGCAACAAGAATGGCCATGAGGGCGTTGAGTCGTCGTTGGGCAGGAGATGGGTCCTGGGCATTATCTGGGCTGCTCTGGCCACTCGCGGCAGATTCCGAATCGGCGTCTTGGCCGTCAGTATTTTCCGTTGCTGCAGTTTCTTCGGCGTCAGCGTCTTCGGCAGCGGTTTCTTCAGCTGCGGTTTGGGTTTGAGCCCAGGGTGGCATTGGTTGCTCGCTGATGAGCCAGTCAGGGGTTGGCGGGATGGGTTCTTTACAGTCATTTTCCGCGGCCTGATGTTGATCGCCAGAATGTTGATCGCCCGAGTGCTGATCAGCTGATTCTTGCTCGGGATCGGCGGTGGTGTCCTGTCCGACATCGGTGCCGCGGGCTGCTTTGCCGGCTTTAGTTCGTTTATTGCTGGATTGCGCGGCGACTGAGTGGAAGACCTCTGCCTGAGTTGCATCGGTTCGCAGATAGAAACAGTGCACGCCGCCGATGACCCTGCCAATGAAGAAACCAAGTTTAGGCGGGATGACCAGTCCATGGGTTTCCTTGTACCTACTGATCTCAGCATCAATATGTTTGCGTGCCTCGACCGGGCTTAGATCGGCCAAGGCTTGCGCCGCGTTGGTTTCCAGCAGCGTGCCATCGGCTGAGCGCGCCTGCAATTGGCTAGGTACACCATCAAAGATCGTGTCTTCAGGTTCCAATTTCTCTAATTGCCGTGAAACCCGGGCGATCCGACGCCGATCCACCGTGCCACTGGCAAAGAGCGCGGCCAGTTGTTCAAAACGTGGCTCGCAAATACTTCCATCAAGGGTGCGTCGCCCGATCAATAGGTGGGCGTCATCGATGCGGCGCTGCGCCTCAAAATAGTTGATGCCTAGCCAGCCGGCGATCACTTCCGCCGTGTTGCTGTAGTAGGTTCGCCCGCTGGTTCGTTCTGCTGGCTGAGCAAAATAGGCTTCCGTCAGCGCCTCAGGGTAGTCCGGCAGCCGCCTGAGTTCATCAAAGGTGCTCAACGACAAGGCATGCGCGCCGGTGACTTCGGCGTTAAGGGCCAGGCTGAGTTTTTGCTGTTGTACTTCTTGATCAAAACGTTCGAGCAGGTCGAGCTGAAGCAGCACCATTCGTGGATCTTCGCTTTGGTAGACGAGCGCCCCGATCGAGCTAAGAATTTTTAGACACAGCGCGCCCAGCTGGACGAGCATTGCGGTAGTGAGCTGGGGTCCTAGGGTCCAAGAAGCCCGGCACAATTCGCGGAGTGCGACCAGTAGAGCTGCGGTGTTCATGGGACGAGCATCGGCCTAGCAGATCGGCCACGTTTATTAGGCGCGACGGATTGTGGAGAACT